>JAEWUD010000011.1 GCA_023397475.1 Bacillota bacterium
CTCAAGAAGTATGGGCGAAATCGCCCATAACCTGTGTTTTCGCCCATAACTCTCTACTCAGCGCCGGGGCCTGGGTTCAAGAAGTATGGGCGAAATCGCCCATAACCTGTGTTTTCGCCCATAACTCTCTACTCAGCGCCGGATCCTGGGCTCAAGAAGTATGGGCGAAATCGATCATAACCTGTGTTTTCGCCCATAATCACGGCAGGTGGCGCTCATTTCAGCTCACGCAAGAAATAAGGGCTGTTGAATCCTGAACCTTTGCGTTCGTTTTAACAGCCTCTTCGTATTATTCCAGTCCTAGAGTTTCATATAGGCGTCGGGATCTTAGCGGCATTTCTTATCAATGATTATATGCAATATTGCAAATTACGCATTTCGCATGTAAACAATGAGGGATAATCACCATGGAAGAAATCGCGCCGATAATCTTCTGGATTTTTTTCTTGAAAGAAGGGATTATGAGCCAGCTGCATTATGAAATGTGTGCCTTGGTGTCATGCATCGCTTAAGATCTGGCTTAATCTCTCGCTTCTGTTGCTGCAGGCAACTTCACGTGGAAGATTGAACCGATGCCCTCGCGACTCTCGACCCAAACCTGACCGCTGTGCTTCTTGATGATGCTTCGGACGATAGCAAGACCAAGGCCTGTGCCGTTCTTCATGATCGAGGAATTCGAAGCCCGGTAGAAGCGGTCGAAAACATAGGGAATCTCGGCTTCGGGAATCCCGCATCCATTGTCGGATACGATAATGTGAATGAACTCGTCCTCATCTGCGACCTTATCGCGAAAAGCGTCGATCTTTATATCGGCATCCTCACCGGTATAACGAAGGGCGTTGACGAGAAGATTGTCAAATACCCGTAAAAGATTATTCGGATCACCCTTAACAAGCAGAGGATCATTCTCCGGGAGGTTGAGTTCGATTCTCTTGCCTTCATGCTGTGACTCGGACGCGTAGAGGTCATAAAGGCTCGATATAATATCCGACAGGCTCAATGTCTCCATCTCACCGATCACTTCACCCGATTCGAGCCGGGTCAGTTGCATCAAATCCTCGATTAACTGTTCCATCTGCATACATCTCGTATGCATGTTCTTCAGGTAGGTCTCGCTCGTTTCCGGAGGAATGTCTTTGCCGGCGCGGAGAAGAAGTTCAATATATCCCCGGATTGCCGTAATCGGAGTACGAAGGTCGTGGGATACGTTGCTCATCATTTTTTTTCGCGCATCTTCATTCTCCAACAATCGCTTGTTCGCTAACAGTAATTCGGAGTTCACTTTTGCGATGTTACGCGTCTTGTCCTGAACCGCGACCTCCAACTCTTGCGTAAACCGCGAGACTTGATTGTTCGCTCCGACATATTGAATCGTGAAGTACATGACGGTACCGAGGATTAACATCATAATACAGACGGAATGAAGGGGAATATAGAAAATGGCCTGCGTTCGTATCAGCATCGACGCGAAAACCATCGTTGCCATAATCGCGGAAACGATGTGAAAAGCACCGTACTCCTTGCTGACAATACTTACATAAATGATCTTCGCCAGAAGATACAGATGAATTGTACAGACGAGAATCGCGGTAATCCAAATCGGCAAGGTCTGACTCATGTCGTCTTGTCGTAACCAGAAAACGATGATGAGAGAAGACAGGATCGCAAAAAATAGATATACATCGACGCGTGTCAGTTTATCAAAGAATGAACTGATGTTTTTCGAGAAAAGAGAAGAGAAATACATGACAGAAAAGATCGCCATAATCAGATAAACCGTTATCTGAAGAAGGAAATTCCAATGATCGGGAAGGGGGTTGTAACTCCTGTCGAAGAAATCAAAGGACAATGCCGAGAAGATGAGAAGAATAAAATAATAGTACTTATTCCTGTTCTCGAACGTGAAGGATACATAGAATCCGATGACGACAATGAGAAACAGGAGGGTAAAAACACTCGTGAGCCACATGCGTGACACGACGGTGAGAAACGACACCTGTTCTCCCGTTCCGATACCGGGTGCCGAACAGACACCCGGATACGGTGCCACGAAACTCGCGTTTTGAATGACGATATCGAGAGTTCCGTCCTTGTCCGGCGCGATGTCCAGGATCGGCGTTGAGGCGTCCGCGTGAAAAGATTCTTTGGATTCGGACAGAGTTCCGTTAACACGCACAAGCTTGCCGTTGATGTAAATCCGGGCGGCTTGATTTAGCTCTGGAAAATCCATGGAGAGAAGGCCATACTCCGGAGACACCCGGACGACGATATGATATGTCGCGATATTGAAAGCGCCGGCAGAAGCGGATGACCCTTTCGGTGCTGTCCATACAGCATCTTCACCGGGATCATTCCAACCGACGGCGCTCAGGCGAAAATTCTCATAGTGGGGAAGGTCATTTGTTGCACTGTCTGAGAAGGCAGCGGGTTCAAGAAACACTCCCGGATAGACGGACCATCCGGACTCCAAAAAATTCATGCCACGCTTCTCGAATACCCATCCCGTCAGGTCGACGGCTCCGGAGTCATCAAAATGAAGATCCTTCGTGTGACGCTTGTTCAACGCCAGAATTCCGAAGAGAAGCGCGAGAATGAAACAGAAGAAGAACGCCGATAAGCCGAGCGTCCGAAGAATTCTTCGTCTCGACGGCTTATCGCGTAAGTTGCTTGCCATATGCTGTCTCCATGTGGCCAAGATTGGCCTTACTCGGCGCGCAGGGTGTTACGGATCGGCGGGTATGCAAAGGAGTATCCGCTGCCCCACTCCGTCTTAACAAACTGGATGTCCGGTGCGGCTTTCTCCATCTTCTTGCGCAGGTAACTGATGTTGACCATAACAAGGTGGTTGTCACACATGCCGTCGTCGCCCCACACCAGCGAATAAATCCGCGTGAAGGGTACGATAACGTTCGGCGTCTCGGCAAGAAGACGGAGAATATCGAATTCGCGATTCGTCAGGTGGACAACATGATTGTTAAGCGTTACTTCTCTTGTCTTCAAATTGATTGTAAGTGGCGGGAACTCCATGAGCAGTCCGTCGGATGTCATATTCCGGCGAATATGTGCGGATATGCGCGCCGACAGTTCCTGGAGGCTGTAAGGCTTCGTCATGTAATCGTCGCCGCCGACGCGGAAACCGGTAATCTTATCTTCGAGTTGATCACGTGCAGACAGGAAGATGATCGGAGACTTCGTATAGACTCTGAGCTTCGCGGGAAGATCGTATGCGCTTCCGTCCGGAAGCATGATGTCCAGCACGATACAATCGTAGGAGTTGGTCGCGACCTTCTCCAAAGTCTGGGAAATCGACATTGCCGTATTCACGTCATAACCCTCGTTCGTCAGAAGGACACGGTTCACCTCAAGAATATCCGGATCGTCGTCCACGAGTAAAATTCGATGTTTTGCCATAATCTTTACCACCTTCTGTTTGTAGGAAAACCCTATGCGATCGATCAAGTTTTGATAAATACAGATGTTTTTTATTTCCTTAATTATATACCATTCACCGACACGTGAAAACATAAAATTCCTAAGAAATCGTCTTACATTGTGAATATTATTAAAACAAGATGAAAAACGCGATGAATAATCAAAAAAGAAACGCAAAATAAATTAACGATTGATAATCATCATGACGGATATAAGACCACGGTTCCCCTGTTTATCGCATTTTCTTGACAAAACGTTACGCTCAGCTAGAATGCTAAGTAAAAAGCTACTGAACAACAGCCGTTCCCGCACAAAAGCCCTGCAGGGAGGGAGCATATTCCGGAGGTTATACCATGAGTATGATGTCGAGTTCAAACCGTTCCGCGCCGATCCGGCTGCCACAACTTCTCGTATTTCTCATCGCGACAACGCTGGTCGGTTCCATCTTGAGCCTCCCGTATCTGATCCTGGTTCGAATCATACCTGTGGTTCAGCTCTCTGCCTTGATGGCGGTTCTGCTCGGAATCGGTTCCGGACTTATCGCGGCATTGCTCTGCAAGCTGTTAAAACTTGGGAATACCCCAACCGTTATGATTGCCGGTGCCGTCTCCGCACTTCTTTTTCAATACGTAAAATGGGCGATGTTCTCCAGTTATGTGTATACATTATGGTACATCGGAGAGGATCAGGCTTCCTATCTATCCATGCTGCCGGGCTTTCTTTTGAATCCTGTTGCGCTCGTCGATGCGATTATCGAGATTAATCAATACGGCACCTGGTCGATGAGTGACAGCGGAGCGTCGATGAATGGAATTATGCTCGCCTTGATCTGGCTGGCAGAGTTTGCGATCATTTTCGCGATTTATCTTCGTATGCTCAGCGGGCAGGCCGCCAAGCCTTTCATCGCCGGCGAGAACCAGTGGGCCATACAACAGAAGGGAAATATCTATCTTCGGAATTTTCCCGAAGCTTTAACCTCACAGATGATATCCTCAAATCCGGAGATCCTTCTTCCCAACGTGGTTCCGGCATCCGAAATCGGGATCGAGCCGCATATTGAGATCGAGCTCTTTCACTCGCAGGACTACGCCGAGAATTACATTAATGTCAGTTCGATATCGTATGTGCGCCAGAATGGCCAGACAAAGAAGCAGGAGAAGAAGATTGCACGTAATCTTACGGTAAACCGTGAATTTATTTCGGCGCTTCTGACCTCGGCCCGTATGTCCTTTGAAACCTGACATTTGGAGGGAACCCATGCGTTACAATATCCGCGTTATTTTTCCCGAAGTGTCCGAGGATGAATTGCTCACGGAATATGTCCGACGCATCTGTCCCGATGCGGATATCACTTCAAACGGATCCGTCACAGCTCACTTCCGTGCCGAGGCCGAAGCTCTTCGGGGACTCGACGATCTTGCGGCAGAATACGGACGGGAGCGAGTCATCTTATCCGGCGAAGACGGGTGGGAGTGTCTGGAAACAGATCTTATGGCGGAAGAAGAGGTCTTATCGCTCTACAGATCGATCTTCCCGCAGGAAAACTCGTGGGACAATGGTGAATTGTCGGATGCAGCAAAGGAATCACGGACCGGATTACTTCTGGCCAGCAGTTCGCCGCGCCGAAGGGAATACCTGCGACTTGCGGGGATTCCCTTTGCGTCCTGTGCCGCGGATCTGGATGAGGATGCTTTGACCCGGTCTGCCGATAAACTCCTTCAAGGCAAACCTTTCGGAATCAAGGCGGCTCTTACCGTGATGCATTTGGCCGAGAACAAAGCGTGCCACCTTTGGCGGCAACATCCGCTGGCGACGGTGCTCGGGTCGGATACTCTCGTGGCTATCGACGGCAAGTTTCTCGGGAAGCCCACCTCGAAAGAAGAAGCCTTCGATATGCTTCACCGTCTTTCCGGACGTGATCACCACGTCTTTACGGGAGTCAGCATTGTTTCGGCGCAAAGAACCGATACGTTTTTCACATCAACGCGTGTGCGATTCTTCCCATGGAGTCATCGCATGCGTAAGCTGATCCAGGATTATGTCGATACCGGATCGCCGCTCGACAAAGCGGGCGCATATGGCATTCAGGATGAGGGCGCCCTGCTTGTATCCATGATTCGCGGCGACTACTACACGGTTGTCGGATTACCCGTTTCCCGCGTCGCCGAGCGATTGGCGAATTTCTTCTGATCGCTCTCGCCCCTCGCGAAAAGCATGGATCATATCACCGGTTAGGCTAATGGAGCCATCCATATTCGGAAGTTCTTCTCGTTTGACCCATATGCCAACCGACAACTCGGTCTCGTCGAGCGTGATCGTCGGATCACCGTCAAGTTCCGCCCAGAATCCGGCGAGAAGTGAATCGCTGAACGGCCAGGGTTGGCTCTTGTAGTACCGCAGATTCTTAATCGTAAGGCCGACTTCCTCCATAACCTCGCGATGAACCGCTTGCTCAAGGCTCTCGCCGACTTCAACAAACCCGGCGACGAGCGAGAAGTTCGTATAGGCCCGGCCCGCGTATTTTGTCAGCAGGAGCCGGTCGCCATCATGTATTCCTACGATAACGCTCGGACAGATGGTCGGATAATTTGTTGCGCCGCATTTCGGGCATTGCAGCATTCGCTCCTTTGTCGAGCGAATCAACCCGGTTCCGCAGGCCCCGCAGAATTTGCGATTCTGGTACCAACGATTCAGCTGCCAGCCGACGACGCCGGCAAAGGATCGCCAGTATTTCGGTTCAGAACGGAAACGATTCGTCGAGACATAGACCCAACCTTCCTGCGGTCTCTCCTCAACGGACTCCATGAGAAAAAATCGAAGTCCGTCAATGGTAAACAGATACTCTGCCCGGGAATACGGCTCGCTGTTATTCCTGAAATACTCGGCGAAGGACGGGTACCAGAGCTTATCCTTATCTTCCTTAATAAGAACAGAATCGTCGCGGTAGGAGAGAAAAAGATCCTGATCTGTCGCGGTTTGATAGACAAAATGGTTGTCAAAAACCTTTGGTTGTATCTCGTGAAGCATATTGCGCCTCCTTTTTTTGTATAATATCATGAACCGACCCCGATACCCCCGGTAGAATCACAAATTGGGTTTCGAAAACTTTTGTGATTTCTTTTCGATGTTAAACGTTTTACTGTTGTTTTTTCTCACTGAATCTTATACGATAAACTGTATGCAACATGATAGCTGTAGAACAGCTTACACAAGGAAAGGCTTTCAGGTTTTTAACTAATGAAGAAAACAAACACCGGATTCTCCAAAGCTCGTAAGATTATCATCATCGTAGCGGCAGCGATCGTCGTTATCGGCGGAACAGTAGCAGCCAAGTTCTACTTCGACAATCAGCAAAGACCGGTCGCGGTAACAGATCCGTCGGGAAGCACGACAGAGGTCACAATTGAGGAAATGAAGGCGGCTCTCGACGTCGATACTTTCTACCCGGGAATTCTTGTAGCTGGCGTTGATGTCGGTGGCAAGACGAAACAGGAAGCGCTGGCTCTTGTTGAAGAGAAACTTTCGGAGGAAGATGCCCCCGTTACGCTGACATTTCTTGTGAATGAGAAGGAATACACGTTGGACCCGGAAGCGATTTCCGCGGCAAATAATGTAGAGACTGTTGTCGAGGATGCATACAAGTACAACCGTACGAGCACCCTTGCCGATGAGACGGAGGCATTGAAGGATAGGTATGAGAATCTTCTCGGTCTTGCGAAGACACCGAAGGATTTTCCTGTCGAGAAGACATTCGGCACAGAGAACCTGGCCAAGGCGGTAACCGATCTTCTGACACCTCTCGAAACGGAACCCGTGGACGCAACGACAACGGAGTTCGATACAACGGCTCTCGCATTTATTATCACAGAGTCCGTGGACGGGGTCAGCATTGATATCGATAAGGCGATCGAGGATGCCCTTGCCGCGGTCGAAAACAATACGACGGACGAGCCGATTCTTGTTGCTGCCGAGGTTGAGAAGCCGGCGGTCACGAAGGAGTTTTTAGAAGCGACTCTCGGCAAGGTATCGTCCTTTACGACGAAGACCTCCAATAAGCCGAACCGCAATTCGAATATAGATTTGGTTTGCAAGACGGTAGACGGACTTGTTCTACAGCCCGGTGAGTCCTTTGATTTCAATGCATTTATCGGCAAACGCACCTCCGAGAAGGGCTATAAGGAAGCTCCCGGAATTTACAACGGTGCGCTGCGTATGGAGCTCGGCGGAGGAATCTGTCAGACAACGGGTACGTTATATCACAGCGTTCTTAT
This sequence comes from Bacillota bacterium, assembly GCA_023397475.1. Classification (GTDB taxonomy): domain Bacteria; phylum Bacillota; class Clostridia; order Saccharofermentanales; family Saccharofermentanaceae; genus Firm-13. The sequence continues at coordinate 7,704 of JAEWUD010000011.1, forward strand.
GGCAGATCTGCAGGTTGACGAGCGCAAGCCGCATTCGTGGCCGAGTGATTATGTTGATACCGGAACCGACGCGACGGTAACCTGGGGCGGAGCGAACTTCAAGTTTACCAATAGTTCGGAATATCCGATCGCTATTCATTGTTTTTACAGTGATCTTCACGTGACGATGGAGATCTACGGTCGACCTGTCGAAGACGGTATGACCATCGAAGTCGTAGGCGTTACAAACGGCAGATCATCTCCTGCCGGTCCGGAGTATATCGCGGATCCGACGCTTCCCGTTGGATCCAAGGTAACAGAGCGTACCGCACACGATTATATCAGCGCGACTTGCTACAAGATTTATTATAAGGACGGGGTAGAAGTGAAGAAGGAAGTCGCTTCCACCAGCACATATCCTTCCATTCGCGCTCGTATCCGCATCGGAGTTCTTGCTCCTGACGGCACGATCTGTCCGATGGATCCCGCGACCGGAACGGTAACTCTGCCTACAGCGCCGCCTCCTTCGGAGACAACTCCGCCGTCCGACACATTACCGTCTGACACTTCGCCATCTGACACACCCTCTTCGGAAACCAATCCTCCGACCACAGAGACAACACCTGCTACGACAGCGGCTCCGCCGGAGACTACACCTTCCGATACTCCGGCTCCGACTCCGTGAGAATCCTCCGGATCGTTTCTCGAAAGACAGAGGACATCAGAATCGGATAGGACATTAACTTCAATAATCAAAACGGGACTGTTGCAAGATGAACGTAAATGTTCAGAATGCAACAGCCCCGTTTTTTCGCGTCACAGGCCCTGTGGAACCGAATGGTACGGACATTATGTTTCGTGAATAATCAGCGGTGGATTCTGGTTCCCACCCCGATCCAACGTCCGTCGCTATCGGCAAAAATAAATTCTCTCGCCGAACTGTCGGAGACACCGATCGGGCGAACGATATAGACCTCACTCGCCATGAACTCTGCCTGCAGAAGATCCGGTTCTTCTGTCGTGAAATAAGCGTCAAGGGTCGTCTGATACAGGTCGCGATTCGGGAAAACCTTGTTAACGGAGGACTGGACGAGAATCAAGAGAATATCGTCACGCGTGAGAATTACGCGTGACTCCTTGGTGTTCATATCGTGCATGGCACGAAAACCCAGTTTGTCCTCGTAGAATGCCGCTGTCTTCATTAGGTCGGGTACCGGGAAGATCACATGAGACTTGTGAAGAAGATGAAGGCCGCCGGAAGGTGCTTCCTCATCGAAATCCGGATCATTGGATCGATCTCGCATTGTCATTCCGAATAAAGGCTTGCCAAAGCCACTGCTCCGTTCTGCCATAAGATCTGAAAGATGTACCAACAGGCTCCTCATCCACTCGGGTGTGGCCTCTGTAGGCTCTTCGATGACGCGGAGAATCCGCGCGTAGGAGAACAAATCGAAGAAACGCTGAAACAACGGGAACATCGCGAGTTCGTCATCGGTCATCGGACGCACCTCGCGGTATCCTTGAAGAAACCATTCTTCGATGCGTTCCTCGAGATCCGGGCATTCGATCGCAAGGTCCGTAACCGCTCGACAGACATCCGCCGCGAAGAAATGGTACATTGCATCGTCGAAATCTATGACATGACAAATCCCCGTCTCTTCTTGATAGAAAAGATTGTCACGCTCGAAATCGAAATGGATCAAACCGAATCGGTCTTCGGTTCTGGGGAGCGCATTCAAAAGTTTCTCGATGAAATCGGCCTCTGCCAATGCGATGGAAGGTCCGTTCGATTCCGTAATTATCTCGCGGCAAAAGGTGAGCGCTTCCGTGTATGACCATCGTTTGCAATCCGGAGCATACAGGGACGACAGACGATGCAGTTCTCCGAGCGCACGTCCTGCCGCCTTAACATTCTCCTTGTTCGGATCAATCTCATCCATGCGTCTTCCGGGAACCTTCGAAAACACGCTGGCAAAAAAAGAGCCACTCTCCTCATCGAAAATCTCATAATCATTGCCGTGTGAAGAGGGAATGAGACGAAGTGATGAGAACTTCGCTTCTTCGAGATAACGAAGAAAGGATATCTCTGCAATTCCGGCATTCTTTGGTTTCTCCGAAACGGGAAAAAATCGCAGGAGGCGAACTTCTCCCTGATAAAGAAAGGGATATACGGCATTGGACGAAATGCGATATTGATCTAAAAGATCGAGTGAATCTTCGTCATATGACCAACGTGAAAGGATCTTTAGAACGAGGGGGCGGTTATCAACAAGATATTTCAGCTTCAGCATAATCCTCCTTATACCGTGTGCGGCAAGAGATATTCGAGTTCAGTATAGAATTTTGTGTCCGATGACGCAAGAAAATTGCGAGGTTGACAATATGTTTGCTATAGAGCGATAATCAAAAAATATCGCAATGGAGGCGAGAATTATGCTTACAGAGGATAAAGTTAAATTTGCAGAGGATCTGTTCAACCAGAAAATGAACTGTGCACAATCGGTATTTGCGGCACTCACACATGGAGATATCGATCAAGAGACAGCTTACTCGACGGCGGCCTGCTTTGGCGGCGGAATGCGAACCGGTGAGGTCTGCGGGGCGGTGACCGGTGCACTTATGGCGTTGGGTTATTATCATGGTGCTAAGGAAGTCGGCGATACGGCTTCGAAGGAGAAGGCTAATGCGTTGGCAACGATGTTTCTGCAGGACTTCAAGAAGTCCCAGGGAGCGATTCGTTGCCGCGACTTGCTGGGATATGATTTGACGATTTCGGAAGATCTCGAGCAGATTCGAAGAGAAGGTTTGTTCGATACCGCATGTCCGCGATTTATTGAAGAGGCGGTACGCATTGCCGACCGTATGCTGGAAGATGAGCGGTCATAAACGATCAGATAACGATCGTATTTTCCCCCGAAAAATCATCTTGACAAAGAAATATTCAACCATTAATATGGAGAAAGCTTAAAAAAGGAGGTGAGAGGCTTGGATAGTTTTACAATTGTTAAGAATATGCAGAAGACCGCCAGACGCATCGATTCTTCTGATGTTGTCGCCAATCGCATCGCGACCATAAATATATGCCGCCTCTTGCCGGATGATTCTCCTACGTGACCGCTGATCTCGCGATCATTTGTACGTGAACGAACCCCGGAGGCGTAAGTCTCCGGGGTTTTTATTTTCGGGGGAGAAGAACCGTAACGAAAGGAATGAATATTATGTTTTCACAATCACGCAAGGGGCTCCTGATGGCGCCGGACAAGGTCTTTATGGGGAAGCTCATCAAGCTCGCGTATCCGATGGCTCTTCAGCAGCTTCTGATGTCCTCACTTTTTATCTTTGACACGATCTTTATCAGTGGTCTTGGCGACAGCTATGCCGCGGCGGCCGGTCAAGCCGGTAATCTGACAATGCTCATGTGGTGCGGCTATGCCTCGATCGCTACGGGATGTTCGATCTATGCTTCACAATTCTGGGGAAAGGATCAGGACGTCGGCGGCATTCGAAAGGCGTTCACATCAGGCATTGTGATCAACGCGGTCATCGGCCTTGTGTTTTTTGTCCTGGCATATTTCTTCAGTGAGATGGTTATGTCCATCATGTCGCCCTTTTCCGAAGTCCGATCCATCGGGTCCGAATACTTGCGCATCGTCGCGTTCGCTTACCCGATCTGGGCTGTGACATCCATCTTTACCGGCCTGCTCCGCTCGATCAACATCACGATCGTTCCGCTGATATCCTCCATTGTCGGATCGGGAATCAACATCCTTCTGGACAGTGTATTTGTCAACGGTAACCTTGGATTTCCCCGGCTGGGCGTAAGAGCGGCTGCCGCGTCTACCATTATCGGAGCGCTGATCGAGCTTGTCATGTTGATTATCCTCACGCGCAAGTCCAGGTCGCCGATCAGCCTCCACCGGCGCGATTTTGTGAATCCGGGGAAGGCCCTGATGAAGAATATTTTTCTGAAATCATCGCCGATCGCTGTCAAGAACATGATGTGGGCGCTTGGAATTACCATGTACAGCATCTCGTTCGGACAGCTGGGCATCGCACACATCGCTGCATTTACCGTGTACAACACCCTCGGTGAATTCATGAATATTCTTTTCATCGCAATCGGAAGCGCCGGAGGTATTATCCTCGGTCAGGAGCTGGGGGCAGGTCAACTCGATACGGCAAAGATGTATTCGTGGCGATTGATTCGTCTTGCATTTTTCACGGGGATCCTGTTGTGTCCGATCTTCATTCTGCTTCGCGATGTGATGGTTCTGCCGTTTCCGATTCTGACACAGGAGGCCCTCGATTATACCAAACAGGCGATTCTTCTGATGGCGTTTTTCATCTGGGCGAAGGGCATCAATTTCACGAATATGAACGGGATTCTGAGTTCCGGTGGGGACACCGTAGCGGCAGCTGCGATCGATATCGGCGTTCTGTGGATCATCGGTGTTCCTTTCACAGCGATAGCGGCGCTTGTTCTGCATCAGCCTTTCTGGATCGTGTTCCTTATGTCATGTCTGGAAGAATTTCTGAAGGTTGGCATCGGTATTCTACGGGTACGTCGATACGCCTGGGCAAAGAAACTCGTATAATCGGTCAGAAATCGCGAGTGCATTATTGCAAGCGAGAACGAGGAAAGAGAAGAAAGGACGGAATCCCTTTCGGGATCCGTCCTTTTCGCGACTGTAGGGAAGATAACAATACGGTTTACCAGGGGCGACGAGCTACTACGAAGTGGCTGGACCAGAAGTCCGTCACGCAGGAGCGTTTGACGACTTCTCCATTGGAGGAGGAAGCGTCGATCATCATACCGTCTCCGATATAAATACCGGTATGCCCGATCGACTTACCATTCGTACTGAAGAACAGAATATCGCCGATCTGAAGGTTATCCATGGATTCGATCTTCTCCCAATCTGTCACCTTCGAATATCCGGCAGCATTATAACGACTGCGGGAGGATCCGGCCTGTTGCAGGCAATAATAGACCAGACCGGAGCAGTCGAACGAATTTGGTCCGACATTGCCGAAGACGTAGGGATCACCGATTTGATCGTACGCGACCTCGATAAACGTATCGATATTGGCGCGACGCAGTTCAGCTTTCACCTTAGACTCACTCTCCAGGGCATCCGGCGAATAGATCAAGGAGAGTGTCTGCTCTCCCGTCTTTCCGTCGACTCCCAGGCCGTTTCTCTCCTGAAACTCAATAACGGCATCGACGGTTTCCGTGCCGTAATAACCTGTTGCTTTGTTCAGATATCCGAGATCAATCAACTGTCGCTGCAAGCTGTCAACGTCCGTTCCGGTTGTTCCCTCGAGAAGCGTATATTTCTTCGCATCAACCGAATAGAGAAGAGCCAGCGTCTGAGGACCGGCAACACCGTCCTGGGCAAGCTCATGTTGCCGTTGGAAAAGTTCGACAGCATATTGCGTCGCGGGCCCGTAACGCTTCGTGGACTCGTCAAGATCAAGATAATTAAGTTCCATCAGCCGTTCCTGCAAATCTTGAACCCTATCATTCTCCATGCCGAAACGTAGCGTAGGGTCAGGCGTCGGTGTCGGCGTCGGAGTCGGTGAAGGTGTCGATGTCGGAGTGGCGGTGGGCGCGGCTGTTGCCGGTGCGGTCATGATTGTCGTCTCCGACACAGCCATTGCCGGGGATGCTGAGATGAGGCGGGGGATAGCGATAACAAGAACGAGAAGAACCGCGGTACACGCGAAAACACTTAAGATAATTAGTTTCAACTTCGTATTTACCCGAAGAAAACCATCGAGAGCATGCAGAAATTTCTGCCAAAGCTTCTTAAGAGATGAGATAATATCGGAAAAATTCATGAATACCTGCCTGTCTTTAGAGTCCATAATACTGCAATGTACGCGTTGATAATATCAGGAGAAGCGCCTTGCGATCAATAGTTCAAGCCAATATGCCACAATTCTAATGCAAATACGCTATAGATTGGTAACATATGGGTTAAGGTTAGAAATCAGTACCGTGTCAGGATAATCTGGCATCGGCAAGAAAATCCCAAAGCGTAAGCGACCCTTCATTACAATCACCGTTATACACATGAATCCATACCCAATGGGGGTTATAGAAGAAGGGATCACCGTTCTCGTCGAAGTATTTTCCCGTCAAATCAGCTACGTAGGGGAAACTTGACGAATGCACCTCAACGCCGATCTCTTGCAGACGGTCGATGATAGCGCCGGAATTGGTCTTCACAGGCACCGTCTGATCCGACTCACAGTTGATATACCACAAGGGCGTAGACGATAGGGTAGTAAGCTCGTCATCGTCGATCAGCGTGCTCGGGTAATAGGCGCATACAGGAAAACCCGCGGCGAAAAAATCCGGATAGGCTAGAAGCATGGATGTCGTCATATATCCGCCCATCGAGCAACCGCCGATCAGGATTCGGTTCGGATCAATGTCCGGATGATCGACTATCGTCTGATCGATTAATCCTTTAAGAATGGATAAATATGCGCTTGATCCGTCGGGGCTCGTCCCGAAGGTCCCGTTACCCGCCTCGGCCTCAGGCCAGTAGGTGGGACATTGCGGAATTAATACATAGGCACCATTCATCGCGTCCTGCACCTCGCTCTCCGCGAAAGCAGTTACTCGATTTCCTAAAAGAGCAACGCGAACATCATCGCCGCCTTCTCCTTGTCCGTGCAACCATATGATCAGCGGATGACTTCCTTCCGTGACGGGTCGGTAAAGTCCATAATTCAACGCGAGATCTTCCATCGCGAAAACATCCGTCTCGAAAAGCTCAATGTCCGGTATATCTGTGCCGGAGGAAATTCCTTGCACGTCAAGCTGATACAAAGGATCACCTGGATCCGCATCCGTAACAAAAGAGAGGGAGTAGTCTTCGTTCACTTCGTTCCGGTACGTCTCCATGCTGAAAACAAAATATGAGCCGGCACCGCAAGGGATTGGACGCATTTCAATCGCAAGATAAGCTGAGTCGCCGTCTGTGCGAATTCCTGCCTCATCGCATAAATAGATGTCCGTTACCTCGCGTACATTCTCCTGGCCGTAAGCGCCGGTTTCTGTGACCGTGAATGAGCAGATATCTTCGACACGGATCGGCTCCGAAAGCGCTAGGACGGTCGTAACGACAGAAGGTCCCCAATCCAAGGCATCGATGACGATTCGATAGGATGCGGTCAAGGGTTCAGTTTGTACAGATGTACTCTCCGTTGTCATCGTAGATTCCTCCGGTATTGTTGTTGGTTCGGAGATTCCGTTCGAACTTGACACGTCGGTTCGAGATGGAAACGAGCAACCGGAACATAGAAATACAAGAACCACTAAGATCGAAACCATCGTCTTACGAAAAATCTTCATATGTCACCTCCAGTGTTGTATCAGCGTTCTAATTCTAGCACATTTGCAAATTATCGAAATAGATCTTCCTTCCGAAAGTCCCGAAGATCTTCCCCAAATCCCGTTGAAAATGTTATCATTTTACAAATATGTTCGAGTATTTATTATGGATCATATACTGATCAACGATCAGCATATTGGGACTTTAAAAAATGATTTCTCGGAGGCCTTTCGCAATTACTGTGAAGACAACAACAGGCTTTCTCTGCTATTATAGGTTCTGTTTTACATCCGCAAGCTGCAATCAAGAGGTTTTTCGATGAGTTTACTGACAGTTGAACATTTGAGCCATGGCTTTGGTGATCGTGCGATCTTCGACGATATTTCCTTCCGTTTGAATCGAGGGGAACATATCGGCCTGGTTGGTGCGAACGGTGAAGGTAAGTCTACCTTTATGAATATCGTTACCGATCATATGGTGCCCGATGAAGGTGTGATTCAATGGTCCCGCGGGATTACGGCCGGCTATCTGGATCAGCATACGATTCTTACCAGCGGGTCAACGATCCGCGACATCCTTCGGCAGGCATTTGATCATTTAAATCTTAAGCAAACACGCTTGGATGAGATCTATTCTCTCCTTGGCGAGGCGGATGAAGCCGCTATAGAAGAACTGTTGGAAGAGATGGGTGAGCTGCAGACGCAGATCGAACACAGTGATTATTTTCTCATGGATGCGAAGATCGAAGAGACGGCCGGTGCTCTCGGCCTTCTTGCGTTTGGCCTTGATACGGACGTTACGGCACTTAGCGGTGGCCAGCGAACGAAGGTGCTTCTCGCCAAGCTTCTGCTCGAAAAACCGGACATTCTGCTGCTTGATGAGCCGACGAACTATCTCGATGAGGACCATATCGCGTGGCTCAAACAGTATCTTTTAAACTATGAGAACGCGTTTATCCTGATATCGCACGATGTTCCGTTTATGAACAGTGTCATTAACGTCGTCTATCATGTTAACAATTGCCAACTGGAACGGTTTGCCGGCGATTATGACCATTTTCTGGAAGTTTACGAGGTACAGAAGGCACAGAAGGAAGATGCTTACGAGCGTCAGCAAATGGAAATTGCGAGTCTTAAAGATTTTGTCGCACGCAACAAAGCCCGTGTCTCCACACGCAATATGGCGATGAGCCGTCAGAAGAAGATCGATAAAATGGATCTGATTGAGCTAGATAAGGATCGGCCGATCCCGGTTTTTTCTTTTCGCGCGGACCGTGCCCCCAGCCGAACCGTATTTGAGACCCGGGGCCTTGTGATCGGATATGATGAACCCTTGAGCCGTCCGATAGATTTGCAGCTGGAACGAGGTCAGAAGATCTCTCTCGTCGGTGCCAACGGTATCGGCAAAACAACTCTCCTCAAAAGCCTTCTGGGTCTTACTCCTGCCATATCCGGTGACCATAAGCAGGGCGAATATCTGTCGATCGGATATTTCGAACAGGAGAACACGCAGGACAGAAACCGAACGAGTCTTGAATCTCTGGGTGATGAGTTTCCGTCGATGAGCATATCTGAACTACGCTCAGCACTGGCGCGGTGCGGATTAACGAATAAACACATTGAGAGCAAGGTGTCCGTACTCAGCGGCGGAGAACAAGCCAAACTCCGTTTGTGCAAGCTCATGAACCGTAAATATAATTTGCTCGTTCTGGACGAGCCCACAAACCACCTCGATGTTGTCGCCAAAGAGGTCCTGAAGAAGGCTTTGCAGGATTTCGCCGGAACAATTCTTATGGTTTGCCATGAACCGGAGTTCTATGGTGATATCGTCACCGGGACGTGGGACGCGAGGGAGTGGGCACTCAAGTTATAATAGGAATGGCACATCAATCAGTAAAGATTCTTACATTATGGGGCTGTTGCAAAAGTGTAGGAGAGCCGGCGGAGCCGGTGCAGATTATAAGTCGCTACGCGACGCGGCGCTCCGTAATAATAGGCAACTCTCTTCTCCGACTGAACCTTTACGTTCACTTTGCAACAGCCCCCTGTACTCTGTAAGGCGAAGATCGGACTCGATTTATTGTATAATGGCATATGACATAAGGTAGTCGTTTCCATAATTTCTGTTAGTCTTCGGGAATGAGGTTAAGGTATGAATAGATTCCGAAATCTTGTTTTACTTCTCTGTCTTCTTTTTGTCCTGCCGATTCTCAGTGCCTGCAAAGACACAGATATTTCCATAATATCCGACCCACCGATTATTACAGAAACCACAGCCGCCGAGACGACGTTATCAGTGTACGCTTACATAACACCCATTACATATACCAGTCTTGAAGAACTTCTTGAGGTTACGGACATTGTTATCATCGGCACGGTACAAGAAACTCTTCCCGCAGTTCGACTTACGCAAAGCGAAAATACTCTGTGGGACAGCGCTTTCTGGGAGAAATTTAACGTTACTCCTTCTTTGGTTCAAGTCGAAGAGGTTCTCAAAATGGAAGGAGGAGAAGTATCCGTTGTTGATACAATCCGAATTGACCAGTTTGGCGGATTTGCCGACAATGTTACGGAGACAATCGATTGGATAAGTCCTCCGGATGTTGGATCGAGATATCTGATGTTCATCACCTTTAACGACAGTGACAATACAAATGAATATATGACGTATGAATATTCGAGTATTGTTGACGGGTTTATGAAAATAACGGACGGCAAGGTATATCCTCCGGCAGGATCTCTGATTTTTGAATCGGGCATCTCTGTCGAAGACGTTAAGCTTGCCATGGTTCCGGAGGTGAATGTGATCCCGGATACGATGCCCGATGACTTTGCGATCTACTTTGCATTCTGGATCAATCCGGCGCAGAAAAATTTCATGGATACCTACGTAAGCGGAATCCAGAAGGATCTGATTCTGAATGGAACTCATCACAGCGAGCTCGCGTGGGAAAGGGAAGACTTGGAAGCAATCTATGCCAAAATGCAGGAACTCGCAATATTTGATTTGTCCGGTAATGTCACCAGTGATTCCGTTCAGGTAACGCCCAATGAGATATTCCTGATCCGTTATCGTATTAACGGTCATGAATACACGGTTTCCGGGGACAGTACTACGGAGATGCTCGAAAATATGGACGGCCAGCATCTTCACGTTTTTATGGAATACCTGAGGGAATATATGATCAACACAACGGAGTACAAGGCCATGCCTGAATCTGAGGGTGGATATGATTAACAAAGGGTATTCGTACCAATGAGCCTAATTCTATTAAAAAGAAAACCTCAGAAGCCTAGAGCCTCTGAGGTTTTCTCATGGAGCCGATTATCAGACTCGAACTGATGACCTGCTGATTACAAATCAGCTGCTCTACCAACTGAGCTAAATCGGCGTAACGGATGAACCGTAACGCGCAAGAGAGATTATAACGAATAAAGGGCGGCATTGTCAATCAGAAGTTCTGATTCCGGGGACAGAAATGAATAATTTATCAATAAACGAACCTTTTTATGGGTCGGGAAATGACATGATCGATTTCGAAGAAAGATAAAATCGGATCGATCTGATGGACAGTGAAACGTTTCGAAAGAAATCCGTAGTTTCGATAGAGAAGACGGAATATGTAAAACTACACGTAATTTCAACCCTGCGTTATATATAAGGTATATAAAGAGAAAAGCGCCAGATAGCAACTATCTTTGATTTGCGTTTCGAAACGTTTCGCGCATGGCTAGCGCATAGGTTATCTCTGCGTCGCCGATTTGTACCCCATATTGTCATTCAGCCGCGAAAGGTAATGTGGATCCACCGTACGGCATTGCTATGATACTTGCGGTATCCCCAAGAAGAGAAAAGGCCTCCGAAAGCGCATCGCTCATGCTCGGTTTCGGTTCCAAATGGCAAAGGCGAACGATCTCATCCGGGAGGTCACTTACCAGGAAGATTCGAGCTTTCTCAAGGACCAGCGCGATCGCGGCCGCTTTGTGCCCGCCAAGTTGGAAATCCTCGGCAATATGGGGGATCATGTCCGCGGCCTTATCGTGTCCCGTCATCCATTGCTCGAAAACATGCTCACCGAATCCTTCCTTCGCAGAGGCAAGCCAGATAACGATACCGCCATCGCGTACGGCGTGTTTCGCATTGTCCAAGGCTTTCTGTGCCTGGTAGAGATTGATATCTTTCGGATAGCCGCCGGGAGAGACGATCACGATATCCGCTCTCCTCGGGATTGTCACGCGGTACATCGCATCAAGAAACGCGCAACCCTCGCGATGTGCCGTCACGTGATGTCCCGCGACGGACTTCACAATGTGCTTCTTCTCATCGAGCACAACATTAACGATGAAGTCGATCGGTACGAATCGGGCAACATCTTCGATATCAAGGCGAACGGGATTATTATCCATCGCACCTGCTCTGGCCTCGGGTTCCACCATCCGGCTATGATTCGCCGATATTGCGTTTCTTGTCGAGACACCGGGCATGATCGCTTTTGCACCGCCGCTGTATCCGGCAAAATAGTGGAATTCAATATTGCCAACAAGGATGCGACGATCCGCTTGGACGACAGGGTCGAAGATTTCAAAAGGAGTTCCGTACGTGCTCTCGCCGACAAAGGTGAAATCTCCGACCGAGTCGATACAGGAGACTTGTTCATACACCTCGTCGCCGACGAGGCGACGCATCTCATCCTCCGTATGGGGCCGGTGACTGCCCAGGGCGAAGATGACGGTAATATCATCCGCGCGTATGCCGGCCGTAAAGAGTCGGCGAAGAATCGAAGGGAGGATCTTATAGGACGGCACCGGACGCGTGATGTCACTGGTGATGATCACGATCTTCTCGCCGGGCTGAACAATCGACTCAAGCAAGTCCGTTCCGATCGGGTGGGAGAGCGATCTCTCGACCTCGTCGTGTTCCGAAGCGGGTATTGCGCCTGCGGACTCGTTGGGATGCAGAACAGAAAGAAGATTCGCGTCAGGCAGTTCGATCGAAATTATATCCTTGCCATATCCGAACGGAACGATCATGGGGTAACCTCCGTTGTGTTATTTCGCGACGACATTAGCGAGACGGCCCTTCACGTAAATGAACTTGACCACCGAGCGTCCGGCCAAAGCTTCCGTAAATCGTTCGTCGGAGCGGACAATACGCTCAACATCCTCCTGCGTCAAATCCGACTTAATATCAATACGGAATTTGACCTGACCGTTGACCTGAATCGCGATCTCAACCGTATCGAGTACGAGATGCTTCGGATCAAAAATCGGCCACTTTTGATGGAAGATCGAATAACCATTGCCAAGTATCTCCCATTGTTCTTCGCAGAAGTGCGGTGCAAACGGAGAGAAGAGAAGAAGCATCGTCTCGTACGCGTCGACGATTAAGGACGACGATGCATCCGGAAGCTGTTGATACTTGCCGATCGCATTCAGGAACTCCATCATTCGCGCGATGGACGTATTGAACTGGAATCTCTCCGTATCCTGGGTAACGGCGCGGATCGTGTAGTTTTTCGCGTAGAGAAGCTCCTTATCGGAAGCGGACGGGGAGGCGGGAATCTGTGCAGGGATCCCGGACCGCTTCATCGCAGCGACCTCATCTCCGAGGCGTTCCAGTCGCGAGACAAACTTAACAATCGCCTGAAGACCATTGTCACTCCAGGGGCCGCCCTCTGTGTAGGCAAAGCCAAAGGCCAGATACGTACGGAAAACATCCGAGCCGTATTTGTCAACATAGGAATCGGGAGCAACGGTATTACCCTTGGACTTCGACATTCGATTGCCGTCGGGTCCGAGAATAATTCCCTGGTGCACGAGCGAGGTGAAAGGCTCATCGAAGTCCAGTAAGCCGATGTCGCGAAGGGCCTTGCAGATGAAACGCGCGTACAGAAGATGCATCGCCGCATGCTCCGGTCCGCCGACGTATTTGTCAACCGGACAGAGGCGGTTGATCTTCTCCCGGTCGAAAGGCATCGAGGGATTGCGGTTATCCGGATAACGTAATTCATACCAGGAGGAATCGACGAAGGTGTCCATCGTATCCGGGTCGCGCTTCGCTTCGCCTCCGCATTTCGGGCAGCTCGTACGGATGAAGCTGTCGCACTTCGCCAGCGGCGATTCGCCGTCCGGACGGAAGGCTACGTCATAAGGAAGAAGTACGGGAAGATCCTCATCCGGCACGGGCACGATTCCGCAGGAAGGACAATGTACGACAGGAATCGGTGTTCCCCAGTAGCGTTGACGGGAGATCAACCAGTCGCGCAGACGGAAATTCACCTTCTTCTCGCCCATGCCACGGGCGGACAACGCGTCGATCATTCGATTGACAGCATCTTCGGAGGCAAGGCCGGTGAATTCGCCGGAATTGACAAGAACGCCCTTCTCGCAGAAGGGGAGATCGTCGGATTCTCCCGTCGCGGACGCGATAACGCGCTCGATCGGGAGAGCAAACTTCTCGGCAAAAGCGAAATCGCGTTCGTCGTGTCCGGGCACCGCCATGACGACACCGGTACCATATCCCGCGATGACATAGTCAGCGGCCCACACCGGTACCTTGCGTCCCGTGAACGGATGAATCGCATAAGAGCCGGTAAAAACTCCGGTCTTCTCACGAGTCGTTGACATGCGATCGATATCGGATGCTTTTCGCGTAAATTCCTGATACTCACGCACGCGGTCGCGACATTCGTCCGTCGTAAGCTTCTCGCAGAGTTGAGACTCCGGTGCGACGACAACATAGGTAACACCCATCAACGTGTCCGCACGCGTTGTAAACACTTGAAGCTTCAGCGATTCACCGTTGTCGCCGGGAATCGATTCGCCGTTCTTCTCGCAATCGAAAGTAATCAGAGAACCTTCCGAACGACCGATCCAGTTGGTCTGAATCTTCTTGGTTTTCTCCGGCCAATCAAGGGCAGGGAGGCAGTCAAGGAGCTCCTGCGCGTATTTGGTGATAGCGAAAAACCACTGTGTCATATCTTTGCGCGTTACTTCGGTAGAACATCTCTCGCAAGCACCGTCCACAACCTGCTCGTTTGCTAGCACCGTGTTGCATTTCGGACACCAGTTCACCGGTGCATTCTTTCTATAGGCGAGGCCTTTCTCGAGAAGACGAAGGAATATCCACTGGTTCCAGCGGTAATATTGGGGGTCACAGGTCGCAAGCTCATAATCCCAGTCGAATGTCGCGCCCATCTCTTTGAGCTGCTTCTCCATCGTCTTAATATTTGACAACGTGGAATCCTGCGGATGAATCCCTGTCTTGATCGCGTAATTCTCGGCCGGCAGACCAAACGCGTCAAAGCCCATCGGATGGAAGACATTATATCCCTGCATCCGTTTCATTCTTGACCAGGAATCCGTGAGGGAATAATTGTACCAATGACCGAGATGGAGATTCGCCCCGGAGGGATAGGAGAACATCTCGAGACAATAGAGTTTCTCGCCCGGAGCATCCGGAGAGAAACGATAGAGGTGAGAATCTTCCCAACGTTTTTGCCATTTCTTGTCCGTTTTAACAGAATATGCCATGGTACATCGCCTCGCTTGCCAAATATTTTCGTTTATCCGGATTACCAAGATCAGATTATAGCAGAACGGGCAGGCAAAAAACAGAAAATTGCGAGAGCAAAATCCCGAACTGCCAGAATCAAAAACGCCTCTTGCGAGAAGCGGTCTATAATATGTAATAAATTACGTGAAAAATTGCAGATTTAATGGTTATCATAGATAAAAATTTTCTGTACAAGTTGTACAGAATTCCGCAATTTTGTGGCAGGTCTTGTGCAAACCTGATGGAATAAAAAATGATTTATCAGGCAATTTGTATAAAAATGAGAGAAAAAAGTGTTGAAACTTATCAACAACGCCGATATAATCATAGAAGAACCGCGATCAAGCGGGAATTATTAAATTGGAGGGACTAGAAATGACGAAAAAGAAAGTAATCGCAGCCGCACTGGCAACGCTGATGCTTTCCGGCGTCGTAGCAGGATGTACACCGGCAACGGATACAACTACAGCTACAACGACAGAAGGAACAGCAGCAACCGAGGCAACTACTTCCGAGACAACAGCACCTGTTATTGTTGGCGACGGAGATCAGTTGTTGAAGATCTGGTCATTCACGAACGAGATCAAGACGATGGCTCTGGCTTTCCAGAAGTACAACCCGGATGTTGCTGTGGAATACACCATGATTCCCATGACCAACGGCGAGTATCAGACGAAGGTTCAGGCTTCCTTGACAACAGATGATGTCCCGGACGTTATCGTTCTGGAAGCATCTTTTGTTAAGTCCTATGTTGAGAGCGATCTGCTGGCTGACCTTGGCGAACTTCTTCCGAAGGCCGCTGAGATGGAGACCTATCAGATGACGATCGACATCGGAACATTTGACGGCGTTACCAAGGCTTTCTCCTATCAGGCAACTCCTGGTGCTTTCTTCTATCGCAGATCTCTTGCGACAGAGTATTTCGGCACTGACGACCCGACAGAGATTCAGACATACTTCTCCGACATGGCGAAGTTCGAAGAGTCCGCTGCGGTTATCAAGGAGAAGTCCGGTGGAGATACCTACACCGTTTGCTCCACTGGTGATTTCACAAACCTCTTCTATGCCAATCGTGAGCAGCCCTGGATCGTCGATGGCAAGTTTGTTATCGATCCTATGGTTGACGAGATGATGGACATGGCTCTTACATTCCGTTCTGAGGGATATGAAGCTCAGGCAACACAGTGGCAGGAAGGCTGGTTCGCCGGCATGAACGACACTCTGACTGACGCTAACGGCAACGCGAAGAAGGTTTTCTCCTACTTCCTGCCTACATGGGGTCTTCCTTATGTTCTCATGACCAACGCAGAAGCTAAGGACGAGGCCGGTACGGTTCTCTCCACCACTGCCGGAGACTGGGCTTGCATCGCTGGCCCGATGGCTTATCAGTGGGGCGGTACATGGGTTGGTGTTATGGACACAGCCAAGAACAAAGAGTCCGGTATGAAGTTCGTTGAGTTCGTAGCTCTTGACGAAGAGAACCTGACAAACTGGGCAACTGGCGTCTACACGAACGAGTACCTCAAGGAAATCGATCCTTCCATCGCCGATGACATCGCACAGCCTGCCGGTGACTTCGTCTCCAGCGCCAAGGTTGTTGCCGCTATCATGGACACGATGGCTACCTCCAAGGCTTCTGAGTTCCTTGGCGGACAGAACGCTTACGAAGGATTCTCTCTCGCAGCTCCCAAGACAAGCCTCAAGCTTCTCCAGGGTTCTGACGACGCGATCCAGCGTGCAATGAACGATCCGCTGAACAACTACGTTACCGGTGCGGCAACGAAGGAAGAAGCGATCCAGCAGTTCAAGGATGCTGTCACCTCTGAGTTCCCCGACATCATCGTTGAGTAATCTATTCAAATGAACGAACGTCGGGAGTCTGTGGTGGACCAACCATCCACCGCAGGCTCCCGATAATTTGAAACGGGAGGGACATGCTCATGCCTAGCGCAGCCACTAAGCAACAGATGCCGGTTCAGGGGAGCGTCAAATTAAAAAGAGGCGGCAAGGTCCAGAAGGACTACACCGCTTATATAATGATTGCGCCGTTTATTATCGCATACCTGGCCTTTGGATTTTATCCGATTGTTAACACGCTTTATTTGAGCCTTACGAACGCGACGTTGATGTCGCGTACCTACAATCTCCAAGGCCTGAAGAATTTTGAACTTCTTATTCAGGATAAATTCTTTCTCCAGTCTATCTTGAACACATGGAAGATCTGGATCATGAACTTCATTCCGCAGATCGGTATCGCTATGCTTCTCGCGGTTTGGATGACCAATGTCCGCCTCCGCATTCGTGCGATCGGCTTCTGGCGTGCGGTCTTCTATCTTCCTAACCTTCTGATGCCTACGACAGTTGCGGTTCTGTTCTCTTCGCTGTTCGATTTCTACGGACCTGCGAACCAGTTGCTCGTCGGTGGCCTTCATTTCTTCTCTGAAGCAATAAACTTCAAAATCAACGAGCCCTTCATGCAGGGTCTCGTCGCCTATATCCAGTGGTGGATGTGGTTTGGCAACACCTTGATCATTCTCATTGCCGGTATGAGCTCGATTTCCGAGTCTCTCTATGAAGCCGCAATGGTTGACGGTGCCAATACCTTAACCATGTTCCGTAAGATCACACTCCCGATCCTTCGTCCGGTTCTCGTATATACCCTTGTAACCTCCCTTGTCGGTGGTATGCAGATGTTCGATATTCCGTACCTTATTACGGACGGTCGCGGATCTCCGAACGGAGCTCTGATGACGATGTTCGTCTTGATGTACATGAAGTTTAAGAGCAGTAAGGGTCACATCGGCCTTGCCTCTGCGATGGGTATTATGACGTTTATTATTACGGCGGTTGTTGCCATGGTTGTGTTCTTCCTGTTGCGCGACAAAGATGAGATCGCTCTGCAGAAGGACCGTAAGCGCTATAAGAAACAACAGCTGATTAAGGCCAAAGGAGGAGCTGCACGATGAGTAATCATGTCAAGGGCAACTCAAATGAAGATCTCCGCAACCGCGTTGGTCTGGCTGCTTCAAGAACAGCCGTTTACATCGTTCTTATCTTCATCACATTGATCTGCCTCATTCCGATCTGGTTGATGCTCGTCAACGCGACGAAGACAACATCCGAGATCCAGCAGGGTATCAGCATGATTCCCAGCGGCAACCTGATCAACAACTACAATATTCTTAGAAATAAGGGACTGAATATCCCGCAGGGACTTCTGAACAGCTTCATCGTCAGCGGATGTACCACCGTTCTTTCGGTTTACTTCTCCATGATGACGGCGTACGCGATTCAGGTTTATGACTTCAAGATCAAGGAGTTCCTGAAGGGCTTCGTCTATTTCATCGTTCTGATGCCTACCGCGGTTTCGATCGTCGGTTTCTATCAGTATGTTGCGAAGCTTGGCCTCCTGAACAACTACATTCCTTTGATTCTGCCTGCCATTGCGGCCGCCGGTTCTGTTTTCTTCGCGAAGCAGTATCTGGAGAGCGCGATTATTATGGACCTGATCTATACGGCAAGAATCGACGGTTGCAGTGAGTTCGGAATTTTCCACAGAATTATGATGCCTCTGGCGAAGCCCGGTATGTTCACACTTGCCATCTTTGCCTTCATCGCATCGTGGAACAACTTCTTCACGCCTACCCTCCTGATTACAAAGATCGAGATGTATACATTACCTCTTCTGGTTTCTACGCTTCGTGGAGACACGTACCGTCAGGAACTCGGCGCTATCTACTTTGGTTATGCGATGTCGGTATTCCCGGTTATCGTTGCCTATATTTTGATGGCGCGTCAGATTGTTAACGGTCTTGCTCTCGGTTCTGTTAAAGAATAATTATGAGGTTTGTCGGCATCCGTTGATCGGATGCCGACAGATCATGAATCTCCCGGTAGTTGATTTGCTTTACTCCTATAGCTTACTTCAAGGTAATTGAACGGAACAGCATTCTATACCGGGTGAATTTTTCTCTCGTGCGGCAAAGAATTTTAATGATATCATTGTCGCATGACAAATTCTGCGTTCTGATCTATTCGGAACATGTATTGTGTCTTTTGATTGGACGGTCGTTGGTGGCTGGCAAATCTGGGCGATCGTCCGATCAGAGATACAAAAGAAAAGAGAAGAAGAGATGTCTCAATTGACTTGAATGAAGTCGGCTGAGGCATCTTTTTTCTTCTCTTACTTTATTTCACTCGCGATAAAGAATATGATCATAATATAGAGGAAGAGGAGGGATCGAGTATGGAGTTTGCTGTCGAAACGAATCAACTCTCAAAATACTACGGAAAATCCAGAGGAATTATCGATGTTACGATGCAAATCGAACCCGGTGAGATCTTCGGTTTTATCGGCCCGAATGGTGCGGGTAAATCGACAACGATCCGGACTCTTCTTGCACTCTTGCGACCGACTACCGGTCAGGCCCGAATATTTGGAATGGATTGTTTTACAGAGTCTACGGAAATAGCAAAAAGAGTCGGATACCTACCGAGTGAAGTCTTCTATTATGACCATATGAGAGTTCGAGACTTGCTTTTTTACTCCGCGGAATTTTATCGCAAGGACTGTAGGAAGAGAATCATCGATCTCTCCGAGAGGCTCGACCTCGATCTCACCCGGAAGATCGAGGACTTATCTTTGGGCAACAAGAAGAAGGTCGGTATTGTTCAGGGTCTTCTTCATGAACCGGATCTTGTCATTCTGGATGAACCTACGCTTGGACTGGATCCTCTGATGCAACAGACGTTCTATTCTTTAATCATGGATGAGAATGCTCGCGGAGCTACCATTCTTATGTCTTCCCATATACTTCGCGAGGTTCAGCGTATTTGTGGACGCATTGCGATTATCAAAGAGGGAAGGATTATTAAGACGGATCGAATCTCCAATATGAAGGAGAAAAATGTGCGTCGATTCACTCTTGAGACAACATCGGACATCACATCACTTCCGATGCAAGTGGATGGAATTCATGAACTTGTAAGCAAGGACCAGAGTAAGACATTTATTTTTGACGGTGATTTATCGCAGATATTGCGTTCTTTGGCCGAAATTTCGATAGAGTCGATCACCATATCAGAGCCGGATCTAGAAGAGATATTCCTCCATTACTATTCGAAGGAGGGGTGAACGATGCATGTATTTCGATATGAATTCAGAAGAAGCATCCTGTTTGTTGTCATCTGGACGGCAGCGATTCTCGCGTTAGCCGGGATATTTATCGCATTTTATCCGATTATCCGCAATGATCTCACTACGTTCAGTGAATTCATTAACCGATACCCGGAACCGGTTCGGAAGGCTATGGGAATCTATACGGACACATTCAAAACGCCACTTGGATATTTCTCCTTTGCCTACACGATGATCCTTCTGTTTGTCGCTATTATGAGTCTTCACTTAAGCACGTCGATCGTCTCGAAGGAGTTCTCCGAAAGAACGGCGGATTTTCTTCTCACCAAGCCGATCTCCCGAACAAGGCTTCTTACTACAAAGCTTTTGACGGTACTTGTTGACCTTTTATCGATGACGGTACTTTACTCCATTATTATAGGATTCTCGATTTACCTTCTCGACACGGAAGCGTTCGATACGGAAATATTTCTCCTTTACACATTCGGAATCATCTTCATCCAGATGATATTCGGATCCATCGGATCTTTTCTTGGTTGTGCGATTCGTCGGATTCGTTCGGTGATTCCGATTTCCCTCGGCATATCGATGTTCTTCTACGCACTTTCTGCGTTTGCCGTGACCAGTGAGAGTGATTTCCTTCGCTACCTGACGCCCTTTGAATATGTGAAAGCGTCTTCGTTTCTTTCGGATTATCAACCGGAGTGGATCTTTATTGCGATTGGATCCGTAATTATTGTCGGAAGTATTTTTGCGTCCTACATTTTTTATACCCGCAGAGAGGTCCAATCTGTGTAAGGAGGAAGGTATGCTGTTATTTCGTCGAGAGATCTTCGCTAATCTAAAATCACTTTCAATTTGGTCCGGCGGTATGGTTTTCCTCATTCTAGCAGGTATGGGCAAATATGAAGCCGGCGCCCAAGGCGGACCCGGATCAATGGAAGAGCTGTTCTCGGGGATGCCCGAATCCCTTAAGAACATCTTCGGCATCGGTGTTTTCGACCTATCGAGAGCCATCGAGTATTATGGGATTCTGTTCATCTATATCGCGCTCATGCTTTCGTTACATGCGGTATTTATCGGTTCGGGAATTATCGCGAAGGAAGAACGCGACAAGACCGCGGATTTTCTTCTGGTGAAGCCGATATCCCGGAGTCGGGTTCTTGCAGAGAAGCTCGCTGCGGCACTTGTGATTCAAATGATCCTCTGGTCGATCACTTTCGCGACATCGTATGCGCTTTTATCACATTATTCGCAGGGCGATGGTTTTGTCGAGGAGTTACTCTCTTTGATGGGCGCCGGTTTATTTTTACAGATCCTCTTCTTGTTCTTCGGAGCTTTTTGGGCAGGTATTCTGACAAAGCCCAAAAGGGCGGCCGCAGTATCAAGTGCGATACTGCTCCTCATGTTTGTCATCAAGATTGTGTCGGATCTATCTGAATCGGTACAACCGGTCGGTTACTTAAGTTTTTTTCGATATTTCGACGCCAAGGATATCCTGATCCGCGGCTACTCGCCAATTCATCTGCTATTTCCGGGAATTTGCTGCTGCGGATTTCTCTTCTTTGCTTTTCGCGGATACAGACGAAGAGATATACATTCGTAAGCCGAGAAGCAGAACGTCGATCGTGAGCCGGACTTCGTAGATTAGAAAAGAATTACCCATATGGCGACGAGAACGATCCAATGAAGCGGATAAAAGAGATAAGGAAACCATCGGAGTATGCCCGATGGTTTCTTTTGTGACCAGGGAAGAAGACAGAGGAGGACGCCCGCCGCACTAATGAAAGCCATGCTGATTTCGCGGCGACATAGCAGAGAGATCGCAACATCGAGAAATGACAGAAAAAGGAAAGCTGTCAGATAGTAGACGGCCTTGTCTTTCCACTCGAGTCTTCTGGATACATAGAAAATTGCGACGGTCATTATACCGAAGAAACCGCGTTCGAGCGGCAGCGTCAGAGAAAGTGTGATACAGGAGAAGAAGCACAGGAATGCCAGAAGGACGAGAAGAACCGGATGAATTCCCGGGATGCGAACTCCTGAGGGTCTGCGATGGCCGGAAGAGCCGTCGCCGATCCGTACGTCAAAGCGGTCCGACTGCGTCGTCGCGGAAGCTTTGAGAAGGTGTAATGATCCGATCCGGTCGCCGGGGCGGGCATTGATGAAAACTTCGATCCCATACAGCAAGGGGAAAGAGAGGAGAAGAATGACAAGATCCACCAAGGGATAGTCTGTCGGTGAATGGCCGCTTCGTGAAAGAAAGATCAGAAGAAGTGTCTCTGCGATCCCCGCAATCAGGAGGACGCGAAAAAAATAGCGAAGAACACTGCGCGACCGAAGAAACCCTGCCGCCAGATCGTACGCGAATAGGGGCAATGCCAAACTTCCCAGGAATCGCAGCAAAAGACTTGCGTTTTCGGGGAGGAATTCGGCGTATAATAAACCGATGTGGTCGATCAGAAGAAGTAGACATGCCAGTATTTTTTTCATGTCAGAAATCCCGCTGAGCTAATGATTATCGCTCTGACAATTGAATCAGCTTCTTTTTTATTGTATCATTAATCCTGTTCATTTGTATTTTGCGGATCTAGGGGATCACAAGGAGATTATCATGGGTTTAGGCATGGACATCGGTATCGATCTCGGTACCTGTAGTGTTTTGATATATGTTCGAGGCAGAGGTGTTGTTCTTAAGGAGCCGTCGGTTGTTGCGGTTAATACGAAGACGGGTAAGGTTCTGGCGGTCGGTGAGAGCGCGAGTCTTATGCTCGGCCGTACACCGGGCGTCGTTGAAGCGATCCGTCCGTTGCGCGATGGTGTTATTTCAGATTTCAAGGTCACAGAAGTCATGTTGAAGGCATTTATCGGTCGCGTATGTCATGGCTTACGCGCGACGTATTTTAAGCCGACGATTGTTGTCTGCGTGCCTTCGGTCATTACCCCGGTTGAGCAGAAGGCCGTCGAAGATGCATGTCGCCACGCCGGCGCGAAGGATGTTTTCCTGATTCGCGAGCCGATCGCCGCCGCGATCGGAGCCGGAATTGACATTACCAAGGCCTGCGGCTCGATGATTGTCGACATCGGAGGCGGAACGACAGATATTTCCGTCATTTCACTCTGCGAGCCGGTTGTTGACTATTCTCTGAAGGTCGCCGGGGACCGTTTTGACGAAGCGATCGTCAAGCATGTCCGCCGCAAGCATAACGTCCTGATCGGTGATCGCACGGCGGAGGAATTGAAGATTCAGATTGGTTGCGCCTACCCTCGCGAGGAGGAAGCGACGATGGACGTTCGCGGACGCAACTTGATCACCGGACTTCCCGCTACCGTTACCGTGTCTTCGACCGAGATGCTCGAGGCGCTGGAGGAACCTGTTGCACAGATATTCGAGGCAGTTCACTCGGTTCTCGAACGCACGCCGCCGGAATTGATGGCGGATATCAGTCAGCGAGGCATTGTCATGACCGGTGGCGGAGCGCTGCTGTATGGTTTGGATCGCATGCTGGCCACAAAGATCGGAATCGACGTCTTTGTCGCCGACGATGCGGTTAGCTGTGTCGCGATCGGAACCGGTAAAGCCTTAAACATGATGGATAAGTTCGCCGCTCTCGGCGACGCGTAATACTTGTACTTCGTCACTTGGGATGGTCATATAACGGATTTATCGTGTAACCGTGAATCGAAGGAGATGCTCTCTGTCTAGTGGATGGGGAGCATTCCTATTTTTCTGCGACAAAAAGTCGGGGTTTTCCTCTTAAGCGGCAGTTTGCACGAAAAATCTATTGACGTGTGAGCTATGTAGAAACTATAATTACAGCATTCTTTCCTATCGATATCTTTCTGATCATGATTTTTTTTACGGCTTCGATAGCCATACTCTCTCTTTTCGAGACAACAACGATATCTCGATGATTGTTTTCAATGAATGAAGGAATACGTATGTTTTTCCGTGCACGGAATGTGCCGTGGTTTGCATGTGAGCCGGAATTTCCCTTTACAAAAGAACTCAGAATAACCGAGGTGAATGAATGGATCCGATCGATAATTTTGCGCAAAAAAAGAAAAAAGATCTTGTTGCCATTGCCACTTTATTTGGTCTCATATCCGAGGAGAAAGCAATTCGTATGACAAAACAGGATCTTCTTGATCTTCTGAAAGAACAGGAACGCATGAGCCGCGACGCGAACGCATCGGAGGAGACCATCGAGGAGAAGGCAGCGCCGATCCTCGAGCCTGTGACAGAAGAGGCAATGATCTCCGAGCCTCAACCGCTCAAATCGACTCTTCCTGTTGAAGCCGCCGAATCCGTTGCGACTCCGATCACGGCCGAAGTTACATCTTCTGCGATGACAGATAGCACTTTGCAGGTGACTGCACCAAAACCTTCTCGCAGCAAGTCAAATAGAGGCCCTTCTTCAAGAAAAGGTTCGTCGGTCACCGAAATCGAAGCGAAGCAAACTACGAAGACAGATACGAAGAAGAGAGTTACCTCCGGGAGCCGTAAGAAGAGCAAACCCGAGACTGTCACACCCAGTGAAGGTTCCGATTCCTTTGATCCGGCCAAGAACGAACAGGCGCCTGTCGAATCGGAAATTATAACAACAGATTCAATTCCGACTACCTATACTCCCGCGTCCGAAGCTCTTACTATGACCACCTCGGCTTTCGCGACCGACAATCTCACCCCGATCGTCGGTGAATCTCCGGCCCCGGTCGAATCCACTCCACTGACGCTGACTGAGAACGTCGTTTCTACGGAACCTGTTATCCGACAAGCGGAACACAACCGACCCAAGAGACGGTCCGTCATTATCGTTCCCAAAGAGGAACGCATGGCGGAAGCCAGGCCATATATTCAGGATGCATCCCCGGAAATTATCTCTGACGCGGAGGCAACAAGCGCAGAAACTCCGCCCGTTGAAGCGGTATCTCATCCGGTTAAGAGCCACAAACCGAAGGAACCCACATTGGAACTCTTGACGGGAGTCCTTGAGATTGTCCAGGACGGCAGCTACGGATTCCTTCGGCGCGAGAATTACCTGCAGGGGCAAAACGATGTCTATGTGGCGTCCAATTATATCCGTCGCTTTAACCTTCGTGTCGGTGATCTGGTAACGGGATACTGCCGGCCGAAGCGTGATACGGATCGATATCCCGCGATTCAGTTTATCAAAGAAGTAAACGGAGACGCTCCGGAAAAAATGGTCCGAAGACCGAACTTTGATCGACTCACACCCATTTACCCGGACCAGAAATATACGCTCGAGACAGAGAAGAACGAACTCTCCACACGAATCATCGATCTGATCGCTCCGATCGGCAAAGGCCAGCGCGGCATGATCGTCTCTCCGCCGAAAGCCGGTAAGACAATTCTCCTTCAGAAGATTGCCAATGCCATATCCATCAACAATCCCGACTCAAAGCTGATCGTTCTTCTGATCGATGAACGTCCGGAAGAAGTTACCGACATGCAGCGCTCGATCAATGGAGAGGTTGTTTATTCGACCTTCGACAAGACCCCTGAGAACCATTGTAAGATAACCGAGCTCGTTCTGGAGCGTGCGATGCGCCTTGTCGAACTCGGCCAGGATGTTGTGATTCTCCTCGACTCCATCACCCGACTCTCCCGCGCCTACAACCTGACGATTAATCCGACCGGCCGTACCTTGTCCGGCGGTCTTGATCCGGGTGCACTCTATGGGCCGAAGCGATTTTTCGGCGCGGCGCGTAATATTGAGAACGGCGGAAGCTTAACGATTATCGCAACTTCCTTGATCGATACGGGATCGCGAATGGACGAGGTTATTTTCGAGGAGTTCAAGGGAACCGGCAATATGGAGGTCTACCTCGACCGCAAGCTCTCGGAGAAGCGGATCTTTCCCGCGATCGACATCAACAAATCGGGTACCCGTCGCGAGGAGCTGCTTCTCTCGCAGCTTGAACTCGATGCGGTCTGGACCATTCGCAAAGCATTCGGTCAGCTGGACACGGCGGCGGTTACGGAGATGATTATCAGTCTTCTGCTGAAGACCACCGGTAATCAGCAATTTGTCCAATCCGTGAATGTATCCTTCAATGACAAGGCTACATTTGAAGCGATGCGAGGTACGCGCCTCGGCGGCAACGGTACGCCGGGCGGTGCTCCGCAAGGCGGGAAATAAGAGTCGATGAACGCAGTGACCTGAAGGATCGTGCGGCTCACATCAAAGATTTGAACATGCTCGTCCGATTTGGAGGAGCATGTTCATGCGTTATGAAGCAGGGAGAATTTGTGATGGACTTTGTGAGATTGTCCGATCTGTTGGATCAAGCCGAGCAGAAATGGCATGTTCCGGCGTGTGAATGTGTTGTGTATATCGACCATCACAAAGTTTTCTACCATTCGGCTGGTTTCTCGGACGCGAAAAGAACCGCTCCCGCAGGTCCCGGCGATACATATTTCATTTATTCTTTCACAAAACTTTTTACGATGACATTAACCATGCGTTTGATCGAGAAAGGCTTTCTTTCTCTTACAGATCCTGTGGAGAAATACCTGCCCGCATGGATGTCGGCTGCCGTACGGCAAGGTGAACGTGTGATTCCCAGCCCGGTGAAGCCGACGGTTTTTCATCTGATGACGATGACGGCCGGTCTCAATTACAGCCTTTCCGCCGCGCCGATTCAGGAATTGCTCGCGAGGTCTCCGGAGACCGTGACACTCCGTATGCTTGCGGATCGTTTGGCGGAGGCACCGTTGGATTTTATACCGGGGGAACGATTCCAATACAGTCTGTGCCACGATCTGTTGGGTGCCGTACTTGAATCAGCGACCGGGCGAACGTTTTCAGATTTGATGAGGGAGAATCTTTTCGAGCCGCTGGGGATGACGACAACCACGTTTTTCCCGACAACAGCGCATCTTCAGGCGATGTCGCAACCGTATCAATATGATGCTTCTACGGATTCGCTCCTTTGCCTTGAGAAGACAAATCCCTTCGTATTCTCCCCGGGCTTTGCCTCCGGCGGCGCCGGTCTCGTAAGCGTATCGTCGGAATTGATTCTTTTATGTGACGCGCTGGCATGCGGCGGAGTCACATCGAGCGGAGAACGGATACTGTCGGAAGAGAGCCTTCGCCTAATGACAAAGGACCATATGACTCCGGCGCAAAAGAAGGTCTTCAATCAAATGAAGCCTCATCCGTATAGTTACGGTCTTGGCGTCCGAACCTTGACCGCGGATACTGGGAAGGCGAGAGCCGGAGAATTCGGTTGGGACGGTGCGGCAGGCGCATATAATCTCATGGACAGGGAAAGACGTTTGTCTCTTGTCTACACGCAGCATATCCTGGATCACGGCATGAGCTTCTCTGAGATTCATCCCCTACTGCGGGATCTTATCTATGAAATTGTAGAAACATGAGGCGGAGAACAAAAAATGAATGTTGTGTTTAAAGAGATTACGGATGGTGAAAGTCTTCAGCTATTGTCGGAGATATCCGCGTTGATCTGGCGGGAGTATTACCCGGAGTTGATCGGCAGTGAGCAGGTCGAATATATGGTCGACAAGTTTCTGTCTGTTCCGGCGATGAAGAAACAGATCGATGAGGGGTATCGATTCTTTTTCGTCCAAGGGGGAGAGGAAGTTCTGGGGTATATCGGAGTCCAGCCTCGAGGGGAGGAACTCTTCCTCAGTAAACTTTATCTGAGAAAAGAATATCGAGGGAAGGGCGTGTTCTCGGGTATGCTCGCTTTCTGTGAGAATCTCGCGTCGGAACTCTCATTGACGTCACTGTCACTTACGGTAAATCGTGGCAATACACAGTCAATTAATGTCTACTTGCGCAAAGGCTTTCGAATCCTACGGGAGCAGAAATCGGATATCGGAAATGGGTATTACATGGATGACTTCGTAATGCAAAAATCACCGTTGACATCGAAGCCCGAATTGATGTAACATACCATTGCACAAAGATCCGGCCCGGCATACGTAAAGAGCCGTTCGAAGACTGAACGAATACGCGCCGCGCTTATGATGAGAGGTGAACATATGAAAGATCAGATCCACCCGAAGACCACGAAGGCTACTGTTAAGTGCGCTTGCGGCGAGACTTTCGAGACAACATCCACGAAGAATAGCCTTCACGTTGATATTTGCTCGAAGTGCCATCCGTTCTACACCGGTAAGCAGAAGCTTATTGATGCCGGCGGACGTGTCGATAAGTTCCGGAAGAGAATGGATACGAAGTAAGTCTTCGATTCACGATCTAAGAAGCCGAAGAGAGATGCTTTCCGCATCTCTCTTTTTCTTTTCGCGCCTTGTCTGATACAATAAGGAAGATTACCTGTCGGATAATTAGAACAGGAATCTATGAGGAGATTACCATGACCGACAATATTGACAATGAAGTAACCGTGAAGGCTGCGCAAGCACCCGAAGATCATCGGCAAGAGAACCATGAGAATCCGGTGAAGCGTACGACGATTGGCGGACAAGCCCTGATCGAAGGATTGATGATGGTTGGACCCCAGAGAACCGCGATGGCGATACGTAAATCTGACGGGTCCATTCTGGTCGAGGAAGTTGCGCAGGATCAGAAGTTGATTCTTCTGGAGAAGATTCCGTTTATCCGGGGCGGGCTGCGCCTGTTTCGCCAGTTGATCCTTGGAACCGGCGCTCTGATGAAGTCGGCCGAATTATCGGAAGATTCCGAGACTGCGGCGACAACGGACAAATCGCAAATTCCGGAAGCCCTTGCTTCCTCCCAGGACACGGCAGATAAGAATTCCGAAGAATCCGCTCCGGTAACGGAAACCAACTTTACGGAAAAGGCAAAAGAGGCCAGAGTCGCCGCAGGACCTGCTTCTGTGAAGAAGCCGAGTCGTCTGGATGCCTTTATCGATCGTCATGTGAATTTGTTTATCTACGCGTCGGGTATCCTCGGTATTGTATTTGGCGCCGCGTTGTTTTTCCTTCTGCCGAGACTGATCGTCGATGGAATCACATCGTTTATTCCCGGAGCGAGAACAGAATCGATCGCGATCAGTGTCATTCTGAACCTCGTGGAGGGAGTTGTCCGTATTGTTATTTTTGTCCTGTATCTGTATTTGATTTCGAAGATGAAAGATATCGCCCGCATCTGGATGTACCACGGAGCGGAACACAAGACCATTGCCTGCTATGAGTCCGGTGAACCCTTAACGGTAGCGAACATTCGCAAGTTCAGCCGTTTTCACCCCCGTTGCGGAACGGCCTTCCTGTTTGTCGTCGTGATTGTATCGATTCTTGTCTTTTCGATTGCCGGTGCGTTCATCGGAATCAATATCTGGTGGGTCAACGCTTTGATTCGAATCGCTTTGATCCCGTTGGTTGCTGGTATCGCCTACGAGATAATCCGGTTTACCGGCAGACATGATAATAATCCGATCTGCAGGGCGGTTGCCGGCCCCGGAATGTGGATGCAACGCTTTACGACGCGTGAGCCGGATGATTCGATGATTGAGGTTGCGATCGCCGCCATGGCGGCAGTGCTTCCCGAGAAGAAGGATGAGGATAACTGGTGACGATCAAGAAATGGATACAGACGACATACCCGATTCTCGAACGTGCCGGAGTCTCAGCTGCACGGGATGAATTGTGGTTATGGCTTTCTCTGGTAACCGGCAAGGATCGTTCCTATTTCTCGTCACGGCAGAATGAGAGTATTCACGATCTCCTGTCCAATGATGCCAGAAGAAGTCTGGAGGATATACTTCTCCGACGTCTTGAACGCGAGCCGCTCGCCTACATTCGAGGTTCGCAGGAATTCTGGAAGCGAAGCTTTCTCGTCGGAAGGGGTGTATTGATTCCGCGCCAGGACAGTGAACGCGTTATTGAGGCAGCATTATCGATCCTGGGCCTTAAGCGTTTTCCGGATCTGGAACCCTACGCGCTCATGAGTGACCATTCACATATTCGTTTCATGGACTTGTGCACTGGAACCGGTTGTCTCGGAATTTCTCTTGCGGAGGAACTGTTACACCGGAATATTTTGTTCTCCGGACTCCTTACGGATATTTCCGATGACGCGCTTTATTATGCCCGCAGAAATATCTACGACTCTCCGGCGAAGGACAGAATTCACGTCGTCCGCGCCGATCTTTTCCCGTCACAGGATGAGGCGGGGGATATTCTCGAGAAGAATCGGGTACATCTAATTATGGCGAACCCGCCCTACATTGCGGCGCAGGAGATGGAAGAACTGATGCCGGAAGTCAAAGCATACGAACCGACTATCGCTCTGGCGGGCGGAGAAGACGGGCTTACTTACTACCGCGAGATCCTGAAGAGAACGGATCGCTATCTTTTACCCGGCGGTTATCTCATCTTCGAGCACGGCTATGACCAGGGAGAGAGTGTTCCTGAACTGTGTCGTGAGTATGGGTTTGACGCGGTCTACTCTTTGCGAGATTATGGCGGCCAACCTCGGGTCACCGTCGCCGGCCATAATCATCCCGACGATCTACTGTCCACGGAGGAATGATAAGCTATGCCGGGTAAGTTCTTTCTGTATCCATTTCAGATCGGTCAGACGGTCACATTGAAGAAGGCACATCCCTGCGGTGGTAAAATGTGGACCATTCTTCGCGTCGGCCTTGATGTAACGTTGTCCTGTACCACCTGTTCGCGCAAGATGATTCTCGCTCGAAAAGATCTGGAGAAAGCGTGCGTCGCCGTCAGCGATAAAGATTTGACTTCCTCTTGATGCGAAAAGAATCTCATCCTTACAAAAGACAAAAAAGTTGTCTTATGGTACGATATGCATGATGTGTAGTTTTGCATGTGAGGTGATCTTATGGCTAAGAGCGAGAGACGTAGTAAGGATAATGACAAGCAAGGGGTTGCCAAGGCGCCTTCGTCCTCAGTAGAAGAAATCAAATCCTGGATCGAGGATCTTCCGAGTCATCAACCGGCAGAATGGAACAAACTCCCGGATATCGGCCTTTATATGGATCAGGTATTGACACTGATGGATCGACAGCTGACCCTGTACAAGCGTGTCGATGAAGGTAAACTATTGACTCAGCCGATGATCAATAACTACACCAAGGACGGGCTTCTGCCCCGTGCTTCGGATAAGAAGTATTCCCAGAGTCACTTGGCCCTTCTGACCGTTCTTTGCTCTCTCAAACCGGTACTCTCGATCGCCGATCTCACAGAGGTCCTGCGATACTCCCGAACGGACGGGCAGGACGATGCGCTCTATGCGCTCTTTCTTGAGACGCAACGCGACGCGATATCCAAGGCGGCGGGTAATCTCGTAGAGGAATTAGAAAATGTTCGTTCATCGATAAATAACGAAGCTGCCGCGAAGAAAGGCGAGATGATGAAGCGTGAGTTGGCTCACGTTGCTATGCAGATGGCCATCGAAGCCCGTGTGCGGATTATGATGACCCAGAAAATTATTGACACCATTCGATCGTAATTTCTCTGCCCAAACTGCCATAAGTGTGAAAAGGGGCTGTCTTAAAAAATACCTACTTGCTGGGATGAACAAAACCAAGATACTGTCGCAAATATTCTGCGCTTTCCTCATAACATTCTCTATCAGATGTCTGGACTGTCATGCGCACATACGAAAACTCGAAAAGGAGTCTATTTCGTATGTGCATCATTGACAAATAACCGCGATGGGATGGCCGGCGCACATACGAAAACCCGTTAAGTGACCGGTTTCGTATGTGCATCAATGATGAATAATCGCTCCGGGATCGCTGGCGCACATACGAAAACCCGTGTAAGCGCCATTTTCGTATGTGCATCTTTGATATATAATCTTAGACTGGTCGGTTATCATCGGCCCTCGTACACTTGCTCCTTTAGCAATTTCCGTAACTAGTTCGATACGCGTTTGTTTTTCAAATTTGGACATAAGAAGTGCACCTCCAAATGCGAGACTCTGCGTCCAACATTTAGGGTGCACTTCATATTGCAACAGCCCCTTTATCGTTTAAGTGAAGAGATCTATGATCAGCCGGCTTCTTCTACCGCAACGGCGACGCAGACGGTCGCACCGACCATCGGATTGTTGCCCATGCCGAGGAAGCCCATCATCTCGACGTGCGCCGGAACCGAAGAGGATCCTGCGAACTGCGCGTCGGAGTGCATACGGCCCATCGTGTCGGTCATGCCGTAGGAAGCAGGACCCGCAGCCATGTTGTCGGGGTGAAGTGTACGGCCTGTACCGCCGCCGGAAGCGACGGAGAAGTACTTCTTGCCCATCTCGTAGCATTCCTTCTTGTAGGTACCCGCGACCGGATGCTGGAAACGTGTCGGATTGGTGGAGTTACCCGTGATCGATACGTCGACACCCTCTAAGTGCATGATCGCGACACCCTCACGGACGTCGTCGGCACCGTAGCAGCGAACCTTGGCACGATCGCCGTCCGAATAGGCAATCTCCTTGACGACCTCGACCTTGCCGGTGGCGTAGTCAAACTTCGTCTGTACATAGGTGAAGCCATTGATACGGGAAATGATGAAGGCGGCATCCTTACCGAGACCGTTCAGGATGACGCGAAGAGGAGCCTTGCGAACCTTGTTCGCGGAAAGAGCAATCTTGATCGCGCCCTCAGCCGCCGCGAAAGACTCGTGACCGGCAAGGAAAGCGAAACAGGATGTCTCCTCGCGAAGGAGCATGGCGGCAAGATTGCCGTGACCGATACCGACCTTGCGGTCGTCGGCAACGGAACCGGGGATACAGAAGCACTGAAGACCGATACCGATCGCCTCAGCGGCATCGGCAGCCTTCTTCGCGCCCTTCTTGATGGCGATGGCTGCACCTACGACATAGGCCCAAGCCGCGTTCTCAAACGCGATCGGCTGTGTCTCCTTGCAGATGGTATAAGGATCGATACCCTTAGCGTCACAAATAGCCTTCGCCTCCTCGATGGATGCGATTCCGTATTGCGCAAGCGCGGCGTTGATCTGCGTTATTCTTCTCTCGTAGCTTTCAAAAAGTGCCATGATTGAATCTCCTTCCTCGTGATTACTCGTGACGGGGATCGATATAACGCGCCGCGTTATCGAAACGTCCGTATGTTCCAAGATTCTTCTTGTAGGCTTCGTTGGCGTCGCCGCCCTTCTTGATCTGCTCGAGCATCGGTCCGATCTTCAGGAACTGATATCCCGTGATCTGATCTTCGGCGTCAAGAGCGAGCTTGACGATGTATCCTTCGGTGAGCTCAAGGTAACGGGGACCCTTCTCAAGTGTCGAGAAGATGGTTCCGGTCTGGGAACGAAGACCCTTGCCGAGATCTTCCAAAGAGGCTCCGATCGGGAGACCGCCCTCGGAGAAAGCGGACTGGGAACGTCCATAAACAATCTGGAGGAAGAGCTCGCGCATCGCGGTGTTGATCGCGTCGCAAACGAGGTCCGTATTCAGCGCTTCAAGAATGGTCTTGCCGGGAAGAATCTCGCCGGCCATTGCGGCGGAGTGTGTCATACCGGTGCAGCCGATCGTCTCGACGAGGGCTTCCTGGATGATGCCTTCCTTGATGTTGAGTGATAACTTACATGTGCCCTGCTGCGGTGCACACCAGCCGATACCGTGTGTAAATCCGGAGATGTCCTTGATCTCTCTGGCCTGAACCCACTTGCCCTCTTCGGGAATCGGAGCAGCCCCGTGATTGGGACCCTTTGCGATACAAGTCATTTGCTGAACTTCATGTGTCGTAAGCATGTATGTTTCCCCTTTCAAAATATGAATCTCGAAAACGATACGAAACCGCAAAGAGCGCGGAGTCGCTAAACCGCATATAATTATATCAGATAGGGCCGAAGAATCTATATGGGAAATTTGCATAAAATCTACGAACACGAACGGCAAAAATGAAGGCAGACGTTATTTTTCCGGGTCAAAACTGTACGTGAAACGTCGCTTCGTGTATGATTGAATCGATAATTCTAACGCTTTGAGGGGTACTATGAGTGATATAGCCGGACGAACCAGAGAATTGCGTGACCGCTACGACGAGATTCTTTCGTCGCTGTCAGATCCTGCTGTGCTGAGTGATCGTGCGCGCTATCAGAAATTGAGCCGCGAATTATCGGAACTGTCTCCGATCATTGAGACCGCC
The DNA here is from genome assembly GCA_023397475.1 of Bacillota bacterium. Classification (GTDB taxonomy): domain Bacteria; phylum Bacillota; class Clostridia; order Saccharofermentanales; family Saccharofermentanaceae; genus Firm-13. The sequence continues at coordinate 41,820 of JAEWUD010000011.1, forward strand.
GACCGAATTTCACGAATGGAAGAGGAACTGACGAATCTCCGGGAGATGGCGCAGGAGGCCGGCGAGGATGAACTCCGGCAGATGGCCAGAGAAGAAGCCCTCGAACTTGAAGGGTCCTTGGTACCGTTGCGCGAAGAATTTTTCGAGCAAATCACACCGAAGGATCCGAACGATCGGCGCTCGGTAATTGTCGAGATCAGAGCCGGAGCCGGCGGGGAAGAGGCAGCGTTGTTTTGCAGCGTTCTGTACCGGATGTACGATGTTTTTGCTACTAAGAACGGTTGGCGAACGGAGTTTATTGACGCGAGCGAGACGGAGCTCGGCGGCTATAAGGAAATAGTTTTCTCGGTCGAGGGCACAGGCGCTTACAGCCGGTTCAAATACGAGAGCGGCGTGCATCGTGTCCAGCGCGTTCCCGTCACAGAGTCTTCCGGTCGCGTTCATACGTCGACGGTAACGGTTGCGGTTTTACCGGAGGTAGAGCCTGTCGAAGTCGATATTAATCCCAATGATCTTCGCATCGATACTTTTCGCGCGTCGGGTGCCGGAGGTCAACACGTCAATCGGACGGAGTCGGCGATCCGCATCACACACCTGCCGACCGGAATCATCGCGCAGTGTCAGGACGAGCGAAGTCAGCACAAGAACCGGGATAAGGCGATGGCGGTTCTGATGAGTCGTCTCCTTGATCGTGAGACGCAGATGCGGGACGGAACTCTGGCCCAGGAACGCAAATCGCAGGTCGGAACCGGGGACCGGAGTGAGCGGATTCGCACCTATAATTATCATCAAGGAAGAGTAACGGATCATCGGATCGGACTCACCTTGTATCGTCTGGAAGAAATTCTTGCGGGAGACCTTGAGGAGATCGTGCGCGCGTTGGCTGTTGCCGACAAGAACCATACGATCGGTTCGGCGGACGATAAGGAGGACGAATGAGACACATGACCGGCAGGAGCTTTGCGCCGGGGGAGGTGACACGCCTTCTGACGCCGGTGTCCGAAGCGGATTATGAAGAAGCCGCCGCATTATTAAAAGACGGCGAACTCGTCGCGTTTCCTACGGAGACCGTCTATGGGTTGGGGGCTGCGGCCTTAAACCCGTCTGCCGTTGCGAAGATTTTCGCGGCAAAGGGACGGCCTGCCGATAATCCTCTGATTGTTCACGTCGCGCGTGTCGAGGATATTCCGGCCTTGGTCAGAGAGATTCCGCCCATGGCGGAGGCGCTGATTCGCGCGTTCATGCCCGGCCCGATCACGCTGGTTCTCAAGAAGAACGCCCGCGTACCGGATCTTGTCAGCGCCGGCCTTCCGACCGTCGGCATACGCATGCCGTCCCATCCGGTCGCGCTTCGTTTGCTCGAGAAAGTGGGTGAAGGAGTTGCCGCACCGTCGGCGAATCTCTCGGGAAGTCCTTCGCCGACCTTGGCGGAACATGTGTATAAGGATCTTGCGGGAAGAATTCCGATGATTCTCGACGGTGGGCCCTGCGATGTCGGTCTTGAATCCACGGTTGTCGACTGTACCGGCGACCGACCGGTGATACTTCGCCCGGGCGCGATTACCGCGAAAATGATCGATAATATTCTCTTGCAAGGCGGCACCGGTCAAACGGCGTCTGCTGACGCGAAATTACCGAAGGATGGTTCGGCGCCTCGATCGCCGGGCATGAAGTACCGTCACTACGCACCTCGAAGTGCCGTGCGGATTATCGCTCCTTCCGTCACGATGGATACTTCGAGGACTCTCCTTGTGAAGTGCGAGAGATCCCTCATGCACAAGATGGGAACCATCGGTGTTTTCCTGGGTAACAAGGCTATGGATTATGTGACAAAACACCTGAATCCAGAACTGCTATCGCGAACGATTTTCTATCCGTTCGGGGAAGATACGGATGTGAAGGCCGCGTCGAGAAAACTCTTCGACGGACTGCGGACATTGGATGATGCGGGGGTCGACGAGATCCTTGCCGTCGCATTTCCGGATGACGGACTTGGAAACGCTTACATGAATCGCCTTCGCAAGGCTGCATCCGTCGAGGGCGTGAATGAGAGTCCGGAGCAAACCGTCGGAGATATTCCGAAGAAAGTTCTCTTTGTGTGTACGGGAAATACTTGCAGAAGTCCCATGGCGCAAGCGGCGTTCAACGCGCGGGTGCTGTCTCGAGGACCGTACCGGTTGGCAGAAGATCCGACGCGCTTTGCCAGACCCTGGGCTTCCTCTGCCGGTATCTTTGCGGAAGACGGAAACGGAGCGACAGACAACGCGGTCCGCGCCGCGCGCAACGTTTTCGCGATGGATTTATCGATGCATTCGTCGCGAAAAACAACCGGGGATCTGATGAAAGACGCTGAAATTGTTTTCGCGATGACAAGGGAACATGCTGCGATCCTTCGTCGTGTCTTCCCGGATTTCTCGACCAGAATCTTCTCGCTCTCGGAATACTTCGCGAAAAGAAGCGTTGAACCTATACATACGGGTGTCGATTCTAAGGAAATCGGCGATCCTTTCGGAGCGTCATTAATTACCTATGAAGAGACTGCGAGGTCCATCGACCGGATTCTTTCTGACGCTTGGCCGTACATTATGGAAGATCTGGGTGTTGAGGATCTCTTTGTCGATTGATTTTTTGAAATTTGGGTTATATCATCTGGTTTTTGCTTCGATATCGACGTATGATGCAGGTAACCCGTTACAACGGACCGATTTTCATGGAAATGGATCGATGCGGAGCGACCGGGGGAAGCAATCCACAGTATAGTCGTATGGCCATTATGGATTACGTATTGACGCGACAATACTTGGTATGCTATCATTTTTCGTGCTGCGAAGGATGCAGCTTTATCGTTATTATCCTCGCTCCCGATAAGATCCGGGAGCCGTTCAGTCCAGGAGGAGGTGAATTTTAAGATGGCAAACAAGTATGAATTAGTCGTAGTCCTTAGTCCCGCTCTCGGCGAGGAAGGGTATCTTTCCGTTACCGAGCAGATCAAGGCGAAGGTCTCCACCGGTGCCGTTATCGATTCGGTCGAGACGGTTGGTGTCAGACGTCTTGCGTATGAGATCAATGATCAGAAGGACGGTTATTACCTTCAGTTCAACTTCACATCGGAACCCGGTTTCCCCAAGGAGATCGAGCGCGTTCTGAAGATTACCGAAGGTGTGTTGCGATTCCTCGTTATCCGTATTGAGGCGTAATCACAAAAAGGGAGTGTATGTATGAACAAAGTCATTCTTGTCGGAAGACTCGTCAAGGACCCCGAGGTTAAGACCACCCAGAGCCAGGTCGCTGTATGCAGTTTCACGATTGCCGTCGACCGTAAGTTCAAGAGCGCCAGCGGAGAGCGCCAGTCGGATTTCATTTCCTGCGTCGCATGGCGGCAGCAGGCGGAATTCCTCGGACGCTATTTCCAGAAGGGTTCGCGTGTCGCGATTGTCGGCAACATTCAGTCGAGAACGTATGACGATCCCCAGGGCAAGAAGGTCTACGTCACAGAGGTCGTCGTGGATGAGGTCGAGTTTGTGGATTCCAAGCGTGAATCCGGTGGTAACGCCGGTTATGAAGCGCCGAAAACAGCAGCGATCAATCCTCCTCCGGCCCCGGCGGTAGACAGCGGCTTTTATCCAACCATGGATGACGATACCACTCTCCCGTTTGATTTGTAAGAATCGCACAAGATGTGCGCCGGTATTTGATATCGGATTTGTTTGAAAGGAGATTACGAACATGGCTGAGAATAGAACTCCCAGAGCCGGCGGACGCGATTTTGGCGACCGTGAGGGTGGCCGTGGCGGCATGAGACCGAGACGTACTCGTCGTAAGGTCTGTGCTTTCTGCGCCGATAAGGTGGAAGTGATTGATTATAAGGACGTCGTGAGACTTCGCAAGTTTATTTCCGAGCGTGGCAAGATTCTGCCGAAGCGTATGACGGGCAATTGCGCGAAGCATCAGAGAGAACTGACGATCGCGATCAAGCGCGCCAGACATATCGCTCTGCTTCCCTATGCGGTAGACTGATAACGCTTTAAGCATTTCGAAGGTGACGCTTCCTTGCGCTTGCCGACGTATCCGCTTATAATATTAGGCATCCCGAGTTCTCGGGATGCCTGATTTTTTTCATTAGAACAAAGGAGGAACGACCGAGAGATTCTGTCGGTCGGACGAGATATGAAGGTAATTCTGCTTCAGGAAGTTAAGGGACTTGGCAAGACGGACGATATTGTCGAGGTCAACGACGGTTATGCGAGAAATCTATTGTTTAAGAAGAACCTTGCGTTGGAGGCAACTTCGGCGAATTTGAATACGGTCAAGCTCAAGCGGGGAGCCCAGGCGGAGAAGGCGAGACGTGAACTCGTCGAGGCGAAGGAGACCGGAGCGAGGCTGAACGGCAAGCATTTCACCCTGGTGATGAAGTCAGGCGAGGGCGGTCGTCTCTATGGTGCCGTGACGGCGATGGACATTGCCGGCGCGCTCGCTGCGGGAGGTTTCACTGTCGACAAGAAGAATGTTGTCATCAAGAATCCGATCAAGTCGATCGGCTCGTTTGAAGTATCTGTCAAATTGCACACGGAAGTTACGGTTACCGTAATGATCGATGTCCGGACTGTGTCCTGATTACATATAAGGAGCACGCCTGATGACGACAAGTCCGACATCCAGAACACAAGGGCGATTGCCGCCCCAGAGCAAACAGGCTGAGATGGCCGTTCTGTGTTCCTGCCTTGACAGTGAGGCGGCCTTGACGGTCGTTGCAGCGGTACTTATACCGGATGACTTCTACTTTCCCGCACATCGCCTGATTTTTCTTGCGATTCTCGAACTCGTATCTGTCCGGTCACCGATCGATATTATTACGGTTTCCGAGCTTCTCGCCAAGAAGGGGGAACTCGAGAATGTCGGCGGAACGGAGTACATCAGCAAACTCTCCGACATGCCGGTCATTCGCTCGAACGCGGCGGAATACGCGGGCATTATTCGCCAGAAATCCATGCTCCGTAAGCTGATCACTTCCCTCGACGACGTGGTGAAGCTGTCATTTGAAGGTGAGCAGGAGGCGAACAATCTCGTCGACCTGGCGATTCAGCGACTCACATCAATTCGTGAGAATCCTACCGGAGGCGGTTTCGAGACGATCCATGACATCCTGAAGCGAACAATTCAGGAAATCGTAGATATCACCAAGGGTAAGAAAGAAAGAAACGTTGTATTTACCGGATTTCCTATGCTTGACAAAGCGATCGGCGGTCTGCGCCCCGGATCATTGATTATCATCGCCGCGCGACCTGCCATGGGTAAATCGGCATTTGTTATCAATCTTGCGACGAACACATCGATCAACTACGGAACACCCGTAGCTTTCTTCAGCCTTGAAATGTCAAAGGCCGAGATCGGCAACCGTATTCTTGCATCCAAGTCATCGATCAGCACACATGCTCTGCAGAGCGCTGAGATCCACGAGGGGGATTGGGACCAGATCGGTAAAGCGATGAGTGTTCTCTCGCCGATTCCCTTCTATATCGACGATCGCTCCGGGATTAATACCATTGAGATGATGGCGAAGTGCCGTCAATTGAAGAATGAGAAGAAGCTCGGACTGATTATAATTGACTATCTTCAGTTGATGAGTCCGGCCGGAAGTCGTAACAGCGGAAATCGTCAGCAGGAAATCTCCGAGATCTCACGTTCGCTCAAGATCATGGCAAAAGAACTGGATGTTCCCGTCATCGCGCTTTCGCAGCTGTCTCGTGGAGCGGAGTATCGTGAGGACCGGCGGCCTCTCTTGGCAGACCTGCGTGATTCCGGTGCCATTGAGCAGGATGCCGACATGGTCGTCTTCCTGTATCGCGATAAGTACTATGAGACGGGTGAGAAGCCGGAGATCGAGGACGCCGAGGTTATCATTGCCAAGAACCGTCAGGGAGCGACACGAACCGTCACGGTCAAATGGTGGGCCAGAAGGACACTGTTCTTCGAGCCCGATCAGCCCGGTTCTCCGGAGGCTCCGCCGGAATATGTATCATCGGCCAGAACGGAGTTGCCTTTCACTCCGCCGATTGCGGAAGAAGCAAAGCACGTTCCTGCGCCGAAGCTGAATCCTTTCGCGGGTTTCCCGGAGGAACCGCCTCATCGGGTTACCGAGACGAACGCTCCCGGTTATCCGGACGTTCCGCCGCCGGAGGATTTCATGGGAGATCCTGCGGATCCGTTCGGAAATGTTCCGCCGGAGGACTTCATGGGGGACCCCTCAGATCCTTTCGCCGGAATTCCGCCGGAGGAATATCTGCAGGTTCCCACAGAGGACGGTGTCGAATAATGTCGCTTCTCGACGAAGTGTTCGCTTACGGATCCCTTCATACGATGTTCTCCTGTTCCGCGATACTCGTCGCCGTATCCGGCGGCAGCGACTCTGTATGTCTTCTCGATATCCTTTGTGAAATTCGTAAAGCAAAGCTCGAGGATACATCCGCTCACAATTTGCGGTTCCCCGCGATATTCGCGGTGCATGTGAACCATCAGATTCGTCCGGAATCTTCAGGGGACGAAGAATTGGTTCGAATTCTCTGCGCGAAATTGAAGATCCCCTTGTTTGTGAAGACCTTTGATGTCCCTGCGATTTCGAAGCAACGACAGCAGGGATTGGAAGAGACAGGCCGGGATTTGCGCCGCGAAGCGTTCGCAGAGGTAACAGGCGAGATTTCTTCCCAAGGTTACGACACGGTTTTTATCGCTACCGCACACCATCGAGAGGATGTTTGCGAGACGATTCTCATGAATCTTTTTCGCGGTTCGGGTACGGATGGCCTTACGGGAATGAAGCCGCGAGCGGACCGGATGATCCGTCCGCTGCTTTTCGCGGATAAGGAGATGATCCTCGCCTATGTTCGTTCCCGGGAGCTCTCTTATTCGGAAGACGCGACGAATGCGGACAGTGCGTACACAAGAAACGCATTCCGCAACGAGATCCTTCCGGCGATTGCAAAGGCAACAAGAAGAGATCCGGTCGATGCGTGTTTGCGATCTGCGGAACGAATCAGGGAGGATTCTCTGTTTCTGGAAGATACGGCAAGAATGTCATACGAGACCCACATTATTCGGACAGAGGGTGCTACGGGCCTGCCGTGTGATGCCGTTAACCGTCAACATCGAGCGATCTCGGGACGTATGATCCGAATGCTGTTTCATGAAATGTTCGGTTCTCTTACAAATTTTACCTCCGACCATGTCGATGCGATACGTGACCTGTGCGCGAAAAAGATCAACGGGAAACGCGTCTCGCTGCCCGGCCGACGATCGGCTGTCATCCTGGACAAGACTTTGTTTCTTGTATCGGACAACGAGGGAATTATTCCCGTGATGTCACATAGCCATAAAGCCAGACGACTCTGTATTCTTCCGACAAATTCGGTTGAACTGGACATATGCTACGATAGAGACAGCAGATATTTCTCGGGAGATATTCCGCAATCTTCGCTGGAAGCGGTGACCTTCGGCGTTGAGAAACATGGGCAGGTAGTTTATAATGATCGGACATGGTATTGTGATGCCGGATCACTTGCGGGTGCGGTATTTCGGACCATGCGAACCAAAGATCGTTTCCGCAAGGCTGGATCTTCGGGGCACAAACCTCTTCGACGCTTGTTTACGGACGAGAAGATTACTCGTGAGTTACGCGACAGGATTCTTCTTGTTGCAAGAGGAGATGAGGTTCTGTGGATTCCGGGTATGTACCATGCCGAGGGTTTTATCGATGATTTGTCGAGAGAATGCTTTCTTGCGGAGAAGAGCACGGACGGATCGGCCAAGGATAGACCGCAGGAAGATCTGGTCTGTGTCGTGATTCGAGACAAAGAAGCGAAAGGAAAGTTCGTTGATGCATAAGGTGAAGGAAGTACTAATCTCTCGGGAAGAGATTCAATCTGTCGTAACACGGCTGGCGCAACAGATCACCCGGGATTATCAAGGCAAGGAGATTGTCATTGTCGGCGTTCTCAAGGGCTCGTTTATCTTTATGGCGGATCTTGTCCGCCAGATACCGTTGCCCGTGGTCATCGATTTCATGTCGGTGTCGAGTTATTACGGCGGGACGAAGAGTTCGGGTGTCGTCAAGATCATTAAGGATCTTGATGTCGATATTGAAGGGAAGCATGTACTGATCGTTGAGGATATTGTCGACTCGGGTCTCACATTGGCTAATCTCAAGGAGATGCTGATGACGAGAAACCCGGCGAGCCTTCGCGTGTGTGCGGCTTTTGACAAACCGGACCGGCGCAAAGTCGATATTGCCGCAGAATACACGGGAATGAAGATCCCCGATGCATTTATTATAGGATATGGATTGGATTACGACGGAGTATACAGGAATCTTCCCGATGTCTGTGTGCTGTCCGTTGACGGAGGTAATGAATGAACCAGAATTCGCCAGAATCTCAGAGTGGACCGAATCGCTTCGGCGGTTGGCCATTCTACCTTTTACTTCTTCTCGTCGTTGTGATCGGTGCCTACGCTCTAGTGAACAGTGCGCCGCCTTCGAAGGAGGACACGCTTTCGGATGTGATCGGTTATTTTTCGAGCGGAGAAGTCAAGGCGGAAGATGTATCCCTTGAGGGGAATATCCTTCGCTTCTCGTACAACAACGCGGAGAATAAGAAGATTAACGTCGAGAAGAGCATTCCCGTGACCTCAATGGACCGGATGCTTCTCATCCTGATCAATGCCGAGAAGAATGGATTTATCGATGACTTCGATTATAAGGAGCCCCTGGATCTTAGTTCGATCATGATGGCGGCGACGATCATCATCACGATTGGCGCGATGGGATTCTTTGTGTGGTTCTCCATCTCGCGTGCGCAGGGCGACGGCAAGAATGCGATCAATTTCGGACGCAGCAAAGCGAAACTTCATGACCCTTCGCGCAACAAGATCACTTTTGCGGATGTTGCCGGAGCCGATGAGGAGAAGGAAGAACTCAAGGAAGTCGTCGACTTCCTGAAGTCTCCGCGCAAATACTCCGAGCTTGGAGCGAAGATTCCGCGCGGTATACTTCTTTTCGGTGCTCCCGGTACCGGTAAGACGTTGCTGGCGAAGGCTGTCGCCGGTGAGGCCGGTGTGCCGTTCTTCTCGATCTCAGGATCTGACTTTGTCGAGATGTTCGTCGGTGTCGGCGCGAGCCGTGTACGAGATCTGTTCGACAATGCGAAGAAGAACTCGCCCTGTATCATCTTTATCGATGAGATTGACGCTGTCGGTCGTCACCGTGGTGCCGGCATGGGCGGAGGCCACGATGAGCGCGAGCAGACGCTGAATCAGCTTCTGGTTGAGATGGACGGATTCGGCCCGAATGAGGGCGTTATCGTCATCGCCGCGACAAACCGTATGGATATTCTGGATCCGGCTCTACTTCGTCCCGGTCGATTCGACCGCCGCGTTGTTGTTATGCGCCCTGATATCAAGGGACGCGAGGCGATTCTTAAGGTACATGCCAAGGGTAAGCCGATTTCCGCGGATGTTGATCTCAGAGAAATCGCGAAGATCACTCCCGGCTTTACGGGTGCAGACCTTGCGAATCTCTTGAACGAAGCGGCACTGGGCGCTGCCCGTAAGAATGCCAAGGAGATCGAATACACGGATATTTCCGAGGCGGTCTTTAAGGTGATGATCGGACCCGAGAAGAAGAGTCGGGTTATCAGCGACAAGGAGAAGAAGTTGACGGCCTACCACGAGGCCGGACATGCGGTGGTATTGCGCTCCGTATCCGATACAGACAAGGTCGAGCGCGTATCGATTATTCCCGCGGGCGGTGCCGGCGGATATACCGCACATAAGCCGGATGAAGATATCTATTACACGACGCGTCAGCAGCTGATCAATGATATTATGATTTCCCTCGGCGGCCGTGCCTCGGAGGAGATTATCCTTGGCGAAGTCAGTACCGGAGCATCCTCAGACCTGCAGAGTTGCAACAATGTCGCTCGCAGCATGATTACGAAGTATGGTATGAGTTCTCGCTTGCCGAATATGGTGTTCGGCAGTGATGAGGAAGTGTTCCTTGGGAAGGATTACGGCCATGTTCAGAATTACAGTGAACGTGTCGCCGCGGAGATCGATTCCGAAGTACAAACGATTATTGAGGAGGCTTATGCCAAGGTGAAGGAGATCCTTTCCGACAAACGTCGAATCCTTGAAGCGGTTGCTGTTCGACTTCTCGAGAAAGAGAAGATCGAAGGACCGGAGTTCGAGGCGATCTTCTCCGGATCGGAATCGGTAACTACTCTTTAAGATTTTCCCTTGATGTGAGCAACCCTACACTTTATTGAACAAAAGAATCGCCGTCGACACTCGTGTCGGCGGCGATTCTTTATGGTGTTTCGAGACCGGAAGAAAGCATTTTCTCAACGTATGTCCAAGCGGTTTTTCGTTCTTTATGAATCCGATTTCACAAGCTCATCGGCCATTTCGCGAATATCTTCGGGCCCGAGTACGAGAATCAGATCATTCTCATGCACCAGATCTGCGAGTCTTGCCTTGATATCATTCTTGTCCGCGTAGAATTCAGCGTGCCCGCCCTTTGCATTGATCGCTTCGGCCAGCATGGAGGACGATATTGTACCTGGATTTACTTCGCGATCAGAGAATATCTCTGCGAACAGAACATGCTCACAGGGGAGAAGGCTGGATACAAATTCGTCGAAAAGAATCTCGGTTCGATTGAAGGTTAGGGGCTGAAAGACGACCCAGGTCTTATGATGGGGCATCGCGGCTGCCGCCGCGAGAGTGGCACGAGCTGCAGCGGGATGGTGCGCGTAGTCTGCGACAACGGTCGCGCCCTTATAGGTTCCCTTCACGGAATAGCGACCTTCCGCCCCGTGAAAAGCGGCGAGCACCTTGGCGGCTGCATCCGGACCCGCACCATTCAAATGAGCGCAGGCAATCGCGGTAAGTGCGTTCTTGACATTGTGAAGACCGGGAACCTGTAATCGGATATGCGCGTAGAACTCTCTGTCGACGTATACATCAAATTCTGGATATCCGCTACTTTCGGACAGGTGATCTGCCATTACATCGCAAGGTTCGCCGGTAATATCGAAGCGATCCGTCGCAAATCCGGTGGTAACAATGCGCGGCATCGGCAAATTCTTACTCGCAAGATGCGTGCGCATTCTGCGAACGGCTTCGCTGACATTCGGATCAAACGCAGGTATGACCAGGGTTCCGCCATCTTCAATCTTCTCCGTGAACTCGACAAAAGCGTCGATAACGTCAGACAAATCTGAAAAACAGTCGACATGGTCAAAGTCGATATTCGTAATCGCCGCTGTCGTCGAAAAGAATCGCAGAAAGGATCGTTTGTATTCACATGCCTCGGAAACCAGCAAAGCTCCCGGAGATCCCATCCGCACGGTTCCGCCAAAATCTTCGAGCTCCGCACCCAAATGTACGGTGGGATCAAGTCCCGCCTCGACCAGGATCAGAGAAGTCATCGACGTTGTCGTTGTTTTGCCGTGGGTGCCGGTAATGTTGATGACGCGTTCGAAACCCGCGGTGAGAAATCCCAGAAAGCGCGAGCGATCGACAAGAAGTATACCGTGTTCGGATGCGTATTCGATCTCTTCGTTGCCGGGCAGTATTGCGGCCGTATGAACGACAAGATCCGGTGAGAAGGAAGCGATGTTCTGTTTGCTATGCCCTTCGAAGACGCGGATACCGCGTTCGTTAAGGTACGCGGTTCTGTGGGAGAGGTGACGATCTGAACCTGCGGCGACGAATCCGAGATTGACCGCGATTTCGGACAGTCCGCTCATACTGATTCCGCCGATTCCGATAAAATAGACACGGGATCCGGGTTTTAGTGAGAATAGAGGATCATTTGCATCGTGAAAAGCATGAAGCGTACCGGACGCTGTTGTGTTCATAGGTCAACCTTCTTTCGAGAGTTCAGAGAATCTGTGTTCTCTTCAAATTTCTGTCCCTTTGCATTATACCGAAGGATTTGCATTTTCACATCGTGTTAATAAAGTTTGTGCATTTTCAACAATCAAATATCTTTAATTTGTTGGAATGATAGAAAATCCTGTTTTTCTGTATGATTCTATTAGAAACGAGAGTACAATACGACTCATAACATAAAAATAATTGAGTTTCATAGACAACTCGTCGACAATACGAAGCACCGATGGAGGTACCACCTTATGGAAATTACCAGCATTATCATTCGGAGAATCTCTCTGGAGAGTAAGATGAAGGCGATTGTTTCAATCACATTCGACAACGCTTTTGTTGTTCATGACGTTAAGGTTATCGAGGGCACCAGTGGCCTGTTTATCGCAATGCCCAGCAGACGTACGCAGGAGGGAGACTTCAAGGACATTGTACACCCGATTCATTCGGAGTTCCGAGAGGAGTTGTCCAGAGCGGTCCTCGAGAAGTATCAGGCGGCCCTTTCCGAATACATGGCGGATTTGCCGCACAGAGAAGAGAGATCACACGCATTCTCCGGCGTGGCAGGCGTTGAAGCGAACTGATTTACGTGTATAATCAATGAATAAGGACAGACTGTCCCATCATGAGACGGTCTGTTTTTTATCGTCATAAATATGCGAGGGGAGAAAAGTGATGAGACTTCACAAAATCGTGCGAATGATCGGACTTGTGCTACTCGCACTTTCATTACTCATCTCCATGGTCCCGTGGATTCTTCTTGCATCCGATAAAGTCACGGAAGATTCGGCGGATTTGAAGTCGTACCGAGTACTTCTCGTTGATACGGCTGAGGTTTATCCGAGCGTTGAGACACTCCAGGCGATTCGTGCTATGGACGCAGATTATGAAGAAGTCATTCTTCCCGTGTCCGAACCGGAACAAACCACGGTAACGAAGATTCAAGCGTTGTTGAACGCGAATACCGAGCAGAAGGTCGTCATTGTCGGAGTAGGAAGCAAAGCACGGCCGGCGCTTCTGGCATCCGTATCGAGCGAAAATGTGGCGGGTGTATTTCTGATCGCACCGCAGCTTCGGGCGGATGATGATTTGTCGATGCTCGGAACGCATCGTCCAAATTTTGCTCTGGGTATTATCGCGCCTGACGGCGTATTGGTCCGGGCATTGTATGAGCGCATATCCGGGGAAGATACCCGTTTGTTTGCGGGGGCTTCGTCACAGGGATTTATTTCATCCCAGCGATATGTCTCCCCGGATGGTCGTCGAGTTCTCTCGGTTATGGCTGTACCGGAAGATATTCCGTTTTTTCGCGTATTGCCGGGGGTATCGGAGGAACTCAGTGTATTTCTCGGTACTTTTGTCATGAGTGACGGAGAACGATCACAGGCGGGCTTAGCCGCCGTCGCTCTTTATCGCAGTACGGTTCTTCTTAGCGCGTTGGCGGCGGTTGCCGGCATTCTCTTGTTCGTCTCATCGATTCCGATTGGTTTGCGTCGGGATGTCGAGGAGGAAACCGTTCGACCGGACGCTTTCTTGGATGACGTTACACGTACACGATACAAGAAGAAACTTCTTGTAAGTACGCTCCTGTCTTCCTTGATTATCGCAGGAATTTCGATTGTCTGGATGTTGATAGATCGAGCAACCGCCATATATCCGCTTCTTTTATGGCCGGCTTTCTATTACGCGAATGCGACACTTCTTCTGCCGAAACGTGCACAGTCACTCCTCGATTCAAGTGTTCGCAGAGAAAGAACACGATATGCGGTGATAGTTTTTGGATGCCTATTGGTAACGATGATTTCGACCATCTTGTCGTATCAACATTCCATAATCGCTGTTGTTCATCCGATCCGGGCTCTCTTTTGCGTGATGATCAGCATTGCGATCTTTGTCTTTGTCAGAAGAAGTATGCTCGGAGGGGTGCTGTTTATGCCTCGCGAGAATGGCGCTGGCGCCTATGATGAGGGTCTTCGAATTCCTGTGATCATCACCCGGGCTCTTCTGTTTCTTCCCGGTGCATTGGCTCTGGTGGGAGCCTTTGTCGCTTCCGATGGGCAACTTGTCATTCGAGTGCTCCTATTGACCGCTGGCATCGGATTTGCAATTCTTCTCCGTAATATTTTCAAATTGATAGCTGGAACCGCACTTTTCGGAGCTTTGGCGATGAGCGCAGGGATTTTTCTGCTGCTGGTTTTCTGATTCGGATACAATACTCTTGCATGACATCCTATGAATCGGTATCATAAGATTAATGCGAAACGTTATGACGCTTCGCATGAATAACGATCAGATTCGGTTCCGACAAGAACGGAGGCGCTACATATGTCATCTACGATCAAGGACGTTGCCAAGAAGGCCGGAGTATCCATCGCCACGGTTTCGAAGTTTATTAACGGCGGGAATGTACTCGAGGATAATCGAATCGCGATTGAGGCAGCGGTACGAGATTTGAACTATCAGGTGAATACGGTAGCCCGGGGGATGAAGACGAGACGAAGCATGACAGTTGGGGTATTGATCCCTAGCCTCGCCGATTATTTTGGTGTCTCGATTCTCGCGATCATTGACAGCGAACTTTTCAAACATGGCTATAGTACGATTATCTGCGATTACTCCGAAACAGATCCGACCAGCGCTCCGGCGAAGCTGGCGTTCCTGATGAACAAACAGGTTGACGGCATTATCATGCAGCCGATCAATGTCCGTCCTCAGGACCTGATTCGGGCGGAGGAACAGGATACTCCGGTGGTATTCGTCGATGTGAAGGTTGACCACAGGGACAATGACTGCGTCATTATTAACAACGTAGACATCACATACCAGATAACGAATCATATTCTTCAACTCGGCCATAAGAGAATCGGTCTGATCAGCGGAGCTTCGGGCGTTCTTACCACGGACGACCGTGTCAACGGCTACCGCAAGGCACTCGATAAGGCGGGAATCCCGTTCCATAAGGAACTGCTTTACCTGAAGAATATTTCGGAGGAGAGCGGCTATGAGGGTGTGAAGCATTTCATGAATCTTGCCGAGCCTCCGACAGTGATCTTCGCCACCGGTCATGATCTTACGGTCGGCGCCCTGATGTATCTGAACGAGAAAGGGATGAAGATTCCGGAAGACATTTCTTTTGTGGGATTTGAGAACCAGACGATTGCCCGGGTATACCATCCGAAGTTGACAATCGGCTTACAGCCGATCCAGAAGATCGGTCAGAAGGCCGCTGAGCTCCTGATCGAACGAATGTCCGGAAAGTATGACGGGCCGGGACGCACGGTCGAACTGAAGGCACTGATTGATTACGGCGCCTCGGTCAAGGATCTCCGTTGAGACGAATGAATTTTTAACATGTCGTTGGATTATGTAATGAGCTGTCTCGAAACGAAAGTTGAGAGACAGCTCATTTCTTTTCACATGACGATGGTGCAGTCTCGCACATTTCTCGTTTCCATAGAGTGAGTACCTTGTTAACCCTAGAACTGTATTTGCCGTTTGCCTGCTGCGTGCAAGGCTGCGTTGTCGTCTATCGGAATACTTCAAGTACTCCTCAATCCTTCGCCTTGCGTTTCACGCAGCATCTTCAACGGTAATCTATAGATTTAGGATTAACAAGGTACTCGAATCTTCGATCCTATGGTGGGGAAGCACATCAAATTCTCGCATCCTGTGAAATGAATCCCGGGAAAATGAAGGCTGTCGCAATTTGTAGTGGCGTTGGCCTTGCGGGATATAAATATATATCATTGAGGCACATACGAAACAAGCACTTACATGGGATTTCGTATGTGCGCTGGCCATCCCAGAGCAGTTATTTGTCAATGAGGCACATACGAAAGAGGCTCTTTCACGGGATTTCGTATGTGCGCTGGCCATCCCGGAGCAGTTATTTGTCAATGAGGCACATACGAAACAAGCACTTCCATGGGATTTCGTATGTGCGGCGAGCTGCTGATCGCGTTTGTTCGTCAATGAGGCACATACGAAACAGACTCCTTCACGGGTTTTCGTATGTGCGCATGACCTTCCAGCCTTATTGTAAGAATACAATAAGGAAATCGTTAACTATACGACATCATATTGGTATTGTTCACCCTGGCCAGCAGGTGATTCGAGACAGCTCATTTTCTAATTGCTTACCATATGTCCGGCATCGGCTCGCTGTCTCTTAACAGCTCATCATTGAGTGTCTTTATCACCCAGTCGCCGTTCAAATCCGCGATTCCGATATAGGGCCCTCTCGAGAGAAGGAAAAGTCCGCCGTCACAGGCCTGGGCTTTGTTTGCGGTTGACCCGTAACGGACATTGCCATTGTTATCCATGATAAAGAACCATGTATGCCAGTAGTTGAGACTATCTTCATATAGCATCAAGTATTCGTCTGTCATTTGATATCCGTACTTCTCTTTGGTGATATATTCGCCGGTGGTGAAGGAATAGATATTTCCGTCCGTAAGAATAACGTAACCGGGATTTGCCCCCATGACGGACGCTTCAACGCCGGAAATCACACATTCACCCCAAGGTGCCCATACGGCCGTCTTGTCAGAAGCCGAGCCGACGGCGATGTTCGGAAGATATTCATCACTGTAACCAAGCGAATCAACTGATAAGAAGTTGAGAGCATTGCAGGAGATATCGCCGACATAGTAATTCACGCCCGGAATGACACGACCGTCCTTGTCCAGCGTTCCGTCCTCGACTTTTTCCAGACGAGCATTAAATACTTGTCCGTCAGCGAGAAAATAATCGTATTTCACGACACGCAATCCAGATTCGTCCAGATATATTCGATCTCCGCAAAATAGTGGCGTAACATTCTTCATGGCGACATTTCCGTTTGTGTCATACAGCGCGTAATAGCCGTTGTCATCTTCACCCAATGCGATATAGTAGTCATATCCGACGACCTGGATATCAGACCATTGTGTTTGCACGAAGATTTTGTCGATAATGCTCCCTTCCGGGCTGACTTTATACCATTGAACAATGACTTCCGAAGAATAGTCTTCTTCATTAAAAAATCGGGAGAGAATGCTTACTTCGGTAGCGTTCGGTTCAGCGAAGATCTCATAGGTGAAATAATCCAATTCAGAAAGAGAAATATTTGAATCGTTCTCGAAAAATATGAATGAGTCAGACGCTTCTTCCGTTCTATCGATTTCAATATACCCACCGGCAAAATAACGACGGCCTTCGATCTCTTGCAGTTTCTCGCCTTTCTCCGGTAAATGCGTATAACTCTCCAATTTGTATCGGTCGATAAGTCCCAGTGGTGGCTTGGCCTCTCCATCGGTAAATCGAAACGTATGAACAATGGTCCCGTAGCAGTCGTAGACAAGATAGAACGCGCCCTCGCCCTTGAGGACTGCGTAGTACATCGGATCGAAAAGCGCACCGTCCTCACGTGGCTCGCGTTCGATATACGTTGCGGGAGGTATCGGTGCCGGCGTCGGTTCCGACGTTGGCGTGGGAGCGGCAGTGGAAGGAAGACTTTTCGAAGTAGATTCTGTAGGTGACTGTGTTGATTTCGTGGGTGTCCGTTCGGTCGCTTCTTCGGATGTTGTAAGAATCGTCTCGGCACCGACCGGAATCGTTGCGTCCCTGTCTGAAGATAACGAACAAGAACTAACCAGAAGTAACACAAGAATTCCGAAAGATATGAACCATTTTCTTTTCATAAGACACCTCTCTTTGGAAATATATAGGAGATGGAATTATTTTGAATCATTTTTGCTATTGGGTGCGAGAATCTTCTACTTCTTATACGAGAGATATCAGAGAAACGTTACAAATGGAGAGAGAGGCAAGCATTTTCCTCCCTAGATGTAAAATAAACAAATCTCAGTGTGCAATATACTTTACATGGTGAAAAAAATAGAATACACTGTGTCTATAAAGAAATACATAAGGAGGCGTTTTGTATGTCATACCATGAGAAGAGTACAATTACATCGATGCTAACCGGAGTTCTGATCCTTGCGGCATACATCATCTACGTCATGAGTAACGGAGGGGGATTTCTTTCCGAATCGCAGGATCTCGCATCTTGGGCCGGCGTTATTCTTGGTTTTATCGGAATAGGCGTTGTCGCCATGATCGTGATTCAGATTGTATTCAACATCCTTATCTCTATTGCGGCTGCGGCAAAGCAGCAAGTTATGACCGGTGAGTGTGACGAGACGAAGCTCACGAGATCTTTGAACAGAGACATGGCTGAGGACGAGATGGATAAACTCATCGACCTGAAGGCAATGCGCGTCGGTTACGGGGTAGCGGGTGCCGGATTCATCCTTGCGCTTATTTCTCAGGTCGCTATGATGCCGCACGTAATGTTTCTTCATATCCTATTTATCGCTTTCAGCCTGGGATCGCTGACGGAAGGAGCTGTGAAGCTCTTCTTGTACAGAAGAGGTGTTAGTCATGGCTAAGAGTTTTCATATTACAAATCAGATTCGAAAACTGCGATTTTTTGCCGGAGAGATGACACAGATGGAACTCGCGGAGAAGGTCGGCGCCTCCAGGCAGACGATCATCGCCATCGAGGCAGGAAAGTATTCGCCGTCTTTGGAGCTCGCGTTCCGGATTGCCCAGGCATTTGAGGTGCCAATCAGTGAAGTTTTCACATACGAGGAGGAAACGTAAGATGAGGGCATGTGTCTTTGAGAAATCTCACAACTCGTCGACGTTTGTTCTTCGCGACGTAGAGGTTCCCGTTCCCAAAGAAGGGGAGGTTCTGATCCGAGTCATTTCGACCGGGCTCAACGCGGCGGATTATCGTTCGGCCCGGATGGGAATTATTCCGAAGAGTCGGATTTTCGGCGCGGATGTTGCCGGGCTTGTCGAAGCTGTCGGCACGGGCTCTTCGAAATGGCGTGTCGGAGATGCAGTCGTCGGCGATCTGTCCGATGCAGGCTTCGGCGGTCTCGCCGAGTTTGTCGCCGTGCCGGAGAAGTCTCTATCGCGAAAACCAGATACGATCGAGTTCGATTCTGCGGCGGCTCTCCCGATGGCAGGTGTTACCGCACTGCAAGGCATCCGCAACAGCGGCGAATTACAAGAGGGCCGGCGGGTTCTCATCTGCGGCGCCGGCGGAGGCGTCGGAAACTATGCAGTGCAACTTTGTCGGTACTTCGGGGCTGAGGTTACCGCAATCTGCGGGCCTGCAAATGTTGATCGGGTGAAAGCCCTGGGAGCTTCGGAGGTTCTCGACTACACAAAGGTCGATTTACGAGATCTTCCGTCTTCGTTCGATCTCGTTCTTCTCATAAACGGCGGCTATTCCTATCGCATGATTCGGTCATTAATGAAACCCGATGGGATTTGTGTAACGATCGGAGGACCTCTTTCTCATGTCATGCGGATGATGATCTTTGCGCCATTCTTTTCCATTGGCAACAAGAAATTTCGCGTCCTCGCCGCGAAAACTAATGTAGATGATCTGGCTTTCCTCTTGGATCTGGTCGAGAAGAAGGAAGTCCGTCCGGTCATCGATACGACATTCCCGCTTGAAGAAGCTCCGGATGCGCTCCGGTATCTTACACAAGGTCATTCACGCGGCAAGGTAGTCGTTCACGTTGCCGCAGACAGTTCTTCGTTGAATCCCTAGGTAAATGATCTCATAATGACGAGATAATCTCCATTGTTGTAGCCGCAAGAAAGAGAAAAGAGATCGCGAGTTCCTCTGCGGAATCAGCGGGTCTGCTTTGCTGCGACCTTTTCTGGGTTGTCATCCTGGGAAGTTTCACAGGGTTTCGATAGATAGATCATAAGTAAGAAGGAAAATGAACAAGGAGGAAGACCATGAATTCACAAACACAAACCAGATTGGAATCGCTTGGCTTATGTTTCCTCTTTTTGGTCGGGAAGGAAACGGAGAGAAGAGTCGCTTGAACGGCAATAGAGTCTTACGTGGCTCTTATCTGTTCACAAAAATCATCGAAGGACTTCTCATGATCGTTGGCGGTTTCTGTATTCTATCTGCATCCACACAAGGATATCGGGGGTTTATCTATGATTACCTTCATATTTATTTCTTTGTTACCGGTGCCTTGCTTTTTACTATCTGTTGTTTCAGACACGGCTCGTTCCGAGGATATTGTCGGTTTGGGGACTCCTTGCCACTGTTGTCCTGATCATCACGGAGGTAATACGACTTTTCGGATACGAACATCCGATTCTAAACGCTTTGCTGATACCTGTGGTATTGAACGAAGTTGTTCTGGCAATATGGCTCATGGTCAAAGGTTTTCGCAAGTAGAGGCCGTACAAAGATTTCCTTGAAATGGTGCATTCGATTTATAGGAGGAGTAAGTAAATGCGAGCAGTTTATTGTTCAGGATATGGAAGTCCTGATGTTCTATCCATTCGAGATCAGGCGATTCCTACCCCGGCACCGGACGAGATCCTCATTCGAATCGGCGCGACGGTTGCCGCCCCCGCAGATATTGCTTTTCGCAAGGGGGATCCGTTCATCGCGAGGTTTTTTACCGGAATTCTCGCGCCGAAAAAGATTCCCGGCGATGCTTTGTCGGGAACGGTGACAGAGGTCGGTTCTGCAGTAACAAAATTTAAGGTCGGGGACGAAGTATTCGGATCATCCGGAGATTCCTTCGGGACCAATGCGGAGTATCTGTGTCTCCCGGAAGGCAGCGCAATCGCAAAGAAGCCCTCCTGCGTCAGCCAAGCACAAGCTGCGGCAATCAGTGAGGGCGCGCTTACGGCACTTCCTTTCCTTCGAGATGCGGGAGGCATCAAGCCTGGCGCGAGAGTCCTGATTAACGGCGCGGCGGGCGGAGTCGGCGTATATGCCGTCCAGATCGCGAAAATCTTCCGGGCGGAAGTCACAGGGGTATGCGGGAAAAAGAATCGCTCCTTCGTGCGTGTGCTTGGGGCCGATCACGTTCTATGTTATGATGAGCAGGATTTCACAAAAGAAAGCCAAGTCTACGAAATCGTCTTCGATGCTGTCGGGAAGAGTTCCTACGCGAAATGCCGGAAGATAATTGCCCCAAACGGCAGATATTTGACAACGGTACCTACCGGGTCCATCCTGCTTCACGCATTTCTGACGAAGGCGACGAAGAAGAAGGCAATCTTCTTGGCGACAGGTCTTCGTAAACCCGATCGGAAAAGGGAAGACCTGACATGGATGGCGGAAATGATCAATAAAGGTCTTTTGCGCCCCATTGTCGACAGAGAATATTCGCTTAACGAGATCGCGAGTGCGCACCGCTATGTAGAGACGGGCCACAAGCGTGGAAGTGTCGTCATACGATGTGATTCTTAAGCGGATATTGCAGCTTCTGAACCGATTCGCAGGGGGCGGGCCGAGTCTCGCACGATCGTGCCGTGAAATCCCGGTAAAACAGCCTGTTTTCGAATTGACAACCCCTGCGTTTGGTGCTATCCTTGTTCGGTAACCGCATGTGCCGGGCTCCCAAATGTCGTTAACGACTGCCTTGGCTGTCAGCGAGTCTGGAAGAACAGGAGGAGATAAGAGATGTACGCAGTTATTTTGACAGGTGGCAAGCAGTATAAGGTTGCCGTCGGAGAAGATGTTTTTGTTGAGAAGCTGGAAGGCGAGGCGGGTGAGACCGTTACGTTTGATCAGGTTCTGGCTGTAGGCGGCGATGACTTGCTGGTTGGTGATGCTTTGAAGGCAGCTACCGTTACCGGAGAGATCGTCAAGCAGGGCAAGAACAAGAAGATTGTTGTTTACAAGTACAAGGCCAAGAAGGGCTACCGTCGCAAGAACGGTCACAGACAGGCCTATACGAGAGTCCGTATCACAGGCATCAACGCCTGATGATCACGAGGGAACTTTGACATGATTACCGTTACGATCCGTCGTAACCGAGAAGGTGAGATCAACATGATTCGTGTGAACGGTCATGCGGGTTATGCCGAAGAGGGCTCTGATATCATATGTGCCGGTGTCTCAACACTGGTATATACGGCAATCGGAGCGATCGAGACCCTGTGTGAGGCCAAGGATTTCTACGAGATTCGGCCTGATCCCGCGGGAAGTTCGATGCCTGAAGCCGAGATTCGTTTCCCTGTCCTTGCGGACGAGGTGCGGAGGAAGACCGCGGCGATCATTCTTGAGACGGCGGGAATCGGCCTTCTCCAACTGGAGCAGACGATCCGTGATGACTACGGTAATCAGTATTTACGAGTGAAGAAGACAGTTGAGACTAGTAGGAGGTGTAAACAATGATCAAGATGAATTTACAGCTCTTCGCACATAAGAAGGGTGTCGGTTCGACCAAGAATGGTCGTGATTCCGAGTCCAAGCGTCTTGGTGCTAAGAAGGGTGACGGACAACCTGTTGTCGCCGGAAATATTCTGGTCAGACAGCGCGGAACAAAGGTTCATCCCGGAACGAATGTCGGCATCGGTTCCGACGATACACTCTTTTCGCTGATCGACGGCGTCGTCAAGTACGAGCGCATGGGTCGTGAGAAGAAGAAGGTAAGTGTCTATCCGGCGTCCTGACGGCGGCTGACATTTTGATGAAGCTTTTAAGAGGTTCGTGTCCGATGATCCGATCATTGGGCGAGCCTCTTTTTCATGAAGGGAATAATTATCACTATGTTCATTGATCACGCAAAAATCTATGTAAAAGCCGGTGACGGCGGTAACGGAATGGTTTCTTTTCATCGCGAAAAGTATATAACCAACGGCGGACCTGACGGCGGTGACGGCGGCAAGGGCGGCGATATTGTATTTTTCGCGACGGAGGATATCTCGACACTGCAGAACTTCCGATTCAAGAAGAAGTTTGTCGCCGATGACGGAGACAAGGGCATGAACCGGCAGATGTACGGGCGCGGAGCCAAGGATCTGCGTATTGCGGTTCCTGTTGGCACGCTTGTCACGGATCTGGAGACCGGAAGAGTTCTGGCAGATTTTGTCGAGGCCGGACAGGAGGTCGTGATCGCCAAGGGAGGACGAGGAGGGCAGGGAAATATTCATTTCTCGAACTCCGTACGTCAGGCTCCTAACTTCGCACGTGCCGGTTTGCCGGGAGAAGATTGCAATCTCTCGGTCGAGTTGAAGCTGATCGCGGATGTTGGACTCATCGGTTTTCCGAATGTCGGCAAATCCACTCTACTGTCGGTTATCTCCGCAGCGAAGCCCAAGATCGCCGACTATCATTTCACAACGATCGAGCCGATGCTCGGTGTTGTCAGCATTCATGACACGAGCTTTGTCGTTGCGGATATTCCGGGTCTGATTGAGGGCGCTCACGACGGATCAGGACTCGGGCATGATTTCCTTCGCCATATTGAGCGGACAAGACTTCTGATTCATGTCGTCGATGTCTCCGGTGAGGAAGGTCGCGATCCGATCGAGGATGTTGATTTGATCAATTCAGAACTCTTTCTCTTCAACGTCGCACTGGAGTCTCGTCCGCAGATCATTGCGGCCAACAAGGTCGATCAGGCGTCTCCGGAAGCTCTTGCGAAGTTTACCAAAGAGATGCAAAGAAGAGGTTATGAAGTCTTCCCCATTTCCGCGGCGATTGCCGACGGCACTTCGGCTCTTATGGATGCGACAGCTGCGAAGCTCGCGACATTGCCGAAGCCGATCATTGTGCAGCAGACCCAGAAGGAGGCGATTTATCGCCTGGAAGAGGAAGAGCTGTTTCACGTGGAGATGGAGGGGGAGGTATATTCGGTTGTCGGACCATGGATCAAGCATCTTGTCGACTCCACCAATTTCGATGATTCCGACTCTCTTATGTATTTTCAGCGCCTGATTCGCAAGAAGGGCGTGATCGATGCGTTGGTAAAGGCGGGCGTCAAGGAAGGTGATCCGGTTCGGATGTACGGACTGGAATTTGAATATCTTCCATAAGAATGACCGCTGCTTTTTCGAGAGCCTATGGTATAATGATTTCATTATAAAACAGGAGGTTTCTGAAGATGCAAAAGTACGTATGTGATCTCTGCGGCTATGAGTATGACCCCGAGGTTGGCGATCCGGACAACGGAATTGCCCCCGGAACAGCTTTTGAGGACCTTCCGGAAGATTGGACTTGCCCCCTTTGCGGAGCGACGAAGGATTCTTTCAGCCCGATGTAACAGATGTCGGCAGCTTTTGCTTGGTAATTCACGCGAGAGCGTCGGGAGCGAATGAGATTCGGATAGAGGTTGCTATGGGATGTGACGTAAGATCACATTTCCGGCGCCTCTTTCTCATGTTATACTTTATTGTGAACACAGCGACAGAGCATTTCGCGTTGCTGTAATTAATTCTAAATCTCTTCTCCGGGAGGATAATATGCCTGCTATTTCAATCAGTGAGAATGTGTTCCACGTCGGTATTCAGGATCCGAATCGCAAGATGTTCGATTGCGTAATGCCGACGCCGCACGGGACTTCCTACAACTCATATATCGTGCGCGGCCGCGATAAGACGGCACTCATTGATACAGTGGAGTCGGCTTTTTTCGAAGAGTATCTGCTGAAACTCAAAAGTGTCCGGGTGGATACCATCGACTATATCGTTATTCTGCACACCGAACAGGATCACTCCGGCTCGATCCACAAGCTTCTCAAACGATATCCGGATGCGAAGCTTGTCGGCACCACGAATGTCGCGAAGCTCATGCGAACGCATCAGCATATTTCGGAGGACCGATTCCTTATCGTCGAAGAAGGTGATGTTCTGGAGCTCGGCGAGATGTCGCTGACCTTTATGAAGATTCCTTTTGCGCACTGGCCGGATAACACCATGGCATTCATCAAGGAATCCGGTGTGCTTTTTTCGAGTGATCTGTTCGGATCACACTATGCCTCCGAGCGGATTTTCGCGACAGATAGTTATGAGATCAAGGCGGCGGCGCTTGCATATTATGCGGAGATTATGATGCCTTTCTCCCCGCAGGTGAAGAAGTATGCCGAGAAGGTAATCGAGCTCAAACCACGCATGATCGCTCCGGCCCATGGACCGGTATGGAATAATCCGGCTGTCGTCGTGAATAAGTACCTGACATGGACGAGCGATAAGGTAACCAAGACCGTTGTGATTCCTTATGTCAGCATGCACGAGAGTACAGCGCTGATAGTCGACCGTTTGACTTTGCGTCTGGCCGGACGAGGCCTGTCTGTGATCTGCCGGAATCTGGGAGAATCACCGGAGAGCTTGACGGTGGAGTCCGGACATGTAATGGTAGATCTCGCGATGGCTGCCGCGGTAGTCTTTGGCATCCCGACGGTGCTCGGAGGACCTCATCCGTCCGCCGCATACTGCGCGATTCTCGCGAATGCTTTGCGACCCAAAACGCGTTTCATCGGCATGGTCGGATCTTACGGTTGGGGAACGAAGGTTTGCGAGACGTTTGACTCGTTAACATCCGGTTTCAAGAAAGCAAAGAGACTGACGCCTTTGCTCATCGAAGGTCTTCCGACACAGGAGGATCTTGAGAAGGTCGATGCATTCGCCGACGAACTGACGGACATGATTCTTGCGATGGAATAACGTTAGGATTCGTGTTCATCCTCGCAGAGGGATAACAGAAGATTCTTATAAATGCCGGCGGTGGATTCTTTCCATCGTCGGCACATTTTTTGCGCGGTTTCTTCTTCCGGTGCCGACAGAATAATCTCACAATTCCGGTTCGCTCCGTCATAAAGTGCGAGACGGACGACATAAGCTCCGTTGGCGTCCGGGTCATACGTTGCCTTGACGCTGGCCTGTGCCCGGACATTCTGACCCCAGCGAACCGCGGATTGCGTCAGATAAGCTTGTGCTGTCATCGGGATCGTAGACAGCAGTCTTGTAAGAACGGCATCACCTTCCGGTGTGATATCACACAATTCGATAAGGTGACCGGAAGCGTCTTTGCGCGTCTCTCCTTTGCGAACAGCCTCGGCCAGGAGATGATCGCGTTTCAACTCTTCCTTGGCTTGCGCAAAGGAGAAATAATCGAGGTAGAGTGACTCGACGGCCCAGGCTTGCAGGTCCGATGCAGGTATGCCGGATACCTTGCTGAGCATGTAAAGAAGAATGAGCTTTCCGCCCGGAAGATCTTGCGCCGTCATGTGGAGCCTCCGCTTCGATGATGATCTTTCTATTATATAAGATCGTTTCAACGAATACAAAGAAACGATTCGAAATGCTCGAGGCGGCGATTTTGTATTCACAATGCACCTCGGAAGATGCTATACTGGCTTGGAACAAAACGGTTTGCGCCATTTTTGGCACCGGTACTATGATAATGATTTGAAGGAGATTCGCATGATTACGCTAGACACAACGAACGTACTCCCGTTTATTTCAGAGGATCAGATTCTTCAGATGGAGCCGCAGGTTAAGCTCGCGCACGATATGCTCCACAAGAAATCCGGCCCCGGCAATGATTTTCTCGGATGGCTGGATCTGCCTTCTTCGTATGATCGCGAAGAATTTTCACGCATACGCAAGGCGGCCTCGAAGATCCGGAAAGACTCCGATGTTCTTCTGGTTATCGGTATCGGAGGATCGTATTTGGGTGCTCGCGCGGCGATCGAACTTCTTTCTCATTCCTTTGCCAATATCGCTTCGAAGAAGGTAAGGAAGTCACCGCAGATCCTTTTCTGCGGAAATTCCATCAGCGCTACCTATCTGGCGGATCTTTTTGATCTTCTCGAAGGCCGGGATGTTTCGGTAAATATCATCTCGAAGTCGGGTACGACGACAGAGCCCGCGATTGCTTTTCGGATTTTTCGCGCCTTTATGGAAGAGAAATACGGTAAGGACGAGGCCAGGAAGCGCATTTATGCGACGACCGACAAGGCGCGCGGTGCCTTGAAGGGTCTTGCGGATGAGGAAGGGTATGAGACCTTTGTCGTTCCGGATGATGTCGGCGGACGCTTCTCGGTACTTACCGCTGTCGGACTGCTGCCGATTGCTGTTGCCGGAATTGATATTCGTGAGATGATGAAGGGTGCCAAGGATGCGTCTCTGGCCTATAAGAAGCCATCCGTGACGCAGAATGCCTGCTATCGTTACGCCGCTGTGCGCAATTGCCTTCTACGCTCCGGATACACGACGGAAATCATGGTGAATTACGAACCTTCCTTCCACTTCATGACAGAGTGGTGGAAGCAGCTTTTCGGCGAGTCGGAAGGCAAGGACGGAAGAGGCATTTTTCCGGCCGGCGTCGACAATACGACGGATCTTCACTCCATGGGACAGTATGTACAGGACGGTCAGCGGATACTGTTCGAGACGGTGGTCTCTGTTGAGAAAGCGCGCCGTTCCTTTGCGATTCCGAATGATAAAGATAATCTGGACGGCTTGAATTTTCTCTCCGGAATGGATATGAATGAGGTGAATCGCAAGGCGATGCAGGGTACGGTTCTCGCGCATGTCGACGGCAAGGTGCCGAACCTCATCCTCTCGGTTCCCGAGCTCACCCCCTATTGGTTCGGCCAGATGGTGTATTTTTTCGAGAAGGCTTGCGGCATTTCCGGGTATCTTCTCGCTGTGAATCCCTTCAACCAGCCCGGAGTTGAAGCCTATAAGAAGAATATGTTCGCTCTTCTCGGCAAACCCGGATATGAGAAGGAGAAGGCGATTCTTGAGGATCGTCTGTCGGGCAAATCATAAGAATTGTGAAAAAGAGCTAACGAGCGGGCAGCAAGGCATCGCAAAGCGGTGTCCTGCTGCTCGTTCGCTTCATCCGGATCGGGCGGGCGCAAGATGACAAAGATAAAAATTTGCGGAATACGAAGAGCCGAGGACGCGAAGATTATGAATTCGTGTCTGCCGGATTATGTCGGATTTGTTTTAACACCGTCGAAACGACGGGTTTCTGTTGACGACGCTGCGGAGCTTGCGAAACTTCTGAAGCCGGAGATTCTTCGCGTGGGTGTTTTCGCAAAGGAATCACCGGAAGAGGTCGCCGCAGCCTCGCGCCGGGTGCCTCTGGATGGTATACAATTACATATGGATATCGATGACGCGTACCTGGATCGACTCATCGACCTTCTTGCGGCGAACCCGTCGGAGAAGCGGCCGTTTATCTGGTTGCGTATTTCGGTCCCGGCGGATGCGTCCGACGCATCGTCGATCCGGTCTCTCTCGGCGGGAAACGCCGATCCGCATCGCGCGGACGCGATTCTCCTCGACACTCGGGCGGGTGCGAGAGACGGCGGAACCGGTGTTCGTTTCCCGGCGGAACCGGCGTTGGCGTATCTCCGGGAGGAAGGACTTCTTCAAATCCCCATAGTTCTCGCCGGAGGCCTCCGGGAGAGTAATGTCGAGGAAGCGATTCGAGAGTTTGGCCCCGAAGTTGTTGATGTCTCCGGCGGAGTGGAAGAAGACGGTTTCAAAGACTTCGCGCGAGTCATTCGATTCATTGAAGCAGTTAGAAAGGTTGGTACAACGTGACGAATCTTCCCAAGAAGTATCAAGCGATTCATTTATCGCCCGCGAACCTGATGTCAGTGGAGAATCCGGCGCGTTACACCGGCGGCGAGTTCGGTGCCGTGACGAAGGAGCAGGTTCTTCAACAGATCGAGAAGAACGGCGCTACGGATTTTGTCCGTTTCGCTTTTTGTTTTCCGGATATCTATGAGATCGGCATGAGTAACCTCGCGCTGCACATTCTCTATCATGTTCTGAACGAACAGGAGTATGTCTGGTGTGAGAGAGCCTTCTCTCCGTGGAAGGATATGGATCAGCTCATGCGTGATCAGTCCATTCCGTTATTCTCGCTCGAGTCAAAGACGCCGCTTTGCGATTTTGATGTTGTCGGATTCACATTGCAATATGAACTGTGCTTTACCAACGTCCTGCAGATGCTCGACCTCGGACGAATTCCTCTTCGCGCGGCTGATCGCGGGGAAGAGGATCCGATTGTCGCCTGCGGCGGACCGGTTGTCTATAATGTCGAACCGATGGCGCCGTTCTTTGATCTTGTGATGATCGGCGAAGGCGAAGAGATGATCCTTGAGTTTACAGCGCTCGTCCATGAGCGTAAGGCATCCTTGGCAAGAGGCGAACGTTTCCCGCGGGAAGAACTTCTTCGTCGGGCCGCCCGGATCGAGGGAATCTATGTTCCTTCGTTCTATGACGTAAACTATGATGACTCCGGGGTCATCACTGCGATTCTCCCGAATCGCCCGGATGTTTCCGCGACGATTACCAAGCGAATCATTAACGACATGGACAGCGTATCGTTCCCCGACAATCCGATTGTGCCGAACGTCAAGGCCGTCCATGATCGCGCCTACCTCGAGCTTTTTCGCGGTTGTATCCGGGGATGCCGCTTCTGCCAGGCCGGATATATCTACCGGCCGGTCCGCGAGAAATCACCCGAAACGCTGTGTTCACAGGCAATTTCCCTGGAGAGAAATACCGGATACGACGAGATGGGCATGCTCTCTTTGTCAACCAGTGACTACCGAAATCTTGATGAGCTTACCGACAAGCTTCTCGCTGCTTTCGAAGGACGACACACGAGCCTCTCGCTGCCCTCGCTGCGCGTGGATTCCTTCTCGCTGGAACTGATGGAAAAGGTGTCGAGCATCCGGAAATCCGGCCTGACATTTGCTCCCGAGGCCGGGACGCAGAGACTTCGCGATGTCATCAACAAAGGGATTTCCGAGGAGGATATTCTCTCTTCTCTGGATTTGGCATTCTCCGGCGGTTGGAACTCGGTGAAACTCTATTTTATGCTCGGACTGCCGACCGAGACGGACGAGGATGTCATTGGCATCGCAGATCTTGTCCGTAAGATTGAAACGCTGTACTTCGATGTCGGCCGTCGCCTCGGCATCAAGATGCGCAAACCCGAGATTACCGTCTCCACCTCGATGTTCATCCCCAAGCCCTTCACACCTTTCCAATGGGAGCGTCAGGCCACATCCGAAGAACTGTCGGCCAAACAGATGCTGCTTCGCGAGCGTCTTCGCAGCCGCAATATCAAATATATCTGGCATGATCTGGAGACATCCGTTTGGGAGGGCGTCATCGCCCGGGGCGATCGCCGTCTGGCGGACGTGCTGGAAGCCGGCTACCGTAAGGGTTACATTTTCGATTCCTGGGACGATTGCTTCAAGCTTCCCGGTTGGCTTCAGGTCTTGCATGAGAAAGGACTCGATGAGAACTTCTATCTCGTAAGAGAGCGTGGGGAATCGGAGATCCTCCCGTGGGACCACATCTCCATCCGCGTCGACAAGAGCTTCCTTTTGTGCGAAAAGCATCTGGCAAGTCAAGGTCTCACGACGCCCACTTGTCGTGAAGGTTGTGCCGGATGCGGCGCGGCGGAATTCGGCGGAGGTGTCTGTTATGAGCATGATTGATCGCGAGAAAGAGATGACGACCCAGAAGCATCAGACGGCATACCTGAGTCGCATTCGTTTCGCTCGAACCGGCAGCCTCGCCTATGTCGGACACCTCGATATGATGCGCGCCTTTGAACGTGCGATTCGTCGAACCGAGCTGCCGCTTCTCCATTCGCAAGGGTATAATCCCCGTCCGATGCTGGTTTTTGCGCTTCCGATCGGTGTCGGTATTCACACGACGGACGATTATGTGGATATAGCTATGTCACGTCCCGTCGAGCCGCAGGAGGTGATGGAGCAACTCTCATCGAAGCTCCCGCCGGATCTCTCGGTGATCTCTGTCGCGTCACTTCCGGAATCTGTGGGAAGCATCATGGCCGCTGTTTCTGCCGCTTCATACGAACTCGAAGCCCCCGGCATCGCCGCCGCCGCGATCCGGCTGCTCGTCCATAAAGAAATCGTCATCGAGAAGCCTTCCAAAGGAAAGATGCGTACGCTCGACATTCGACCGTTGATTCATGAAGTGAATTCGCCCGATTCGACGGATCCCGACCGGGTAGAGATCCTTGTCCGAGCGGGATCGAAGGAGAACCTGCGTCCGGATCTTTTCCTATCCGCGCTGGTCACTTGCGAGAACTATTCTCTCCTCGCTTCAAAAAACGCGAAGATTACTCGAACCGGCCTGTTCTCCGGCATATATCCGGATATCAGACGCTTCTCGGAGGAATAAAGCATGCTCAGGCTATTCGGTGTCGCTACCGAATCGATCACGGACGGACCGGGGATACGATACGCGATATTCACGCAGGGCTGCCCGCACTACTGTCCCGGCTGTCACAATCCGGAGAGCCATTCGTTTACGGACGGGTATCTGGTATCCGAAGAAGAGATCATCAAGGACATCAAGGCGAACCCTCTTTTGGACGGTATCACACTGTCGGGCGGAGAGCCTTTTATGCAGGCGGAAGAACTTGTGCCGGTCGCCGCTGCGGCGGCGTCTCAAGGCTTATCCGTCATCGTATTCTCCGGTTACACCTATGAAGAGCTTCTCGATCTGTCTCTCGTTCGACCGGGATACAAGGCGCTTCTCGAACATACCGATATTCTGATCGACGGACGCTTTGAGATCGAAAAAAAATCAATGAGTCTTCGCTTTCGCGGATCGACCAATCAACGGGCGATCGACGTGCGACAATCACTTGTGCAAGGTCGTGTCGTATTGTATCCGCTTTGACCGAGAATTCTCTCGAATTTTCCGGTAAAGCGCGATTCTTGTTATTTTCGCAAAAAAACGATAAGATAAAGAAGGCGTCCGTCTCGCGGTCGGCCTTCTCTTATTTTCGACCAAAGGGGGGAGTAGCATGAATACGGCGGAGCACGCCTTTGCGGAGAGTCTTCTGCGTATTTTTGACAATGTCCTTCTTACCGAAGAGAAGGCTTTGTCGAAGGGATATTTTCCGGACCTTTCGATCGCGGAGCTGCATACGATCGAATCGATCGGTCCCTATGAGGCCCGCGCGATGAGTGAGACAGCCCAACGTCTCGGAATTACGACAGGGACGCTTACCGTGGCCGTTGACCGTTTGGTGAAGAAGGGGTATGTCGAACGCAATCGAGACACCCGGGATCGTCGGGTGGTTCGCATCCGACTGACGCGCAAGGGTAAGCTGGCGTATCGAATCCATTCGAAGTTCCACTCGCTCCTCGTACAGAGGATCATGGAGCCGCTTGATGACAGCCAGCAGGAATTGCTGGCGCAGATGGTTAAGAACATTGAAGAATTAGTTGCGGAGCAATATAAGAAATACAGTGAAGAGCAGAGCGGGAAGCACCCGCCGCATGATTTGGGAGGTCTTACAGAAAATGTCTGAGCATAGGTCCGAGAAGATCGGGAGCGAGTCTGATAAAAGCGGGGATCCTCGAGAACGTTACTCCGAGAATTCTGCCGTCGAGAAAAGACGTGAACGAATCTACGATGATGTTATATCCATGGTAACAAGAATCATCGACCTTTCGCCGACGGATATCACTCCGCAGACGGATATTCTGTATGATCTTGGTCTGGATTCTCTCCAGATCTACGAACTTGTTGTCGACCTCGAAGACATGTACGACATTCGTCTTCCGGACGAAGATCTTGAGCGGTTGCATACCGTCTCCGACGTCGTCGATCTGGTTTTTTCGATGTCTGCCTAAGCTTTCTCGAACGATTCCTTCGATCGAGCCGCGTGATCCGTCGGATACCGACGTTTAGTAATTGACTTCAATCCGATGTAACGGGGGGCTCATGCAGTACGCTTTTATTATTAATTATTTCGCCGATACGAAGAAACGTCAGAAAACGGAAGCCGAGATTGAGACACTGTCGAAGCGTCTTCCCGGACAGGTATTCCGCCATGTTACGGAGCATCCCGGCCATGCGGGGGAATTGGCTCGCATGTATGCCGATCAGTTCAAGGAAGACGGGATTGTCATAGCCTTGGGCGGGGACGGTACCGTTCATGAAGTTTCCAATGCATTGGCGTTTACAAAGACCCCTATGGCTGTTGTTCCGCTCGGGACCGGGAATGATTTTGCGCGGTCGGTCTTGCCGGAAGAACTCTTCGAACATCCGGAGGAGATCATCAGACGTCTGGATACGCATAAGATCCGGCCGATTGACATGATGCGTGTCACACCGTTTGACAAAGAAGGCTGTCCGATTCCCGGATCGTCATCTTTAAGTGTAAATATCACATCCTTTGGTCTGGACACAGCCGTACAAGCCAGGGCGAAGGAGATTGTGGCCCGAGCGCGCAAGTCGCGTTGGATCCGCAGAAACGCTTATACACTTGCGATCATCTCCTGCCTTCTTCGCGGCTGGAATTTCAAGATGCGATATACATTGCGTCTTTTCGACGGAACGGAGGTCTCCGATCGCTTATCCTATTGTCTGGCCTGTATTTCGAATGGTCGATACTATGGCAACGGATTTCACCCGTCTCCTCAGGGCTTGACAGACGACGGCATTCTGGAGGCTACGATCGTCGAAGATATGCCTCTTTACAAAGTTCTTCCGCTGGTTCCCAAGTACAAAAAAGGAACGCATCTCGGACATCCGAGGATTCGTTCCTTTCAGATCATTCAATGCGAAATTGCTTCCGACAACCCGGATACGCCGCTTCGCGGCAATTATGAAGGCGAAGACTTCGAGGGTGCCTCGGTTCAGATCGAAGTAGTACCCGGTGCGCTGTCGTTCGCTTTCTTCTCCATCTGAAGCATGAATTCGGTAGCCGCAGCGGTCATTTTGTGGGCATCCTTGCCATAATCCTGCGGAAGCAGCGGCTTTCCGTAGTGGATCACGACCTGCTTCCTGCGGTGATTCTTCTTGTCCCAGGGTTTCGGGAATTTCTCATGTCTCGGGAAGACATTGTAACCTCCCTCGATATAGACGGGAAGAAGAGGGGTGTCGGACTTCAAAGACAGATAAGCGGCGCCGTCCTTGAGTTCGGCGACCTTGCCGTCGTGTGTCCGGGTTCCCTCGGGATGAACCAGCATGATGTGTCCGTTCTCGATTTCTTTTTTCGCTTTGATGAGACCGCGAACCGGATTGCCATAGCGGTCGACGGCGATTCCTCTGCCGACGCGCATAATCAGTCGGCCGAGAAGACCGTGGGATGTCTCGAGATCCGATGCCGCGAGACAGCACATTTTGGCAAAATGTCTGCGTGGAAGAAAATAAGCGATCCACATTCCGTCGACGTACGTCTGGTGGTTCGCCGCGATTACATAGGGGGAATCTTTCGGGATATTCTCTTTGCCCTCGGACTTGAACCGGATCATCAGCAATGTCGCTGCCATACCGATTCCGAAACAGAAGTTTCCAATAAATCCGCGTTTGACCGGGTATTTGTCAGGTTTTGTCGGGTCCGCCGGAGCGGACGGTTTATTCATGTCGTTCACGTTATAATGTACCCTCTTTGCTTGTCATTTCAGGCTTTAGACCCATTTTCTTTTCCCTAATGCTAGACCACAGACGTCGTTATGTCAAATCTTTCGGCAAATTGCTTTGAAAATCAAAATAAATCCGTTTTTCCGTAGACGAAGAGTTGGGAAAATGGTATGATCGAAAAGGATTTTTTATCATTTTCGACAGTTTGATTCAGCCGAAAACGCATTGATTTCCGGAGGCAGCGTATGCAAATCGTAAAGGGCAAGGCGATCCGCGAAGGATCGAATTTCAAGGATCTACGTGAATTGGTTCTCGAGTCCCGGGACAAGTTTTCCTCGTCGGACGCGTTCATTTTCCGCAAGAAACCGACAGAGGCGGAGATCCACAAGACCTACAAGGATTTCGGCGACGACGTGGAGGCTATCGGTACCGCGTACTACGATCTCGGTCTTTCGGATCGTCATATTTCCGTGGTCGGTGAGAACGCCTATGAATGGATGGTCGCGTATTCGGCTATCGTCTCCGGTGTAGGCGTCGGCGTTCCGCTCGATCGACTTCTTCCTGAGAATGAGGTACTCAATCTTCTCTTACGCGGTAAGGTTGAAGCCGTAATCTATCATCATAAACACCACGACATGATGCTCTCGATTGCCCAGACGCCGTCGGAGAAGAATCTTCTCGTCAAGTACTTCATATGCATGGATCCCTCGATGCTCTCCGACGGATTACCGGACGACAGCCGTTTCATGGATTTCCGTGAGCTCGTCGCACGAGGCAAGGAACTCCTCGCCGCGGGAGACAAGCGCTTTGTCGATAAGCCGATCGATCCGGATAAGATTAATATTTTGCTTTTTACATCCGGAACAACTGCGATGAGCAAGGGCGTTATGCTCTCTACATCAAACATCTGTGCCAATATCAACAGCATTTCAACCGCGCTCAACGTCGATCAAGGGGAGCGTGCATTCTCCATTCTGCCTCTCCATCATACGTTTGAGAACACCGTCGATTTCTATATGATCTCGCGAGGCCTGGTTATATGTTTTTCGGACGGACTTCGCTATCTATTGAAGAATATTCAGGAATGGCATGTCGAGGTTGTCGTCTCCGTTCCGCTTCTTTTCGAGAGCGTTCACCGGAAGATCAAAGACGGGATCGAAGAGTCCGGCAAGACGCATCTGATCAATACGATCCTGCCCGTCACGCGCTTCCTGAAGAAGCTGCACATCGATATCCGGAGAATCGTATTTGCTGATATTATCAAGAAGCTCGGCGGTCACCTCCGTCTGGTTGTTATCGGCGGCGCCGGAATCGATAAGTCCATCATTAAGGACTTCAACGATTTTGGTGTGGATTTCCTCATGGGTTACGGACTTACAGAGACGAGCCCCGTCATCAGCTGCACAACCCCGGAGTGCAATGTTTTCGGAAGTGTCGGCCGACCGATCTGCGATATCGAGGTCGCGATTGACACCGATGACGAGAAGAGAGGCGCTGTCGGCGAGATACTGTCGCGCAGCAAGTGCGTCATGCACGGATATTATGAGAATCCCGAAGCAACAGCTGAAGTTATGACGGAGGACGGTTGGTTTCGTACGGGCGATATGGGATACTTAGACAAGAAGGATACGATCCATATCACCGGTCGCGTCAAATCTATGATTGTTCTTCTCAACGGCAAGAAGGTTTTTCCTGAGGAGATTGAGTCTCTGATCAATCTTCTTCCCGGTGTGAGGGAGTCTTTCGTCTGGGGCGAGAATACAGAGAAAGAAGATATCGAGATCTGCGCGAAGATTCTGATCGACCGGCAGGAACTCGGCAAGCACCTGCCGATACCGGATAAGAATCCCGGCGACAACGCGATTCGCGATTATCTTCGGGAGCATATCAAAGAGATTAACCATCAGATGCCCTCCTATAAGGCGATCCGCTACTTTGTCTTCGGTGAAGGTGAGATGGTGAAGACCACAACACTGAAGATTAAGAGAGTTGGCGAATTGGCGGCAATACATGACCGCCTTGCCGCGGCCGCCATGACGATGAAGGGGGCTGCGGGGCAGAACATCGATACATTATAAGGAGCATCACGCTTGGCACTGCATATCGTTTACGGATCCCAGGGCAATGAACTGATCGACGACTGTCTGGAACGGATCGGCGCTGAGGTGAAGCTGTGGCCGCAGAAGAGAGCATTCTTACTTGTTCCTGAGCAGACGAAGGCCGACATGGAACGTCGCGTCCTTCGTCTTTTGCGTCAGAACCGTTCCCGGCAAGGGTCGGAAGGAACCGGCGACACCCTGATGCTACTTGACGTCGTGAGTTTCTCCCGTTTCTCCCATCGCATACTCTCCGAGATCGGCGAAGCAGGCGACGAGTATATCGACGATACGCTGGAAACCATGCTGATCCATGGAATTCTTCGCGAGGGAAGAGACGATTTTCGCGAACTCTCCGCGCTGTCAGACCGCATCGGCTTTGTTCCCGAAATTCAAAGTGTTCTCGGCGATTTCTCACGCTATCACATAACACCGGATCGATTGCGACAAATCGGCGAAGCGCCGGTTGAACCTCGGTTTGCCGCTAAGATGATGGATTTTGCGCTCTTGATCGAACGTCGTAACGCGCGGATCAACGAGCTCAATCTTGTATCCCCGGCGGAAGATATGAAACGTCTCACCGATTGCCTTCTTGCGGTCCAGGGGAAGGGCACGCTTGCGTGGCCGTTAAACCGGATCTCTTATCTTCGTGACACCTCCGTCTACATTGCAGGGTTCGGTCGCCTTCGCGATTTTACGCCGGAAGAGACCGCGGTAATCGAGGCGTTGTCTCGGACATGTTCACGCGTAACGATAACAATTCCTTGTGATCTGCGTCCCTATTCCAAAGCGGACATTATCTCAGGTCCCGCGGCATTTTTCTTCGGAAGGCAAACGCTTTTCCATCTCTGCGGTCTTTTTCCCACGGCAACCGTCGAACATTTTGCGAAAGAGTCACCGCGACCTCCGGAACTTGCGACATTAGCCGGATCATACGCAGGTATTCCACCCGTGGTCGATCATGCAAAACCGCATGTATTGCGGCCGATGC
>JAEWUD010000034.1 GCA_023397475.1 Bacillota bacterium
TACGAAATCCCGTGAAGGCGCCTGTTTCGTATGTGCATCAATGACGAATAACTGCCCTGGCAAGCCCAGCGCACATACGAAAACCCGAAAAGGAGCCTGTTTCGTATGTGCATCAATGACGAATAACTGCCCTGGGATTGCCCGCGCACATACGAAATCCCGTGAAGGCGCCTGTTTCGTATGTGCATCAATGACAAATAACTGCCCTGGGAAGGCCAGCGCACATACGAAAACCCGAAAAGGAGCCTGTTTCGTATGTGCATCAATGACGAATAACTGCCCTGGGAAGCTCAGCGCACATACGAAACCCCGGGAAGTAGCCAGTTTCGTATGTGCATCAATGACAAATAACCGCTCTGGGATGGCCCAGCGCACATACGAAACCCCGGGAAGTAGCCTGTTTCGTATGTGCATCAATGACGAATAACTGCCCTGGGAAGCTCAGCGCACATACGAAACCCCGGGAAGTAGCCAGTTTCGTATGTGCATCAATGACGAATAACCGCACTGGGAAGCCCAGCGCACATACGAAACCCCGTAAAGAAGCCTGTTTCGTATGTGCATCAATGACGAATAACTGCCATGGGAAGCCCAGCGCACATACGAAACCCCGTGAAGAAGCCCATTTCGTCGGTGCATTAGCGATTCTCAACTCGCGCCGTGAGACCGGCGCACCGACGAGAGTGCAGTCAGCCGTCTATGAGCGATTATCGCGAAATTTACGCACCACTGTATGCCACAAAGTGCGCTTTTCTGGCGTTATATTTTTTTGCGAGCTACCCTCCACAAGACGAAGCACTATGTATCGGGAGTAGGGCGCGATAATTGTGAGAACCCATCTCTCATTCTATCTCCTGATGTGATACCATTATTGTGTGAGTATTTCGTTCATGCATTGACGGGCGGCATTCTCGACTTCAAGTCTGGTAAGCAGCTCAGGATGCTGCTGGAAGGAGGGGGAAGATGATTACGAATCGCAAGGTGAAGAAATTGACGGGCGGTAAGGCCGCGATTGACGGCGCGGGGGTTCATCTCGTTCGGGTTCTCGG
Organism: Bacillota bacterium; assembly: GCA_023397475.1. Lineage (GTDB taxonomy): Bacteria > Bacillota > Clostridia > Saccharofermentanales > Saccharofermentanaceae > Firm-13. Next base: position 1,050 of record JAEWUD010000034.1, read on the forward strand.
CCACGGGGACACGACGGATTATGATCCTTTCCTGATGCTGGATGCGTTTGATTCCAGAAATCCGGACGATTATACGAAGGGATTTCCGTGGCACCCGCATCGTGGCATCGAGACGATAACCTACTTGATTCGCGGGGATATCGAGCATGGGGACAGTCTGGGGAATCGCGGGAGCATCAAGGACGGCGACTGCCAGTGGATGACCGCCGGATCGGGTATCATTCATCAAGAGATGCCGCAAGCCTGCGAGCGCATGCTCGGCGCTCAGCTCTGGCTCAACCTGCCTGCCAAGGACAAGATGACCGAGCCGGCGTACGGAGACATCACCGCCGAGAAGGTTCCGGTTCTCGATGAGGACGGCGCACAGATTCGTGTGGTCGCGGGGAGTTATCGCGGACACCAAGGCGCTTTTTCGGGAAAATATGTTCCGGCGACGTACCTGGATGTCGAGCTCGCCGAAGGTAAGGAATGGTGCCTGGAGACGAACCCGCACAATACGGTCTTTCTGTATGCCTTTACGGGGGAGGCGGTCGTAACAGACGGAAGCGGAACGAAGCTTCCGGCGGAACCCAAGGATGAGGACCTTCCGGATGTGAATGCGGAAGCAGGAGAAGAGATTATCGAAGCGCGTCAGGCGGTACTTTTCACGTTGGGAGATCGACTCTGCTTGCGCGCAATCGAACCGATCCGCTTTATCCTCTTGTCCGCGCCGCCACTTCGGGAGCCCATCGCCTGGGGCGGACCGATTGTCATGAATACGCGGGCGGAGCTCGAGAGAGCTTTTCGCGAACTGGACGACGGAACATTCATCCGCTGATAGTCATAGAAGAGACGGAACATTCATCCGCTGAACACGCTGATGCGAGGAGGAGCCCTCAACATGGAACAAAAGAAGATACGAATCGTCGGCGTCGCCGGAAGTCTCCGCAAGAATTCTTATAATGCGGCGGTGCTGCGCGCGGCGCGAGAGTTCCTGCCGGAGCATGTGAAGATGGAGACCGTGGAGATCGGCGACCTGCCTTTCTTCAACGAAGATGTGGAATCGGCCGGTCTGCCGGCATCCGTTGTGGCATTCAAGGCCAAACTCGCCTCGGCAGATGCTCTCCTTATCGCGACGCCGGAGTATAATTATGGTATACCTCCGGTCCTGAAGAACGCGATTGACTGGGCATCGCGCGGAGAATCGGCGCTTTATGGCAAACCGGTCGGGATCGTAAGCGCGTCGCCGAGTATGCTCGGAGGCGCCCGCGCACAGTACCAGCTCCGGCAGATTTGCGTGTCGGTGAATCTCCTTCCTATCAACAAGCCGGAGGTTTTTATCGCGGCGGCGTATGACAAGTTTGACGAGACCGGTCGGCTCACAGACCCGATGGCGCGCGATTTTCTCTCGAAACTCGTTGCGGAGCTGATCAAGACCGTGCGATAATGCCTCTTGAGGAATTTGATGATGACAATGCGCGAAAAGCATTGCCGGCGAGAATAAGGCGATGCGCGAAAATTCAGTGGTCGCAATTCGATGACAATGCTCGAAAAGCATTCACCCGCCAGAAATCAACAAACAACCCAATCACACCCCATTACAGAAGGACGGATAATCACAGAACATGGACAAGGAAGTTTTTTTCGGCTACGTAACGGAACGCATCTCGCATTTCCCTCAACTCAACTATGAGTGGGACGAGGATCGGAGCGAGATCCTTTTTCGCGGAAGCCCCCACAACGGATTCGATGTACGCTTCGGCTACGATGTCGCTTCGTTCTATGTGACGACAAGCGTGCATTTTCACGAGCATTTCGACCTGATCGGCAGTGAAGAAGAGAACGGGTACGAGATATTCCTCGAGGCATTCCGTCTGGTGCGGGATTTGTTGGGCCCTGGAGTCCGGATCCGCGAAGTCCTTGCCGGCCCGAAGCCACGGAAATGGATTCTCGAATATTTTGAAGAAGGATCGTGGGTCGCGGATCGAATGGTCGGAGACATGCTGTGGAACTACCTGGCGCCGAAGACTGAGCTGTATTATTCGAACGTTGTACTACCGGAGGAGTGAAATATATGTTGTATAAGAAGTCAGCAAGAGACACATCCATTGATGCGAAAATACGGAATACCGACGCGAAAACCGAAGCAAATGGCGGCGTGCTAACCGACGCGAAAATAATCAGCGCGCCCCATCGTTTGTCTGGGACGCGCAAAAATTCGTCTCCCTCAGTTCGCATCGAGTACCTGTACCTGGATCTGTCGACCTGCGACCGTTGCATTGCGACGGACCAGCTGTTGGAAGAGGTCGTCGAGGTCCTTCGCCCGTCGCTGACCCTGGCAGGATACCGGATCAAGTACAAGAAGGAAGAGATCGCGTCCGAGGAGATCGCGGCGAAGTACGGTTTTCTCGCCTCTCCGACCATTCGTGTCAACGGCAAAGACATCTGCGGCGCGCTCGAGGAGAATGCGTGCGGCTGCTGCAGTGATATCAGTGGGACCGACGTAACCTGCCGCACCTTCCGTTTTCGCGGCAAGAGCTACTCGACTCCTCCCAAAGAAATGATCGCGGACGGTATCCTGCGCGCGGTATTCGGAAGCCTATCGACGGAGAATATGACGGCGGAAGACGCGTCGGATGATTCTCCCTATGAACTTCCCGAGAATTTACGGACGTTTTTCGCGGGCAAGAAGTCAAAGGCCGAGACGGCGAACGTCGAGTAATTCCCAAACAACGGGAGTGATTACCATGAGCAAAGAATTCCCAACCATCGGCTGCTGCGGGATCGACTGCGGCCTGTGCCCGCGCTTCTATACGGACGGGCCGTCGCGCTGCCCGGGTTGCGGCGGCGAGAATTTCGCGGACAAACACCCTCCGTGCTCGTTCCATACATGTTGCCATTTGCGACACGACCTTGAGAGTTGCGCGCTTTGTGATGAATACCCCTGCTCGAAATACGCGGACCGCGAAAAGATCGAGAAGGATTCCTTCGTGACGCATCGTCGCATGTACGCCAATCACGAAGACGTCGCCCGACTCGGAATCGAAGCCTTTGTTGCTGCCCGAGAAGAGCGGCGGGCGATTCTGATCCGAATGTTGGATGGGTGCGATGGCGGGAGGAGTAAGAGCTTCTACTGTGTCGCCGCGGCGCTTCTTCCGCAATCGGAGCTCGAAGCAGCTGTCGACGCGGCCGAGAGTGCTTCGACCAATGTTAAGATCCGCGCAAAGTTCTTGCACGAAGCGCTCAACACGATCGCAGTAAGAGACGGGATCGATTTGCGTTTGCGAAAATAACCAGACGGATAGAAGTTAGAGCCGACGGGTGGACGTAGTACTGGAGAATACGCTGATTTACAATTTTTCCGATAAAATCTAGTTCGTCCTATTTTCACTTTTACATTTTACGACCAGAACACAACCTGAAGCCGATTTTATACGACTTCAGGCTGTGTTTCTCGCTCATAGGCATGGTGTCTCGCGCCGGATTACGGCCTAGCAACGTGATTCTGCCGTTCCAGGCCGTAAACGCGCTCATAAGAAAAGTGTCAGCCTCGCCGGAGCTCATTGATTTCTCTTGGTGAGCCTGGTAGGCGATTGTTTATCAATGATAACCACCAAAAATCGATGGGACTCACAAATTTATACTTCCTCATTGAGCAATAACCACGTTATTCGACAATGATTAATGTTAAAATCTCGTACGTCTGACCGTTTTTTACTACTTCGGGGTGCTGATGACCAGCTTTATCCAATTCAGCGGAGCGCCGCACCGCACCGCGATCAAAAATCCGCGTCGGCCGCGCCGGCGCTCCTTTGAGGGCTGCCCTAAAAGTCGGAGGACGTATTTCTGCTCACCCAGGCGGTATTCTCCATCCCCGGACCACTCAGCCGGCACAAAGAATACCGCCTGACGGAGCGGTTTTCCCGTCTCAGGCGGTATTCTCAATTTCTCGTATATCCAATCCCAATCAGAGGAATGCCGATCAAATATTTACAGTTTCCGATCCGTCTAAGACAATCGAAGGAACGGCCGGAAGAATCTTCTCGCCGACTCTTATAAGCCGAACAATTGCACCCAGTAGAGACGACCGTTTAACTCGAAGCAGGAGATGCCTATCGTAGAGAAGCTCGTCCGCAGGATGTTTTCGCGATGTCCTGACGATGCCATCCAGCCCGCGACGACACTCTCGGGACTGCTGTAGCCTTTCGCGATATTCTCGCCGAACACTTCGGCCCCGACGGAATACCACAGCTGACCGTTCGGTCGCGTATGGGCGAAAAGTGTCGTGATCTCGAAGGCTCGGATCTTCGCGTATCCCTCGAGCGTAGAAGACCAAGTGAGAGCCGGTACTCCGACCTTCGCTCGCTCGGCATTTACGAGATCAAGAACTGTCTTGGCATACTGGTTCTTATAATTCGTGAAATAATCGTTTGCAAGGGTGAGGGCACCGGGCTTGATCGCGTATTTCGCCGCCATGTTGATATATTCCTGGGAACGTAAGAAGCCGTCGAGGATGTAGACCCGCTGACGGCCTTCGTTGAGTTGGCCGACCCAGGTCGCGAGGCCCGTGGCATCCGCTTCCCGTCCGAATAATGCGCGATAGAGCGTCGCAACGTAATCGTTATTGCTGAGATTCCGGTTCTGGAATTCCTGGCTGAAGACGAGTCCGTACGCGATATCCGCGCCGGTCATGGAACCGCCCACCAGACGGGAGACCCAATCGATCCATCCGGTCGTATCCGGATTCCTACCCAGGCACTGTTGATAGAGACGGGCGACAAACTGCGCGACGAGCGGATTGCGATCCAACATATCGGTCGGCCCGGGAGCGAGTGTGCCGCGCGTGATGCCATAACGGTCACAGAACGTCTGGAACTCCTGCGAATTCGTGAAGCCCGAGAGGACGTAGTAACGGCTGCATCCGCCGTCGAGAAGTCCTTTCCACATCGAAAACCCTGTCGCATCCGCCTCGCGATCGAAGAAGGCGCGATAGAGGATACGTACATATTCATCATTGCTGACATTGCGGGAAGTGAATTCTGAACTGAAGACGAATCCATAACCGACATCGGAGCCGGTCGCGGTATGCGCCGAGAGCCTCGTTGTCCAGTTCGAGAGCCCTGCCGGGTCGGGATTTCGGGAGAGACAGAGCTGATAGAATCTTGTGACGAAAGCCGCGACGGGATCAACAGCTGCCTCGACATACACGTTCTCCGATCCGACGGAAACATCTTCCGCTAAGACGGTAGAGACAGGCAGGAGAAGGGTGGTCGCGATGAGTGCTGCCGAGATCCAGGATGCCAGGAATAATTTAACTGTCTTCGACATAGTTGACCTCCCGATGGGATGAATGGGGCGAACCCGATGTCGCGAAAAAAAGCACCACAAAAAGATCTATATTTATTATGCCACAAGAATTTATGAGGTTAAACATCAATCTTGTTCAATATGCCTAAAATAATCTTGCGAAATAGCTTGATTCTTGGTGAGAAGCTACAGAAAGAATAATACAACTAGGATTCCTTGCGAGAGATTAGGTACGTAAAAATATTGCGCAAATACCACCTTCAAATGGAACTCCTTTTGAGAAATCCGTTTCGTGCGTCCTGCCGAAAATGACAATTACCAAAGAACACTGGACACGAGAGTCTTTGCAAACACCAGTCTTGCTTTTCGCGATATAATGTAGACCATACGAGGAGGGTTTTCCTATGCTCATACGTCCCGCCGAAGAACGAGATCTCGATGCTGTCCGCCGATTGTTCGGCCTGCTGTCCGGCTCGCCGATGACGCCCGAGCAGATGCATGAGCGATATGAAATGATCCGCAGAAGCCCGATCGACGAGCTGTTTGTTTGCGAGAAAGACGGCTGCATCATCGGCGCGATGGGGTTTCGTATCCGTGAATGCGTCGAGCACGTAGGAAGCTATGGCGAGATCTCCGCTTTGATCACCGACCCCGATATCCGTCGGGCTGGCGTCGGGCGCGCGCTTGTCGCGTTTGCCGAAGAGCACGCCAGAGAACTCGGCTGCGACGGCACGTGGCTCGTCTCCGGATTGCACCGGAAAGAAGAGGCACATATTTTTTATCAGTCCCTCGGCTTCGAGAAGACCGGCTGCCGATTCGTGAAATGGTTCTGAGGTTTTTTTCGACTGGAATAGGGGCAAGGAGGTCACGCAATGAATCCAAAGGAATATGTTTTCGACGCTGTCATCCTCGCCGTGCCCGAAATTGACGGTGCCTATATCGAGTTCCCGTATGACGTCCGCGCGAAGATCGGCAAGGCCCCCGGCGACACCGTCCGCGTCACGATCGTCGAGCGCTAGGAGAAACAATGAGCAAGTACGAGCCCCTCTGGAGCCATCTCGAAAAGGACGGCCGCCCGACACTCCGCATGACCTTCGACGAGATCGAGGCCGTCCTTGGGTTCCCGATCGACCACGCGTTTCTGAACGCGAAGAAGGAAGCTGCCGCGTTCGGGTTTGTTGTGGGGAAGATATCCATCAAGGAGAAGCACGTGAGTTTTGCAAGAAACGCATAACAAAATGACCGCCGGGGATTCCCGGTTCAAGAAAGAGGTCCTTTATGCAAGAGACAAGTTTATTCCAGCTCATTCGCAACGCGATCATGGAAGACGGTTCCCTACCGGCAGATTTCGCGCTTCCGGAAGTTCCGGAGTTGGAAGCTGAATCGGTCGGCACCCCGAAGAATTCGAGTGGAGCAGAAGAGGTTAAGAGCGCAGACAGCCGAAACCCAGAACCGGGCGCGGCTGATCAGGTTATGTCAACGTCGGCATCGATTGCCGCTGCCGCCGCGGCGGATCAAACGAAGGCCACAGTCGACGCTGCCTCACAGCCAACGAATTCCGCATCAACGGCTTCGCCCCGTAAGGTCCGCTTCGTCGCCGGCGCCGAGGACGGCATCCGGATCTATCACTTCGGCGTCACGGCCGCCCCGGATGTCGCCCGCGAAGTCGCGCGCATCATAAGGAAAGACTGCAAGCGCTCCGGCACTAAACCAAGCGCCCACCTCATGGAACTCGTCCGCACCCACACCGCGCTCGCGCTGATCGATGACCTGATCGATGATCTCTGTCGCGATATGCGCGGCGTGATCCTGTCAAACTTCGCCGACTATGCCTGCCGTCTCGCTTTTGACTCCGCAGAGAAGGAACTCGTCAAACTCGGTATCGCCCTGATGGGCATGCTCGACACCGAAGGCGAAGAAGAGATCACAAACGATCTTCTGACCCTTGCCGCCTGCGATGAGTTCACACTCTACGTCGTCATCGCTCTGCAGAACCGTAAAGACACCGACGAGCTCGTCTGGCAGATTGCCCGCACGGCCCACGGCTGGGGCAAGATCCATGCCGTCGAGCGCTTAGAGCCGTCCTCGCCCGAGATCCGTGAGTGGATACTAAGGGCGGGCCTCGAGAATCGCGTCATGAATAGTTATCTCGCATTGACTGTCGCTGAGAAAGGACGCCTGATCGAAGCCCTTCGTGCGGAGACGATTGACGACGAGGAGCTTTTCGCGAGCATAGAAGACATTGTTGAAGCGCTGCTGGATGAGGGCCCCGTCGCGGGCATCACGGTCTATGAGGACAGGGAAGAGGCGCTGACGCAATTCCTGCGCCACGCTGCGATGCGGGAGAAGAGCGAGGATCTGAGCCGCGTCGTCCGCGCGATCGAAGGGAAGATCGATGCCATGGAGTTTCCGACGGCCGCGTCGATGAAGGAACATGTCCGGGAGATATTGGGGTAGGGCGAAGGGACATGCTCGGGAGTTATTAGCGTGCGATGCGTGGAGCTTGAATAGTGTTCAGGTGTTGTTGGCGTAGGTTGCGACATAGATATTGCCTATAGAGAAAAATTCTTTCGTCTTCAACCAAGCTTCGTTCGGGGGGGCTTGATTACTCGTAAAGAAGCTTGATTTCTGTGCGTTTCCACGTTTTTGCTGGGGAAAACGTATTGATAGATATATACTTACGAAAACAAACCTAGGGGCATCACATAGTTATACATACTCAAATCGCCGAATTAGTGGATATGGTAGGTAATCAATGACAAACAAAAGCGCTTTTTCATCAATGATTACCTACTAAAATTCGCAATTCTCCGATATGGTAGGTAATCAATGATAAAAAATAAGAATAAATATTCAAAGAGAACCATAATCAATGCGAATAAATAAAATTCTTTGTCAATGATTACCGACTAAATCCCGATTTTCTTCAATTTAGTAGGTAATCATTGGCAAATAACACGATAATTAATCAATGATCTACATGCGGAAAGTCCATTTCCCCCGAATTGGTAGATAATCAATGAGCAATTAACTTTCCGGGCACATTCTCGTTGATTCGCTTCATAATCGGAATCATCACAACCGGCGCGCCGACCTTCTTTTCGCGCGGATCTATCACAACTGCCGCCCCGACATTCATTTCTAAGGAATCTATCATAGATGCCGCCCCAGTCCGATTCTGAGCGGAAAAATCGCCCCACTTTTCAAACGTAATATGAAACTTCGTTACCTCGCCCCACTTTGCAATCGGGATTTCTCAGATGTATCAGCTCGCATTGAATTAATTCAATAAGCCGCTCGCATCACTCTTCGAAGGCTTCCATCTCCATGTAATCCGGCATCTTGATATCCTTGTAGGTATTCTTCTCGATGACGGTCATGAGGTGGGCGCCGTCGCTCGTGTACAAGGGCTCGGATCCTTCCAGGTCAGCTTTCATCAGCATTGCGGTTAAATACAATTCCATATCGTCAGTGGAATTGGGATCCTGAAGCAGGCTCTCGCGGCTGAACTTGTAGTAATCGAACATCATCGCCGTGTCGTTCGGCCCGAACTCCCAGTATGTCAGTTCATCATTCTCCGCTTGACCCTTGAGTACAAAGTAACACTTTGGGAATACCTTCCCGTAGATATCGATGGAAGATTGACTTGGGTAGTAGATGAGTACCTCCGTGATCTCGATCGCGTCCGGATTCGGCACGTTTGCCAGAAGCTCCGAGAGGCACTGGATCGCCATCGCCTCATACTGCAAATCCTCGTAGATTTTGTCGATGGACATCGTGTCGCGAATCGTCAACTCGTCCAAGTACGCGAACGCGCCTGTATAATCGCCCTCCGCAAGGAAGGTGTCCACCTGCTTCTGCGCGATTTCTGTGAGCAGCGTCTTGGCCGGCGGGTAGCTCAGGCTGTTAACTTGCGCCAGAATCGTATTTGCCTGCTCGTAATCGCCCTGATCGAACGCCGCTTGGGCCTTCGCCGTGATATTCTCCGGGCTGTTCTGTTGCATTGCGAAAAAAGCCACGCCGCCGCCGATCGCCGCGACCAGCACGATCACCAGGACGATGATGCCGATGACCTTGCCCTTGGAACCGCCGCGACTCCTCGAAGCGGGCGCCATCGTATAGTACGTGTTTGTGGATGTGGAGGCCGGAGCTGTATATGATTCCCGGCCATAGGAATTGGAGGGAGAAGAGGCGGCGGAAGCGTCCGTGGACGTCGAAGTTGCGGTGTCGGAGCCATTTGTCGGCCCGGTTATTGATCCCGTACTCGCCGGTTTTACCGCGATTGCAGCGCCGCAGTTCGGGCAGGTTGTCGCGTCTCCCGTAATGAACTGACCGCATTCCTGACACATCGAGAAAGCCATGATCGTCCTCCTTCGCCGTCGCGTGAACATTCTTATACATATAAAATTGAATTACTTAAATTCTAATGCGTAACAAATCACGCGTCAATGGAGAATATTTTCGCGCAAGAAGTGTGTCACAACCATACAAAAAATCTGGGATTCACATCATGACAAAAAGAGCTGGGAATCGCAAACGTACGAATAAAATGGAATCGTTCACGTACAAAAAGGGATACACCGCTTAAACCCGATGCATCCCCTTATCAACATTACAAAGAACTCTCGTACCGGATCCCTATCATCCTCCGTAGAATACCCAGAAGAGATCATCCTGCAATACACCGTCGAAAATAGTCGGCCCGTATGGTTGCCCGTTTGTTTCGACCTCTTCGCGCGAGAAGCTCACCCGACACTGGGAGTTATCCGCCATAAGAAAATAGAGGTTTCCATGCAAAGGATCATCCAGTTGATAGTACTGCGGGAATAAAGCGACGCCCGCCGGCACCGAGAACGCCCGGTAATCGGCGCCATCCAGGATCTCCGCATCGAAGTCCGTAACCGCGCACGTGTAGTAGGAAGAGAGAGGATCGCCGAGAAGCATCGCGTCAACCATCGAAATCCATTCGATGCGCGTGTCGATATTTCGCGCGACCATTCCGGTATCGCTAATAGCCGCCGGAATCCGCACCTTACTGATCCCGCCCATGATCCTGTTCTCGTCGATCAGATAGAAGTCACCTCCATCGTAATCATAGAAACCCACGGCCGGCGGCTCATGCCAGGCGACGATTGTCGCCGGATCGTAAGAATACACGTAGGTCTGATAACCGTCCATCATCAGATTTGCAAGCGAGTCAACGATCCAGTACGTGCCGTTATTATTGAGATAGAGGAAGTGGTGTCCGGACAGTGCGAAGAATCCTTCGCCGTCTGCGCCCGTAGGGAAGTTCTCCGTGATATCCGTCCGGATTCCCGTCACTCCGTCTGTATAGAACGCCTGGCTGACCGGATATGGGTCGCCTTCCTCCCAAACCCGCTCGAAAAGATCCGTAACACCGTCGCCGTTCCAATCAATCCGCATCGAAATCGTTTGATAATAGATGCCGTACTCCAAATTCATCAGGGGCTGCAGCTCGATCTCCGGATCAATCACCGGCGGCAACACGGGCTGTTGATAGAAGTTCTCAAGCCCTCCGAACAAGTCGTACATTGGTCGGCCGTTCCACGTAGTCCCGTCGATCGTATCAACCCCGTATTCGAATACCACGACACGGCCATCCAGCAATACAAACAGTGTCGTCGGCTGCTCCGGCGACAGGATCTCAAGCTGGTCATTCACCGGGAAAAGGATCGTGCCGACCGGAAGCGAGACCTCCTCCGCGGCCGGTCCCACAGTGATTCCGTCCAGAACATTCGCGTCGACGACCTGGCCTACTTCATCGATCCGAAGAAAAACCGACTCGTATTCCAACTCGAAACGCTTCTCGTCGCGAAGAAAATCCACAACGTCAACACGTACATCAATGTAATTGATCTGAATCAATGGCGCGGCAGATTCCGTCACAGCATCGGAATCGGTCGTCGCAACGGAAGTTTCCTCGGTTGTCGCCACCGTCACTTCCGAACTCTCACCCTCGGAAGAAGACGAATCCGTCGTCTCCCCGCCGGGTGTACAAGAAGAACAAACAAGAAGAAATAATCCCACAAGAACCGTTGGAATTCGTCTCGAAAAACGCATACACTACCTCCTCAGACGGAAACCGTGCGCATCACATTTCGTAGCTCTCATCCATCAGGTTCATTATAACACAAAAATATTTTAGAATTATTATGGGCAGGGCTCGAAGCCACTCGGTGGCCGTGTGAGAAGTGGCTCAACGGTCGTGAGAGGAGCCAATCAGCAGCCGCGTGAGAAGTGGCTCAAAAATCTAAGTGGGGCTAATCAACAGATGCGCGAGAAGCTTCTCAGCGGCTGTTTGAAAAGTCGTTTTCGAGTGAAAGAACAAAGTTAGCGAGACGTAATCTCTTGCGTATCTTTTCGCGCACGACTCACCGTCAGTAACCAAATTAATACCATAACCTGCATCCCTGGGAAGAGAGACAGCTTCCGGTAGCGAACGATCACTTTCTCTGAAACCACCCGGTCCGACTCGCAGCGTTTCATGATCAGGCGCGTATAGAGTACGCTGCTCAGATAAACCAGCAGAATCGCGGCAACAAGAAGGACGAGAACAATGCTATAACCGATCGCGATGCCGCGATACACAAGAACGGCGAGGACAAGCGCTTTTCTCATAAAACTGACTGCGATCGTACCGATCAAGATCGTCAAGACGATCTCGAGAACCCAGGTCATCGCGACATAGAACAGGGCTTTCTTGATCAGGCGAGGACTCGAAAGCTCTGCCGGCAATGCGCGAAAATGATGCCGTGCGTCAAGAATCGACCAGAGGAGGACGGCGAAAAGGAAGACAAAGAAGACAATAAATCGATTGACGGTAATATGTGCCATCAAAGAAACATCTATCGTTTGCACAGGTGCGGATGTAAAGATGTCGGTCGAAGCCAAACCAAGAAGATAGCTGAATCCCCAGTATGCCGCGAAGCCCAACAGCAAGCCGAAGAGAACAAGGATCGGACGTCTCGTTCGGGTGTCCGTACGCTCCCGACGTGCGGTCGAATAGTGTAACCATCGGATCTTCTCCTTCGGAAACGCCTTGCATTCCTTGACCATCAGAATTCCTAAACTAATGAGATCGAATCCCCAAATCAGCTGCATAACAATATGAACGACCATCTCCGGACGGGACGCGAATGCTTTTTCACGAGCACGCGTTACTCCCAGAATCACATAGGAAGTAACCGTACCACTCAGGAGCAATGCCAGAAAAATCCCTAACAATGAACTGAAAATCGGAACAATAATATCCGCAACCGACATATTGTCTCTTTCGACAAACGGAGCAATCCCGACGCGGAGCATGTAGGCATACTTCGTTGCAGCGTAAAAAAACACGCAAACAAGGGATGCAACGCGGTACAAGAAGCAGCGGGTAAAGTATCGCCCATCAACGACCTGTCGCCCCGTTCTCGCATCGCGGATGGCAAGACCAATGAAGATGACACAGAGCACAAAAACAGCCGGAAGACCGATAAGAAATGAAAGCATTACACCGGTTTGGAAAGCCGTCGCCCAGTTGCCGGGAACTTGAAAAGTCATATCCGCACACGCCATCCCCAATACCACAACATATGTAACCATAAGGAACGCGGTCAGCCTCTTATCCATATGTCACCTCAGTATATTTGGCAAAACAATATGAAATAAGAGTAAATGTATACGTCGCGAAAATCAAGACGGGGGCATCACCCTTTGCCGCCCATCTTCGCCGCCGCCTTCAACTTCTTGATCGCCCACGCATAATGACTCGCCGTCACCGACACAGAATAGCTGCCCAGGGTCGACGTCCCGGTCCAAGCCAGTGCTCCCTTCGCGAACAGCTCTTCGTCCGTTAACTCGCCGATCAACCCCATAACCTCCGCATGGCTCTCCCGCAGCATCCGCTCCGCCTCCGCCGCACTCGTCTCCTGGTGCCGATCCCGGAACTCCACATTCATCGTCGCGTAATTGCGCCAATTCACACCCTCGGGCAGGAAATCCGCCGCCCGTCCCGCACGATTATCCCGCACCCACGCGAGCCAGAGCCGATGCCATTCAACGAGGTGCACCAGCACATCCCGGACATTCCTGTCCCTCCGCCAATGCGCCTCGCTCTGCCGCGCGAGCCACTCCTCCGCGAAAAGAATCTCCGCCTCGCGCCCGCCTTCGAGCGCCTCAACCGCCTGCCAGAGCTTGCCGAATTCCTTTTCGGCATCACTTATCAAATCCGCCTTCGTCGTCGCCCGTCCCATTTCATATCCTCCTTCAGAAGAAGTCTCATGTACCCAGTATACGCGCGATAATATGACAACAGGTTGGCAGGTTAGGGGAGGACGTGATCATTTCTTTTCGCGCAAGAGAAGAGCGTCGCCATCACCATGACAAATGATTTTTTCGCGAAATAATTCCTATAGACACAGGACCTGCCGATGGTTAGACTATCTATATCCACGAACGCATCAACCATAGAAAACTCGTCTGGAGGGACTGCGGATGGCTCTTGTACACATCAAATGTCCGAACTGCGGTGGGGCCATCAACCTCGACAAAACGATGGAGCGAGCATTCTGCCTCTTCTGCGGCACTCACTTTATTGTCAAAGACGACAACGCTCACATGCAACATGCCGATTCCGTCACGCTGGCCAACAATATCGAACCAATTCTCAGGAGCGCGGTGGGCTTCTGCAAGCTGAAGAGATGGAGGGACGCGACGCAACTCTATCAGAAGATGATCGTACTGAATTCCACCGACTACCGCGGATGGTGGGGCCTCTTCCTCGTCAAGTCGCGCTTCATGAATGCGTATCACGTCCAGGACGGCAATCATTTCCTCCCCATAGATATCAGCGATGCGCGCAATGCCATCGAGGTCGCCCCTCCGAAGGCCAAGGTCTACCTGACGCAGCAGCTCAATGCCTACCTGAACAAGATCAACAACCTCTGTCGCGTGCACATCAAATTCGCCTACAATCTTATCTTTGACCAGAGCACCATCAGCATCCAGATCGATCAGCGTAAAGTCGCCTTCTTCCAGACCGACAAACCCGTCATCCTAATGATCCCCAAAGGACCTCATATCATCAAGTTCTACGGTGCGGAACGAAGACGCAAAACCTACAAGCTGAACATCGTATCCCACACCGTGATGACCGTGAAATGCACCAGTGGCTACTGGAGCATCGTAGCCATCGATAACGTGTAAGAGACGAATCATATATATTGTGCATAGATTATAGATAAGAGAGGGCTTTACCGTGGTGGTAGGGCCCTCTTTTTCACTTATTGCGCGAAAAGCTACCCAGCTCCTGCACGCCCACGATAACGGCGAAATTCTTGTAATAAAGACGTCGAAAACTTACCTCGGATACTGTACAATCAAAACTGTATAGGAAGCATCTCATAATCGTGGTTATGAACATCCAAGAGGATTTCCCGATGCGAAAACAAATCCTTGCAACTGCCCTCGTAATATTGATATTCTGCACATCCTGCGCGGTACAACCGACCGCGATTGCAAGTGATGCGGATGAAGAATCCATCGAGGCAGAGACATCTGCTCGGGCGGAGACCTCGATAGAGATTACTGAGTACACAGTACTTATCGAGCCGATTATCATTGATGATATGTACCGATTTGTGGAAGACACGGACATTATCATCATCGGAATGGTGGAAGAGGCGCTGCCGGTTGTCCGGATCGACGCTAGCTCTCTTGGTCTTGTATCGGGTGATCCGGGGTTCTTTGAGAACATTTCTTCCTACCAAGTTAGAATCGAGCAAGTCATCAAGGGCGATGTTTCCGCGGATGAAACCATTCGTATTGATATGCACGGTGGAACGGCTGAAGGAGTATTTGAGAATTATATAGGAATGATTTTCCCTGTCGAGAATTCGCACTATCTATTCTTTATCGAAAACAAACAATTCTCAGATAAGACAGATTATTTCGAATATCGGTTTGGCGTCACCTACGATGGCTTCTCAGAAATCGTCGACGGTAAGCTATATCCGCAAGAGAACACATCCATTTTCGAGGCCGGGACTCCCATCGAGGAGGTTATCGCAAGGATAACGGAGGCGATGGAAGGTCCGTCGCCTGTGGAGTCGGAGTAAGACAGCCGGTATCGGCCACGGTCACACAGCTTTCCACGGCCTTTTACCATCCGACCAACCATGTTCCTTCCAGTGGGCAGATTCCGGATCATTGACGTTCTTCTTTGTCGCGGCCATCATGTTGAACATGAAACGAATGTAGGGTGAGGGCGATCCAACCCTCGCCCTTTTAACCTTCGCGGCCAGACGGGGAATATCTGCAGAGATTTTCGCCTTCTTCTTCTCGCTTACATCACTCCATTTCGCCGCCGCAACCGCAATTCCATACTTTCGGATATACGGCACGCCCCAATAGGCAAGCGTTCGTGTCAGCTGGCGGCAAACAGCGCCCGCACCCATGCCGGCGGTGGTGGAAATGACCACGGCCTTCTTGTGGAACATCGAGCTTTGCGGTCTATGGGGCAGCCAATACTGATAGAAGAGGTCGATGAACGCCTTCATCGGCGCGGAGGGAAGCATGCAATAATTGGGGCTGGTAAGGATGAGTACTTCCGCCAACTCCATGGCATCGGCAATGACCTGCTTCTCCGCAAAGAAAGGACAAATCGACAAATCCTTCATACAGCTATAACATCCAAGGCAAAAATGATTTAAATCCTTTGGCAGGAAGAACTCTGTAATCTCGTCCTGATCCGCAAGCTGATCAGCCAGCATTTTTCCGATCTGGTATGTGCTGCCCTTGTGATTCTGTCCGTTAATAACAACAACTCTCTTTTGATCCTCCATATGACAATAGCAAGCAGTCCCCGATCATAAGGCTAAGAATACCTCAGGGAAACTCTTTATTCGCGAAAAAATCAACAAACCTAAACCCATGAAGATTGTACCATCAACTAAAGAGCTTCTCGCGCGAGAAACTCCTACTTATATTATCCGATATCAAAATTAATAATAACTTCTGTAGATGAAAAAGACACAAGAAAGAAGTGGTTACCCTTTCGGGTAGGAAATGAGAGTGACAGTGAGATAAGATCACCTCGTTGGCGGAAGAAGATGCTTTTCGATATATGACATTGAGAAGAAAATCGGACATTTTTCAAATATACAGCCTGGAATACAAATTATAGCGATTTAGGCGGTACTCATTGACAAAAAACAGAGTATTTTCGAGCAGTTTGAGAAATAAGTATATGTATTAATATAGAATTTTCTCAACAATTAACATTACCAATGAGCAAATAGACGGTTTTCATAGACTCTAATACAGCCTGAAATTGGAAAAATCGCGTTCTAGGCTGCAATTTTTCGCGATAATAATTTATAAGTAGATAATCATTAAGCAAAAATGTCGTAATCATACAATGATAAATATCGCGTGGAACCACAATAATGAATCCCATGGCTAAATTAGTTTCGAGCCTCTCATTTGTCGAGTAAGCAGTCAGTGAGGAACGCCGCAGCTTGAGGACACCGCTGAGATGTATATGACCAGAAATGAGATAAGATAGTGAGAAGAGAACTGCAAGATTGCGGCTCTCTTTCTTATCCCTCAGTTGATAAAGCCCCCAATCATGATCAAATTCGTCAAGTGCCCTCGCTCAAACCACCGCATAATGGAATCATCAAGCAGAAGGGAGGCTTCTCACATGAGCTACTACACAAATCTTCAGAAGGCGCTGGATTACATCGAAGAGCACGCGGCCGAGAAGCTCGGGATAGACCGGGTCGCACGAGGTCTTTACGAGGACGTTCAAATCGGTCTATGGCGCGCCGCCGAGCGTTTTTCGCAAAGAAGGGATCGAGCCGGATCTTATCGAGAAGCCCAACCTGCTTGCAATCGTAAAAGAAAGTAGGATAATCACCATGAAGCCAAGCATTGTTTGCAAAGAGGAGAAGCACCTGCTGGGCATTGCCCGGCGGATGAATCAGAGCGAGAACGTTAAGCACAATTTGATCGGCAAGGCGCAGGAGGAGTTCCGTAGCATGATCGGAGCGATCGTAAACCGCATCGGACCCGACGTCTTCTACGCAGTCTACGATTACAATCCCGAAGACATCCAGAAAGATGACGACGAGATCAACTACACCTATTGGTTCTGCATCGAGGTCGATTCCTCCGGCGAGATCCCGGCGGGAATGGCCGTGAAGATCGTTCCGCAGGGCAAATACGCCGTTTTCGTCTTTGACGAGGCGGAGGGAACCCTGAACGGCGAGAAGCTCGACTGCGACGTCTACGACTTCATCGACGGCGTGTGGCTTCCGAACTCAGGCCTCGAACTCTCGGACGCCCCGGATTTCGAGCTGATTCTCGAAAAGACCGGCGGGTCGAATACTATATCTCCATCCGCTGAAGGCAAGAGATTCACGCGAAAAAAGCGACAGGACGCCCCGGCGCCCTGTCGCTTCTACTTGTCGGAGAGCAGAACCTTCGTATCGTCATTCTGACTGGGATTAGTAACCAATCGTCAATAAAAAGAAGGCCGACCTACTCATTTGTACAATATCAATATATATTTGCTAATATAGAGGAAAGCAATCCAGGCGTACAGAAAAACAGAAGCTCTTATATATTTTTGCGAAAATTAAGCGAGGAATTCGAAATGATAGGTCTCCTGTTCTTGCTGTTATTAGCCATTTGTATGGTCGCGGGGATCGTTCTGATGATCCGCGGCTTTGTCATGTTCAAGGATTCGTCCAAATCGAGGATGCAATTTCTTATTAGTAACCTCATCTTTCTGGTGCCCAGGGAGATAATCGTCATTACGTTCCTCTGGGGTCTCTATATCTATGGATTAGGGCTTATTTCCATCATAATTGGTATCTTTGAATTTCTTCTGCTGTTGTTTTTCGCCTACACGCTTATCGGGAAGACAGCTTCCCCATCTTTTCGGAACCTATCGATGTGTTTCTCTATATTTTTCCTGCTGAATCTGATAATTATTACATTCTTCTTTAGTCTATCGGAAATACCTCCGAATTCGAGCAGTAGCGTGTTTAATTGTTTCCAATACAATTACTTCGATGGTTACACATATAAAGTGGATAACGGTGAGATAACGATTGTGAAATATAGCCCCTTCAAAAATGACTTCGAGAAAGACATCGTGATTCCATCCGTAATAGAGGGGAAGCCCGTAACACAGATCGATGCGTTCGCATTTCATGAGAATTCG
>JAEWUD010000013.1 GCA_023397475.1 Bacillota bacterium
CCGAAGTAGTATAAAAATCCGCCTACTCTCCGATTTTAGTGGTTATCATTGACGAATAACGTGGTTATTGCTCAATGAGGAAGTATAAATTTGCGAGTCCCATCGAATTTTGGTGGTTATCATTGACAAACAATAAGGAATAGACTCCATCGATCCCGATATTGGGCGAGATTGGGGGAAGTGGATCTATTCGCCCATAAGCGCAGTAGGTCGCGCTCATTTCAGCTTCTTGCAGGAAAAAGGACTGCTGCATCCTGAACCTTTACGTTCATTTTGCAACAGCCCCTTTTTATCACTTCTTCCAAAGCTTGCTCCATGTATTCGGCATCAATCTTCGGGCTCGTCTTTGGCGTCTTTGGCATCCTTGGTATCCTTGCCGCTCTCCCCTGCCTCGACGTCCTTCGCTGTCTTCACGTCCGTCATCTCACCGATTCACGCCTCACCATTCTTCGCAGACTCACCATTCTTCGCAGACTCACCATTTTCCGCAACCTCAACAGGTGCACTTGTCCCGGCAGCCATTCCGGTCGCCTTCTTGCGAATCTTGATCTGATCTCCCTCGACATCGGCGATCGCCGTGTCTCCGGGCTCGACGACGCGGTCCAACAGTGCCTCCGAGAACATATCTTCCAGGAAAGACTGGATCGTTCTCTTGAGCGGACGCGCTCCGTACTGCGGATCATAACCTTTTCTCGCAAGCAGTTCCTTGGCGCCGATCGTCAGTTCGAGACCGATGCCCATGTCGGAGATTCTTTTCGAGAGCGACGTGATCAACAGATCAACAATCTTCAGGATCGAATCCCTGTTAAGCATACGGAAGAAGATGATCTCGTCGACACGATTGATGAACTCGGGATTGAAGGCTTTCTTCAGCTCTTCGAGTACAACGGACTTGGCCTCGTCATAGGTCTTGCCGCCGTAGAGGCGCTCGTCCGATGCCTCGTCTATCGTGACATACCCCTTGCCCGCCTCCTCGTCGATGTGCGACTTGGGGATCGCGAACCCGATCTTGCGGCCGGCCGACGTCGTCAGCATCCGCGCTCCGATATTCGATGTCATGATGATGATTGTGTTGCGGAAGTCGACCGTGCGGCCTTGGCCGTCCGTCAAGCGACCGTCGTCCAGAATCTGCAGCATCGAGTTGAAGATCTCCGGGTGCGCCTTCTCAATCTCATCGAAAAGCACGACCGAGTACGGGCGTCTTCTGACCTTCTCTGTCAACTGTCCTCCCTCGTCGTAACCGACATAGCCCGGCGGCGAACCGATGAGTTTCGATACGTCATGCTTCTCCATGTACTCCGACATGTCGACGCGAATCAGGGCGTTCTCGTTGCCGAACATGACCTCCGCGAGTGCGCGGGCCAGCTCGGTCTTACCGACACCGGTTGTGCCGAGGAAGATGAACGAACCGGACGGGCGCTTGGGATCCTTGAGACCGAGGCGGCTTCGACGGATTGCCTTCGCGATCGCGATGACGGCTTCATCCTGTCCGATGACACGCTTGCGCAACTCATCCTCAAGGGACTTGAGACGTTCGGCGTCGGACTCATTAATCTTCGAGACCGGAATTCCTGTCCAACTCGCGACGATGTCGGCGATATCGTTGGCGGTAAGAGATGTCGGCGAAGCCTCTTTCTCCTTCTCCACACGGGCGCGCAGGTCGCCCAAGCGTTTCTCGAGATCGACCTCCTCGTCGCGCAGTTTCTGGGCCGTCTCGAAATCCTGTTTGTCGACAGCCTCGGCCTTCAGGCGGACAATCTCGTGAATCCGCTCTCCGAGCTTCCTGTTCTCCGGCGGCTCCTCCGACTTCTTGAGACGGACGCGTGAGGCGGCCTCGTCGATCAGGTCGATCGCTTTGTCGGGCAGGAAACGGTCGGTGATGTAGCGGCTCGAAAGAATCACGGCCGCGTCGATCGCTTCGTCGGGAATCTTAATCTTGTGGTGATCCTCGTACTTTTCACGAATACCCTTGAGGATCAGGACCGCGTCCGTGGTTGACGGTTCATTGACCATGACCTGCTGGAAACGGCGCGCAAGTGCGGCGTCCTTCTCAACATGCTTCCTGTACTCGTCGAGGGTGGTCGCGCCGATGACCTGCAGCTCACCCTTGGACATGAGGGGTTTCAGAATATTGGCCGCGTCCATGGCGCCCTCGGCGTTACCCGCGCCGATGATCGTGTGGAGTTCGTCGATAAAGAGGATCGTCTTCGTCGACGACACCGCTTCCTCCAACGCCTTCTTCAGACGCTCTTCAAACTCTCCGCGATACTTGGATCCGGCGATCATGCCGGCGATATCGAGGGATACCAGGCGCTTGCCGCGCAGGATATCCGGAACGTCATCCGCGACGATCTGCTGGGCCAAGCCCTCGGCAATCGCCGTCTTTCCGACGCCGGGTTCACCGATCAGCACGGGGTTATTCTTGGTGCGACGCGCCAGAATTTGCATAACCCGGGCGATTTCCTTCTCGCGTCCGATGATCGGATCGAACTTGCCCTGTGAGGCCATGACGGTAAGGTCCTTCGAGTATTTGTCGAGCATCGACTGCTTGCCGCCCTTGCCGCCGTTGGGACGGGGACCGGGCATCCCCTCTTCCGAAGACATGCCTTCCTGTGACTCCGGCTCGCCGTCGAACGACTCGTCCGGTCCGAAATTCATCTCCGCCTCGGAAGCGTTGTCCGGATTCTCGAGGTGATTCATCAGCGCTTTGACGATCTCGGCTCCGGAGATACCGAGTGACGTTACAATCCGGAAGCCCGTGCATTGGCCGTCACGCATGATTGCCATCAGGATGTGCTCCGGTTCGATAATGGTCTGACGAACGCGCTTTGCGAGGAATTCCGCCAGATAGATGATTCGCTTGGTACGGTTCGTGCACATCGCGAAAAGATCGTTCGGATTCATCGGCTTCTCTTCGAAGGGCTGCGGTTCGTGAGTCGCGATCTTGGCGATTTCACGAAGCACATCTTCCTTCGTCAGTCCGAAATCGTGCAGAACGCGGCTGGCCGCTCCGTCGCCTTCCAGAAGCGAGAAGAGAAGCTCCTCCGTACCGATGTAATCGAGCCCGAAAGCCGATGAGCACAGGTACGCTCGGTATAAAGTCTTGATTGCTCTCTCTGAAATATTCATGTGTTCCTCCTGTTCCCCTGAACGGTTGTCGTATCTGAATTTCCTCTACATAATCCATCTTTTGTATTTTTTCGCGAAAAGTCCCGCTAGTCTTTCGTTTCTCCCGCATTTCCCGGGTCCTTCTTTTTTCGTGAGGCACGGGGTTTCTTCGTTATGGGAGCCTTATCCGCCCCGACATCCCCGGTCGCCTCTCCGGCTTCGGCGTTGCCCGGAGACAATGACTTGACGGCTTCCTCAAGGAGACGTCTCGTTTTCTCCGCCCTGTGAATCTCCTGAAGTCGCGGCGACAACATCTCCCCGCTGTCCTTCTGGATACTTGCCGTACCGATCACCGATGACAGTCGCGCCATCGTCTCCTCGTCGATCTCCTTGAGAATTCCCAGAGAAATCCCGAGGCGCAAGTCGCTGATCCTCTTCATTGCCTCGACGTCCGTCATCATGCGGGCGTAGAGCAGTTCACCGTAGGAACGATACACGCGGTCCGAGATCTTCATCGGATTATTCTCGAAAATCTCGCTTCGCAGCTTGCGTTCGAGTTCCATCACCTCGCGGACCATGCGCTCAAAACCGACAAGAATATCCGTCTCGGAGATTCCGAGTGTGATCTGATTCGACAGTTGGTAGATATTCCCGTCCGCCTGGCTGTGCTCGCCGAGATAGCCGCGAACCGCGAATCCGGCCTGCGTCAGACCGTCGATCAAGGGTTTGATACGTCCGGAACTTGTCAACGCCGGCAGATGAACCATCACCGAGACGCGAAGGCCGGTTCCCGTATTCGTGGGACACGCGGTCAGGAAACCATACTTTTCTGAGTAGGCGATCGGCAGATCGCGCTCCAGTGCTACGGCAACCGCTTCGGCACGACGATACACCTTCGCAAGAGAAAAACCTTCGCTCATTACCTGGATGCGGATGTGGTCCTCTTCATTGACAAGAATGCTCACCGCCTCGTCCTGCGAGATCATCGCACAACGCCCGGTCCCGCCCTTGGCAAGATCATCGCTGATCAGATGTTTCTCAACCAATGCCTGCCGGTCCGCATCCGGTAGAGAGTCCATGTTCAACGTCATGTATTTCTCTTGGGTCTGGGACTCCGACGCGCGAATTGCCTTCACGATGCGGTCGCAAACTTTGCTGCATTCCTTTGTCGTCATGCGATACGGAAAGGAGCAATCCGTCAGGTTTCGGGCGAGGCGAACGCGGCTCGATAGAACGACATCCCATTCCGGACCCTTCGTTAGATACCAGCTCATGCGTTGCCTCCTTCCTTCTGCTTTTCGAGATCCGCGATGGCGTCCCGCAGCGCAGCCGCCTTACGATAATCCTCCACCGCGATCGCATCCTTCATCTCCTGTCGCTTCTCTTCAATCAAACGCTCCATATGTAATCTCTCCAAGGCAGCGATCTCCTCCGCGTCGTGCGGAATCGAATCCGTGACCTCGATAGCGCCGACCTTCTTCTCGGGCTTGGCATTCGACTTAGGTTTCTCCCTGGATACGCCCTGGTCGGCGGGCGTATTCTCCTCGGTGACCTTCGGCGACTTCAATGCTACATCATGATTATCCTTGCCGGCCTTCACTTCCACCTTATCAAACGGCAGCGAGTGCATCGATCTCTTGCCAAGCCCTCGCCCGACGTGCTCCTTGCCCATCTGCGTCCGAAGGAAAACCGGATCCAGACGATCACCGAATGCGTCATAACAGTGGATGCATCCGAGAAAACCAGACTTCTGGAACTCGTCAAACGTGATGCCGCAACTCGGGCAAGCCGTCGCAAGAGGCGTTACCCCGTCTCCGAGACCGACATCAGTGGTGAAAATCCCACTCATAGACTTAAACGGGTTCGGCGTGAACTTAGCACTCTTCGGATAGGTCGGAATGGAAATACCCAGCTCACGTGCGCAAATATCACATAAATAGAACGTCTGCGGTTTCTTCCCGGAGATCTGTTGAACGATCTGTACGTTCGCTTCTCTCTCCTTACATCTTTGACACTTCATCTTCCAAAATCCTCCCGAAAACTCGCGCGGTAGCCTTCCGAAACGATCAGACTAACCAACATGTTCTTAAAAATCTCCATCCGAACGATCGCCTTCTTATCCGCATCAACGCTGACAAGAGATTGATCCGACAGCGCCGCCTTCATCAGCTGCGCCTGACTCTCCTTGACAATCCCATAGTCCAGAAAATTCCGAAGGTAAATATCCGCCTCCTGCTGAGACAAATCATTGCCGAGCGAATTCACCGTATGCATCAGATAATCCGTCGACGAAACCCGCTGGACGCGCGCGATACGAATCTCTCCGCCGCCGCCGCGCCGGCTCTCGACAATATAACCCTGTCCGTTCGTGAACCGTGTCGAGAGAACGTACGTGATCTGTGACGGAACACAATTCACCCTCTCGGCAAGCGTGCTTCGGCTGATGACGGCATATCCGTGATTCTCTTCGATCATCTGCTTGATGATCTCTTCAATGATGTCGCTAAGTCTTGCCATCTTCATCGTCCTTCCTAAGGTTCACAAACGTTCATCTCTGACTTTGACTATCTTTGACTTACCTTAATTATATCGCCATCCTTCGACGTGTCAATATCCTTGACTACGGCCACCGCCTTCAGCGGAAGAGGTCAGAGTTCTTTTCGCGAAAAGAATCACCTTGCGTAATCCACTCAAAGGCCGTCAAACAAACACGCCCGACAAACTGCCATATCGGTGGCGTACGGGTGAGATGGATCGCCGGATGTCCGAACGAACTAACACAATCCGGGGATTCGTGCATTTGTGTTAATGTTCATTGATAAGAAAATAAATCTCGTCATTGATTACGTACTAAAATCCGAAAAATTGCTATTTCGTATGTGCATCAATGATAAATAATCGCCTCCGGGAGCTCACCGCACATACGAAAACGCTGGAAGAGGTCTGTTTCGTATGTGCATCATTGATAAATAACCGCCTCCGGGAGCTCACCGCACATACGAAAACGCGGAAAATTGCTTGTTTCGTATGTGCATCATTGATAAATAACCGCCACCGAGAGCTCACCGCACATACGAAAACCCGAGAAATGGCTTGTTTCGTATGTGCATCAATGATAAACAAGCGCCACGTAATTAATCTGACATTAATAACGTACAAGACCAGAAGAGTTGGCCTTCTCATACGAAACCATTAGCCAGAAATATTCCGTGGGGACCCCAGTTTGCGAGCAATGTACCGATAAACGGCAGCATCGTATGCATTAGACAAAATTTTTGTCTTTAATATACACATGACATATCTGAAGAGAAAATTACTATACGTTAATGTTCATTGATAAGAAAAAACCGTCTGAGTTCTTCTTGTGGACGAAAATGCCCCGAACCATCGATTTCGTCCACAAATCACGACGTCTCCCGCGTCCGGCGATCACAAGAAATCCACCGGACAAACGGTCGCTCATCCGAAGTCCAGAAAACCGTTTATTTCGCTTGAGAAAACAAGGTTTACGGGCATTCGAGAATATTACTATCTGAACGCCGCGATACAGGCAGACTCGCAAAAAACCATTCAGGCCCGCGGGAGAAGACCCAATCGTCAAATCGTAGTGCCGAAGTGGACTCGAGTTTATCGATCTTTCGCCATATAGAACAACTCACGCTACCCAACAAGGTTGGCTTTTTATCGTGGTCTCGCATTTGTCGAGCTTCCACTAAGCAGGAGCGAAGATAGGGCGCTGAAAGTCCTATCGGACTTATTCAGCGCCCTCATCGAAGATCCGAGGACAAGGAAAGCGAAACAGATACGAGTCCACACTTGGGAGCGCGATGAATGCTCCTCTTGTTTTACGCGATAATTCTACGAATGCTCACAATCGGGTACATATCAAGACTTCCGTACTCCACCTGATCCCGAGAGGACGAAGCATGAATTACTTGTCCGTTGCCGACGTAAATGCCGACATGCTCGACGGTGTCCGAGGATCCTCGCATGTCCCAGCACACGATATCTCCGGGAGCGATCTCGGATCGGTCGACGCCGATACCGCTTGATTTCAACGAGTTGGATTGATGAGGCAAGGAGATACCGATCTGTCGGTACGCGTAAACAACAAGTCCGGAACAATCGACGCCGTCTCTGGACTCTCCGGCCCACACATACTCGACACCGAGCATCGAAACGCAGATATTGACTATACTCTCCCCGTTAACGCCGGTAATCTTCGGCAGGTTTGCTTTGTTGCCGCCCGAGGAACTCGAGGAACCTGTATTTTTCTTGGTGGTCGGAACCGGAGTCGGAACCGGAGTCGGAGGTGGATTCTGCGTTGTATATGCAAGATATACATAGCCCTCCGTCCCATCCGATGTTGTTACGCGGTACCACTTCGCCGACACGGCCGAGCAGTGAAGCGGTGTATCCATTGAGAGCGTCTTCAGAATCTCCGCCGATGTTGACGGCTCCGCCCGGAGCTTCAGTCCGTCCGCGTCCACCCAAACGGTCCGGTCAATATCGATGAACAGCATATTCTCGGAGAGATTATCTTGCGGGACATAGCCCTCAGTGCCATCCTCGGTTCGAATCTTTGCCCATGTGTCTCCCGTCGCGATTCGCAGAACTTCCTTGCCTTTATTGATCGTCGCAATCGTTGTCGACTCCATATTGGGCGTTTCCTTAATGATCGTATCCGATGTCTTAATATAAACCGTCGTCTCGTCCGATATAAATGTACTCGGATCGAGAATTTCTACAGGCCGTCCGGAAGCATCCTCATGTTGAACGATCGTCGCCGTGAGCAGTCCCTGATATTCCTGCGAGTCATTTATCACAGGACCTTCGCCCTCGAGATAGGTTGCCTTAACTGTCTGCCCTTCGCCGACTTCGATCAGGCCCGCGGGCAAGTCTTCCTCACCGGGACCCGGTGTGACCTCCGCTGCCGGCGTAACCGCATCCGGCCCATCCGTGATAATCTCGTCGCTGTTCTCAATTCCATCCGCCGAGTCAACGGCCGGCAACGCCCATTGCTCTACCAGTACGATTTCCTTATTCGGATCATACGGATATGCAGCCGCGTGTGCGCGCCCAACAAGAAGGTCCGCCGGTGTACCGTCGCGAAGACCTACAGGCAGTAATAAAACAGGCAGTGCGACGACCGCGCTTACCGCGATCGTCAACACTGCCATGTACTTGTTCTTCTTACATCGAATATGAAAGGGCATCACGCCTCCGGTTGCTCACAGGTTAGCCTGCGACGTCACCGTTATCCACGTCACTTGATCCCGGATGTTCAGCCGTCGCGAGTTCAAGAAGGGCGGCATTCTCCGCAATCGCCGGAACGGCTGTGATATTGCGGTATCTCGGCATTCCTGTTCCCGCGGGGATCAGTTTACCGATGATGACGTTCTCCTTGAGTCCGTACAGTGGGTCTATTTTACCCTTAACTGCCGCGTCTGTCAAAACACGGGTCGTTTCCTGGAAGGACGCTGCAGACAGGAACGAGTCGGTAGCAAGCGATGCCTTGGTAATTCCAAGGAGTGTTCTCTTGCCCTTTGCCGTTAATAATCCAGCCTTCTCCGCCTTCAAGTTCGCCGCTTCGTAGTCGAAAATATCGACAAGGCTTCCGGTCATGAGATCGGTATCGCCCGGATCATCAATGCGAACCTTACGCATCATCTGACGGGTGATAACCTCGATATGCTTATCGTTGATCGTAACACCACCGCTCTTATAAACCTTGATAACCTCGCTGATAATGTACTTCTGAACACCGCGGACACCCTTGATCTTCATGATCTCCTGCGGGCTGACCGTACCATCCGTGAGAAGATCACCGGCCTCAACCATATCTCCGTCCTTCACCTTCGCGGTTGCGGAATACGAGATCGGATATCTCTTCTCTTCCAGGCTGCCGTCTTCGTTCTGTGCTGCGGTAACGACAATCTCACGCTTACGCTTGCTGCCTTCTTCGATACGGACGACACCGTCGACCTCAGAGATGATCGCCTGTCCCTTGGGCTTTCTTGCCTCGAAAAGCTCCTCAACACGGGGAAGACCCTGTGTGATATCGTCGCCGGAAGCAATACCACCGGTATGGAACGTACGCATCGTCAGCTGGGTTCCGGGCTCACCGATCGACTGTGCCGCCATGATTCCGACAGCTTCTCCGCCGATCGTCGGCTCACCGGTCGCCAGATTGACGCCATAGCAGTGCGAGCAAACGCCGCGATGCGAGTGGCAATCAAAGACGGAGCGGATCGCGACCTTCTTCAGGCCGGATGCCTCAAGCGCGAGAGCGATATCGGATGTGATCAGTTCGTTCTTACCGATGAGCACTTCACCGGTCTTCGGGTGAACAATCTCGAATGCCGAATAACGGCCTGTAAGACGCTCCGCCAGAGACTTAATGACGTCCTTCTTATCGTTGGCGACAATCGCCAGCTCTACGATATAGGTGAAATCATCCGTGCCGCAATCTTCTTCCAGAACAATGACATCCTGTGCGACGTCGACAAGTCGACGCGTAAGATAACCGGAGTCGGCCGTCTTCAACGCGGTATCGGACAGCGCTTTACGGGCACCGTGCGAGGAGATGAAGAATTCCAAAACGTTCATGCCTTCACGAAGGTTTGACTTGATCGGAATTTCGATTGTCTTACCGGACGTATCGGCCATGTTACCACGCATACCGGCCAGCTGCTTGATCTGGTTGATCTGACCACGGGCACCGGAGTCAGACATCATCTTGATCGGGTTATACTTGCCGAGGTTCTTCTTAAGCTCCTCGGTGATCGCATCCGTCGTCTCATTCCAGATTCCGATAACGGCGCGGAAACGTCCGTCCTCGTTCAACATACCGCGCTGGTACATGCGGTTGATGTATTCTACCTTGTCCTCGGCCTCATGAATCATGCGCTCCTTGACCTCGGGCACGATCATGTCTTCGACACCGATCGAGATACCGCCGCGTGTGGAGTACTTGTAACCGAGAGCCTTGACCTCATCGAGAAGCTTCGCCGTCGGTCCGATGCCATGTTGCAGGATCGCGCGGCTGATAATCGCTTCGAGCTGCTTCTTGCCGACAAGGAAATCGCACTCGAGCAGCAATTCGTTGCCCGGGATCGAACGATCTACGTAGCCGAGATCCTGCGGAATGATCTCGTTGAAGATGAAACGACCCAGCGTCGACTTAACGATACCGCGATACATCTTCCCGTTGACCTCGCGCTCTACACGAACACCGATCGGCGCGTGAAGCTCAAGCTCGTGATCTCCGTAAGCCATAATCGCCTCATCCAGCGAAGAGAAGGTCATGTTCTCGCCTCTCTCGCCTTCCTTGTCGATCGTCAGGTAATAGCAGCCGAGAATCATATCCTGTGTAGGAACCGTAACCGGCTTACCATCCTGCGGCTTAAGGAGGTTATTGGAGGAGAGCATCAGGAATCTCGCTTCAGCCTGCGCCTCTGCGGACAGCGGTACGTGAACAGCCATCTGGTCTCCGTCGAAGTCGGCGTTGAAAGCCGTACAGACGAGCGGATGCAACTTGATGGCTCTACCCTCGACAAGAACGGGCTCGAAAGCCTGAATACCCAGACGGTGGAGCGTAGGAGCACGGTTCAACATGACCGGGTGATCCTTGATAACATCTTCGAGAATATCCCAGACGATATCAGATGCGCGATCAACCAGGCGCTTCGCTGTCTTGATGTGCTGTGCGTGTCCGTCATTTACAAGGCGCTTCATGACGAAGGGCTTGAACAGCTCGAGAGCCATCTCCTTGGGAAGACCGCACTGGTGCATCTTGAGTTCAGGTCCGACAACGATAACTGAACGACCGGAATAGTCGACACGCTTACCGAGAAGGTTCTGACGGAAACGACCCTGCTTACCCTTGAGCATATCGGAGAGTGACTTGAGCGCGCGGCTGGAGGCTCCGGTAACCGGGCGGCCTCTTCTGCCGTTATCAATCAAGGCATCGACCGCTTCCTGAAGCATGCGCTTCTCGTTGCGGACAATAATCTCGGGGGCACCGAGCTGCAGGAGCTTGCTGAGACGGTTGTTACGGTTGATAACACGACGGTACAGATCGTTAAGATCCGAAGTCGCAAAACGTCCGCCGTCAAGCTGTACCATCGGGCGCAACTCCGGAGGAAGAACAGGAAGCACGTCGAGGATCATCCATTCCGGTTTGTTCTCCGACTTCTTGAAGGCCTCAACAACCTCAAGACGCTTGATGATGCGTGCCTTCTTCTGCCCGGTCGCGGACTGGAACTCCTCATGGAGCTCCGCAGCCAGTTCCGTCACATTGATGCTTGCGAGCAGGGCCTTGATCGCCTCGGCACCCATGCGGGCAACAAAAGCGCTCTTGCCGTACTGCTCAACCGTATCACGATATTCCTTCTCTTCGATGATCGCGTTCTTCGCCAGACTCGTGGAGCCGGGATCCAGAACGATATACGCACCAAAGTACAAGACTCTCTCGAGATTTCTCGGAGTAATATCAAGAATCAGACCCATCCGGCTCGGGATGCCGCGGAAATACCAGATATGCGACACAGGAGCGGCAAGCTCGATGTGGCCAAGGCGCTCACGGCGAACCTTGGATCGTGTGACCTCAACGCCGCAACGGTCGCAGATGATCCCTTTGTAACGGATCTTCTTGTACTTACCGCAATGACATTCCCAGTCCTTCTGCGGTCCGAAGATTCTCTCGCAGAAAAGACCGTCACGCTCAGGCTTCAGGGTACGATAGTTGATGGTCTCGGGCTTCTTGACCTCACCGTGAGACCATCCCTTGATGGTTTCGGGAGAGGCAAGTCTGATTCCGATGGATTCGAAATTATTCATTTCAAACATATATATGAAGTCTCCTTCCAAAGCGGCTCGTATGAATCCGTCCGGCGATGATTAGAACTGATCATCCTCGGCATCTGTCGTCTCGACAGGGGTCGGGAAATCCAGGTCATCCAGATCAGACGACAGGAATGCGTCGTCGACGATGATCTCACCGTCTTCCGACAACTCGCCTTCGGTGAAGCCCGCTCCCGCGAACTCTCCCTCGTCCGGCTGTGATGCATATCTTGAGATCAATTCCGGATCCGGTAACGGCAGATCGGTATCCTCTTCCGCAGCATCCTTGATCTTGAGCTCTTCGTTCTCGCTGGCATAGATGTGAACATCAAGTGCCAGAGACTGAAGCTCGCGGACAAGAACCTTGAAGGATTCGGGAATACCGGCTTCCGGTACGCTCTGACCCTTGACAATCGACTCGTACGTCTTGGTACGTCCGGAGATATCGTCCGACTTAACCGTCAGAATCTCCTGCAGAGTGTGCGCCGCGCCGTAAGCCTCGAGCGCCCAAACTTCCATCTCTCCGAAACGCTGTCCGCCGAACTGCGCCTTACCACCCAACGGCTGCTGTGTAACAAGAGAGTACGGTCCGATCGAACGGGCGTGAATCTTGTCGTCAACCAGATGGTGAAGCTTCAGGTAATACATGATTCCAACGGTGATGCGGTTCTCGAAAGATTCTCCCGTACGTCCGTCATAAAGAATTGTCTTACCGTCCAGATCAATACCGGATTCACGGAACGCATCAACAATGTCTGCCTCGTTCGCCCCGTCGAAAACAGGGGTCGCGATCTTCCAGTTGAGCTCACGTGCCGCACGTCCGAGGTGAACCTCAAGAAGCTGACCGATATTCATACGCGAGGGAACGCCGAGAGGATTCAACACGATGTCGAGCGGTGTGCCATCCGGAAGGAAAGGCATATCTTCTTCGGGAAGAATGCGGGAAACAACACCCTTGTTACCGTGACGTCCGGCCATCTTATCTCCGACAGAGAGTTTTCTCTTCTGAGCGATGTAGACGCGAACCAGCTTGTTCACGCTGCCCTTAAGGACATCGTCATTCTCCTTGGTAAATGTCTTGACATCAACAATAACACCGGACTCACCGTGAGGAACGCGAACCGATGTGTCACGGACCTCGCGGATCTTCTCTCCGAAAATCGCACGGTACAGACGCTCTTCCGCTGTCAGTTCCGTCTCGCCCTTCGGAGTAACCTTACCGACAAGAATATCTCCGGCTCTGACCTCGGCTCCGACGCGGATAACTCCGTATTCGTCCAGATCCTTGAGCGCGTCATCGCTGACGTTGGGAATCTCACGCGTAATCTCTTCTGCACCCAGCTTCGTATCGCGGGCTTCGCACTCATACTCTTCAATATGGATCGATGTGTATACATCGTCGCGAACCAGACGTTCGTTAATGAGGACTGCGTCCTCGTAGTTGTAACCTTCCCAAGTCATAAAGCCGATGAGCACATTCTTGCCGAGTGCGATCTCACCGTTCTGGGTAGACGGACCGTCTGCGATGATATCGCCGGCCTTCACCTCGTCGTTCAGACGAACGATCGGACGCTGGTTGATGCACGTGCTCTGGTTCGAGCGCTGGTACTTCGTCAGGTTAAAGATGTCCTTCTTGCCGGTAGCAGTCGTAATCTCAATCCGGTTCGCCGAGACAAACGATACACGTCCGTCGTTCTTGGCAACCTTACAAACACCGGAGTCCTTCGCCGCACGATACTCCATACCGGTTCCGATAATCGGAGCCTCGGGGCAAATCAGCGGAACGGCCTGACGCTGCATGTTCGAACCCATGAGGGCACGGTTCGCGTCATCGTTGCCGAGGAAAGGAATCAGCGCCGTCGCAACCGAAACCAGCTGACGGGGTGAGACGTCCATCAGATCGACTTCATGCGGGTCGACCTCAATAAACTTATCCAGATAACGGCAGACGACCTTCTTATCCAGGAATCGTCCTGTCTCGTCGATCGGCTCATTGGCCTGCGCGATATTGTAGTAATCTTCTTCGTCCGCGGTCATGTAGCGCACGTCACGGGTAACAATACCCTTCTTCTTGTCGTAGACACGATACGGTGTCTCGATGAAGCCATAGGAGTTGACACGGGCATAGGTTGCCAGCGAGTTGATCAGACCGATGTTCGGTCCTTCAGGTGTCTCGATCGGGCACATTCTTCCGTAGTGTGATGTGTGAACGTCACGGACTTCGAAGTTGGCGCGATCACGTGACAGACCGCCCGGTCCTAAGGCCGAGAGTCTTCTCTTGTGTGTCAGCTCAGCAAGCGGGTTCGGCTGATCCATGAACTGTGACAGCTGTGAAGATCCGAAGAACTCCTTGACCGCAGCGCTGACAGGACGTGTGTTGACCAGTTGCAGGGGTGATACGGCCGAGATGTCCGGCACGGCGCCCATACGCTCGCGGATATTTCTCTCCATGCGGGAGAAACCGATGCGAATCTGGTTCTGCAGCAGCTCGCCCACCGAACGGATACGGCGGTTGCCAAGGTGATCGATATCGTCGACATGGCCGACGCCGAATTCAAGTCCCATCAGGTAGCTGACAGTCGCGACAATGTCCTCGACGGTCAGGTGCTTCGGCATGAGGTCATACGCCTTCGCCTTGAGGGCATCGGTAAGTGCGGCAGCGTAATTGGAGCTCTCGTTCACGCGAACATCCGCGATGATTGTGCGAAGCACCATCGTACGGACCTTCTCGTTGATCGGTGTCGCGGACAGGCTGAAGCCCTCGAGCTCCTCTTCCGTGAAGGAAGCGCGAATAAAGGCATTCGCGTCGACTCTGGCGTTGCCGATAACCTTGTGAGGAGTGTCAGAGACCTTCACCGTATCACCGGTACGGACGATCGGGTAAACGAGAACCTCGTTGATTCCGGAAGCCGCGATCGCTTCAGCGAGCTCTTCTGTGATGATCGTGTCGGCGGGAGCAATCAGCTCACCGTCATCGGTAACAACGTTCTCAACAGTCTTCTGTCCCTTGATACGAGCGGACAAAGAGAGCTTCTTGTTGAGCTTGTAGATGCCGACGCGTGCCAAGTCGTAACGCTTGGGATCGAAAAACATGCCGTTCAGAAGCGATTCGGCATTCTCGACGGAAGCCGGCTCACCGGGACGCAGCTTGTGATACAACTCCGAGAGACCTTCCTCACGAGAATGCGAGGGATCCTTCTTCATTGTCTCATTGAGGCAACGCTCATCACCGAACGTGTTGCGAAGATCCTCGTCGGTGCCGAATCCAAGAGAACGCAGGAAAACCGTGAGAGGAAACTTCCTCGCGCGGTCGACACGTACATAAATCACGCCGTTCGCGTCTGTCTCATACTCGAGCCACGCACCACGGTTCGGAATGACCTGTGTCGTATAAAGCGGGTTGTCTGATTTGTCCTTCACCGAAGAGAAATAGGCTCCGGGAGAACGGACAAGCTGGCTGATAATGACGCGCTCCGCACCGTTAATAATAAAGGTGCCGTGCTCGGTCATTATCGGGAGATCGCCAATGAAAACAGACTGCTCCTTGATCGCGCCATCATGCTTGTTCACTAAACGAACCAAGACTTTCAGAGGGGCGGCGAAGTTGCAGTCCTTTTCCTTACATTCCTCGATGGTGTTCGTCGGTCTCTCGGTATCAAATTCCTTATCTACAAACGAGAGCTCTATATCTCCTGTGTAATCCGTTACGGGAGAAACCTCTCGCAGGACTTCCATTAGTCCTTCATCGAGAAACCACTTGTATGAATTCTTCTGGATCTCGATCAAATCCGGCATCTCAATGACTTCATCGATACGAGAATACGACATTCTCTCTGCTCTTCCCAGTTTGACGGGACGCACCATTACACATCACCTCACGAATGTTCTGGCCTAGGCCGGCTATCATGCCGGAGCAAGGCTCCGGTCACGTTTCCTCTTGTTCGCATGGAATCGAAAAGATCGATCATGCTCCCGTCAATGGGCGACAGGCGACAAGCCTCCACCTTATGACGCGTTATAAGATGATAGCATTACTTTCGTCAAGTGTCAACGTAAAAATCCTTAATATGTCGCGAATTTGATGTTGTTCATGTTGACGGTATATCCGTTCGCCGGATCCTTCGCCAGTGTCTGATACCATGCCTCGTACTCTTTGTTGGCGTTCTCCGTGTTCATATCTGCCTGCCACTTCGGCTGCGCTGTCACGAAGTAATACAATGAGACCGAATCGATGTTCTCGATCACGACCATATCGCCGGGTTTGCGCTCCGGGGAGAAGAGCCACGCATAGAGCTGGAGCTCATGCTGTGTCGCAGAGTCCGCGGCAACTGTATCCTGCGTAATTCCGGCATAATATCCGCCGGCGTAAGCGACAGCGTCATCCGAATTCTTCTTGACCAGAGAAACGAAGGAAGCCTCATCCGTTACCTGCGTCTTGTAACCCTCGACCTCCGTCTTGGCTGCAGCGAGATCTGTGTTCTCAACCGTCAGCACACGGTACGATGTCGTCGGTGTCTCATCAAGTCCGCGGCTCTGGAAAAGCACCGCATAATATCCCGCCGGCGTCTCAACAACCGCGGTATCGTTCGCCGCGCGATCACTCGCGAAAAGGAATGTCGCAAGATCTTCACCGATTACTTTGGCGTAGGAAGCGTCGATATCTGTATAAATTGTCGGGTCCGCGCCCTCGGCGAAAGATGCTTCGTTCGCCACGTCGATCTCCTTGCAGGCTGCGAGGAATGTCGCAGGATCCTTCGCTGCGGCAATAACAGCCTCCGCATTCTTCTTGGCTTCTTCCTTGCCCGCCGCAATCAACGCCTCATCGGTCTCGGTCGCAGGGACTTTCGAAGCGAAAAGATACGAGTTATAAGTAGCCGTCTCATAGTCGGTCGGATTCGCTTCGTACTGGGCCTGCATCTCTTCCGATGTCAAGGCGAACGTCGTCTGCTTCAGGTGTTCCGCATATTCTTCCGCCGTATATTCCTCAAGGAGAATGTTCTTGATCACACGGACCGTCATGCCGATCCCATACTGGCTCGCCAGAATCTTGTCAGGGGAAGTGTTGCTCTGTTGTGCATACGCGGTCAAGTTCTCGATATATTGATCAACGCGAAGCTGTGCGTCTTCCGAGACGTACCCGCTCTTCTGCGCTTCTGCATACAGAATCTTGGTTCGCTGAAGATTCGCCGCGGCCATCTCCATGATCGTATCGCGATATGTCGATCCCGTCTCTTCGTCAACAACAACGTCAAGATCCTCAACCGATGAGATCGCACCATACTGACGATACATGTTGAAGACTTCGTAGAACCGGTAGTTCATCTCATTGACCTTAACATCCTGCCCGGCAATCGTTGCTCCGGACAGCACCATCGCCGGAATTCCGAGCGAGAAGGTGAAGTACCCGATCGTCACAACCGCAAAAAACGCGATCAGAACACCGGCTATCAGCTTGGTACGCAAAGATTCACCGATCAGACTCTTCTTCGTGATCTTCCGGGGTGCGGAAGAGGATTTATTCATATCCATGGTATGGCCCATCCTTCTGCTCTATTAAATTACGAAATCGCACAGCACGCCTATTATAATTCTGTGTCGGACAGAATGCAAGAAATGTCATTCAGTGTGCTAAGTCTATATCTCGGCGACTCCGCCAAGAGTTCATCCTTCGGCATATATGTCCACTCCACCATCGCCGCGTCAACCCCCGCGCGGTTCGCGCAGCGCAGATCATGCACGCTGTCCCCGACAAAAAGAATCCTGCTCTTGTCCTCAATGCCGAGTCGGCGCATCGCTTCATAGATCGGTTCCGGATCCGGCTTGTGCACGGTCGTGTCCTCACGCGCAATCAGAAGATCAAAAAACGGTTCCATCTCGAACTGACGTATGGTGAACAGCGCCGTATCGCGGCGTTTCGATGTCACGATCGCCTGCCGGCATCCTTTGTCACCCACAGCGCGAAGCCCATCGATGATTCCGTCAAAAATCCGGACATCCGTCGCAAGAATCCTGGCATTCTCCTCTTGATACGCCTCGATCAGACGGGCGCTGACATCCGGAGGATAATTGATAAAGGCATTCGCGAGAGGCACTCCGATCGTCGACAGGAGGAACGCATCGTCTTCTCTACGACCCGTCACCTTATCAAACGCATAGTGAAAGCAAGATAAAATCATCGGAACTGTGTCAACAAGCGTGCCGTCAAAGTCGTAGAGAATGGCGTCGTAGCGTAGATTCATTCGTCCTCCGTGGGGGCTTCTCAGTTTTCGGCCTGTTGTGGCTCATCTGAATCAGACTCCGGTATCTGGTGAATCCGGATCTTCGATATCCACTTATCCTCAATCGACTCGACCGTAAGCACAAGATTTCCGTAGGTTACTTCGGGATTCTCATCCTCATCGGGAATCCGATCCAGCAGATGAATCACAAAGCCCGCGATCGTATCATAGTCCTCATCCGGCAAATCAATGTCCATGGCGGCTTCGATATCATTCAGCGGCGTGTCGCCTAACACAAGGTAATCCCCGTTCTCGAGCTTCTCGAGCTGTGGCTCTTCCTCGTCAAATTCATCGGTTATGTTGCCGACAATCTCCTCGAGCATATCCTCAATGGATGCGATACCGGCCGTGCCGCCGTATTCGTCGACAACGACGGCCAACTGCATACGACCCTTCTGCATCTCGCGGAACAACGAGGAGAGATTCTTCGTCTCGGGCACGACCAGAGGCGGGCGCATCAGGTTGGTGATAGAGAATTCCTCCGGCTTCTTGCACTTCATCGAGAATCCCAGCAGGTCCTTGATGTGAAGAATTCCGACGATGTCATCGATTGTGTCCTGATAGACAGGAATTCGCGTGTATTTCTCGTGGGTTGCGACCTCGAGCACCTCGTCATACGTCGCGTCGATCGGCAACGAGACGATCTTGGTCCGGTGCGTCATGATC
This sequence comes from Bacillota bacterium, assembly GCA_023397475.1. GTDB lineage: Bacteria > Bacillota > Clostridia > Saccharofermentanales > Saccharofermentanaceae > Firm-13. The sequence goes on from JAEWUD010000013.1 coordinate 18,897, forward strand.
TCCGATACTTCCTTGTCGTTAAACTCGAAAATATTCTGGATCATCTCCTTCTCCTGGTCCTCAATGCTGCCCGACTCGCTTCCGACGTCGACCATCATGCGAATCTCCTCTTCCGTCACGTTCTTGTCGTTCGTGTTCGGATCGATTCCCATGAGTCGAAGACAAAGATTGGTCGAGAAGGTCAGGAAATGGACGAAGGGATTCAGAAGTATTCCGACAAACCGAACGACCTTTACCGCGAAGAAAGCGATCCGATCCGGATACTTCTGCGCGAGTCGCTTCGGAAGGAGTTCGCCGAGAACCAGCGAAAAATACGACAAGATGATCGTGACGACGACCATTGAAAGGGTACGAAGAAAGGTGATATTGCCCGCGGGGTCGATCGCCATGGTAAGGCGTTGCGCAAACTTGTCCGAGGCAAACGCCGAAGAGAGAAATCCGGCCAACGTAACGCCAACCTGAATAATCGCCAGAAAACGTCCGGGGTTCTCGATAAAATGCAGAAGGCTCCTGGCCTGCTTGTTCCCTTCCTCCGACATCTTGCGGATCTTGTTGTCATTTACGGTGATAACCGCCATCTCCGTGGCGGAAAAGAATCCGTTGATCAAAACGAAAATAAAAACAATGAGAAGATCGATCAATATTTGGCCTAAACTGTCGTCTGGCACCGTAGCTCCTGTCCTTCCTTATCGCTGCGGCAATCTCGTGGCCGCAGACCGTTACCCACGTGTACATCACCCGGGCAGATTTGCCCGTTACTTGTACTACATGCAAGAAATATAGCAGAAACGCTCTCAATTCTCAAGCGTCGTCTCGTTATGTCCGGTATCGGATATTGCGACATCCGCGATTTACTCCGCGCAAATTAATCTTCGCGTCGCGCCTCGAGTCTCCGGATCAGGACCTCGCGAACCACCTGAGGATCCGCCTTGCCGCGGAGCCGTTTCATGGACTGACCGATCAGAAACTGCAGATTCTTCTCGTTGCCCGCCAGATATTCTTCGACCGCTTTCGCATTCTCCGTGAGGACTTCTTCGATGGGACCCTCGACGGATGAAGCGTCGGAAACCTGGAGGAGACCGTTCTCCTCAACGTAACGTACCGGATCAACGTTTCCGGCGACGACCTCTGCCAGAACCTTCTTTCCGGTTCCGCGGTTAATCTTGCCCTCGCTGACCATTCGTATAATATTGCCCAGCGCGTCCGGCGAGAAAGTCATATCTTCCGGTTCCGTCTGCGTATCTTTGAGAATCTTCAAGAGATCGGTAAGAATCCAGTTGGATACTTCCTTGGCGCTGCCGCAGATCTCGGTTGCCCTCTCGAAAACGGCGACCAGATATTTCGAGCCCGTGAGAATCGCCGCATCGTACTCCGGCAGTCCGAGCTGCTCCATGTAGCGGAGCTTTTTCGCTTCGGGGAGTTCGGGCAGCGAAGCGCGGACACCTTCAATGTAGGATTCTTCAAGAACGATCGGCAGAAGATCCGGCTCGGGAAAATACTTATAATCGTGCGCGTTCTCTTTGGACCGCATCGCGTAGGAGGAGTTCTTCGTATCGTCCCAACGGCGGGTCTCCTGCGAAATGACTCCGCCATCCTCCAGAATGTCGATTTGTCGCCGCGACTCACCCTCGATCGCCCGTGCAATCGATTTGAGAGAGGCCATGTTCTTCATCTCCGTGCGTGTCCCGAACTTCGTCTCTCCGACTTTGCGAACCGAGAGGTTTATATCCGCGCGCATGGATCCTTCCTGCATTTTGCAATCAGAGACGCCTAGATACTGGAGCGTCGCTTTTAGCTTTTCGAGATAAGCGATGACTTCCTGTGCCGAGCGGAAGTCCGGTTCTGAAACGATCTCTATCAAGGGGACACCGCACCGGTTGTAGTCGACGAGTGTCGCGTCCTCCCAGTCGTCATGAACGAGCTTGCCGGCATCTTCTTCCATGTGAATCTCGTGAATTCCGATGCGACGAATCTCGTCCCCGACCGTGATCTCCACCGTTCCGTCCGTGCAGATCGGCTGGTAGAGCTGGGAGACCTGAAAGGCCTTCGGAAGGTCCGGATAGAAGTAATTCTTCCGATCGAATTTGCTGTGTGTGTGCACGGTGCAACCGAGCGCGAGCCCGGCGCGGACGGCATACTCGACAACCGCGCGGTTCAAGGCAGGCAGCGTTCCCGGCATGCCGGAGCAGATCTCGCATACATGTGTATTCGGGTCTCCCCCGAAGGCTGTCGTGCAGCCGCAGAAGATTTTGGATCGGGTCTGCAGTTCGACGTGAACCTCAAGTCCCATGACTATTTCATATGTATCCATTCGGGCACCTCATCTGCCGGGTTTTTGTAAGTGAAAATCGGTGGCACGCTGGTAAGCTGCCGCTGTGTTGACGATCGTCTGTTCGGCCCTGTGCGCGCCGATGATCTGAAGACCGACCGGCATGCCGTTGCGATCAAAACCGCAGGGGATTGTCGCTGCGGGAAGTCCGACCGTGTTGATCAAAACCGTGTAGATGTCTCCGAGATACATCTTGAGCGGATCATCGAGACTCTCGCCCATGCGCGGCGCCGTCGTGGGCGCGGCGGGTCCGAGGAGTACATCATAACGCGAGAACGCGTCGTCAAAAGACATCTTGATCAGGGCTTTCGCCTGCAATGCCTTCTTATAGTACGCGTCGTAGTAACCCGAGGAGAGAACGAAGTTGCCGAGCATAATCCGGCGTTTGACCTCGAGGCCGAAGCCCTCACTTCTGCTCTTAACATACACTTCCGCAAGATCCCCGGCGTCGGGGGCGCTGTACCCGTACTTGATACCGTCAAATCGCGAGAGATTCGAACAGGCCTCGGCACAGGCGATGATATAGTATGTCGGCACGGCGTACTCGACGATCGGCAGAGGGAATTCCTCGACAACGGCACCCAAATTGCGCAGGAGTTCTATCGCTTCTCCGACGCGTGCCCGCACATCCGGATCAAGTCCCTCGCCGAAATAATCGGTCGGAATTCCGATCTTGAGGCCTTTGACATCAAAAGCCGCCGCCGCGGCCGTATCGATCCGGTCCAACTCGAAGGACGTCTGATCCTTCTCATCCTTGCCGCTGATAACGTTCAGCGTTTCGGCGCAATCGAGGATATCGCGGCCGATCGGCCCAATCTGATCCAGCGACGAGGCATACGCGACAAGTCCGTAACGGGATACGGCACCGTAGGTCGGCTTGATTCCGCTGACGCCGCAGAAGGAGCAGGGTTGGCGAATCGACCCGCCCGTATCCGATCCGAGAGAGAGAGGAACCTGCCCTGCCGCGACACTCGCGGCCGCGCCGCCGGAGGAACCGCCGGGAACACGGTCGGTATCCCATGGATTCTTCGTCGGTCCGACAAACGATGTCTCAGTTGTCGAGCCCATCGCGAATTCATCCATATTGAGCTTGCCGACGATGACAAGACCTGCCTTA
>JAEWUD010000014.1 GCA_023397475.1 Bacillota bacterium
GCCACTGCTTGGCGTAATCTTCGTCCAGTAATCGAATCGGAGTTACGAGTGGTTTTCGCAGCTCACTTAGTGAACGATAAACCTCATCGACTTGTTCAGGGTGAAAATTCTGGAGAAACCCACAAATCGCATTAAGTTCGCTACGCAACGACAACATAAGCTGCCTGTCATACTCCTTCTGCGCGAGTGCCTTCACGAGGTCAATGTTTGCATAAGGGATATATTTTCCCTTCTTGTCGCCAGAACAAAAGCAATGGTAATACTGACATCCTAGTTTAATTTTGCAAATTCTAAGTCTACCTTTCGGAGCTCGCTTCAAGGCTTTCTCAAGTCTCGCAAGTTCCTCCTCAATTCCAATTCTCCTTGCTATGAGAGCCTCAAGGACTTTATTCGTACCGAGTTCGAGACAATTATTATTTATCATATGCTTCCTTCCCAAGATCCCCTTGAATCAAGATGTTCACGATGCTCGTATTCTAAATCCTTTTTTTGTCGAAAAAATACGCAAAATTCGACAATTGCTGTCAAATAACTACAAAAGGAAACAGTGCGATTGATCGTGAGTTTCTTATCAATGACAAACCTACTCAATTGGCTATTTTACGCATTTGAGTAGGTACGCCGGCCGCCCGGCGTGAGTTTCTTATCAATGACAAACCTACTAAAACAACCCCTAAGGCCATTTTAGTAGGTCGATCCGCCGCCCGCCGCGAGATTCTTGTCAATGACAAACCTACTCAATTGGCTATTTTACGCATTTGAGTAGGTACGCCGGCCGCCCGGCGCGAGTTTCTTCTCAATGACAAACCTACTCAATTGGCTATTTTACGCATTTTAGTAGGTCGATCCGCCGCCCGGCGCGGGTTTCTTATCAATGACAAACCTACTAAAACAACCACTAAGGCCATTTTAGTAGGTCAGCCCGCCGCCCGGCGCGAGATTTTTATCAATGACAAACTTAATCAAGCGTCATCTGAGCGTGTTTAGTAGTTTTCCGGTAGCCCAGCGCATTTGAGTAAGTTCGCAGGCCTGCCGCCCGCCGCAAATTTTAATCAATGACAATCCTACTCAATCGCCCCGCGCGACTTTTTGTATCATTCACAATCCTACTCGATCGTCCCGCTTACCCGCGCGTTGATCTCCCGCAGGTCTTCTTCCGGAATCTTAACAACTTTGCGGTCGTAGGTGAGAAGGCCGTTCAATTCGTCCTCGACGTCGGTCAATTGCGTGTAGACGGCGGCCGAGAGACCCTGTTCGCGTGCCGGCAGCACCTCCGACTCGTAGAGATGGCGATACGATTGGATCAGTTCCTCTTGTGAGGCGAGCCTTTTGTAGCCGAAATCCACTTCGTTCCAGGTATGATTCGCGACGCGATAGTTGTAGCCGCCGAATTCCGAGAGGACGACTGCGCGGCCGCGGCGATCCTTCTTGTAGCGGTACGGGTAGAAGTAAACATGGAGACTCTTTAGGTCGCCCGCCCCTTGGTCGTGCCACCCGCTGGCGTGGTCGATCGTACGCGTGGGGTCGTATTCGCGGACCCACGCCGCGATGCGCGCCGCGTCGAACTGGCCCCAGCCCTCATTGAACGGCACCCATACCGCGATGGAGACGACATTGATGAGATGGCGGAGCATCGCTTCGAGGTCCGATTCGTATTGCGCGCGACCTGCAGGATCTTTTCGCGCGAAAAGCCGATAGCGGTTGTCCTTCATGGGATGATCGATAAACAGCGGATACGTGATGAGGAGCTTGTTGTAATTGCCGCCGCCGTTGATCATGTCCTGCCAGACGAGCATGCCGAGCCGGTCGCAGTGATAGTACCAGCGGAGCGGCTCGATCTTGATGTGCTTGCGGAGCATGTTGAAGCCCATGCTCTTGACCGTCCGGATGTCGTTGATCATCGCTTCGTCGGAGGGCGCGGTCAGCAGTCCGTCGGGATAGTATCCCTGGTCGAGAAGTCCGTTGTGGAAGTAGGGTCGGTTGTTGAGGAAGAGTCGCGGGATGCCGTTCGGGTCCGTCTCGACGGAGAATTTGCGCATGCCGAAATAGCTCTGCACGAGATCCGCGCCGAGCCGGATAGTCAGAGGGTAGAGGTACGGATCTTCCGGAGACCACGGGCGGAATCCGGGCATGGGAAGATCGACTTCCGAGTTCGTTGTCGCGGCGTAGTCCTTGTCATTGAGGGTTATCGTCGCGGGGAGATCCCGCTCGGCATGAATCGTGATACGAACGGACATCGCATCGTAATCGGGCGTGATCCGCAGGTCTTGTACATAGTCGTCCGAGACGTTCTCGATCCAGACCGTCTGCCAAATTCCGCTCTGCGGCGTGTACCAGATGCCGCCGCGCCGGGACGACTGCTTGCCGCGCGCATGGCCGCTTATCTCGGTCCCGTCGGTCACGCGGACCAGAATGGTGAGCGGCTCTGTGACAAAGGGAGTCAATTCGACGGTAAACGGCGTGAATCCGCCCTTGTGCGTGAGGCTCTCGATGCCGTTCATATAGACCGTCGCCTCTTGATCGACCGCTCCAAAATGAAGGAGCGTCCGACCGCGCGAAAAGTCCTCGGGAAGCGTTAACTCCCGCTTGTACCAGAGCGTTTGTGTCGGCGAGAGAGTCCTCGACACGCCGCTCAAAGCACTCTCGGGCGAGAAGGGAACCAGAATCCGGCCGTCGAAAGCGGTCGGCATCTCGGGCGATTCCGTGATGCAGTAATCCCAGTACCCGTTGAGGCTCATGAAGCTGTCGCGCACCAATTGCGGACGCGGATATTCCGGCAGGACCTGGAGAGGATCAAGCGACATTCCCCATTTTGTTTGCATAAGAGATGCTCCGTTTCGCTGTGTGAGTCCATTTCGATGCTTGCATTTGCTCGAAAAGTGGTTAGCGAGATTTGGAAGTTTGCGGCAAAAACAGGCTTTGTGGACTTTTCTCGAAAAGTGACCTATCGAAGATTATTGCTTTCAAAAGGGCTATGCGTTCTTTTCGAATGTTCGTTGCAGTAAACATTGGCTATGCTTGTTTTTCAAAAATGCCTTGCTTTCAAAAGGGCTATGCGTTCTTTTTGAAAACTCATTATCAGTAAAGCACTATCCCTTCTTTTCGCGCCGCAATCCTTTTCTCATAAACCCGATCGGGACGAGGATCAACAGAAGCACGATGCCGGCGGCGAGGAAGATCGACGGGGTCGGAACATGCTTGACGACACCAAGATCGACGTAGGTGCTGTCGCTGTTCTTGATCACCAGGGATCCGATCGTCGGGCCGATGACCATCGGGAGCAGGACGGCAAAGACCATGCGGATGCCCTGGAAATGGCCGGCCTTATCGACCGGTGTGCAGTCGCGGATCATCGCCGAGAGCGTTGCGGTTAAGATCATATATCCGGACATCATGACGATGCCGGCGAGGATGACCGGGACGAAATCGCGCGTGAAAAAGAGCGCGATCAGACCTGCGAACATGACGGCGGCGGCCGGCAGCAGGAATCGAAGTTTGCCGACTTTGTCGATGAAACGGCCGGCGACAACGCTGGCGACTGAAGCCGCGATCAGGACAACGCCGAGCACGATCGCGTAGTTGTCGAAGCCGAGATAATTCTGCATATAGATGATGAAGTACGGCATGAAGACCTGGACCGAGACCGAGAAGAGAAAGAACGTACAGAGCGTGATATAGAGCGTTTTGTTGGCGCGGATGACCGACGGAGAGAATCCGTACCGGATGTCCCGCGCGAAAGAGGCCGATACCGAGGGCCTTCTCGTCTCTTTAACGAGGAAGATCGCGAGAATTCCCGACGCGGAGACCGCCACGCCGAAGATCGTGAAGAAGAGCTGCCATTGTCCGTCGCGCGTTAGCGGATCGAATAGCCCGAAAATAATTAACATGGAGACAAGCGGTAGGATCGAGAGGACGGACTCAGCCCGGCCGCGATTCTCCGCTGACGTTGTATCCGTTACATAGGCGTTGAAACCGGCGTCATTCGAGGACGAGCCGAGAAAGGTCATGACACAGTCGAGGACAACGACAATGATCGCAGCGGTCGCGACGGCATTGGCATAGGGGAACAGTGCGGCAATAAGCTCGACGCGGACAAAGCCGAAGGCGAGAAGAGATGTGCCCCACAGAAGATTACCGACGACAAGGAAGACCTTCCTTCGCCCCAGACGATCCGAGAGGGCTCCGATAAGAAGCGTCGTCAGCGTCGCGATGATCGCACTTGCGGCGACCATCAAGGCAATGTAGTCCGGGTCCGTGGAGATCGTGTTGTAAAGAAAGACATTGAAGTACATGTTCTCGATAGTCCAAGCGAATTGCCCGATCAGGCCGATAACCAGAAAAGAAGCCCAGACCCGTCCTGTCAATTTCTGCATACGGATACCCTCACTTACGCTTCATGCTTCTACTTCGAGTTTATCATAGAGTATGGGGGGTGGGTCGAGAATAATGTCATGGGACGTTTAGTACAGAAATTTGCTGACGCGGATGAGCTTCTGGTACTGGCCACGGTTCTGGCGATTGACTGCGTGATTGCGGATCAGTCGAGGAGCTCGTAAGGGTCGGGTTGATCTCGCAATTTTATTGCTCCCGGGCATGACAGCGCCCGTTCTCAAACGCTCGCTGTGGCGTCTCGGGTCAGGCCGAATGCGGCCTCGACGCACACGAGAATCGCATCGACTTGGGCGTCTTTAACATTGAATCGCAGATCCTTGCCGCAGAATATGCATTTTGTATGTTCGCCGAGGCGGTCGAATCCCTTGTGGCCACAGGTGGTGCAGATACAGGGGGTCGACAGGTAAAGCCGGGCGGCCTGTAGTGCGGTGTTCTTCTGAACAAGTTGTTCCAGGGTCTCCGCATCAATGAATTTGCGGTCGGCAAGAAGAGCCCGTAATGACGTAATCTGATTCGACAGATCGAGAATGGACGCTTCGGCGTAGTCGACTGGAATGTTTTGTTCCTTCATATGGGATCCTCCACGACAGCTAATAAATAAAGTGTAATAGCTAGAAATTATTATAACACATTTCAAGAAATAGCGAATTGAGTATTCGAGTCAACGGATAGATTCGGCTCTGTCGTACCGATAATCGCATCACACCCCTAATACTAGCTCCACCTCGACGCCCTCATCGAGATTCCTGACGCGAAGATCTCCGTGATGTAGTTCGGCGACGCGTTTGGCGTACGCGAGGCCGATCCCGTAATGTGCGTCGGGTCCGCTTCGTGCTTTATCCGCGCGAAAAAAGAGTTTGCCGTAGTTCTCCAGAACGTCCGCGGGAAAAGGTTCGCCGTTGTTCCAAATGACAAAACGAAGCCTCGTCTCGTCTGCTTCTATAATGAGCCGGATCTGCGGATGATCAACGCGCGCGTGATCGAATGCGTTGTTGACGATATTCGTGAGCGCCCGGATCGTTGCACTGCGATGGAGCCGGATCGTCCGCCCGGTCTCGATCTTGGACTCGATGGTTAGTGCGGACTTGTCTTTTGCCGCGAAAAGCATCTCACGCCGGATATCCTCGGCAAGGTCTCCCGCGGATTCTTCTTTCCATTCAGCTTGGTCGTCGTGGAAGGTTCTCGAATAACCGATGAGTTGATCGAAGTAGTTGGTCATCTGCAGACTGGCCGTGTGGATATCGGCGAGATAGCGGCGCTGGGTCTCGTCAAGTTTTGTATATTGGAGCAGTTCGGCATTTCCCGCGATGACGGTGAGCGGGGTCTTGAGATCGTGGGAGGCCGCGGAGACCTTGAAGATCAGGTCGTTCTTCTGGTCCTTCTCGTTCTGGATCATCCGGTGGATCTGTTTCTGCATCTGATCGATACGGTCGCGCGTCTCGATGAATTCGTGGAGCGTCAGCGGCTCCGCTAACGAATCGTCACGTCCAGTCGCCATTCGCTCGATTCGATTCACATCAGAAGATGTGACAGCCGTCTCCTCCGTGAAGGCGACGCTCTCCCGGTAGACGATATTCATTTCATAGCGGATGATGCGAAGTGCCCGGATCGCGTTGAAGCCGATGATGAGGACGAGGGCGGCGCTGATGTACATCCAGGAGAATACGTTGAAGAAGACGGAGCTGATCTCGACGGCGTAGGAGGGCCCGTCCGATGTGACGATTTCCCCGGAAACCGTCAGGAGCGGTACGAGGTAGAGGAGGAGGATTGCGACCGCGAACTGACAGAGGATACGAAGACAAGTGGTGCGGATCAGGTCGCCGAAGGATATTCTTTTCGCCATTTATAACCTCCACCCCAAACGGTCTCGATCGGATTGAGCCCGTAGGGTTTACATTTGCTGCGGATCTGGTAGATGTATTCGGACACGGACCGGAGGTTTGTCGAGGAGGAGATGGGGTACAGCCGGTCGTAGAGGTCTTCGATCGTGAAGATCTTGTTCGGATGGGTCACGAGGAGCTCGAGGATCAGGAACTCCCGTTGGGTCAGCGGGAGCGTCTCACCGCGAAGGCGCGCGGACCTAGCCTCGAAGTCGATCGTGAAATCGCCGCTGGTGATCGTCTTCGCGGTCCCGGTATGGCGCGCTTCCCGCCGTAGGTGCATGCGGACGCGGGCGAGAAATTCCTGTACGCGAAAAGGCTTCGTGATGTAGTCATCCGCTCCGGCTCTGATACCGGTGAGCAGGTCCTCTTCGAGATCCCTTGCCGTCAGGAAAAGGATCGGTGTGCTGATCTTGTCGCGGATCGCTTCGCAGATGTCGAGGCCGCTGATGGGCATCATAATATCGAGGAGGATGAGGTCGAAGCCGGCGAAATCACAGAGGTTGATCTCGTCAATCTTTTCGCGCGTGACGACGTCGTACTTCTCGAGAAGCAGTACGTTCTTGATCAGCCGAACAATACTCGGATCATCATCGATTACCAGAATTCTTGCGGGCATGAGTCGACCTTTCCCTGTAGGCTCCTGTGTTATCACGAACATATCTATTATACCGTAATTGTTCCAATCCAGAAGGGGATACCGCGAGACGAGACTTTCCGAGCTTTCCGGAAATTCTGAAAAATATCCGAAAACTTCATGTTACAACATCTCCAGAAATGTATAGGAATTCTGTGTGGAGGTTTGGCATGAAGCATTCAATCGAGATTAATCATCTGGGCAAAAGTTATGGGAATAAGAGGATTCTGGAGGATATCACCTTTACCGTCGAGGAAGGTCGGGTGACCGCTTTCCTCGGGCCCAATGGGGCGGGAAAGAGCACTACGCTACGCATCCTTCTCGGATTGGACCGGGCCGGATCGGGAACCGCTCTGGTCGACGGGAAACGATATTCCGCGTTGGAACGACCTCTGACGAGGGTCGGAGCTTCCTTCGATGGCGTCGGTTCTCCGAATGACCGGACGGCCGCGCAACACCTGCGGATTATTGCGGCCAGCAACGGGATCGCGAAGTCGCGGATCGACGAGGTCCTGGATATCACCGACATCCGACACAAGGCGTCGTCGCCCGTAGGAAGCTTGTCGCTTGGCGAGGGGCAACGTCTCGGCATCGCCGCGGCACTCCTGGGGGATCCGCCGGTCCTGATTTTCGATGAGCCGACGAACGGCCTCGATCCGCGTGGCATCCGGTGGTTTCGCGAATTCGTCCGCGGACAGGCGCGGGCAGGGAAGACGGTCCTACTCTCTTCGCATATCCTCTCCGAGGTCGAGGCGGTTGCAGACGATGTTGTCATCATCCACAACGGAAGGATCGCGGCCCAAGGGACACTTGCTGAAGTCATGAAAGATCTGCCGTCGCTGGAGGAATTGTTCTTCCACCTGACCGACCGGGAGGTGGTAAGATGACCGCCTTTTGTCGAGCCGTCCATAGTGAACTTCGTAAATTACTCTACTCGAGATCTACGTGGATCATTGTCCTTCTGATCCTTGTACTGCAGGCTGCCCTGGCAACTGTTGCGGCACAGCAGCTTCTGACGATCGGCCTCGACGCAACGCCGGAAACTTGCCCGAACTTGATCGAGGCACTACCGCCGTTGGAATACATGGGATTTGATGTCGTACTCTTCAGCACCATCCCGATGATCGTGTTGGGCGCGCTCTATGGCGCAGGCGAATTCCGCAATCACAGTCTGCGGACAACGATGCTGTCGACCGGGCGGGGAGTACTCGTCCCACTCTCGAAAATCTTCGCCGTCTCTCTCGTCTCGTCTGCCTTATCCTTCGCATCGATCTTTGTCACGATCAGCGCGACGCATCTGACCTTTGGCGTGCAGGGTTTGCCGTTTCTTGTATTCAATCCCATGGTCTGGCGCTTTATACTCCAGGGAAGTATCGCCCTCACACTTCTGACCGTGCTCGCGTCCGTTATGGGTTTTCTTTTCCGAACAGCCGTCGCGCCAATGTTGTTCCTGATCGTGCAAGTCTTCAATATCGGGGATCTTCTGGCGTCACTTTTCGCGATCGGGAAATACTTACCGGTCCATCTGGTTAACCGCCTGATTGCCATATCCGAGAGGTCGCTGACGCAGGTTCCGGCGCAGAATATCCTCCTTCTTCTGTTGTGGATCCTCCTTCTCAGTGTGCCAGCATTCCTTCGATTCAAGACGAGTGATTTGCGAGGTGAATACTGATGAACGTGCGTCTACTAATCAGCGAGAACCAGAAAATGATCTCCAACAAATGGATACTATTAACGATCGCGGCACTGCTCGTGTCGATTCCGGCGATGGTCTACTTCCTGGGAGCACAGCCCGGTACGGCAAGTCTCGAAGCCTTCGTCAGCAAACTCAGACAGAGCTTCTATCTGGGACAAGCATGGTTTGTTGCACTTGCGAGCTTGTATGTCGGTCAGGAATTCCAGAAATCCACGGTGCGAACGAGCCTATTAGCCTCGCCGAAACGCTTGACCTTCCTCGCCTCGAAGACGATTTGTCTGCTCGCGTGGATAGTCGTTCTCCTACTGGTCGCGACCCTGCTATCACTTCTCATTATTCAATTTGGATTTGCGAAAAATATGACTCCGGAGCAGTTTGTTATTTTGTTACGCAGCCTCATCCCTGCATACCTTGCGACAATCGAACTCACGTTGATAACGATGGTTGTCGTAATCCTGAGCCAGTCGATGGTCGTGTCGATGGGGATCTTCGTATCCATGCTTCTGGGGCTTGCTCAGCTGCTGATGCAATATATCCCGGCGATGCGGTATTTTCCGGTACTGGCCACCATGAACAGCTTCTTGTTTACGTCGAGCGTGATGTATATGTCGGAGTATCAGGGCCTACTTTGTCAGGGGTTGTGGTTAATTGTGATTGGAGTTGTGACCTGTGTGGTCTTCAGGAGGAGAGCGGTGAAGTGAGATGGGTTCGGATTGATTGGGCTTTTTCGGCGTACTCTAATGCCTGCGGAAGGTCGCTCGATAAATACTCGCCCACCTTTGAAAGGTAACTTTTCGTTGTGCGCTATGGGCGAAATGAAGAGGCGCGTCCTTAGGGAACCGCTGATTAATTCCCTGCAGAAGGAAAGAATAGTAAAATAGAAGAAAAACAATAGGCAGGGAAAAAGATGCAGCAGACATTCAGCGATATGGAATATGGCAAACGATATCGGAAAACCCGGAAAGACGATTTTCTGGAGGCAATGCAGGAAATCATCCCATGGGAAGAGTGGGTTGCATTGATCGAACCGCATTATTATCCGGATCGCCAGAGAGGACGCAAGCCGCTGGGGATTGAGAAAATGCTGCGAATGTATCTATTGCAGTGTTGGTTCAACTTATCCGACGAAGGTGTGGAAGATGCCATCTACGACAGTTATGCCATGCGTAAATTTATGGGAATCAATTTCCTGAACGACAAGGTTCCGGACGCCACAACCCTTCTGCATTTTCGTCATCTTATGGAGGAACACGGCCTTGGAGCGGCCATGTTCGCGGCAATCAAGCGGGTATTGGATGCGAACGGTTTACTGATGCACGGCGGAACGATTGTGGATGCGACTATTATCAGTGCGCCGACATCCACGAAGAACGCGGAGGCCGCAAATCTGATTCGCCCGGATGATGAAGTCGTTTATGGAGATTCTGGATATCTTGGCATTGAGAAGAGGGAAGAAATCCAATCGGATGCGCACCTATCCAAGATTGACTACCGAATCAATCGACGGCCAGGGAAAGCCTACCGGAAATATCAAAATGACGGTCAGGCATGGGAGAAAAAGATCGAGCGGCAGAAATCCTCCGTTCGGAGCAAGGTCGAGCATCCGTATCGATTTGTCAACGTTCAATGTGGATACAAGAAAACAGTCTATCGTGGAATCAAGAATAATCTGAACCGATTACATGTCCTGTTCGCCTGTGCGAATCTGTATATGTGTATCTGCGCTGGTCGACAATTACAACCGTTGAAGGGATAGGTCTGCCCCAATGCGGGATATCCCGCTGGAAATAAGCTAAAGAACACGAAAACGGAGCAAAAGAACGGACTTTCCCTGAAATTCCGAACAAAAACGTTTGTTCTCGATCAACCAAAATTAAAAAATACGATTAATCAGTGGTTCCCTAAGATAATATAGGAGAATAGTGGCACGTGTGGAGGTACCCTATGACGCGAAAAGAATCAGATAGCTTAAGCTCGGCGATGGATCAACTTCGCGCAATACAAAACGAGGATTTGCGCCGGATAAAGGACAAGATCTCAAGTCTTACACGCGGCCACCGATTCTATGACTGGCGGAAGACGACCGATCTCGCCCGCGAACTGAGCGCTTTTCTGGCGGACATTCGCGCGGACATAGAGGATCCGACGACCGGACTTACACTCGTGGAGGCCTTTTATAAGACAGATGAGGCGGTAATCAGCCAATGCGATGATTCCTACGGCAATATCGGAGATGTCTATTCTATGGACGCCAGGGAACTTTTCGAGCATTACGGATCGCAATCTGAGGACAAGAAACGAGTGAGCGAGATCATCTTCGAACTAAGTCTTCGTGATCCTTATAGTGTAAGGGACACGCTGATCAAGTCCGCCGGCAAGGTGCTGGACGAGCCGCAGCTTCGAGCTCTAATCGCCCGCTATATAGCCTATGGGGCCGAAGCGACAGAAGAGACGAATCAGCGGACCGCAAAGTTCGCCGTCATTTCGCTGGCAAAACAGGTTGGCGATCCGGTGCTTTTCGAGAAGACAACGCTCCAGAATATCGAGAAACCGTGGCCAGCCCTGTGGATCGACATCGCGCGCCAATATCTGGCGGCCGGGGACGCGGAGACGGCGTATGAGCGCGTTATGCGAATTTCGGAGAAAGATATATTTACCGAGGATAAGAGGACCACGTTGCTTCTGGACATCTATCGTCAGCTCGGATGGGAGGAGAAACGGCTGGATCTTCTGCAGCAAAAGTTCCAAGAGAACCGGTCCGATACGGCATTGAAAGCCATCCTAGAGATCGTCGGAGAAGATCGGCGCGACGAGATGGTAGGAGCGGCGGTCGCCGAGATCCAGCGATCAGACAAGTTCTCCCATGAGGATCTTCGGTTCCTCCTGGACTGCGGCCGGGAACACGAGGCAGAAGAATATCTGATCATACACGTGGACAATGTCGATGGTGACTATTATTCCTACTGGGTTCCGGTTGCCGAGGCGTTGGTTCTGTCCGGTCGAACCATGGGGGCGATCCTCGTGTACAGGGCCTTGCTGCTCTCGATACTGGAGAAAGCGTACTACAAGGCCTACCCGCATGCAGCGAAATACCTGAGAAAGCTCGATCGTTTGGCGAGAGTGGTTGGGGAGCGTGTTGAGGGCGAGACGGGCGGCGAGGGTAGTGAGGCAGGTGCGAGAGGTGTAATAGGCGAGAGCGCTGAGGCTGGTGCGGCGAAGGGTATTGAGAATCATCAGAGCTTCATGGAGAGGCTCGTGCGACTACATGGGAAGAAGAAGAGTTTCTGGAGAATGTATGAGGAGGGGAAGTAAGGGATTGGGGGATTGAGGGTGGAATGAGTAGCGGCTAAACCGCTCTAACAAACCAGCAAGAATTTTTTTTTGATTCTTCCTGACGTACCAAGAAATGGACTGCCGATATGTATCTGTCGTGTTATTATGATAATAATCATTCATTAGATGTAATGATGAGTATTTCTACAGTCCTTCAACGATTCAAAGATCATTACAAACTTATCCACTTTATTATTTGCGATAATTTTCAAATGGTGTGTTTGAAATAAGGAGCATCCTATGAACACGACAGATTTCAACTGGATTCCTTTCTACGAAGAATTAGCGAATAAACTCCTGCCATATCGTAAGGACAGAAAATCTCTCATCTCGAAAATCCGAGAGGTGTACTCTCACATTGGGATGAAGATTCCCACTCTGGATAGTGACGGACAGATCATCGATATTGATCCTTTCACGGTTTTCGGGCTTTTCAATAAAAGGATTACGTTGGAAAAACGTATAGCGATAATTCGCGAAGTGGCACAGATGTTTGATGTAGCATTGCCGATTCCAGAAACGTTCGACGGGATTCCGATGCTGAATAATCTGAATGCGACGTTCTACCGATTTGCAGAAGAACGTGGACCAGAAGACATTGATCGACTTTGGGATTTGTTTGAGAAAGCTTTGCTATATGCCGACATCGAGACTTCCGGAAATCGTGAGGTTTTTTTACAGGCATATAATCTGGTTAAGGACCTTAAGGGAAATCGCTTCAAGCTGACGCTCGGCTTGTTCTGGATTCGACCAAATAAGTACATTAATCTAGATTCTCGCAATCGATGGTTCATTAGTATCCCAGAGAATATGCCGACGTCGTGCGGAGATATGGTAAGAAATCTTTTAGAGATTCCCGATGCTGAAACATATCTTCAGATTTGTGATAATGTGCGTCATGCAATGGAAGTCGGTTCGTATGATTATCGCTACTTGCCCGAATTATCTGAAACATCGTGGCGTATATCGGAACAGGTAAATTTAGAGAATAAGAAAGCTAGTCTGTTAGTTGATCAAGAATCGGAAGCAGATGCTTTGCCTGATCAAAATATTGGAACGACGCATTATTGGCTATATGCTCCCGGGGCAAGTGCCGTAATGTGGGAGAAATTCTATAAAGCCGGAATTATGGCGATCGGTTGGTTTGAGATTGGAGATCTGAGTGGATTTTCTTCCAAGAGTGAGATGCAAAAGAAACTGACAGAATTGTGTGATCCTTCTACATCTAATAAGAACACAGCGCATGCCACTTGGCAGTTCTCACGAGAGATGAAGAAGGGCGATATTGTCTTCGTGAAAAGAGGATCTCACCAGATTATCGGAAGAGGAATCGTCGAGTCTGATTATTACTATGATGAGAGTCGTCATGACACATATCCGAATACGCGCAAGGTGCGATGGACGCATAATGGTGATTGGGAGCATCCCGGCAAGGCAGTTGTAAAGACATTGACAGACATCACCCCTTACTCGGAATATGTTGAAAAACTGAATGCGCTTTTTAATGATGACCCTGTTCCGCCTGTTGAGACCGATCCGCCGATTACTCTTTACCCTCTCTACAGCATGGATGAATTTCTAGAAGAAGTTTACATGGACGAGACGGAGTATCGCGATCTTGTTACTCTTCTAGAAAAGAAGAAGAATGTCATCCTACAAGGCGCTCCGGGTGTCGGTAAGACCTTCGCGGCAAAGCGCCTTGCTTATTCGATCATGGGAGTCAAGGATCCAGATCGCGTAATGATGATCCAGTTTCATCAGAGTTATTCCTATGAAGACTTTATCATGGGTTTTCGACCTTCTGATAATGGTTTCGAGATCAAGAGAGGGGCATTCTACAATTTTTGTAAGAAAGCTGAGATCGACAGTGACAACAAGTTTTTCTTCATCATTGACGAGATCAACAGGGGAAATCTTAGCAAGATTTTTGGCGAGTTGCTAATGTTGATCGAGAAAGACAAGCGAGGCATTGAACTGCAGCTTCTCTATGCGAACGAGAAATTTTCCGTGCCAAAGAACGTGTACATCATCGGCATGATGAATACAGCAGATCGAAGTCTTGCTCTGATGGACTATGCGCTGCGGAGACGTTTCGCGTTTTTCGAGATGCGACCGGGATTCCGATCCGATGGGTTTCGCACATATCGTGAAAACTTCGGCGATGCAAGATTCGATAAACTTATTCAGTGTGTTGAGAATCTGAACGAGGCAATTCGATTGGATTCGTCTCTAGGCGAAGGCTTCCGCATTGGGCATAGCTTCTTCTGCGGGATCAATGAGATCACAGATCAGACACTTACAAGTATCGTAACTTATGAACTGATTCCATTGCTAAAGGAATACTGGTTCGACGAACCGCAGAAAGTTCATAACTGGACTGAAATGTTGCGGAGTGCTATCAAGTGATACCGGTAAAGAATGTTTACTACATGTTGTCCTATGCTTTTCAGACGTTGCGAGAGCAAGGTTTTCGCGATGTGGCGACAGAGAACTTCCACAACACAGCAGATCTGTGTGCGGCGATTCTGATTCGTGGCGTCTCTTTACAGCTGAAGAGAGGACTTCACAAGGACTACGTCCTCTGCCATGAAGCGCTGTCGACACTCCATGGCAAAATCGACTTTCCGGCAACCATAGCTTCCAATGTCCAGCAGAAGCGGCAACTCATTTGCACCTATGACAACTTCACCGAGGATACGTATCCAAACCGGATTATCGCGACAACAATGTTCCTTCTCCTTCGTGCGGATATTTCCGCCATGCGAAAAAAATCATTGCGCAAACTACTGATTTACTTCGGTGACGTCCACCGCCTCGATCCCTTTAGAATTCAATGGAACATCCAACACTATCGTTTGAGTTCAACCAACAGAATGCTATTATCCATATGCTATTTGACAATAAAGGGACTTCTGCAAACACAAACTGATGGGTCAACTCGCATTATGGATTTTCTTGACGAACAGCAGATGTGTCGATTGTATGAGAAATTCATTCTGGAGTATTATCGCCAGGAGTTCCCTCAGATCTGCACGAACTCGTCCCAGATTCCCTGGAATCTCGATGATTCGGAAGTCACAGCGCTTCCCATCATGCAAACCGATGTTATGATGACCTATCAAAACAAGACTCTTATTCTTGACGCGAAATTCTACGGGCACGTCACGCAAACGCATTTCGGGGCGCATACACTACACTCGGCAAACCTGTATCAGATCTTTACCTATGTCAAGAATAAAGCGTCTTCATTCATCGGCGATACTCGTGCGGTCTCCGGAATGCTTCTCTATGCTCGCACGGATAAAGAGACCTTGCTACATCACACATACCAAATGAGTGGTAATCGGATCAGTGTTCGTACACTGGATCTGAACTGCGATTTTACGGAGATAGCCAGACAGTTGGATGCGATCGCTGAGGAAGAGTTTGGTGTGAGTTGAGAAAGATTCGAGATGCGAGTTTACTAAGAAAAGTCCTTGAAGAAATCTGATCGAAAAATAACTTATGCGGCAGTTTAATCCGAAGATGGGGTGAAAGTTGAGGTGGTGTTTGTGGATTTGAGGGAAGGCGAAGATAGTGTGAAGAAGATAAGGAAAAAGATCGTTGAGGAGTAAACGTATGGGGAGTATAGATAAGCGTATTTTTCTTCTTATTTTTTCAGTTCACGTAGATCTTAGAGTTCGCAATCTTTTTTACAAGAAATATTTAGCAGATTGGATATAATTAATCTTGATCAGGTGATGCATGAACTGATAGAGAGGATAACAGAATGCCGACTAAAGACGTTGCAAGTCGTGTTTTGGACTACTGGTTTGCTTTGGAATTTCTTGGACAAGATTCGTATGATAGCATTACGAACGAGTCGATGCTGACGCGGGACCTTACTAAGTTCAAAAAAGCTGGACAAGAAGAGAAAAACAGGCGGAAACAAATTACTGTCTTTGAATCAGTCAACGAGGACCTGGATCTATATTCTCAGATCAAGAAACAAGCGGATTCTTGTGGCATGACCACATGGGGAAATATTACTTTTTACATTGGGAGAGTTAAAAGACAGGTTTGTATTGAAAAGATAGCCTATGCGCTTGGCCGGCACCTTGATCAGGCAGAAATTAACTATTCGGATTATATTCCAGTTCTGAGTTTTCAATGTACATATAGAGGCGATTATGTAGAACGTTCATTATCGCTATCGACAATCATATGGTCTTTGTCACAACTCTCCCGGAAATCGACCAATATCTCGGATTTATTATCGGATTTGAAGTATGCAACAGATGTCGAGATATTGGAGAGAACTATTTTTCGCACAGAGATGCCTGAAGACGAAGATATCACTTCGCCTACAATCGATACATTGAATCAGGGTAGCATGCCTGTGTTTAACGACACATCCATAACAACCAAAGATGTATTATCCGTCCATGAAAAGTTACTTGGAAGTTTTGGACAATTTGTGGGAGGGAACAACATAGAATATAAAATTTGCATCAAGTATCAGCTTTTCAAAGATGAAAAGTCAAAAATTAAGTACGACGACGACAATTACATGGGTCTCAGTCATGACTTCTTCTCGAAAGATATAAAAATGGTTCAGGACGCTATATGCGGTGGATCTTTTGATACCGATAAAGGAATACTTCGAGATTTAGTAACATATATATGCGCGCCCAATGAAAGACAAGAGAAAAGAGAGCGCTTTGATTTATTGAAGCCTGCGGACAAAAATATATATATCAGCAGGATATCCGAGCTCCTTGACATCGCTAATGCACCTCTCGGGAAATGGCCATCCAGATACATGCCAGCACTTATGCAGCAAGTAGCTGTAAACTTGGCTCGACCAAATAGTAACACCTCAAAAAAGGTCGGAAAAATCTTCTCCGTGAACGGTCCTCCCGGGACAGGAAAAACAGCTCTTCTAAAAGAGATAATTGCGAGTAATGTCGTTGAAAAAGCAAAGCTATTGAGCCAATACGAACAACCGGATTCAGCGTTTCAAGGAGTCTGGATAGAACAGAGTGAGACGCTAGGCGCAAGTGCGAAGTATTTGCCCAAATGGTACAGATTTATCGATGATCGTGTGACGGATTATGGTGTACTTGTAACATCATGCAACAATGCTGCAGTTGAGAACATTACAAAGGAGCTTCCTCTTGAAAAAGGTATTTTAGATAGTCTGGAAGTCAGAAAAGATGACAGTGTTGGTATGCAGGGCAGAATCAATGATATTAGGCAAGTATTCTCTGTCGAGAATACGGATAGAACTATCTCCGCCTATAAGAAAGACAATATACGTCAGGGAGACTATCCAGAGATTTATTTCACCGCGTATGCTCAAAATCTACTTGGTGTGAATAGTGAGAAATCGGGTGCTTGGGGTTTGGTTACAGTCCCGTTAGGGAAGAAATCAAATATTAGCGGATTCTATTATGATGTGTTGCTTCCGTTGTGTCAGGATTTCTACACGAATAATTCGACGATAGAACAACATCTTCCGAACTATAAGAAAGCCCGTAATGAGTTTCTCAAGCAGTTAAGACGCGTAGAGAAATTACGAGACGATCTGAAACGTTATGGCGATGTGACACTCAAGGCACATACCGCCTTGGTTACATATAAAGGTGTTGAGACTAGAAACACTGAGTTGATTCAAGACAATCAAAAGCACATATGCAATTATGTCCAGCTGATTGAAAAAAAGCAAACCGAGCTTGCTCTGGAGGCAGATAAACTCAATAACGCAAATAACCAGATAGCAACAATTGAAGCGCGCATTCAGGAGTATGAGAAACAAAAAGCGGATCTATCCAACCAGGATCATGATTACAAGCGCCAAGCGCTTGCAGCGGAAGAATCCGTTACGATATTCACAAAAATATTCAGAAAGAGCAAGTACGATACGGCTCTTAACCTTGCTATGTCATACAGAAGCAAAGCCCAAGAATGTCAAAAATCCGTAGTGGAGATCGATGCTAAGATACTTAATGTAAGTGCGGTTCGTGAACTGGCGAAGAACGAACAGGTCAAAGTGTCCTCCCATGTAAGTCAATTGGAGACAGAACGTAGTGAGCTGCAAGAAAGTCTTCAAAAATGTCAAGAAGTGAGCACGAAACTGTCCGACGAAATCATTCTATGCAGATCAACATATGAGGAAGCTAAAGATATTTACTTGGATACATTGTCTCGCGTAGAAAAAAATGGTGAATTACAGAAAATGACCATTCTTGATCGTGATTTTGTAGATAATTTATTTTCCGAAGATGTGAACATGGTAACCCAGTTACATTTGTCCAATCCGTGGACTACAGAAGAATATAACAAAGAGAGGGAGCAACTATTTTACTTGTCGCTGCAATTAACCAAAGAATTTTTGCTGAGTTCTAAGTCGTGCAGGAGTAATCTAAATCTTCTCGGTCTATATTGGGGATTTGGCTCTATTTCAGGAACAGATAAGGCATATATTCACAATGAAGACAAAGAGGAAATGATTGGCGCATTGTTGAACACATTGTTTTTGCTGTCCCCAGCAATTTCGTCAACTTTTGCTTCAATCGGCAGGCTGCTTAGGGATATTAAGAGACCGGGTGTTATTGGTACTCTTATAATAGATGAAGCCGGACAAGCACAGCCGCAGATGGCAGTTGGTGCTTTGTACCGGGCGAGGCGCGCAATCATCGTTGGAGATCCGAAACAGGTAGAACCAGTTGTGACAGATGATCTTAAATTATTAAAAGACGCATTTTCTGAAAAGGTTTTTGCCAATTATAAAGATAAATCTCTGTCTGTACAGAGTTGCGCAGATATAGTTAATCCGTTAGGTACATACTATGAAAATGGCACAGATTATCCAGATTGGGTTGGGTGTCCACTTGTCATACATCGGCGATGCATTTCGCCGATGTATGAGATTTCAAACCGAATTTGTTATCAGGATAATATGAAGCAACAGACTTTACCGCCCTCTGACTTGATTGAAGAGAAATTCATATTCCGCCATTCTCAATGGATTAATGTAAGTGGTAACGAAATCGGTTATGGCAACCATTATGTTACTGAACAAGGCAAGCAGGTTTGTGAAATGGTTGAGAAGGCCTTTTCACATTCAGAGTATCCGGATCTGTACGTTATTTCTCCTTTTAAAACTATTGTAGAAGGAATCCGTAGTCAGCTAGGCATATTTGCACACTCGAATCGTAATTCTGCTATTTCGAAAAGTTGTAGATTCACGGATTGGCTGTACTCCAACATAGGAACAATACATACATTTCAAGGCAAAGAGACGAGTGAAGTTATTTTCGTTCTTGGATGTGATGTAAATCAAAGTGACCGATATGCGGTTAAAAGCTTTGTAAATAGCAATGTTGTGAATGTCGCAGTTACAAGGGCGAAGTACAGACTCTATATAATCGGTGATTTCCGAGTCTGGAAAAATAATCTATATATTCGAGAGGCAAAATCTATTATGGATACATTGCCTGTTGAGAAAATAGCTGCGATCAATCATTGGGAAGACTCAAGTGAAAAGAATGAGGCTCTGATCATTCAAGCATCGCAACTACCTGGGGCACAATCATTCGTAGCTGAAGTAGGTTCTGGAGAAAAGGGGGAGCCTATTTTTGAACTTGATGCGGATAGTTTTGCATCCTACATTGATGCGAAAAACTTCATCAATAAGAACCTAAGTCCAGAGCAATTCCAACAATTTGGTTTCCAGACAAAAGAAGAATTCGAGGCTTTGCCTACTGATGTTAAGAAGAACCTTCTGATGGGGATGAAGTTGTATTATCTCCTACAGCCGATTTATGAAATCTCCGCTGATTTTGACGCATCCTGTTGCGGGATCCTATTCTGCAAAGGAATGGAACTTCAACTTCGCAAGAACTTCTCACGTGGATTGAGGACGAGCTTCCCAAACTTCAAAATAAAAAATACTGCGAATCAGGATATTCATTTAAAAAATGCCGCCGAACGAGACATTATGATGGGAACGGTTCAGTTCGTTCTACGGAATAATATGTCTGAAATCAATAAGATCTTGATGAGCAAAGGTCAGCGTGAATATGCTTCAGAATGGTGGAATTCTTTCTTGGATAAGCTGAGATGCTTTGGACACGAGAGGAATATGTGTTGCCATTCCCAGTTACTCACATGGGCAGATATGGAAAAATTACTCGATTATGAGTTTAGAGAAGATGCAAATGACGTTGAGCGATCTCCAAGAATTGGAGGAGTTTTTTTCGAGAGTGAGAAAGGAAAGCTGCTGGAGGCTTGAGATAGAGTTTATAGATCGAATTAACAACGAGGTAGCTTAAATTGAATAACAGAATTGCGGAGAAACTCATTGAGATTGAGAAGACAGAGAATGTGAGGATTCTACATGCTGTTGAATCCGGTAGTCGGGCGTGGGGATTTGCATCGCCGGACAGTGATTATGATGTGCGCTTTATTTATGTGCGGCCGCATGAAGCGTATTTGAAGCTGGAGAAGTCGCGGGATGTGATTGAGTGGCAACTGGATGAGACGCTGGATATCAATGGTTGGGACATTCAGAAAGCCCTAAGGCTTCTGCACAAGTCTAATCCGACGGTGTTTGAATGGAGCCTGTCTCCCATTATTTACAAGACCACGCCTTTTTTCGAGCACTTCGGAGAGGTCGCGATCGAGTACTTCTCTGTTAAATCCGGCTTGTATCATTATTTGAATACGGCAAGAGGAAATTACAACGGGTATATTTGCAAGAAGGATTCGGTGAAGTATAAGAAGTACTTCTATATTCTTCGCCCGATTCTTGCGTGCAAGTGGATTCTTGACCATCAATCGCCCCCGCCGATGCTCTTTTCACAATTGCTGGAGGACCAGCTTGATGATGAGATGAAGCCGGTTGTCTGCGATTTGCTGGCGAAAAAGACCGAAATGTCGGAGATCGGTGAAGGCAAGAAGATTGATGTATTGAATGATTATATCGAGTGCCAGTTTGAGCTAATCACGACAGCCATTGATTCGATGGCGCGCGAGAACTCGAGATCCTGGCAGAAATTGAATGATCTTTTTCTGATGTCTCTTGAGGCGGAGTGAGAAATTGTTTTCAGAAAGTTGTTAGAATAACAATGCCGATATATTTATATGTTTCAGAGAAAAACAAGTGCTGACTTTCCTAGAGGGTGATGCCCTGATGACTATGCATGCCGATGGCACAGACAAAAAGCAGGCCGTTACAATCGAAGAGGTGGGCGGTTCTGGGGGTATACTGAAGGCGGAGAATTTCACCCCAGATGGCAAGCAGATTATTCTTACCGTTTGGAAAGACACCGGAAGCGCAGGAACAACGGATCTATATGCCGTAAATATCGACGGCAGCAATATCATTCAATTGACAAGAATGGAAGAAGATAACAATGCCCTACTTAAAGGATTCTCTCCATACGGGTGGTGAGACCTGACCGTTCCGCAGATAAGTTCTTCCGCCGCTTCACATAATATGCATTTCGGAATTTGTCTGATTATGGTGTTCAACATCATCATGTGGTTCAACGTCCTGATCTATCCTGGATATCCGGGGTAGCATCGGGGAGGTCGGAGAATCGGGAGTAATAGTGAACTTCTCGATTAGCGTACGAAATGACATATTTGCGATCGCAGTGTTCTGTATGAAGAATAACAAGATAAATTCCTGTTGATGTATCGAATTTTAATGCTTATAATTCCTAATCTCCTCGTTTGTCAGTTTGTTCAATGTGTCAGCCTCTATCTTGTCAATTACTTTAACGATCGTTTTGGATTCGAATGGGATGATGACATAATACTGATCCGAATTACTGCTATAGATCGTAAGCTCTTTTGATTCGGAAAATACCAACCACCTTCATCCACTTGAGGGGGATGAAGGTGGTTGATAAAGGGTCGGGCTATAGAAGCGGGAATTTGGTGTTGGATCAAAAACCTAACATGCTCACAATCGCGTCTGCCATTTCTATATCTGACTCGAGGGTGTACTTTTTACCTACTAGCAAAGTTGTATTTCCAAGGCGAATTACGGCTTGATATGCGTTAAATCCCATACCCAGGTCGCCCTTTGCAGTGTATTTACCATAATTATCCGAAGTCTCCAATGTGGTCGTAATATCTAAATCATTGAGCTTAATACCATTCTCCATGGATTCTACCATTCCATCGAAGTACTCTATTGCATCTTCGCTGGAACCCAAAATAGTATAAACATAAAATTCATCGGGATCGGCGGAGCCGCCTTGCGTTACGAAAATACATTCATTTACAGCAACGCCATACATTTCGGAGAGTTCTTCTATACTAGGACCTTCCGTGAGAACAAATTCTTCGCCCTCCATGATTTCTAGAAACTCTTCTGCAGACATCGACGCTTCCGCGGACATCGACGCTTCCACAGTCATCGACGTTTCCGCAGTCATGGACCCTTCCGCAATCAGCGATGCTTCCGCAATCATCGACGCTTCCGCAATCGACGCTTCCCCGGTCCTCGGCTTATGGGAGGAGCACGCCGGAAGAGAGATTAATAGCGCACAAACAAGAATCAGCACCGTGACTTTATGTGATTTTTTCAAAAAAACCCCCCTTTAATGTATTATTTTGTTTATTGTAGCATAAATATTCCATTAAAAAAAAGAAAGGAGACAGATCGAGCGGAGGGCATAGATGTTTATGAAGACTGAATATAAATGAGAGAGGAGTGCCGATCTACTTCTCAATTTGTCGGCTCATCCTTTGGAACTGGCGGTTTGCCGGAGCGGTGGAAAAGCTATGTTGACAAGAAACATGCCTTTAACAAGGTTATGATAGATCTCATGTCTCAATTCCCTGAGCGATTCCAATATTTTCAGTTCTCAATATTACAGATTCTTCCGAAAAAATATCACGGCAGATGAGGTCATCGCATTTGAGAGCCTCTATAAAAAGAAGTTACGCAGCATAGAATTTGGAATGAACGGGAATTAGATCGCATTTATTGGTTATCTGGGACATTTTCGGGAAGTTGAGTAATCCGTACCAAATTGAGCCAACGTTCCGTTGAGTGAGAGCTCCGAGAACAGCGAGGCAGAGCCAATCTGCAATCGCTTCCGCAGCGACCGGAATCGGGATCTGGTCCAGCTATTCCAGTTGTTAAACTACGAGAAAAAATTCGTTTCCTGTTGGCGATACCGTCGATCGACAAGGGAGAACAACACCTGCGTATCGACTTCTTGGGTGAGAAACATAAGCCACTTGCCAATGACTGGGGCCGACCGACCTACTAAAACATGCTCCGATGCTGATTTAGTAGGTTCGTCAATGATAAGAAAATCGCGCCGGGGCGCCGGCGCACCTACTCAAACGTGCTTAGAAGCCAATTGAGTAGATTTGTCATTGATAGATAACACGTGCGTTAGGTCGCGTGCACAATATCTTGTTCCAGTGCACATCATCCCGTTCGGGTCAACATTACTCTGCCTTGAGTTGATAAAGAACGAACGTGGGTGATTTGTTGTCCCAGAAAGTGCTACATTTTTTTGTCGTCCCAGAAAGTGCTGTATCTTAATTCGGCGTCCGAATACATCTTCTCGAAAAGATCGCTATATATTCGGCCGAATCCAACTTTTCGAAAAGAACATGTGATATTCTTCGGACAAAGTACCACGGAGATATGATCATGGCGCATGCATTCTAACATCCTGGCGAAAGGTGCAATGCGTCTATCATTCTGATGGGATGTTGGCATTGCGTATGTAGCGGTCTCTCGCGTTGACGCACAAGATGTTGCCGCCATATTTTTGCTTGTAGTACGTATTTTCTTGACTCATTGGTGATTCGTTCGTAAGATTTTATTAGGACATATATTTGCTCCGGTGATAATTGGTGAATCAATTTTTTGTATATTTGAATCCCGTCTGATAACACTTGAGCGCCGTCAGACCATCAGACAATATCCTTGTTATGGAGGTGACTGAATTGGACAAGCCAAATCAATCCTTTTTCACGACAGGAAAAGAAGATGTATTGCATCAGTTGGAGACGCAGGTATCGGGTTTGTCGGAACAAGAGGCTTCGGATCGTCTGGGTCGATTTGGTCCCAATTCGATTCAAAGTGAGAAGAAGATCAGTCTGTTTCGCCGCATCCTGAATCAGCTGAAGAATGTCATGGTGCTGATTCTCTGCGTGGCAGCTGTTATTGCGCTCTTCGTCGGCGATGTTAAGAGTACGCTTATTGTGGTCGCTGTTGTTATCATGAATACAATCCTTGGCGTAGCGCAAGAAAGCAAAGCAGAGAAGGCGATCGAAGCGCTTCGAAGTCTTGCTTCCCCGGACGCCGTTGTGCGACGGGATGGAATAGAGAGAGTTATCAAGGCAAAAGACCTGGTTGTCGGGGACATCGTAATCATCGAAGCAGGGAATCATATTCCCGCAGACATTCGACTGATTGATGCAATCAATCTGAAGATCGAAGAAGCTTCACTTACGGGTGAGTCTGTGCCGGTGGAGAAACAAACCGGCCTAATCCAGGATGTTAAAGCAGGAATCGGCGACAAGACCAACATGGCCTTCACAGGTACCAGCGTGGTTTATGGAAGAGGTACCGGGGTTGTAGTTGCCACCGCTATGGACACGGAGATCGGCAAGATTGCCAGGTACCTTTCGCAGAACAACAAGATTGAAGAGACGCCGTTGCAGAAACGACTGGTCGAGATGAGTAAGTTTATTTCCATCATAATTGTCCTGGTCTCTTTGGTTATCTTTGTCACCGGTTTACTCTGGGGCCGAAGCACTTTCGATATGTTTCTCACTGCTGTCAGCCTTGCCGTAGCGGCGATCCCAGAAGGACTTCCGGCCATCGTGACGATTATCCTAGCCTTGGGTGTCCAGAAAATGGCCAAGAAAAATGCCATCGTTCGCAAGTTGCCGGCTGTTGAGACCTTGGGGAGCACACAAGTAATCTGCACGGACAAAACAGGAACCTTGACCAAGAACGAGATGACGGTGATGGAGCTGAACTTCCTTGGCAAAACCCGCCTGGCAGAGGATACGCTAACGAATACGGTCCCGGAGCGCCTGCTGCAGGCGATGGTTCTTTGTAACGATGCACGATTCAACACAGGTGATGGGACAGAGAGTTTCTCGGGAGATCCGACGGAAACGGCTTTGTTGAAGTATTCGATGCTGCATGATACCGAGAAATCTTCACTTGAGAGAAGAATGCCAAGAATCGCAGAAGTGCCGTTTGATTCAAGCAGAAAGATGATGTCGACGATCCACAAGGACCAGGGAAGATTGCTTGCAATGACCAAGGGCGCTCTGGATATTATGCTCGAAAAATGTGATCGAAAGATCAATGAACATGGTATTGTCCCCCTTACAGATGAAGAACGAATCCGGATTGAGGAGACCAGCAGACAGATGGCAAAGAATGCCTTGCGCATCTTGGCGTTTGCTTATAAGGAAATGGATGAGTTACCCGACCCGATCTCTTCCGAAACGATCGAGACCGGTTTGGTATTTGTCGGATTTGTCGGGATGATCGATCCCGCAAGACCGGAAGTACGTGATGCCGTTGCGGTATGTCGGGCAGCGGGTATTCGACCTGTCATGATCACCGGGGATCATATTATAACCGCCATTGCGATTGCCAATGACCTTGGTATCCTCGGTTCGGGAGACGTAGCCCTTGAAGGCAAAGAAATCGAGAGGATGAGTGACGAGGAGCTCACACAGAACATTGAGAAATACTCAGTCTATGCTCGCGTATCACCGGAACATAAAGTCAGGATCGTTCAGGCGTGGAAGCGCATGGGAAAAGTAACGGCAATGACCGGAGACGGCGTCAATGATGCTCCGGCACTCAAAGCCGCAGACATCAGCATTGGAATGGGCATTACGGGAACCGATGTGGCGAAAGGCGTATCGGACATCATTCTCGTCGACGATAACTTCGCGACGATCGTGTCCGCCGTCAAAGAAGGCAGAAAGATTTATAACAACATCAAGAAGGTCATTCATTTCCTTCTCTCCACTCATTTAGGCGAAGTAATTGCTCTGTTCATTGCTACTTTATTTAACTGGGTCATTCTTTTCCCCGTACATTTGTTGTGGGTGAACCTGATCATCGATACCCTCCCCGCGTTGGCACTGGGAATGGAAAAGTCAGACAAACAATTGATGCTGGAAAAGCCTGTCTCTCCGGAACAGAAGTTATTTGCGAACGGATTGGGTCTCAATATCCTATTTCATGGATTGATGAAAGGGATATTAGTACTGGCGGCATATCTTGTTGCCCGAAACATTCATGGTCAAGACGTTGCTGTAACGACAGCATTCGCAACCCTCGGACTCATCCAACTTGCTCATGCATTAACCCTTCGATCCAAGGTCTACTGGACCTTTTCGACGAAACTTCCGTTTAATAAGTACCTTTTTGCGGCGATTGTTGGCGCTGCCGCCATGCAGGTCATCGTGATCATCGTTCCCGTCTTCAACGAAGTATTTAACGTGACACAACTGAAATGGGAAGAATGGGTGATCACCATCGTCGCATCCCTCTTGATCATCCCTCTTGTAGATCTTCAGAAATGGGTTATAGCCAAATTCGCGAAGCGAGATAAATAAATCCTCAGGACGAAAAGCTATACACTCACCGCGTGTTTCTCGTTCGCAATGCACTGCGTCTACGCTGCTCCCTATCAGCGGCATATTCTCCATGCAACTTCGCCCGCTTGGGCGTATAATAAAGTTCGTTTGATTTCAACTGCGGGAGATACGTGAGAATGATTTATGAGAATATTCTGAAGGCGGTCGGCCATACGCCGATGGTGCGCCTGAATCACATGACCGGGCCGGAAGATGCCGAGATTCTGGTGAAGATCGAGGCGCTGAATGTCGGCGGCTCGATCAAGA
The DNA here is from genome assembly GCA_023397475.1 of Bacillota bacterium. Lineage (GTDB taxonomy): Bacteria > Bacillota > Clostridia > Saccharofermentanales > Saccharofermentanaceae > Firm-13. Next base: position 26,840 of record JAEWUD010000014.1, read on the forward strand.
CGCGGACGGCCTTGAATATGATTGAGGATGCGGAGATGAAGGGCCTGATCGGGCCCGACAGCATTATCGTCGAGCCGACGAGCGGCAATCAGGGGATCGGCCTCGCGCTGGTCGGCGCGGTGAAGGGCTACAAGACGGTCATTATCATGCCGGATTGTGTCAGCATCGAGCGCAGGAAACTCGTGAAGCATTACGGCGCGGAGGTCGTTACCGTTCATGATGACGGCGATATCGGCGCGTGTATTCAGAAGTGTCTGGACGTGGCGGCCGAGATGGCGGCGGCGGACCCACGGGTATTCGTGCCGCAGCAGTTCGTGAATCCCGCGAATCCGACGGTACATCGCCATCACACGGCGCTCGAGATACTTGAACAAGTTGCCGGGCCGATCCATGGCTTCTGTTCCGGCGTCGGCACCGGCGGCACGTTGTCCGGCATCGGCGAGGTCCTCAAGGCGCAGAATCCGGATATCCGGATTTGGGCGGTCGAGCCGGAGCACGCTGCGATTCTGGCCGGCGGCAATATCGGAACGCATCTGCAGATGGGGATCGGCGACGGGCTGATCCCGGATAATTTGAACCTCAAGATTTTCGAGCAGGTTCATGTTGTGACGGATGAGGAAGCGATCGGGACCGCACGGGATCTCGCGCGAAAAGAAGGGCTCCTGTGCGGCATTTCCAGTGGGTCGAATGTCGCCGCGGCCATCGCGATGGCAAAGATTCTGGGCAAGGGCAAGACGATCGTGACGATCCTTCCGGACACGGCCGAGCGGTATTTCAGTACGCCTCTATTTGAGAAGGACTCCGCGGAGGCGATTGTGCCGCCGCCGTGCTGCACGAACATGCCGTAGGGAAGCGTCCGCGGACGTACATACGAATGAGTTGGCCGGAGGGAAGACCCCGCGGACGTTCTGTTGAATGAACATGCCGTGGGGGAAGAACGGGCTTAAACCGTGTTGCACGGATATACACAGGAGAAAAACTTCCGGAATTCGCCCATTGGACCCCGGGTGATGGTAAGATAGAGGGATGTTGTTCTGCTCTTTATCAAAACACGGAGGACGTAATGGATATAATCGGCAAGGAAGTCATACATAATACTTTTCGACATGGTGTAATCAAGTCGCTGAATCAGGACCAGATCACAGTCGCGTTCAAGCGGGGCGATAAGGTTTTTCTCTATCCGGCCATTTTCGAGAAATTGATGGTTGCTGTGGATGAGAATGTAAATGACTTTATCCAGCAGGATGTTGCTGCTTTTCAAGCGGCTCGGGAAGAGACGGATCAGGCGGCATTGGCCAAACGGCAGGAAGCCAACGAGTTGGAGATGCAGAAGGCGATGCTCAAGAAGGTCGTCAAGAGAGCGTCTCCCCGTCAAGCCGGATCGAAGAAGATGCTTCGCGAACCCGATAAGAGAGCGCTGTTTTTCGTGTTCCAGGATAGGAAGTTTGATCGCGAGCATGCCGGCGGTTATGTCTGGGCTCCTGATTCTTCGCCGACGGGAAAACATGTGGGGGCGAATCCGATCTTTGATGTGCGCGATGGAGACGTGATTTTTCACGGACATGATGCCCAGATTTGGGCACTCAGCGTGGCAAGTACCAGCGCTTTTCCGGCGATGCATCCGGATGACCTGTTCCCGGGTGAGATACAAAACACCAAAGGCCACAAAGTCAATTGTGTGTATACGCTGATTCAGAATCCCGTGAAGACAGAGGATTTCCGGGACGAGATCATTCCTTATTCGAATGAAATCTATGCTCCGTTCGACAGAAATGGCGATGGGAACACGGCATACTTTTACTATCTGAATCGGAATCTGGCCATGATCTTCCTGCAAGGCTTGCTGGAAGAGAATCCTGATTTGAAGGAACTGGACTATGTTCGCGATTTGCTGACGGAGATGTGATTGACGCCAACAACCGGGAGGTCGCCTTCATAAAGCAAGAGATTTTTGTGTTCTTGCCGCAGTTCGAAGTGTATGTGAACGGCATGCATGCTGTAACGGGTCCCGCGGGCAGCGTAGCCTCGATCTCCAAGGCGCTTTTCACGTGGGGCGACAAATCTGCCTATCTCACACCTAGGATGGATAAAACTGCAGTCTGAACAGCCATCGTCAAATCACTCCTCGTCAACTGTTATCTCTGCTGCCTTCTCCGGTCTCGTATGCACCAGATCTTCTCGCGTCAGTCTGAGAGTAGTTTCCTCCGGCATCACATCTTTCAGATCCTCGCGTGTCAGACCGAATGACGCCTCGACGCACTGGAAAAGCGCATCGAATAAGGTGTACAAATACTCGAGTTTACGTTCTTTGGTCGTATTCTGCTGGGTTACGGGCTGCACAGGTGTATCCTGCTGGGATGTCGTCAGCATCAGAGAGGGTCGCGCGAGCGCATCTTGCGATGTCTGCTTCCGGGCGTTGCTGCAGGGATCCGCGGCCACTGCCTGCGCGCCTAGCGCTCTTTTCGCGAGCTGAGTCTTGTCTTCATCGATGGTGAGAAAGGATTTCAGCATCCTGGAACCAGCCGCCACATTTGTAAAGGAAATGAACTCCCATATAGAGAGCATTTCTTTGCACAACTCGTTAACCTGTCTCTGATGCGACATGACCTTGTTCTGCGCAATGCGGATCTTATCATTTTTCATGACTTCATCTTCGTTTAATGAGACAAACTTGCTGCCGTGTCGGGTGGCTTTGTAATATGTGGTGGGCGCGGTGACCGACTTTGATGCAATAGTTGTGAAAGCTTCGTCATTTGTAATATCGGTAGGCTTCAGCGTGTATCCGAAAATCCTGGAGGTATCGAGCGATGAGAGAATCGCGTCAACTTGGGCATCTTTGATGTTGAAGCGCAGCTCCTTTCCGCAGAACATGCATTTTGTATCTTCACCGAGGCGATCGAATCCTTTGTGACCGCACGCGGTGCAAACGCAGGGGATTGATAGGTAGAGACGGGAAGCCTGCACCGCTGTGTTCTTCTGAACGAGTTGTTCTATGGTCTCCGCATCGAAGAATCCGCGGGCGATCAGAAGCGCGCTCAAAGCCTTCACCTGATTCGACAGGTTGCAAATCGTCTCATCAGCGTATTCGACCGGAACAGAGTCTTCTCTCATTTGGTTTCCTCCTCAATGTCTAGTAGATAAAGTGCGATAGCAGAAAGTCATTATATCATATGAATCAAAAAAAATTAACATAGGAAATTAATAATGGCAGAAGGAATTTATTGAAAACTTTTTGTGGATAATTTTCGAGAACCGATCTTTGTTTGTAACAAAGAAGATTTCTCTCTTCGTAAGTGTCTCGGCATTTCAATTGTTTATATTGAAATACCACATTCCCAAATGTACGTGATTGATGCATGATGTGAGAGAATGCGAAGACAGGGAGCTGATCTACGAGTCAAAACAACGAAGTATTGCGTCGATCTTGGTAGGTCGATTAGAAGTTCTACGGTTCTAAGGGAGGCAAACGGATGATACCTAACGGAGATCTTAGCGCTGAGGACAACGATATTCTTTCTGAGGAAGACACGAACCTATACGGTCTGACGGCAAGGCTTCACGGCGCACGACTACTGGCGCAAGAGGCACATGCCGGCCAGGTTGATAAATCCGGTAAGCCGTACTTCCTTCATGTTGAGACGGTTAGTCGGACGGTGGCTGATCTGATTCGAGACCAAGAGCTCGGGTCTGAGATGTTTTCGCTCAAAGCCCAGATCGTTGGTTATCTTCACGACATTATTGAGGATACCGACATCACCCCAGAGGATCTGCGTGGATATGCGATTCCTCCGGACTGCATTCTGGCTATCGAAGCGATCACGAAGAACGATGGCTTGTCGTACCAGGATTATCTGGTGAGGGTGAGAAGTAATAAACTCGCAACCGTCGTGAAGATCGCGGATATGATGCATAATAGTGATCTCTCTAGACTCGATTATGTCACGATAAAAGACCTCACCCGTCGAGAGAAGTATCAGAAGGCCATTATGTTCCTTTACGATACTAGCGAACAGAAAGGGGATTCAAACCCATGACCATTCTTGACAAGGTACAAACCAGCTTCACCAATGTTCGTAGGGGAGAAGAGTTCTCGAGAAGTGAGATTATCCAGCTCGTTCTGGCGAAATTCGATGTGAACAAGGGAAGCATTATTCCCAGTGACTATTGCTACAATCTGGTCAATCTCGATAAGCTCAATAATCCGCTGCTGCTTGAGTTCAATCTTTTCGAGTATATCGAACCGTCGCGATACAAATATCTGGGAAGGAATCAGAAATACTCCGGCCAGATTCTCCACAAGATCAACGCGATTTATAAAGAGGTCGGCCGCTGGACGAACGGCGTACGTAAGCTGGATCCGTCAGTAGCACATGCCGCCCCAACAGCCAAGCCGATGCGCGAAAAGAACCCACAATCCACGCCTTCCGCCCCGGCGGCCATGTCTCGTCTCGAAAAGAACCCTCCGGCCGGTCGCCCGCAAGATCCGACGAAACGCCGCCCGGAACCCTCCCCCAAAACGCCCTTGCGTGATTCGGCCGCGCAACCGAAGCCCGTTCCGATCCGTCAGCTCTGGAATTCCGGCAATAGGCAGGACTGGGAGAAAGCCCTCGATAATTACTGGAAGGCCGTCTCCTCGGGAAATCTGCGCCTGGAACGCGCTTTCGACAATCTGGATGCCGACAGCATTCAGCGAATGAGCGCCTCGCAATTCTACGACTTTCTTCATGACGCATATTTCGTCTGGAAATACACGGCCAAGAATCGCCTGGCGACAACTCGGCACGCGCTCGAGAAATATCGGCGCGAGGGCTCCATGGGCGAGCTTGCCAGAATTCAGAAAGACCTCTTCGACTTTGATCGCGGCGACATCGCCGACGGCCTTACCATCGCGCGAAAAATCCACGGGCTCGGCACCGCGGGCGCATCGGGACTTCTGTCGGTGCTTTTCCCGAAGGAATTCGGGACCGTCGACCAGTTTGTCGTCAAAGCTCTGTGCCAGATCGAGGGACTTCCGGAACATGCGCAAATCTCACACATGGCGCCGGAGGCACTCACGGTCAACGACGGTGTCCTGATCATCACGTTGATGAGGCAAAAAGCCATTGATCTCAACCGCGCGTTCGGAACCAAGATCTGGACACCACGAATGATCGATCAGGTGCTGTGGGCTGTGGGTCGGGTGTGAGGGTATCATTATTTTCCTGGAGTTGACGTCTATGGGTTACAGTTCCCACATGGGTCGTAGCCTTGGGAGATAACGTCATCTCTTGTGCTGTTAACTTCTTTTCGATTCTCCGGCTTAATTTTGTCGGCGGATGAGCAGGAAGGTTTATGAAACTTCATCGTATTTGTGTTGAGGACATAATCCATCAACGGAGCCGTCTCAACAAGGACCGTTGTCTCTGTTGTAGCGCTCGTTTCTGGCGCGCGAGTCGACTCTATGGTTGGTTCCGGCGTTGGACTTGGAATCGGGGTGGGAGTTGGCGTCGGGTCAGGCGTCGGTGTTGGCGTCATTGTTATCGTTGGGGCGAGAGTAGGCGTAGAGGTTATGGTCAGAGCTTTTGATTGAATTGTTGTTGTATCGACTGTCAGCTTACTCGTATTCGTTTGAATGATCGTTTGGTTGTCTATTTGGGAAGCTCTCGGAGTACAAGCGATCCCGAACGTAAGAAGAACCATGGTTGCGACAGCAAGAGCGATGATCTTCGGAATTCTTCTCTGATAAGAACGACCTTTTTGCGTATTGAAGTGTTGTTCTGTATCCATTGATTTTACATGAAGATGATGTGCGGAGTTCCGGTTTCTCATTAATATCCTCCTTTGCAATCAAGGAAATAAATAATGTTATATAAAAATATCACTAAATAAAAATATTGTAGAAGTATTACATGGAATAAGCAACAAAATAACTATATATTTGTCTATTTATATAACAGAGAGTTATTCGTGTTGGACCATCATTCATAAGTTATTTATAGGTCACTGCTATAAATTTCTTGATGCGTATCAAAAAAAATACAATTTTTTTGCAAATACATAACAAACTAATCAAATTCCTCTTGAGGAGATGGAGAACACTTGATAAACTATCGAATGTGTGCTTTCAGATGTAGGGGGATATTTGATTATGTTTATTCGATCGATTTTTTCGCGCGTTACTTGTCTGGCCGTTGTCGCGTCCGTGTTGCTTCAATCCTCAATGCTGGGCTACGATTTTGCCGCATTGAAACGTCCCCTATCGAATCAGGCGGATCAACCCTCGCTGACAAGTACCTACACGGTAACCGGCGGAAGTCGCACGTTGCGTATTAAATTCGATCGTCCGGTTACGATGGCCGATGTGAACGCGGCGGATTATATCTATGTCTCCGGTGAGAAGACAAAGAAGATTTCTCTTTCCTCAATGCAGAATAGCATTTCTGCCGTTTCCCCGACGTTGATTGGCAATGACGAATATGCCTATGCGTTTGATCTATATTTCGCGTCCGATATTCCCCAGAAGGGAAGCTTGGTCATTCAAGGATCACCTGCGAAGGCGAAGAAGAATACACCGTCTGTTTCACTGTTCTCGGACATTTATGGTAATCCAATTCTGATGAGCAAGACCAAAGGAAATTCGGAGTCGGTGACATCCGATTATGAGATTCCTCTTCTTCTCATCGGAAGCAGTGTTATTGCCCCGGATCAAGCGGTTTTGGTTTTTAATTTCGACATTGCGGTCAATACGGAAAGTCTCGGTGATTATCTTTCTTTGGAGAGTGTGTCTGGATCGGTTCCGCAGGCAGCTTTCGAGGGGATCAGCGCGACGACATTTGATATTGTGGAGGGGAGAAATCTCGTTGTCGGGTTCTCCGCGCCATTACCGGCAGAGGGTTTGATCCGCATCAAGGATCTTGATTCGACGATCGCCGCCGATGGTTTGAATTCCGTTATCACATCGAAAAAATTGCAGATTCCGATGACTTCTTCGACGACGGACGAAGGTGTCGACGATGTCACGTGCCCTTATGACAGTTCGTTTCTGTCGATCACGAAGATCGATTCCGATGAAGCAAACAGTGTTCTTGTATCTTTTTCCGAACCGGTGAAATTTATAGGCGAAGATGCCTATACGAAGATTTTCGCGACCAATGCGGGAATGAACGCGGAGGGCGAATCGATCTGGACAACACCCGCGGTCGAGCTCGTCCCGATGGATGGCACTGCGGAAGGTGCGACGACGTACAAAATTGTTTTCGCGATGCCCGTAACGACTACATGCAATATTGCTTTTCAGACTGTCGCAAGCCAAGAGGACAATCGATTGACAAGTCTTCTGGTATCCGCGGCCGGTCGATCACTCTATGCGGAGATGAGCTACGAAACCGGGCCGAAGAACAAGGGAGGCAATCCGAAGGTTGGAGCGATCTATGAACGTTATGCAGGTGCTGCGTCGTACTACGTCGCTATGGCGACCTACACGCCAAACAAGGAATTCCCAGTACAGCCGCCTGTGTCTGTCGATGCTGTTCGCATTGTTCGTGCCGTAGTGAATGACCGATCTTATAAGTCTGTGGATCTGACATTTAACGTTCCGGTTTGCATCGGCACAGGGATCGAGCTTCGCGAAACCGTCGACGGCGGCGCTTGGAAAGCAACGCTGGATCCTGCGAAAGCGGTGACATACAAGAACCCGATGATCATCAACGGCAAAATGTACGCGCAAAGTGTTACCGTTTATTTCGGGAAGATCGAATACAAAGATCCGAAGAAGGCCCCGACAAATCCGGCGTTAGGCGATATTATTCCCGATAACGGATATGTCGTTCTCAAGAGCAAATCCGCGACAGATGTCAACGGAAATGGAATCAACACGAAGAATGGCAGTTCGTCCATTAAGTATGAGACCAGTCCCTATGCTAATTTGGTGAAGGCCGTTATGGTTGACGTAACCACGGCAAGAATTACATTCAACGAGCCGGTGGTATTCCAGACACTCACACCCCAGAATTATATTGAGATCGTCGCCAGTGTCATGCCCGGTGAACCAACGGTGAAGTGTACAACCGTTATGCCTGTAGGCGGAACGATGACAGGCGGAACGACGACATATGACGTGCTTTTCGACAAGCCTGTTTATCTTCCGGTCTCCATTCGTCTGATCGAGGATACAACGACGCTGATCGACGACATCGACCCACGGGCGATCGGCGGACTTGTCAAGGCATGTTCCGGTCGGTCGGTCCAGGCAACCGGTACAAGTAATGGACATGATGAGGTTAACCTGACCTTCACGGTTCAATACCCAGATCCGGGTACTCCGACCCCAACACCGACACCAACCCCTACGACCACACCGACACCTACGCCGACTCCGACTCCGACGGCGACACCCACTCCGACCCCGACGACAATTCCGACACCTACGCCGACGCAAGTTCCGACACCGACTCCGGAGGTCACACCGACTCCGGAAGTTACGCCTACACCTGAGGTTACACCGACTCCGGAAGTCACACCGACTCCGGAAGTCACACCGACCCCGGAAGTCACGCCGACTCCGGAAGTTACGCCGACACCCGAAGTCACACCGACTCCGGAAGTAACACCTACGCCCGAAGTCACGCCGACTCCGGAGCCCACTCCTATTCCGGATCAGGAAGCACCGGTGATCACTGCTACAGAAGCATCCGGCTGGGGTAAGACCCGGGAAGTGACCGTTCAGGTCGTCGACGCAAGCGCAATCTCTATCGTGAAGTGGGCCTCGGGAAATCGAGATATCGCATATTTTGCCGATAACGGAGAAGTATTGACAGGAGACCGATTTACCGCGAGTTCTAACGGCGATTACACGATCTATGCCGTCGACGCGAACGGGAACGCCGCCATCTTTGTTGTTACGGTTTCGCATGTAGATACAATCGCACCCGCGCTTACTACCGCTATCAACGGACAGACGGTCAGTATAAGTGCTTCGGACGCGGATAGTGGCGTCGTAACGCGAAAATATTCGCCGGGTAGTCAGACTGCCGAATATTTTGCCACCGGTGGGATGGAGATCGGCGGAGATGCTTTTGACGTCATGGCACCGGGTACGTATACGATCTATATATCGGACGCGGCGGGAAATACGACGATCGCCGTGATCGATGTCGCCAAATGGGATCTGATCGCCCCGACGATCCTGGCAACACCTTCGGATGTCTGGGCGCAGACCAATACAATTACAACCACCATCACAGACGACGGAAGCGGAGTCACCGTGATGAAATGGGCCAAGGGCCAGCAAACGGCGGCATTTTTCACGAGTGGCGGGAATCCGTATGACGGAACCTCCTTCATGGTGTCGGAGAATGGAATCTATACGATCTATGCCGAAGACGCGCAGGGGAATACCTCTGTCTACTATGTAACGGTAAGTTACGTCGATGCGGAGCGACCGACAACGCCCTCCGGTGTTCTCGCTACAAATATCACCGGCCAGTCCGCGACAATCTCCTTCACGCCGTCGGCGGACAACGTCGGAGTCGTCGCCTATTTCATCTATAATGACCAGGGAGTTGTTGTGGCGATTGTTCCGGCAACGCAAGCCTTGGTTAACGGTAGTCTCGAGGTCCTGATCTCGGGTCTTACCGAACGCACCGGGTATTCTTTCTATGTTATCGCATATGATGCCGCCGGAAACGGTTCACTGTCTTCCGAATCGGTGTCTCTCACGACCACTTTCGCGGCTCCCAGAAATATCCAGACCTCGGGATCTCTTCAGAGTGTCACCGTGTCATGGGACGCCGTTACTGATGCGGATTTCTATCAGGTCGAGATGAATGGTGTTGTTGTCGCAACGATTTCCGCGACGACCTATTCGTACATTCCGAACCTCACGGAGGGCGGCGCGTTCTCCTTCCGCATCCGTGCATGCAAAGATTCCGTAGAGGGCGACTGGTCCGCGGAAGCGCTGATTCGTATCTATTACGCCTGCGGCGGTGATCTCAGCGGCAACGTCACCTGGGACAAGACGGACCTCCCGTACCTGATTGAGAAAGATCTCAGGATATTACCGGGTGCCTCACTCCTTGTGAGTGCCGGAGTTACCATCCTTGTAAATCCCGGCGTTAAACTCATCGTCGGCGGCTCCATGCTTCTCGGTGGAACCGACGTCGCTCGCAATGTGATCTCTTCCTCGCGCGATGCCGATTACGGCGGCACAGGTATTGTCTCGGAAGGCGACTACTGGAATGCGCTTCATATCGAGAATTCCGGAACATTCACCGCCGACTATCTGACGATGCGTTATGCGGTTCATACGGAGACACGAGCGATGCTTGTCACTTCAGGCAGCCTCACGCTCGGGCACGCGGATCTTCAGAACTCTCTGACGACGGCGTACGGGATCTATGCCGATCTGGCGGGATTGACCCAGGCAAAGCTTGGAGTACTCTACGATATCCTGACTCGCGGATCCGTAAGCGGAAACAATACCAACCAACTCGGTATCGGCGGGGAATCGAATCAGGGTCTGACGTTCATGAATAACGGCATCGTACATTACCTCGCGCAGGACGTTATCGTCGGAGCGGGAACGTCGATGTATTTCCTCGGCCTCTCGAAAAGCATTGCCAAAGAAACCTCAGGAATTACAGTCAACGGAACCCTAACTATCGTTGGATCGGAAGCGGCGAAGCTTGTACTAACGACCGTTCATGATCCGGCCATCGGCGGAGCGGGTGTCACAACACGCGAGCAGATGTGGCAGGGCATTCATGTCAACAGTGGAGCCACGCTCAACATGACGCATGTCAATGTTCGGTATGCAGGTGATTTTATTCAACAGGAGTATTATGTCGACGGGTCTTCGATGATCATCGAAGGTAACGCTAATATTAATACTTCAATTTTTGAACTGAATGCGACAATGAAAATTATCATGACCAGCAATTCAGTGACAATTACATATTCGCAGATTCAATTGAATACCTCTGATTCATTCTTACAGGCATTCAACTCCCAAGGCTTTCTTGTTCATGTCAAAGGAGACGGAGGAAGTCTTATTTTCGCCATGAATCAAGCTGAAGACGTAGGCATTTATTACGGTGAACTTATAGGATTTAGAACAGAAAGTGGTTCGTTGAATTTCACTTTTGATAGTAATGTTGTCACGAATTGCTGTGCTATCGGTACAAATTATGGTGATACACCACTAAATGCAAATGCTAGAATAACAAACAACACAATAACAAGTAATGACTACACTGTTGGAATTGTTCTTACAAATATTACAGGCAAATGGATAATAGACAATAACACATATACTAATTATAGTGCGATAAGCATATATAAAACTGTAGGACAAATTGAGATAACAGTAAGTAATAACAACACAAACACAGTTTATAGATCAATAAGCATATATATAGACGAAAACAATGGAAATAGGATCACCGTCTATCGAAATACAATTAGTTCAGGCAGTATTGCAATGAATATATGCACAAACTATGCAACAGATACTACTACAACTGGTACACAAAAAATCGAAATAATCGAAAACAACATAGTCAAATCTATATATTCGATAGGATGTAATTTCTATTCAAAAGAAACAATGACGGAAGTAATACTTAAGAATAATATATTAAAATCAACAGAAGGCATGGGATTTTATTCTTTTTTTAACGCGACACTTGATATGCGTGGGAATACGGTCATTGCAGAAGAAGGGGGTATTGGTTTTACAAATTTTGTTGGCAATATATATGTTATTGGAAACCATTTCGAATCTAAAGAAAATGCCATTGGTTTCGGACTTCAAGGTTTCGAGAAACTGGACTCTTTGACTGTTTCCAACAATGAGTTTATTGGGGTTAACGTAAGCATTAATTTTTACGAAGAAAATAGTACGGCAAAAATCACATTTGATTCCAATAAAATCGTTGCAGAGTTTTCCATTGGCTATAGTTATGCTCTCATGCTTCGTAGTTCACCAACCCAGAAGGTGTTGATCTGTAACAATGAGATCAGTTCGACAGAGAACGGAATCCAAGTTTTTGTCGGAGATGTTACCATTATCAAAAATCACATCACTTGTTATAGAGTGGGTATCGATTTGTATGACGGAGGGGACGTTACCGGAGCTCAATTATCCATCACGGAGAACACAATCACATCAGGCGAAACAGCAATACATATCAAGAATGCAGGCTATAAGACGATCACTATCTCCGATAACAAGATCACCATGACGCAAGCCGTCAGTGCGATCATCGTTCACATGCATTTACTTCTCACGATTGAGCGCAATGATATCGCGTTCCAGAACAATACAGATGGAGTCATTCTTATTAATGCTGACCGCGCGGTGGCGGAGACAGCCTACATTCGCATGAACTACAACACCCTTCATAACATTAGCACTGCAAAGAACACGAACACATGTCTGTTACGCGCGACAAACTCTCAGATTTGGGTAGACGCACAATACAACTTCTGGGGCAGCCCCTATGCACCTACTCAGACCAGTAAATACACCGACAAACTTTCCGGCCACTATTACATTCAGGGCAAGATTGACTACAGGAACTGGATCGGGCAGGAGATTGTCGAACAATACTATTACGGCAGTAACGGCGGAAACGCCGCGCAAGGTCTTTTCGCACAGAAATATACGGACCTTCACATTGACGCGCCCGGTGTGAGCTTCGATGTTACGCGTACATATAATTCCAAGAATTCGGCAGGAAATACCTTTGGTACCGGGTGGAGCTTCTCCTTCGAGTCTCGATGCGAGGATTACAAGTATACGCTCGTCCTGGCGGACGGGACGAAGCAAGAGATTGTTTTCGACTATATGAAGGGCGTTCGTCTTCCGGACGGAAGTGTCTTGAGTTTCACGAAGGAAGGCGACACATACCGCGCCGATAATTCGGGCAATACGCTTGTGGAGAACGCGGACGGTTCCTTCACGCTAACGACGAAGGACAAGTATGTTTATCAGTTCGATACGAAGGGATATCTGATCTCGGTTACCGACCACATGGGTAATGCGACGAAGATTGCGGTCAACGATACCGGTAAAGTACAGAAGGTCACGGATGCCGTCGGTCGTGAGTATACGATCTCCTATAACGCGGACGACACAATTGCGAGTGTCACGGACCCGATCGGCCGAAAGACGACGTATCAGTATCAGAACGGCCGTCTTGTCAGTGTCACCGATCCGATGGGCAATGTGAAATACAGCTATGAGTACGATGCGCAGGGCCTTCTCACGAAAATCACCGACTCGACACAGGAACTCTCCCGCGATCTGGAATATATCCATGACGGCGGCGAGAACGAAGGAAAAGTCAGGACGATTCGCGATGCGTATGGCAATGTCACGACGTTTGCCTACGATAACCTGAACCGTACGACGACAAAGACGGACCTGAACGGGCGCCAGACGATCATAAAATACAATGACGCGTATCAGGTTATCGAGACGAAGGATGCCGAGGGCAGAGTCGAGACAACAACGTATCGCGATAATAAGGGAAGTGCCGATACCGTTACAGACCGTAATGGTTTCACCATCAAATATGAGTATGACGAACGTGACAATGTCATCAAGATCATCAACCACGACGGCAGCTTCCGCACCTTCGTCTACAACGAGCAGAACAAGTTGATCGCCGAGACGGACGAGACAGGAAGAAAGACCTTCTACGTCTATGACGGATTCAATCGTCTGGTCATGAAGGTACAGCCGCTGAACGGTACCGATGAGTACGCGGCGGGCGCAGACGAATCCAAGTTCGCGATCACGAAGTACGAATACTATACGGACGCGGAACTCGCCGCTATGGGCTGCCTTGCGAAAGGTCTTCTGAAGTCGGTTACAGGACCGAACGGATATAAAGTCACATCGACCTATGACAAGTACGGCAATCTTGCGACACAGAGTGATCCGGATGATTCTGGACGCGTTACAACCTACACCAACAACACGATCGGTTGGCGTATGTCCGTGAAAACACCGATGGGTTATGAGACTCGCTATGACTACGATGATAACGGACGCCTACTTCGCATTACCGATCCGGAGGGCGGTGTCAGCCGGAACATCTATAACGCCGCGGGGCAGTACCTGTGCCAGATTCAGCCAAATCAATATGACGCGACGGCGGACGGCCTGAACGACGCCACAAAGACTTTCGATTATCGGGACCTTACATCCGGTACGCGGTTTGCCTACAATTCGTATGGACTTATGACTATCAAGACGGACGCGCTCGGACAACAGACACATTATGCCTACGATGTCTATGGCAATGTCATCTCGGTCACAAATCCCGACGGAACGATGACCGTAACCGAATACGATGTAATGAATCGTCTGGTCCGTACCTATTTCCAGAAGAGCGATCAGGATCCGAAGGAGCTTCTTCGTTCGGTGCGTTTCGAGATTCCCGGCGACGGCACCACGCGCAAGTTGGAGACGGTGTATCTGAACGCTACGGAGACCCTTACAGTCATTCATGTCTACGATTTCGCGGGCCGCGAGATCTCCACCTCGTACGAAGGCCTAACGATTCCGCCGGTTCAGACGGAATACAACAAGAACGGCTCGATCGCCAGCATTACCGCCAGTAACGGCGCGAAAACCTACTTCAAGTACGACGGACTCAACCGTCGTACCGAGCAGTGGACACAGATCGACGCGACCCAGTATTCCTATGTAAAAACGATCTACGATAACGAGGGTAATGTCACAGGAACCCAGATGGGTGTCGACTCCGTCGCGCTGTGGGGCATCCCGACAAAATGGATCAACGCCTATGTGACGTATAACGGCAACGGACAGAAGACCTCCGTCTCTGACGGGGAGGGCCGCACGACGACCTTTACCTACGACGCCGATCACCGACTCATCCAGACGGATCGTCAGATATCCGCAACCCAGAAACAGACAGTTCTGCAGGAATATGACGGGAACGGCCGCGTCACGAAGTCCCATATCCTGGTCCGCGCCGGAGATCTGGCCGGCTACGACTACAATAATAATGATATCGTGCGTATTACGACCGCTCAGGAATACGATAAGAACGGTAATATCGTCGCCACCACCGACGCGAACGGTGTCTCATCTCTTATGACGTATGACGCGTTGAACCGCCTGATTCAGACGAGCGTCCCCACGGTCGACGAGTTTGGTCAGGCACAGATCGCAACGTCGTCCATGACCTATCGCTGGGACGGACAGATCCTAACCGTGACCAACGCACTCGGTCACACGACGACCAATGAGTACGACAAGCGCGGCCGTCTGAGCCGTGTCATCGACGCGAAGGGTAATACCACCGCACGCTACTACGACAATGCGAACCGGCTGGTCGCGATCGTCTCTCCGAAGAATTACGCCGAGAATACAGATCTTGATAAAATGTCTCGAACCGAGTATGTACTCGATACCCTGAGCCGTACGATCGCCGTACGTCAGGTCTACTATGACACGCGCGACGCGGTCTGGAAGACAATTATCGAGAAGGCGTACGCCTATGACACTTCGGGCAACCTCGTCAAGGAGCTCGACGCGATGGGCCTTGCCGCCGGCACCGGCGACACCCTGGAAGAGAAGATCCGCACCGGCTACGGCACCCAGTACACCTACAATCTGCAGGGCAAGGTCCTTACTGTTCTGGATCCGGTCTCTGCCGAGCGTGGACTACTTTACACGACGCGGTTCACATATGACGCGGTCGGACGGACGACGATGATCGAATCCGCTTCGGGTCTGATCTCCCACATGGAATACGATTCCGCCGGCAATATCACACGCAAGTGGATTCAGGAGAATGCCACGGCACCCGAACAGACCCTTATGACGGCAACCTACGACTATGTCGGCAATATGCAGAGCCAGACCGACGCACGCGGGAATACCACCACGTACTCCTATAACGCTCTCGGGAAGCTTCGCGAGACCACGCTCCCGGGCGATGCCACCATCCCTGCTATCAAGACCATAACCCAGTACACGCGCACAGCGCTTCCGTCCGTTAGTTGGACAGACGCAGGCCTTCTTACATCTTTCACATACGACAACCTCGGCCATCTCCTTTCTGTCTCGAAAAAAGACGCCAAAGGAAACAAAACCATAAACACATTCTTCCGCTACGACCTCCACGGCAACCTGCGTTTCGCGACCGATGCCAACGGAACGGTGACGGAGTATACCTACGATGTTCTGAATCAGGAGCTGACGCAGACGACGGACGGGAAGACGACGACCAAGACGTATGACGCGAACGGCAACCAGCTGTCCGTCACCGACTGGCTGGGTAACACGTCCACAAATGTCTACGATGCGCTGAACCGCCTGATCGAGCGTCACGACGCGGCCGGCGTCACGGTGCAGACACTCGTCTACGATGAAGGTGGTCGACAAACCACTTCCACTGACGCTCTCAACCGGACCATTACCTTCACCTACGATCGCAACAACCGCCTGCTGACCACAACGGATCCGGGCGGCCACACGACGACCAACGGATATGACAACAGCGGCAATGTGACCACGGTGACCGACTCTCTGGGCCGCACGATCACGTACACCTTCGACAGCCAGAATCGACTGATCGCCGTGAAGAACGCAATCGGCGAGTCGACGACCTTCACCTACGACGCGAACGGAAATCTCCTAACGCAGACCGACGCGGCCGGACACACCGTCTCGTTCGAGTACAACGTCCGTAATCTCCTCGTACGCCGCATCTATCCCGGCGGCCGCACGGGAGATCCGGGAAGCTACACGTATAATCCGGCACTGGTAAGCTCTTCAACCTACACAGCCGAAGGCCAACGCGCGACCTACACGGACCGTAATGGAAACACCGAGAACTTCACCTACGATGTTTTCGGGAACCTCCTGTCGCGTACCATCGGAACAGACACCATCTCGTTCACCTACGACGATAACGGTAACGTCCTGACGATGACCGACAAGACCGGCACAACGACGCGCACCTATGACTCGTTGAACCGCTGCATCTCCAAGATCGTTCCCGGCTTCGGTGTCGCGACCTATCGCTACGACATCACGGAAGGACTCGAAGCCGGATACTCCGCCGAGAGCACGACCGATCCCGCGGGAAACGTGACCCTGCGCGTCTACGATCGCGTCGGCCGCCTCGTCCGCGTCCAGACAGACGACAAGACCTTCACCTATACCTACAATGACGACGGCAGCCTCCGGAGCCTCACATACCCCAACGGCGCCAAAGAGGAATACCTCTACGACGAATGCGGTCAGATCACGAGCCTCACGAACCGCAACGCCGACGGAACCGTCATCAACAGCTACACCTACACCTATGACGACGGACATCGCCTCGTCACCAAGGTCGACGCCCGCGGCACCGTATCGTACACCTACGACGACATCGACCGCCTCGCGTCCGTCACCGACGTCGACGGAAAGACCACCGCGTACACCTACGACGGCGCAGGCAACCGCGCGACCCAGACCGTCACGGCCAAGAACGCCGAAGGCGTCACCGTCGTCACCGTATCTTCGTACACGTACGACACCAGCAATCGCCTTCTGGCCATCGAGAAACGTGTCGACGGAGTCCTCGCCGATCGCATCGACTACACCTACGACAACAACGGAAACCAGCAGAAGACCATCCGCACGCCCTACAGTAGCGGCACAGCCGGCACCGCGGAGACCGTGCTCGACAACACCTACGACCTCCGTAACCAGCTGATCCGCACCGTAACCGCCGACGGAACGACCGTCGAGAGCGTCTATAACGGCGACGGCCTGCGCGTCGAAAAGATCGTCGACGGCGTCCGCACGCGCTTCTTCTACGAGTACTCGCGCGTGCTATTAGAGCAGACGGGGGGGTACATCACCGGCAGAAACGTCTACGGCACGAACCTGTTGATGCGCGCCGTCGGCGCGGACACCTTCTACTACATGTACAACGCCCACGCGGACGTCACCGCCCTCGTCACGCTCGACGGCCGGATCGCCGCGACCTACGACTACGACCCCTTCGGCAACGTGATCGAAAAGACCGGTGACGCGAACAACAATACTCTTTTCGCGGGCTACCAGTACGATCCCGAGACGGGTATGTACTACTTGAACTCGCGCATGTACGATCCGATCACGGCGCGTTTCCTGCAGGAGGACACGTACACCGGCAAGGGCAGCGACCCGCTGTCGCTGAACCTGTACACCTATTGCTACAACAGCCCGCTCAAGTACTACGATCCGACGGGACATAGTCCAGTCGGGACCATGCCGAATGGAACCTATGGCATGCCGTGGCAGATCTATGCCGCCGGGTACATGCCGCAGGTCAGTTCGGCGCGAGCAAAATCTCTCGAAAAGCTCGATGCCGGCGCGAAAACGCTCGATGCCACCAGCCAGATGACGATTGCCAACGCAGAGTCGTACATCATCTACAACGATCCATCCGGCTCGAAATACAACGCTGCGCGCCAGCAGACAATCAGCGAACTTATCGCGAGCGATAAGAGCTCATTGACGCTGCAGAAGATTGAGAACAAGACGCTGGCTAAGCAAGTCGGTCAGTATCTGGACAGCCTGAAGATCGATCCGACATCTGTGGAACCATCTGTGTACGGATTCGTTTCGAGCGTTGGGCTACGGGCCATGGATGCCGGTGCTCAAATGGTAAAGGGAGTCTATGACGGTGTTGTTCTCGCAGGACAGGGATTAGGTAACTATGCTTGGTCGAACACGAGCGATCTGATCGCCTATGGAAGTGCTCTGGCGGGCCAATCCTCTTGGGAAGACTTCAATAACACCTACTCGCAGAATAGTAAAAATCGTGAATCCATCGCATGGGGCGTCGCCGGTGGTGTTCTTGATATTGGTATCGGCGCAACGGTAGGCGCAGTCGGATCATTATCGCAAATCGTATACAACAATGATTCAGTAAATAACTTTGCCGGACAAATGATTAGCAATAAAGATCAGTATACGATTAACACATTCGGATTAAACGAAACGCTCTATAACCAAGGGAAGGGTATTGCTCAGACGGGCTTTACTGTTGGAATGCTTGCCTGGGGACTTCATGGTGCGGCAAAGGCAAGTAGTGCCAAGGCTACAATGGAGACACCGGTAGCCGATCCTGTAAGAATGGGGTATAGTGGAAATGCGTTCACGACTCCGGAAGCAGTGACGGCATTTACTGAGGCGAGAGCGGCACAGACGGCGGCTACGGCAGAGATAAAAGCTACTAATGGTGGGAGCATTAGCGCTCAACATGAAATCTTGCAATATAAGCTTGATGAGTTAGCAGAAACACATTTGTTACCTAAGTTCAGAGAGACTGATCCAAATTTGACATCTGGGTATACAGGATCATTTAAAACGGGTACAGTAGGGAATCCGAAAAAATCAACATTTGGTCAACCTATTGACTTGAATAATTTTGATATAGATTTCTATATAGAGAGCGATATCCTGTATGATCTATATGGAAACAGTTTGAAGGCAAATCCCGAATTCAGAACGATTTTGTCCCAAACGCCAGGATTTGAAGGGCTAAGACCAAACAAAGAAGGCTTTTCAATCAAATTTAAGCCATCATCAAGCAAATAAGGGGGACATATGAGTAACAATCCTGAAGTGTACGGAGCTACAGCCATAGTTTATATAGATTATGATAAGACAATAGAGGAATTGGGATCACTGATTAAAATAGCACTAGAACTCAAGTCAATTAGATATGATACCGATGAAGATGAACCTCACGATTTAGTGGGATACTCAGAGGTGCTAGGATTTGAACTAGTCTTACAACATAAAAGTGAAGGATATTATGAGGGGAAATATTGTTACTCTTTGGAAATAAATACGACAGATAATTATAGCAACGAGAAATTATGCGGAAAGACGTATGATTTATCACCATATTATGCAAGATATATATCAATGATTTGTAAAATCCATACTATAGCATGTGTGAAAAACGGTGCATCAAGACAATTAACAAAATTCTGGCATGAGAAATCAAACAGAATGTCTGAAGAAATCGAGATGTGATTTTTTATGATACCATAAATATATAATGAATAAAAAATAGAAAAAAATATATAAATTAGAATAATAACGAAAGTACCTTAGAAATAACATCTGAGGTCTGTTCAATGTGCCTAGTAGATTTCCTAGGGAGATCCCGCAAAAGGTTAGCTCCTAAGCACCTTGACAACACAACAATAAATTGGTTTCTAAATTTATTGTTTCCAGGACTTGTCAATCAGTGGTATTTGGAACCCCATTTCTCGCTGAAAGCCCGTAATTGCTCTCTTCCCAGATCTTCGCTGCCGGCCTGATGATCGGCTTCAGATCTGCTGTAACCTTCTTCAAGTCCTTTTAGGAGACGTACCGTATGCTGTTTCGAACCTGGTGAACGATGCATTCTCCTTCGTCGAGAACGTCTATAACGGCGACGGCCTGCGCGTCGAGAAGATCGTTGACGGCGTACGCACGCGCTTCTTCTACGAATACTCGCGCGTGCTGCTGGAGCAGACCGGCGGGTACATCATCGGCAGAAACGTCTACGGCACGAACCTCCTGATGCGCGCCGTCGGCGTGGACACCTTCTACTACATGTACAACGCCCACGCGGACGTCACTGCCCTCGTCACGCCCGACGGAAGGATCGCCGCGACCTACGACTACGACCCCTTCGGCAACGTGATCGAGAAGACCGGCGACGCGGACAACAACATACTTTTCGCGGGCTACCAGTACGATCCCGAGACGGGCATGTACTATCTGAACTCGCGTATGTACGATCCGATCACGGCGCGTTTCCTGCAGGAGGATACGTATACCGGTGTGGGCAGCGCCCCGCTGTCTCTGAACCTGTACACGTACTGCTACAACAGCCCGCTTAAGTACTACGATCTGACGGGGCATAGTCCGGAGTCCATTCAAAGAATACAGGACAAGATTGACGAGTTGTCGCAGTCCGGTTCGCATAACGCCGGCCTGTGGAGTCAGATCAAGGGCCTGGAAGAGCAAAAAGAAAGAGAAACTCGCGGAGATCAGAAAGCGAAGGCAAACCGCGAGAAGAAAGAAGACGAACGCACGAAATCTGTTGAGAGTACCATGAAGGATTATCCAGAGTTTTCTGGACAAAAAAATATCCAGGCACTTGATGCATGCAAGAATTATATGGGATATAGCAATTATGTTTCGGCAGTTGAGAGGAATGTCACTGAATACAAGAAGTACAAACCAGGAGAGGATTTCGCTACGTGGCAAGGAAAGCAACTAAGACCTGACACTACAGCTAGTTCACATTTACCTTGGATGGTGCAAGAGACTATACAGAGAAAGAGTGAACAGACAAAGATAGACAGATTGGTGTATGCTAACCAGCGTCTCGAAACCATGCTTCCAGAGATGTTAGAATCACCAAATCCAGAAAACTTCAAAGATAAGATGGACCTAATAGCCGAAGTCTTTGGGTATACAGAGATGACTTCGCAACAAGAAGACTTTTTCTGGGACGCAATCGCTTGGTTAGGAACCCCGTATGATCATTGTGACTTTGCATATAACCAAGGGATAGCTGACTGCAGTGCTTTTGCACGAAGCCTTTATCTTGAAAATGGGATAGGAATTAGTCTTGATACTAGCCAAAGCAGGTCATCATGTCAAATGTGGATGGCTACAGATCAGAACTCAAAAGACCATTATATTGATCTGCTAAATTCGGAAAAAAATGAAAATACATCAATTACTGTAATAAAATTAAGTCGAGTAGTTTTTACAATCAACTTCTATCAGAAGAATACTCAACAGATTCAGGAGTTCTTATTTATTCGTATGCGAGAATGCCTGAAATAAATGAACTTAATGAATTAACCCTTAACCCGTTTGATGTTATATTTTACGATTGTAGTGCTGTCGATGGTGTTGATCATGTAGGCATGGTATTGGGTAATAACAAGAATGGGGATATAGTTTTCATTGAAACGGGAAGCAATGATCCGGGCCGAAAATTACAGATTATTGCTCCTAATGAAAGTCGATATGATTGCAGAGAAAAGCAAGTGATTGATAGCGAAGGTCCAGAGATTGTTGGCATTAAGAGATATATGTGAAATTTGAATTCTTAAGGAGAGAATATGCTAAACGCTAGACGGATTCCTTCTTCCATTATTTTTCTTGTATTAATTCTTGCCATTGTTTGTAATTCAGGTTGTGATAGAGGTGCAGATTCCCAGTATTCATCCAACGCGGCAAGCTCTATGTCAATTGTTGAAACAACTATTCTGCCGAGCGTTGAAGCTACGGAATCATCTCTTGAATCAACGAATGGGACGATAGCGACTACTGGCAACTTCGAGAAAATAGAGAAACAAAGCCCGCTTGCGATCGAGACAGGTGGCAAATACCTCGTTCAGGATTATCCCAGAGAATATGCGATGATTCTCTGCGGAGGCAATGCTGTGAAGGTGGATGGCGTATTGAATGCTTACTCAATTGTTCCTGGTGAGAGCATAGCTGTGATGCTTCTTGACAGGTTGGAGAACGGGCCGGGAAGATTGGTCGTATCCGACGGTGTATCAGGTACTGAAATATCAGCGCATGTTTCAGACTATCGAGTATCCGCCAATGGGGAATCAATTCTCTTTGTAGGATACGACAACACCGATAACGGGCAGGGCGGTCTGTTTCTGTATTCAGTATTACTAAAAGAGAGTGTGCGGATTTCGGACTTTTCGCAAGGCGCGATCTGCTTATCTCCTGATGGAAAAGCCGTCGTATTTCAGGATGATCAGTCTGACTCGACAGAAGATACTACTTGCCAACTATGGATGGATGGTAAAAGAGCCTCGATTGACGCAGAGGATATGCAACCGATCGCTGTAGCTGACGGCGGATCTGCTGTGTACTTTATTCGAAATTATTCGGAAAAGAATGCCAGGGAGTTTTGGGTGTATTCCAATAAGAAATGGACGCAACTATCGGAACAGATGTATCCTTACAGTGAATCTTTGCTCTTGAATAACGATGGAACTCAGGTCTTATTCGATGACAGAGAGGGAGTTACTTACTGGGAGATTGGAACAGAGACGACACTTATCGCGCCTGAGCGACGACTTACTCCTGTTCTCGAGATGTTCCGAAAGCCACACGATTATACATCCTCTCAAGAAGAAACATTCATAGCAGAATTTTCCGGAACGAATTTTTTGCGAGGAACTTTTTTCGAGACCTATCAATTTGGTGGAATTACGCATGAATTAGGCTTCTTTGATGAGGGAAATTCCTTTTTGCCAATTGCCTCTACCGAAAACGACAAGATCTTTGAACTATTCGACTGGACTCTTCTGTACTGTGAATCCGAGAGTCATAATATCGTCTACATACCGGATATTAGAACGGTTTCACAAGGTGTTGAGACGTTGGAACGGGCGAAAGTTATTCTGTGTGAGAATGCCGGCAATTCGAATCTATGTTTGACCGATGAAGGGAGCGCTTACATTTCAGATCTTGAAGGATACACCGTCTACAAAGACGGAAAGAAGACAGACATCATCTCGTCAGATTTCGTGTTGCTAGACTGTCTGCACAGACCCGATCAGCCGGATGTGGTATATTTTAAAAAAATCCTAAGTGAGAACGACGATCCGGTTTCTACATATGTTGCGGCCTACTACTACGATCTCTACGCGTTGGAGGACTCGGTGAGCAAAGAGCCGTCGCTCGTAGAGGAGAAGGTGGGATGTGTAATCATAACAGAGAAGGATATATATACCTTAGCGCTCGAAGAGGTTGCAGGAGGTATTCGAGAGTACTACGAAAATCCTAACGCGTACGATGAGATAAATCAAATTGGGCCGATCGAAGAATGGGATCGAAATCTCATAAGTTATAGCAAGGATGGATTGTTGTTTGTTGAGATGGGAACAATAGAACGGCGTTATTTGGCAGGCGGTTAGGTCTGAGCGTGGTGCTGTGTTAGCATAAATTATTCTAAAAGCAAACAATAGAACCTTGACATAATTGTTACGTCTCTTCATTCGCTTCCTTATTTTATATGCTTTAGTGAAAGCTCTATTATCTCAGACCGGTTGTTCGATGTTTTCGGGAACCTCCTGTCGCGTACCATCGGAACAGACACCATATCGTTCACCTATGACGATAACGGCAATATTCTTACGATGACGGACAAAACCGGCACGACGACGCGCACCTATGACAAGTTCAACCGCTGCGTCTCCAAGACCGTTCCCGGCTTCGATGTTGCGGCGACCTATCGCTACGACATCACCGAAGGACTCGAGGCTGGATACTCGGCCGAGAGCACGACCGATCCCGAGGGCAATGTGACCCTGCGCGTCTACGACCGCGTCGGCCGCCTCGTCCGCGTCCAGACAGACGACAAGACCTTCACCTATACCTACAATGACGACGGCAGCCTCCAGAGCCTCACATACCCCAACGGCGCCAAAGAGGAGTACATCTACGACGAATGCGGCCAGATCACGAGCCTCTCGAACCGCAACACCGACGGAACGGTCATCAACAGCTACACCTACACCTACGACGATGGACATCGCCTCGTCACCAAGGTCGACGCCCGCGGCACCGTATCGTACACCTACGACGATATCGACCGCCTCGCGTCCGTCACCGACGTTGACGGCAAGACCACCGCGTACACCTACGACGGAGCTGGCAACCGCGCGACCCAGACCGTCACGGCCAAGAACGCCGAAGGCGTCACCGTCGTCACCGTAACGACCTACACCTACGACACCAATAACCGACTGCTGACGATCGAGAAACGCATCGACGGGACCCTCGCCGATCGCATCGACTACACCTACGACAACAATGGCAACCAGCTGAAGACCCTCCGCACGCCCTATACCGACGGCACCGCCGGCACACCCGAGACGGTACAGGACAACACCTACGACCTGCGTAACCAGCTCATCCGCACCGTTACCGCCGACGGCACGACCGTCGAGAACGTCTATAACGGCGACGGCCTGCGCGTCGAGAAGATCGTTGACGGCGTACGCACGCGCTTCTTCTACGAATACTCGCGCGTGCTGCTGGAGCAGACCGGCGGGTACATCACCGGACGAAATGTCTATGGCACGAACCTCTTTTTGCGCCAGGTCGGCGTGGATACGTTCTACTACATGTACAACGCCCATGCGGATGTCACCGCGCTTGTCACGCCCTACGGCCGGATCGCCGCGACCTACGACTACGACCCCTTCGGCAACGTGATCGAAAAGACCGGCGACGCGAACAACAATATTCTTTTCGCGGGCTATCAGTACGATCCCGAGACGGGCATGTACTATCTCAACTCGCGCATGTACGACCCGATCACGGCGCGTTTCCTGCAGGAGGACACGTACACCGGTGTGGGCAGCGACCCGCTGTCTCTGAACCTGTACACCTATTGCTACAACAGCCCGCTCAAGTACTACGATCCGACGGGACATAGTCCGGAGTATGGGTCGGGAGGCGGCATGTACGGAATGCCCGCGAGCGTGTACGACGGCTACTACAAGTACAAGAAAACCGCGGACAGCTTCAAGTCCAAAGCGCGCGGCGAGCAGTACATGAAGGCCTATAATCTCGCGCAGACCCTCGACGACGACAGCAAGGCGACGATCTTACAGGGTCTCGACTTGATGGACAGCGAAGATGGGAAGTTCTACGATTACGGCATTCAGAGCGCGGCATCCGAGCTGATCGCGACCGATAAGAGCAAGCTGAACAGCGAGAGCATTTCGAAGCTTGCGCTCAAGAAGCAGTTCAGTCTCTACATGGACAGCTTGAAGGTGGATCCGAGTACGGCGGAGCCGTCTTTTACTGGTGGTATGAATTACCTTCTCAACGCATATGAAAACGGTAAAGATTCCGTACGCGCCTATCTGGATAGCCAGAAAGTTGGAGGAATGGCCGGAATCGTTCTAGATCGTGATATTCGAACGACAGAAGTCGCATTCGATATGGTGACATCTACTGTCGATATGGTTATCAACGCGGGAAAAGGTGCCGGAAACTATGCGTATGCGGCTTTGGATGCCGGAAGTGCATTGATTGGTAGGATGACTGGAAATGTTTCTCAAAGTGCATTCGATGCAAGGATGGCGAATTCGTCGGAAACCATAAAATCGATTAACGCTGGACAACAATCGGGAGTCATCGATCAAGTACTTGGGTTGGTAACGGGAATCCCTGGGGCATATGAGTATATAAATACAGGGACTAATTTCATCAACACAGGAAGTGGTACAATTGTAAATGCGAAGGATAACGCCCTAATCAATGCCCTTAATCTGGATCCCGAGAAATACGGACAAGGTAAGGACATTACCGGGACAACAGTGGTTGTGGCAACTTTGGCTATTGCACTTGGCGAGGTAAGAGCGGCGCAGGGGACACAGGTTAAGGCGGGACAGACAACACAAACTGAGGCAGTTACCTCGAGTAATCCATCAAGTCAAATAAGCGGAACGAGTTATGACATCAACAAGCTAAGGAGGACACAGCCCTATACCACACCAGAAACTGTTGCTGGGATTAGGGAAAGTGTTGTCCAGAATGGGCCTAATTCTGTTCCTCCGATTGATGTCAGAGTCCACAATGGAGTGGCATATATTGTAGACGGACACAACAGGTTACAAGCATTCTCAGATCTTGGATATAGCAGAGTGCCAATCTCATATGTAAGTAGTTCAAAATTGGGCAAGATATTACCAGATGGAAGATATTACAGACCACTTGAAGAATTGCTAGCAGGAGCAGAAATCAGCTAAAGAAGATGGAGAAAATTATGGATGAGTATCTAAAAAAAGAAACTATTGAATATATTCGCAATGTAAACCATATTTGCAAAATGTTGCTTCAATCTCTCGGCTTACGTTCAAAAGCAGAATTATGGGAGTTCCGTAAACAACACTTGCTTCAACAGCTAACGGTCAATGATTATAAAATTGAGTTTCACGGGAGAGGTTGCAGAGCCTTTTCGGAGTATGAGTATCTTGATTGGGATTTCGGATACGGTAGCAGATGGTGTGGCATAAATCCGTGGCTTCTTGCTGCTACGTTAAGAAAAAAACTTAATGATACCAATCAAAATATTAATGGAGAATATATAAAAGAAGTATTTGAAAAGGCTATTATGGATAATGAAGTATACAAGAAGGATGACCTCTATTATTTTGTTATTGATAAAAATGAATTCATTAGACCTGATTTCCCCCGAAATTTCGATGTGATAATTGTGGAACAGTTTGACAAGAAATGGATAGTTAAAAATGACATACTTGTAAAACGATTTCTTAGAAGAAGTAATTTGATATGGCATCATGCAGGTGAATCAGATGATTCTTTTCTTTTATCGTTTATAAAGGATGGTAGTGAAGTTTTTCGCATTTTCTTTGATGATATTAGTTACCCTGAAGGTGCTACAAGAACGTTTTTCGAAATTATTAATTCTCACTATGCTTGTAAAAATCAGACGGAGTGATATTTATTTTGTTTTAATAGGGCGTTATTGCTTTTGACAGTAATAAATAAATTATTAATCTCTGCGCGATGGTTATGACCTCCAGAGTCAGCGACACAGTAGAAGAGAAAATCCATTACGTTCGGGTGTGTAAGCAGAAGCTGTCTCCAGTTGTGAATTCGACCTGTCCATTTCCGGAGAACGTCCTGGGTCGCCAGGTTTAGGGATTCGATAAGACCTTCACCTATACCT
This sequence comes from Bacillota bacterium, assembly GCA_023397475.1. GTDB lineage: Bacteria > Bacillota > Clostridia > Saccharofermentanales > Saccharofermentanaceae > Firm-13. Next base: position 54,589 of record JAEWUD010000014.1, read on the forward strand.
ACAATGATGACGGAAGCCTCCAGAGCCTTACCTATCCCAACGGCGCCAAAGAAGAATACCTCTACGACGAATGCGGTCAGATCACGAGCCTCACGAACCGCAACACCGACGGAACGGTCATCAACAGCTACACCTACACCTACGACGACGGAAATCGCCTCGTCACCAAGGTCGACTCCCGCGGCACCGTATCCTACACCTACGACGACATCGACCGCCTCGCGTCCGTCACCGACGTCGACGGCAAGACCACCGCGTACACCTACGACGGAGCGGGCAACCGCGCGACCCAGACCGTCACGGCCAAGAACGCCGAAGGCGTCACCGTCGTCACCGTATCTTCGTACACGTACGACACCAATAACCGCCTGCTGGCCATCGAGAAACGCGTCGACGGAGTCCTCTCCGATCGCATCGACTACACCTACGACAACAACGGAAACCAGCTCAAGACCCTCCGCACGCCCTACAGTAGCGGCACAGCCGGCACCGCGGAGACCGTGCTCGACAACACCTACGACCTCCGTAACCAGCTCATCCGCACCGTCACCGCCGACGGCACGAACGTCGAGAACGTCTATAACGGCGACGGCCTGCGCGTCGAAAAGATCGTCGACGGCTTCCGCACGCGCTACTTCTATGAATATTCGCGCGTGCTTCTCGAGCAGACGGGGGGGTACATCATCGGCAGAAACGTCTACGGGACGAATCTCCTGATGCGCGCCGTTGGCGTAGACACCTTCTACTACATGTACAACGCCCACGCGGACGTCACCGCCCTCGTCACGCCCGACGGCCGCATTGCCGCGACCTACGACTACGACCCCTTCGGCAACGTGATCGAAAAGACCGGCGATGCGGACAACAACATACTTTTCGCGGGCTACCAGTACGATCCCGAGACGGGCATGTACTACCTGAACTCGCGCATGTACGACCCGATCACGGCGCGTTTCCTCCAGGAGGACACGTATACCGGTGTGGGCAGCGACCCGCTGTCCCTGAACCTCTACACGTACTGTTACAACAGTCCGCTCAAGTACTACGATCCGACGGGGCATAGTCCGGAGTATGGGTCGGGAGGCGGCTATTTTGGTATGCCCCAAGCTGCTCATACCGCGATTGTGAACCATAATGCTAAGAAGGCATCTTCCAACAACGCAACGAATCCGAATGCGATCAAGAATGCTGCGGATGCGGTTCAGGTCAGCTTGGGGAAAAAGTGGGACTTGCCGCCAGTTATTATCGATACGCCGCAGGAGAGAGCCGGCGAACTGATCATCAATGGCATGATCGGTCTTTGCAATGATTTTATTTTCGGCATCGGAGGGTTTGTCAAGCTCGCAGAAGGAAATGCTGAGTATAACGCTTCGTTCGGACTGGGCGTTTTAGCCGGATGGGAAGATTTCTTAGTCATGCCTGTATTATTCCTCGGTGGACTAGCAAGTGCCGGAGAATACATATTCTTTGGGTCAAACAACGTTTCCGAGAATATTATGAAGAACATCACGCCAAGTGAACTCATAAAGAAAGGCGCTCAAACATCCATGCAGCTTGACGAGTCAGCTTTCAATGCTGGTGGAAGCTTCTTTAATGCAGGTATGGATGTGGCGCTAGCGTGGCTTCTTGGACCCGGGACTGGGGGCAAGAGTAAAGTTGCAGCCGCTGCCGTTTCCAACGTTGATAACGCGGCAGATGCCGCAAGACTTGTCGCCAATAATACTGACGAGCTCGCGGCTGCAGCGAACCAGGCTGGAAACTTGGCAGATGATTTGAGTCTTGTCGCTAAGAAATCTGACGATGTCGCTGCCGTGGTGAATCAGGCAGAGAATGCCGCTGATGCCGCTCGAATCGCGGCAAATAACAGTGATGAGATTATTGCTTCTACGAAGAAATTGGTTGACAATGGAGATAGTGTTGTTACTAAGTTGGATAGTCAAGAGACATTGCTCTTACCTGCCGGAAAAAACCAAGAAACTTTACTTTTGCCGGCATCTACAGAGAAGAATCCATGGCCTTACAACAGTGAAATCACATCAAGACAAGCAGGAGCGGATGATTTTATTAATATGGTTATGCGCGATGGACAAACCAAACCAGGTGCTTGGGGATCAAATAGCGACATTCCTTCTGTCGATTACGCAAGAAATGAATTGGCGATTACGCCGGAATTCAAGCCTTCAATAGATAAGGTTCAACGATTTCAAATACCTGAGGGGACATGGATACAAGAAGGAATAGCCGGACCACAAACATATAATGGAGTAACTTATCCAGGTGGAGCGCCTCAAACTCGTATTCTGAACGCATCCGATATACCTGGTCTCGTTCCTGTTGGTGAGCCTTATTACTTTATACAGCAAGGAGTAATAAAATGAGTAATATTATTGAATTTGCCAATATTAGCGAAGAAAAAAAATTAATTTCATGGTATTGCAACGGTCAAAAAATACAAAGAGTTTTCGAATATTCAATACAACTATTTTTCTTGTTGAATGACGAGACAGGAATCGTTGTTTTGGGAAGCGTTGATGAGTTTGGAAAGAACAATGCATTGATAATAAACGCAGACGGTTCAACAAGATTCTTTTTAGCGATTCCAGAGAAAATCCAATACCCTATAGAAATATACGACGTTTATTATGAACTTGGGATTTTAACTGCCGTCGTTAGTGCAAAGTATAATATGTATGCTTATGTGTTTGATGAACAGACTGGAGAAATTCTCAATGTTCATGAGACAAGATAGAAAATGATCCAAGATAACGGAGCGACCGTTGTAGAACTTTCATAGCATTATATAGATATTTAGCAATTTTCTATATCAAGAACAAGCCTACAACACCTACGACCTGCGTAACCAGCTCATCCGCACCGTTACCGCCGACGGCACGACCGTCGAGAACGTCTATAACGGCGACGGCCTGCGCGTCGAGAAGATCGTTGAC
>JAEWUD010000004.1 GCA_023397475.1 Bacillota bacterium
TAAATCGACCGCATGGCGGCTGTGCACCATTCGCGGCCGCCATGCACTATTTGCCCGGAATCGATGCACTATTGTCTGCGGTCAGCGTGCGCTTTTCCGGCGGCATATTCACCGTGGGCCGCGACGATGTCAACTCGATCTATGTGATCCCCGGGATTCTGCCGTCCGAATATACCATCATGGACTTTATTCATTTCGGGCAGGGAAGTCAGTTCTCGTTGCAGACGCTTTGGCCGCAGGTGATGGAGGTTAATCTCATGGAGTCCGCGGCGAGGCTGGAGGTGCCGGTTTTTTTCCTGCAGGGACGGCATGACTATAACACGCCCTCGACGCTGGTCGAGGAATATTATGAGCTATTGGACGCGCCGTATAAGGAGCTGATCTGGTTCGAGAACAGCGGTCATCACCCGATGTATGAGGAAGCGGAGCTCTATGACAGCCTCCTCATCGATAAGTTGCTGCCGCTGGCGGAGTGAAAGAAGTGCTCGTTGAGCATGCAGGTACTTTCCCATTGAGCAACAAGGATTTTTCGCCAATCATGCGTGGAACCATGGTAACTTCCTCTTGCTTGCCCTTACTCCTGATCCGGCATTGACAGATCCAGTCCGCCCATGAGAGCGTTGGAGAATTCCGGGTTGGGGTCGATGATCCATTTTCCGTCTTTGTAGGACATTTCGACCGTAACCGTGCTGGTTACATAGTCCTCTTCCTCTTCGATGAGTGTTATCAGGATTGACGCGATCTTCGCCGCCTGCTCTTCTTCGGTCAACTCCTCGTTGTCTTCTGACAGGAACATGTCGATAGCCGCCGCCAGGTAATCGTCGAATACCGACTGCATGTCTTTGTTGGTAATCTCCATCTCGACCGTTGCGGTTTCTTTATCCTCGGAGGCTGAGAGGATCTTATAGGAGATGTTCTTGAAAAAAGCGGCGATCTGGTCCTTCGTCAGACCACTCTCGTTCTCCGGCTGCGATTCCTCCGATTCTTCGGATCGCTCCGATTCCTCCGCCGCGCCCAAAATTGAAGCGGTTCCCATAAACTCGCGAACTTTTACAATATCGGCGGCTTTGACGGCCTCCATCGCGTCGGTCATCGCTTGTCGGGCTGAAACTCGGGCGGGCGCACAGGAGGCGAGCGCGAGGCTCAAGATGAGCAAGAGGAGGACGGGCGAATACTTTTTCATATAAATCTCCTTTGGATAGTAATGGTTTTGGTCATGTCGGGGCGGAGCTTTTCGAGACGGATTAAGCGACAGTTGAGCTTTTCGAGAAGATGTGAGTGCCGAATCGATGTGTTCATGTTACGGGAGAATCGGTCGAAACAGGAACAGACCGCCCATAATTGCCATGTTGAAGCGCTCGCTGGATTCGATGATCCATTTACCGTCGACATAGTACATCGTAACCTCCACATTGGTGGTAACTTCATTCTTCTCCCATTCGAGCACCTCAAGCAGAACTTGCCTGGATAACTCGTCCCGTTCCTCGGCGGTCATGTAGATATTCTCCTCCCCCAGCGTTTGCGGAAGATAGATATCCATGTATTCTTCATAAACGTCGACCATATCTTTGTTTGTGATATCAATCTCTGCTGTCGCTCCGAAAGGATTCTCATACACGTCAACAATTTCATAACTAATGTACTCGAAAATCAGCGCGAGTTCCTCTTCATCGAAGCCCTCCGGCGTCTGCGGTTCCGTGCTCAAGGGATGGCTCAGAAGCAAATCGGTATTCATATATTCCCGGATCTTATCGAAATCCCCGCTCTGAAAAGCCTCCATCTCACTGATCAGAACATCTTTGGCCGAAACGCGGGAAGCGTTGCAAGAGGTGAGCATAAGGCATGAAATGACAAGGATTACGATCGACAGTTTTCGCTTCATAAATTCTCCTCGAAAAAATCGCTAGTTTGATTATAGGGGTAAGCAAAGGAATTCGACAAGGGATGCTGAGGAGGGGGGGCGGTTGATTGTTTCTCGCGTGAAAGTTTTGGATCGGAGATTCTGGATTTTGGCGGCGATAGTGGGTCGGAGATATATAACATAGAAAAGAAAACTAGGGGCATCACATAGTTATACATATGAAAACCCGGGTTGGAGCTTGTTTCGTATGTGCATCAATGACAAATTACCTCTTCAGAACCGCCGGCGCACATACGAAAACCCGAGTTGGAGCCTGTTTCGTATGTGCATCAATGACGAATAACCTCTTCAGAACCGCCGGCGCACATACGAAAACCCGAGTTGGAGCTTGTTTCGTATGTGCATCAATGACAAATAACGAATTAATTCGTCAATGATTACCTACTTGTTGCCGATCTCCATCGATCGAGTACGTAATCATTGAGAGGAATATGGTTTCCTACTTGCTCTCTGAAACGCTTGTCTCGTCCCGACCCACGGTTGACCCCGCCGATGGTGAGAGTTTTATAATGTCAAACGTTTATACATTAGAAAACAGAGCAAATACATGTTATAATGCCCCCAAAACGTTTCTTCGGAGGGCATCCATATGAGAATCGGCAAGTGTTTGATCGCCATGATTGTCGCAGTGTCATTGGTCGCGACCTTGAGCAATTTGCCCGTGCGCGCGGAGGAGAGTCTTCCGGGTGTCATGGGCCCACAGGTGACGCGGCAGCAAGTGACGTTGCCGACGCCCGACCAGCCGACGGGCACCACTCCGGCGTCCGACCAGCCGACGGCCACCACTCCGGCGTCCGACCTACTGACCCCTACGTTGCCGGCGCCGGAAGAAACTATCCGGCAGTCGACCGTCCCTATGTTGCCGGCGCCGCAAAGCTCTCAGACGCAGCTCACGCAAACGGCGCCGCAAACCTCTCTGTCGCAGCCCTCCGAGCCCCAAGAATCAACCGTCCTTTTGGACGCGCAGGGTCCGGACGAGATTGTTCCGGATCTTGAAGTGCTTACTCATTATGTCAGGACGATGGACGATCTCGTCGCCGCATTGGGCGCCGGGAATGTCGCCGTTAGTTCTTCGACGACCCTTCGTGTTATTTCGGGAATCGACACGACGCCGATGGGAGACGTTCAGATTGTTTTCGAGCAGGGGACGTATGATATTGACTTCCAAGGACATCAGGTTCGGTTGAATCGAGGGATCGTCATTAATGGTGGCTCGGTCACGCTCCGGGATTCGTCGGAGTATCCGTACGGCGGACTGACGGCGAATGTCTGGGATGCATCGGGCGCCAACCGGTATGTCGGCGATGCCGTTCTCCAGTACGGCGGTGAGTTGACGATCGAGTCGGGATACTATTCTTCGAGTGTTTCCGCGTTGTCGGTGCAAGGCGGAACGGTGCGAATCAACGGCGGCGAGTTCGCGCAGATCTATTCGAGCAATGTCGGAGGGAAAGAGGCGGCGGAGATTCGAAGCGGGAATGCGACGATTACTGCGGGCGTTTTTCGCGGATCCTACGCGGGACTGGCGCTCTGGCGTACGTCGACGAGTGTTCCGCCGGCAACGGTCCGCATCTCGGGTGGTCTGTATTTGTCGACCGGTGAGGGCGGAGCGAATTTCGGCGGAATCTATATCGAGAACAGTTTTGACGTCGAGGGGACTCCGCATCTGTCGGATGTTCTGGCCGCAAATACGATCCTCCTGCCGGGCAATGAGAAGGCTGTATTCATGGGTATTGCTTCTGAGAGTGAAGTGATCGCGGTGCAAACGATCGGAGCGGAAGGTTTTGTCTATCGTCTCTACGCCGTAGCGTTGGGGCGCAGCCCGGACTATTACGGATATAGGAACTGGTTACTGCTGCTGAAGGATCAGGACATCACCGGAAGCCAGGCGGCGTATGGCTTCGTTTTCAGTACGGAGATGAATGAACGAAATCTCTCGGATCAGGACTTCATCGCCATTCTTTATGATGTTTTTCTTCAGAGGACGCCCGATCAGACCGGAATGAATTACTGGCTCGACGCGCTGGCGACGGGAGTGTCGAGGGAGTTTGTTTTCACGGGCTTTGCGAATTCGGCGGAGTGGAAGAGCTTGTGCGGCCGGTTCGGGATTGCGCCGGGAACGTTCGAACCGACGGAATCAAGGGACAAGAACTTTAAGGTGACGCAATTCGTCTCGCGACTGTATCGACTTTGTCTGCGCCGACCGGCGGATGTCGGCGGTCTCAATTACTGGACAGGGGATTTGATCGGCAAGACGTCCGACGGCGCGCACGTCGCATGGGGCTTCTTTTTCAGTCGCGAGATGGCGAATCGTAATCTGTCACACGGGGATTTTGTCGACCTGCTCTACCAGGTGCTTCTTGGACGCACGGCGGATGTCGGTGGCCAGGCGAACTGGGTGGCGCAATTGGAGAGCGGCACATCGCGCTATGAGATCTTCAAAGGTTTTGCGCACTCTGCGGAGTTTACCGCTATCTGCGAGAGTTACGGGATTACGCGAGGAAGCGTTGCTTGATTCGTTAATGACTACTAGATAGATAAACGAGATGGGGGATTCTCAGAAATGAAGAACGCTAAAAGATTCTTTTCAATCCTTGTTGCCACAGCAGTTGTAACCGGGTGCATCGGGATTCCGTTGCTGGCGGAGGAGACGGTGACAGATGAATCTGTCGCGATCGAGACGAGCGAACAGGAGACCGTGCCTGCAGAGATGTCTTCGGGCAAAGTGACCTCCGAGCCTGCTACAGCAAGTACGGAAGAATCTGCGGCAAGCGAGACTACATCTCAAGAATCTCATCAGAAAGAGATCATTGAGAATGAGGAGCTGACTCCATTGCCGCTATGTATAGAATCGAAGGAAAATCAGACTTCCGGGATCACGGAGAATACATCACATGAAGTTAGCAGCATGTTGGATCTGATTGTAGCATTGGGTGAAGATAATGTAACGGTGATCTCATCGACGGAGTTACGGCTTGATCGATCCATTGATTGGACAAACCAGGCAGTAATCGAGTTTATCTCTCTGAACGAAGGAACCTATAAGATAGATTTTAACGGATATCAAATAACCTCATATGGAGACCTAGAGGTTCGCGGAGGGAATGTAACACTTCTTGACTCCAGCACGGCGAAGACAGGTGGATGGACTGCGGTTTACATTGATAATAAATTCTGTGCAAACCAAGCAATATTACAGATTGCAGGTACATTAACTGTTTTATCCGGACGATACACATCGCATCATTGTGGAATACGTGCGACAAGTGGAACGCTTCGGATTGAAGGAGGCGAATTTATCGGGAATGTGGATCCAGAAGGAAATAATGGTCCAGGAGTCCAAGCAACTTTTATAGAGTCATTAACAATCACAGGAGGTGTATTTAAGGGCCCTGGAAGCGGATTGTATTTAGTTTTTAAGGATGCTGTTGATAAAGTCAGCATTTTCGGTGGCTCATTTTGGGACACTGGCAACGTAAGTACGAGCGGCGGGATAAAAATGTTTTGTTATACCCCAGTCACTACTCTGAAACTCTCAGACATTCTTGCAGATGGAGCGATAGCTCTACCGTCTACTTCGTCAACATTGAATGAAAGTACGGAATCTTATGATTACGAGATTTTGTATACGGGAAAATCTGTAGAGATTGTTCCGACAATTGGCACGGAGGGCTTCGTCTACCGGATGTACACTACGGCTCTCGGCAGATATCCAGACAGCAAAGGTTTCTTCGACTGGGTTGCGCGGCTCAAGAACATGGATATTACGGGTGCCGACGCTGGTTTTGCGTTCTTCTTCAGCACGGAAATGAATGACCGGAAGCTTTCCGATAAGGATTTTATCACGGTTCTCTACAACGTTTTCCTCGGGCGGGCGCCGGATGAGACAGGCATGGCGAACTGGCTCTGTGCGCTGTCAAGCGGAATGTCGCGCCAATACGTGTTCTCGGGATTTGCCAACTCGACCGAATGGAAGAACTTGTGCGCCCGGTACGGCATCACGGCGGGATCTTGGGTTTCAACCGAGGCCAGGGATCAGAACGTTAAGATCACGGCCTTCGTATCGCGACTTTACTCGGGATGCTTAAACCGCCCGGCCGATGTCCCCGGGCTCAACTGCTGGACGGAGATCCTGAACAAGAAGACACAGGACGGCGCGCATGTCGCGCTTGGATTCTTCTTCAGCAATGAGATGATCAACCGGAACATCTCGAATGAGGCATATGTCGAGGTGCTCTACAACGTTCTTCTCGGACGATCGGCGGACGCGACCGGTAAAGCGAGCTGGGTTGCGCAGCTCGGTGCGGGTAAGACGAGACTCGAGATTTTTAAGGGTTTCGTGCATTCCGCGGAATTTACTGCGATCTGTGAGAGTTACGGGATTACGCGGGGAAGTATATAAGATCCCGGATCTATTTTAGGGTCTCAGTCAATTCGAATTGAGTCTCGTGCAAGTAGAAGGGAGCAAGATGTTTTCTTGATGATTTGGTTTGAGAATTCTTTTCGCGAAAAGATTGATAATATCAAGAGCATAATCCTCTGTCTGATTTATATCATCTGTAGTAGAATGACTTCAAAACACCTGCGTTCCGAGCTTGTGGGGAGCTTCCGGTCGACGCGGGCTTCGGGATCGACGCGGGGATTGATTTGTTTTTCTGTCCGAGTGTATTTTCGCAAGACAATTTCAGACCATCGGAGGAAGACAAATATGAAGATCGGAAAGCGCTTTCTGGCGATTCTTATTTCAATGACGGTGATTTCGGGAGCTGTGAGTCTGCCGGTTTGGGCAGAGGAGCCGGTGCCCGAAGAGTCTTTCGCGGCCGAAACAGAGCCGGATACGAGCGTGGTCGAGACCGATCCGCCCGTGGTATCCGATGTAGCTCCGACGGAGACCGGCGCGGAGGCGAGCCTCACGGCGGACGCATCTGCGGGGACATTTGCGACCCCGGCGGCGCCTCGTTTTTTCGTTGACAACGGCGAGCCCTCATTGATAACTGAGAATGCTGACATAGATTATATTGAGCATCAGGTCCGCTCGATGAGTGACCTGGTCGCTGCCTTTGGGTCTGGTAACGTCACGGCGATATCCGCGACAGAGCTCCGGCTGCTTCGATCCTTTAGCATGACGAGTCAGGGTTTGGAGATTGTCAGTCTGCTGGAAGGAACGTATCGGATTGATTTCAACGGTTTTCGCGTAACATCCTACAGCCCGTTGCAAGCGCTCGGAGCGAATCTGACTCTTCTCGACTCCTCCGTCGCGAAAACAGGAGGATGGACGACACTGGTCCTCAGCGACGCGTCGGGCGTCAGCTGCGCGAGTGCGATTTATCACGAAACGAATTCGCTGACCGTTCTATCTGGCAGGTACGTGTCACCGGTCGGCGGTCTTATGTCCCGCAAGCCGAACACGGTGCCGACGGGTGGAGTTATTCGCATCGAGGGCGGCGAATTCGTTGCCGCCACCGAGTCGAGTTTCAATTCAATGTGGGGGGCAACCCTTTGGAACAGCGCTTCGGTAACCATTACCGGCGGTGTATTTGAGGGAGCGGCTTGCGGACTGGAACTAGCCGTCAGCGGTTCTTCCACTGTCGTCCGTATCTCCAAAGGCGCGTTCCTTAACACGGGCAGCGATACGAGCTCCGGCGCCATCCATGTGATCGATATGAGCGGCGGCACGCCGAGCCTGTCCGGACTTCTGGCGACGGGCGCGAGCGCCCTGCCGGGCAATGCGACGGCGCAGGCGGGATTCCTCTATACAGCCAAATCCGTCCTTGTTGTTCTGACAACGGGGACGGAAGGCTTCGTCTATCGCCTCTACTCGACGGCCCTCGGGCGTAATCCGGACTATGCCGGATATTGCGACTGGATTTCACGTCTCAAGAACCTCAGCACGACGGGCGCAGGGGCTGCGCATGGGTTTATATTCAGTGTCGAGATGAACAATCGTAATCTCACGGACAAAGATTTCGTGACGGTGCTCTATAATGTTTTCCTGCAGAGAGCGCCGGATCAAACGGGGTTGAATAACTGGCTCTACGCGTTATCGAGCGGCATGTCGAGACAATATGTTTTTTCGGGCTTCGCCAATTCGACGGAATGGAAGAACCTGTGCTCCCAATTCGGCATTACGGCGGGCTCCTACCTGTCGACGGAGGCTAGAGACCAAAATGTCAAGGTCACCGCCTTCGTCACGCGCCTCTACACAAACTGCCTGAACCGTCCGGCCGACGTAAACGGCCTGAATTACTGGACAGGAGCGCTCAATAAGAAGACCCAGGACGGCGCACATGTGGCCTACGGATTCTTCTTCAGCCAGGAGATGATCAACCGCAAACTGTCGAACGAGGCCTTCATTGAGACCCTCTATACCGTAATCCTCAATCGCGCGGCGGATGCCGGCGGCAAGGCGAACTGGGTCGCGCAGCTGAACGCGGGCAAGACCCGGCTCGAAGTCTTCAAGGGCTTTGTCAATTCGACCGAGTTCTCGATGCTTTGCGCGAACTACGGGATAATCCGCGGGACGATGTGATGTCGGGCGGGCTCACGCTTCTTCGCACGGGATTCGGTCCTCGTCGGCTGTGCCGCCTGCGGAGAACCCGTGCGATAGAAGGCTTCGCCCGACGTGCGATGGTAACTGTTCGTGTAAGGGTCGGAGGAGGGGCCGGCCGCTACGATAGCAGAAGTAGTAGATTCGGTTGAAGGAGGTATTCGTATGGCACGAAAATCCTTAAATGACCAGCTTCATGACAGCAAGGATCTACCGAAGATTGTTGACATAAAGGATCCTGAAGGAATACGAAAGAACGGAGGCCCGCGACTTCTGATTGCCCCGGCGATTGCGTATGACGAGATGATGCGGAAGGTGCCGGAGGGCAAGGTTGTTACTTCGGATCAAATTCGACGCGTTATGGCCGAGAAATCCGGTGCGGACAACACTTGTCCTCTGACTGCGGGAATCTTCATCAATCTTGTCGCCAAGGCTTCCGAGGAGCGTGGCGTTGACATGACGCCCTATTGGCGAACCTTAAAGAAAGATGGCGAGTTGAACGAGAAGTACCCGGGCGGCATCGAGACACAGAAACAGAAGCTCGAGGCAGAAGGGCACAAAGTGGTCAGTCGCGGGAAGAAATATTTCGTCGAAAACTTTGAGAGAGTTGCCGAGCCGCTAGCATAGAGACTGTGAACAGTAAGATGGAGAAAAACCGTTCCTCCGTGGCACGCACCATGACGAGGGCGGTTTTGCTTTGTGCGCGGGGGGAATTGACGCAGTGCACTGCGGGGAGTTCTCGTCCGCCTTTCACGGCGATTTTGCTGCGAGACAGTAATCGTTTCATATTGGCGATATCGACGACAGACAAATGAGTAGGTTTGTCAATGATAAGAAATCCGCGCCGGGCTACCGGCTCACCTACTCGTCCATCCGCTATATGCAATCTTTAGATCAGCAGCTTGTTCAACGGTTCGCAAGTTCTCTCAGATCGAAAAAAATTGCCCCCTGCCGACTTCTTTCGAGTCTTTTGAGACAACCTCTTGCGTGGATATTTAGGATATCAAGACTCCGATCAGAAAAACCGAGAGTTCGTGTTCTTGAGCGGATCCGAAGGCCGCTGGGCGTCTCTTCTGTCGTCGCGGCGCTGACGATCGGGGCGGCGCGTGTTCGCAGATCCAAAGGAGGCCGGGGATTTCTGCGCAGAGGAAGGATTGTTTATCGGCGAGCTCTGGCGAGGTGAATCTTTTCGGGCGGGAAAATCTCTGCGGGCAGCGGAAGTGTCCGGGGCAGGCGAATTTTTTCGTGCGGGAAATGAATCGCGCGAAGGAGCGGCTTTTCGCGCGGAGAAAGTGTCCTGGGAAGGAGCGGCTTTTCGCGAGGGCTGCTCTTGTCGAGACTGAGGTTCTTTGCGAACTGATGCCGACTTGCGAGGCTCCGAGTTGCGCTGCGAGTTCATGCCGCGGCCCTGGGAACGGAGGCGACGGGCTTCGGCTTCGGCCTTCTTGGTGCTCTCGTCGATCGTCTCGTCGAGAGGATACGGATGATCCTCGACGACGGGTACGCTCTGGCGGGTCAGTTTCTGAATGTCACGGAGAAGGAGCTTCTCTTCTTTATCGCAGAAGGAGATCGCAGTGCCGCCGAGACCGGCGCGGCCTGTGCGGCCGATGCGGTGGACGTAGGTCTCGGGGACCTCGGGGAGATCGTAGATGATAACGTGCGAGAGTTCGTCAATGTCGATGCCGCGCGCGGCGATGTCGGTCGCGACGAGGATTCGGGTCTTGCGCGACTTGAAGTTGCCGAGTGCCAGCTGGCGCGCGTTCTGGGACTTGTTGCCGTGGATGGCGAGGGCGTCGATGCCGTCCTTCTGGAGCGACTTAACGATCTTGTCCGCGCCGTGTTTGGTGCGGGAGAAGACGAGGGCGGAATCAACCTCGTTTGTGGTGAGAATATGGGTCAGCAGGTTGGCCTTGTTCGACTTGTTGACGAAGTAGACGCTCTGGCGGATTGTATCGACGGTCGATGCCGCAGGTGTGATCTCAATCTTCACCGGGTTGCGCAGGATGGTGTTGGCCAGTTCTTCGATCTCCGGCGGCATTGTCGCGGAGAAGAAGAGGGTCTGGCGCTCGGTCGGCAGGGCCGCGATGATGCGGCGAACGTCGCGGAGCATGCCCATGTCGAGCATCCGGTCAGCCTCGTCGAGAACGAAGTGGCTGACGCGCGAGAGCGAGACGAGTCGCTGGCCCATGAGGTCCAGCAGGCGGCCGGGAGTCGCGACGAGAATGTCGATGCCCGCGGTGAGCGCTTTGGTCTGCGGGTGCTGGGAGACGCCGCCGAAGATGACGGCCGTCTTAAGGTGCAGGTATTTGCCGTAGGTGTCAAAGCTCTCGCCGATCTGAATCGCAAGCTCGCGGGTCGGCGCCAGAATGAGCGCTTTGATCTCGCGACGCGACGGGGTGCTTCGCTGGGCGAAGGTCAAGGCTTCGAGGATCGGGACGGCAAACGCCGCCGTCTTACCGGTGCCGGTCTGGGCGCAACCGAGAAGGTCATGCCCGAGAAGAACCGGAGGAATTGCCTGCGACTGGATGGGTGAGGGGGAGGTGTAGCCTTCTTCACGAAGGGCGCGAAGGACCGGTTGCGAGAGCTTTAAGTTATCAAATGACAATGGAATCTCCTCTGATACGATTACGCGTATCTCGTGTTTTCTCGAAAAATGATACGTCAACGCGTATCGTGTCTTTTCGCAAAAAAAGGGGCGCCTCACGATGCGTCCCTTTGAAAGTCGTTCAATCGTAGCAACGGCCGGCAGGATTCATTGTTCGAATCACCCGTGAGAACCAGCTCGCAAAAGAAGTGTATCATATGAGAAATCATTTGAATATTGACGTTTGTGCCAACGATGCCGGGATCGGGTCGGAAATTTCAAGCGTTATGACAGAGTGTGAACGAGTATTCGTGGCGGTTATTTATCATTGATGCACATACGAAACAGGCTCGCTCATGGGTTTTCGTAAGTGCGGTGGTCAACCGGCGGCGATAATTCGTCAATGATGCACATACGAAATAGGCTCCAACCCGGGATTTCGTATGTGCGGCGGCGCCATCGTGGCGGTTATTTATCATTGATGCACATACGAAACTGCCTCCTTCACAGGATTTCGTATGTGCGCTAGGTTTCCCAGAGGCGTTATTTGTCATTGATGCACATACGAAACAGGCTCCAACCCGGGATTTCGTATGTGCGGTGGTCAACCGGCGACGAAAATTTGTCATTGATGCACATACGAAACAGGCCCTCTCACGGGATTTCGTATGTGCGCCGGCCTGTTTGTGGCGGTTATTCGTCATTGATACACATACGAAAATGGCTACTTCCTGGGTTTTCGTATGTGCGCCGGCCTGTTCGTTGCGGTAATTTATCAATGATGCACATACGAAACAGGCCCTCTCACGGGATTTCGTATGTGCGGCGAGTTTTTCACGATCGCGCACAGCCCAGCTCTTAGGGCTCCGCGCACAGCCCAGCTGCAAGACTCCGCGCTCAGCCCGACTGGCAAGCTCCACGCTCAGGCCACGTCGTAGATCCCGACTCAGAACGTCTCGTAGACGACGGTCTCGGACAGTTCTTTGCGTGTTGTGTTGTGACGCATCGGGTCGAGTGGCTTGGTGTCCGCGTAACCGATCGCGAGGATGTTCACGGGCTCGATGCCGTCGGGCAGGCGGAAGGCGTCGCGCAGTTTGTCCGCGTGAAAGTAACAGACCCACAGGGAGCCGAGGCCGAGATCGGTCGCTTCGAGCATCATATGATCGGTCAGGATCGAGGCGTCGATGTCTGCGGCGCTTCGATTGTCGATCGGGCGATGCCAGGCCGCGTTTGTGTCGACACAGACGACGATCGCCAGGGGGGCGCCGAAGATATTCGCGGCGGCGGAGAGTTTGGTCAAGCCTTCTTTGCTCTCGAGAACTAACAGGCGAACGGGCTGGATATTCGCGGCGGTCGGAGCGACCCGGGCTGCGGTCAATATGCGTTCGAGCTTCTCGGGCTCGACCGGACGGGGCTGGTATTTGCGTACGGAATAACGGGTGCGGGCAAGGGTCAGGAAATCCATGTGTTTATCCTCCTTGGGAGCCCCGAAGGGCGCGGTCTTTTGCATTCAATATGCTACCGCCGCCGATGTCTGGCAAGAATGCACATTTTGGGTATATACTATCCGAAAAGATAGTGAAAGTCACAGCGATGGATATCTGCGTACGTAAATGTCTTGAGGAGTGAACGTCGTAGGGAGAATGTGCATGAACAGCTATGAGTTTATCTGTCCGGTTGAGATAACGCTGCAGAAGATCGGCGGCAAGTATAAGGTGTTGATTTTGTGGCATCTGATCGGAGGCACGCTGCGCTACAGTGAATTGCATCGACGGATGCCGCATGCGACGGACAAGATGCTCGCCCAGCAGCTTAGGGAGCTTGAGAAGGACGGTCTGATCCGCCGCGAGGTTTTTCCTGTCGTGCCGCCCCGCACGGAGTACTCGCTGACGGCTTTCGGGCAGAGCATCTCCCCGATTCTCGAGGAAATGCGGCGCTGGGGGCAGGTATATCGGGACGGAGAGGGATCGACAGAATCTCTTGTAACGCGGGATTGATTCGGAGCGTCGGGAAGAATAACATGTAGCATGTGAGTATGTTTTTCATGGTGAGACCTCTCGAGATCCTGCGAATAAATGAAGAACGATCTCGGTATACTTTCCATATCGAAAAGTACGGAAGAGGTGTTGGGGATGAAGCGATTATTTCTGGATAAGGATCCGAATCGCGTTATCCGACTGGGGATTGCGGCGTTTCTTCTTCCGATCCTGCTTGTCTTCATCGCATATTCCGCGGTGGGAATTCATCCGTTCGGCGAGTTGAATGTTCTTCTAGTCGACGCGAAATTACAGTACGTCGCATTTTTCTCGGAACTTGTTCGCCAACTCAGGGCCGTCGAGCTTCCGTTCTTCTCGCCGTTCTTTGGGATGGGAATGAATTTCTACGGAACCTGGGCGTATTATCTCTCGAGCCCCTTTAATCTTCTTCTGCCGCTTTTTCCGGATGGTGCAATTCTTGACGGTATCTACCTGGTCCTTCTTGCAAAAATCGGAGCGTGTGGATTGACGTTCTACCTTTTCGCGCATAAGACGCTGCGTGCGACTCCGATGATCGCCCTGATCTTCTCGCTCTGTTATGCACTGTCCGGCTTCGTTGTGAATTATGCGGACAACATGCAGTGGCTCGATGCCGTCTTCTGGCTGCCGGTTCTTATTCTTTGCGTCGAGAATCTCCTCGGCAAGGGGCGGTCGCCGATCTATCCTTTTGTCGTCGCAATCTTGGTGATCGCGAATTTCCATCAGGCGATTATGACCGGGGTATTTGTTGTTCTTTATGTATTCTATGCGGTTCTTCGCGATGTGAGGGAACGATCCCGCGACGAGATTCTCCGCAGGCTGTTTCTCGTCCTATGGAACTCGATCCTCGGTATCGGCATGTCAGCGATTGTTCTGCTGCCATGCTATCTTCTTCTGCGAAATCAGATGGGTCTGATCGGTCAGGAGCAGCCCCTTGCGTTGTTCGCAGGCAATCCTATCGAATCCCTACGCGGCCTCTTTCTGTGGAGCTCGAATCTGCAGGACAATGCGGCGCCCGCCAAGATCTACTCGGGACTTCTCGCGATCGCGGTCGTGCCCGTTTTCCTGTTTCGGCGTGAGATTTCAAAGCGCGAGAAGATTCTGGGCTGCGGATTTCTGCTCCTCATTGCACTTTCCTTCCATATGCCTTTTCTGTCCTTCGTCTGGCACGGTTTCGACGAACCCAACGCGTATCCCTTCCGATACAGTTTCTGCTTCAGTTTCGCGTTGCTGATGATGGCTGTCAAAGCAATCGGCGGCCCGGCACCGATTCTTCGCCGGCCCCGAAGGGTGGTCGGAGTCTATCTTGCTGTCCTGACGGCTGTGCTTCTCGCCGCGTTCTACGCGCAGGGGATCATGATGATGATCGCATTTTCGCTGTTCAGCCTGATCTTCGTTGTCGTCTACCTGTATCTTACCTTCGCGAAAAACGAGAAGAAGGACCTCCTTCTGGTTCTGGTCTGCGTGGAACTGGTCTGCAATACTCTCCTTATCACGTACGGGCACGAGCAGGTCTATCACTACGGCAAGTATGAGGACTTCAATGCGAATTCAGCCGCGATTCGAACGGCGTTGGCCACGGATGACACCGACAGCAAATCCGGCCGGGTAGCCCTCGCGACGCGCGTGATCTCGGGAAATGATCCGCTGCTTTTCGGGTATTCGGGCATCGACAGCTTCTCGTCCCTGGGGAATGTCTACGCGCAAAACGCGGCATTTCTTCTCGGCTACAAATACTACATTAACGGCTTGTTCGAGATCTCGGACGATACGGGGAGCCTTCTTCTCCACAGCCTTTTCGGCGTGACCCGCATTGTACAGGAGGCCGATCCCCTGGGTTCGAAGGGACTCTCGGCCGTGCCGACCCTGGACTTGGATTCGCCCGCCCGAATGTCGGGGGTGACTGTTCTGGAGAATCCGGCGAGTCTGTCCTTCGCCTATCTCGTTGACGAGGATATCCTCGCGTACTGCCCGGACAGTTCGGGATCGGACCCGCTCGAAACCTGTGACGCGATGCTCTCCGCCATGCTCGGCGAAGAGACGATCACGATTGCCGATGTCGTGTATACTCGGTCGCTCGCAAAAATGCAGGCGGATGTGACGGGGCCATATGATACATTCCGCCCGGACGGACAGGAAACCGGGGATCTCGTTCTGGATTTTGTCGGTCAGGGGGATGATACCCCTATCTATTTCTCCGTTGATTATCGCGATACGGTGCTCGAAGAGAAAACGTCATCTATCGCGGCGACCCTCTCGATCGATGGGGTCGGCGACGTCCGACTACGTATGCCGGAGCCATACGCGACACCTTCCGCGATGTGCCTCGGTGCCTATCCGGAGGGGACGGAAATCCGGCTTACGCTTCATGTAAAGGGAACGGAGCTCGTGGTTCGGCAGATGAACGTCGCGTCGCAATGTACGAGCGATGTCATGGAAGCGCTGGCCCCGCTCAAAGAGAATGAGGCGGAATTCTCATGGATCGATAACCGGAGTGCCGACATACATCTGACCGCCCGGGAGTCCGGAATCTTATTTCTGTCCATCCCTTACGACAAAGGATGGGAATTCACGCGAAACGGCGAACCGGTCCGACCGGTTCGCGTCGCCGGCGCATTCATGGGAATTCCTGTTGCGGCCGGCGCGAATGATATCGAGATGCGATTTCTCCCGGACGGCTGGATCGCCGGCGCATCGGTCACGGCAGTTTGCCTTCTCCTTGCGGTTGTGCAGAATACCGTTGTTCTTGCTCGTCGCAGAAGCAGTTTTCGCGCGAGAAATTTGAAGGAGACGGAATCATGACAGGGAAGAAACGCCAAATTCTTGGGGCATCTCTCTTGATTGCCATCACGCTCGTCTGGATCTGGGGCAATTCGCTCTTGCCCGCGGAGGCGTCGCGAGCGCTTTCGGGGAGTGTTCAGGACTTTGTTGGGCAGATTCTGGGATTGCCCCCGGACACCGGCGGCACAGGGGAAGGGCTGCTTCGCAAGATCGCCCATTTGTCCGAATTTGCCGTGTTGGGAGCCGAGATCGCGATGCTGATTTGTCTTGTCGCGCGAAAAGCTTCGCCATGGGTTGTCCTTGGTTTATGGCTCTTGTGCGGGCTTGGAGCGGCGGTTTTCGACGAGACGATTCAGCTGTGGTCGCCGGGGCGCGCGGCTATGGTCCAGGATGTATGGATCGACATGGCCGGCTTTGTGGTCGGCGGAGGATTCTTTCTTCTCGTACGCGAGCTGATGAATAAACTACATAGAATGAGGAGATCAAAGAAGTGACGACCATTCACAGAATATTTTACGCAGAAATACCGGCGGCACTCGACCTGATCCGCGAAGTTTTCGCGCAATACGTTGCGCCGGATTATGAGCCGGAGGGCATCGCAATGTTTGAGAAATCGATCAGCGATCCCGCGTTTATCGGCAGAATCCGTGTTTATGGCGCGTATGAGGAAGATAAGCTGGTCGGCGTCATCGCGACGCGCTCGGAGGGCAAGCATATTACCCTGTTTTTTGTCGCCGCAGAACATCAGGGGAAGGGCGTCGGCAAGGCGCTTTTCGAGAGAGTTCGCAAGGCCTCCGGCGGTGCGCCTCTGACGGTGAACGCGTCGCCGTTTGCCGTCGATATTTATCGCAAGTTGGGATTTATCGAGACCGGCGAGGAGACCGTACGCGACGGCATACGAT
>JAEWUD010000042.1 GCA_023397475.1 Bacillota bacterium
CGAGAGAACAATAACCATATCGCGAATACTGGGATTTCGATTTCGAAGTGACTTTATTATTGAGACAAACAAAGAAATAACAACTGGTAGTCCAACAAGAAATCCTCCATTAACTAGCATTTCTAAAATGATATTATGGGGATATATGGGTTTATAAAAAAAAGCTGTGCTAATATATCTATCACCCAAAACACCATACCCCAACAATGGCCGTTCGAGTATAGCATCCCAGAAATTTTTAAATAGGTATAGTCTACTTGAGTCTTCTAATAGAGTGCTGTTCTGCAGCGCGTCAATTAAATGAGTTGAAAATCCTATCGAGTTGCTTAGCCTTGACACTAGCAGCAAAATGGCATCACCAAAAGCTACAGCAAAGATTGACCCGAGTACAATAGAAATTATGAGGTAAGCTTTATTTTTATATGAATTGAACAACAAGTACATTACCCAGAAGACAACTAATGACATAAACACTCCACGGGAACCTGAGACTAAAATAATCAGGGTTCCACTTACTGATAACACGATATCAAAAGCTTTCTTCTCTTTCGTGGCCAAATAGTAAACAGATATTAATCCAACAAGCAGGGAGTTCGCCGCGTTCATATAATTATCATTAAATATGTCTGCTGATGGTATTACAAATATCAGAATCTGTGTAATCAATGCTATTGATAGCTTTACTCTTGCAACTTTGAGAAAAAAGTCCAGATACAATTTGTGCTTAACGAGGAAAAACCCAATCCACATAAAAGGTAGAACACGGAAGAAGAAATCAGCAGCAAGATCTCGCACAAATATCATGTTTTCAGGGTGTAGCCAAACACTCAACACCATTACAAAAGCTAAGATAACCGTAGTTCCCACAACTAGCTGCCCAATGTCATTAAGTAAAGAAATTAATCCATACATAAATAAAGCTAATCCCAAAGCACTTACAATTACTTCAACAAAGGTAAATGTTTGGCCGGTTGAGGCTAAAGAAATCACATCAAAAAAATCTTGTACAGTTCCCCGTAGAAGCAACCCAAGAATAGCGATAAATACTCGTTTGTTAACACGAGATTCTCGAAAAGATAAACTCATACTATCGCCAACCTCTGTACTTGCTCGTGTGATCATTTTCAGTAAAACCCCATGTTCTTTTCAAGTTTAGTCTGATATAGAGAAACATATTCTCCGAAACATATTTTTTTATCAAATTTTTCACTTTGCTTTAGGCACTCTGAACGATCGAAATTATTCCTAGCTAGAGCAAATGCTACACTCTGAATATCCCCTTGACTAATCGCAATACCACATTTATTCCCGATGCTTTCTGGACTTCCTCCTGTTTGATAGGTAACTACCGGTGTTCCACATGAAAGAGCTTCTAAATTAACTGTAGGAAAATTATCCTCATATGTTAGGTTGACGAAACAATACGCTAAAGAATACCACTCTGCCAATTCCCTAGGGCTATCTGTCCTATCAATGCAAATTATTCTTGTATTTACTAAATGTTTCCGTCTTATCGCACTTATACCTATCAAAACAATTTGATAATCATCTGTTAATATATTCGATAACTTAACGAAATCGTCAAGTCCTTTTCGTTCGTTCCATACACTTGACACTCCTAAAATAACTTTCTTGTTTTGGAGTTGATATCTATCCTTAATATCGGATTCAGTTGGCTTGAACGTGCTTTTATCAACTCCATTTCGAATTACTATACACTCTTTATCTCGAAGGAAAGATTTTTCAACTTTCTGCTTCAACCAAAAAGACGGTGTTACAATTGTTAAGTTATCAACAGAATGAAATGCCTCCTTTTTTTGAATATAGTTCCTTTGGGATCTATCAAACAAAATGGTTCGAGGATATTCTCTCTGCTGAGGGCATCTATTACAACCACTAACCCACTTATCACATCCAATTAGGTCAAAATGGGAACAATGCCCGGTAAACACCCAACAATCATGAAAAGTCCAAACAATTGGTTTGTTTATTCTTCGTAAAAAAGAGAATAATACTTGATAATTAAGATAATAGCCGTGGACATTATGTAAATGAATTACGTCTGGATCATATTCTTTTATCCATTCAATAAGTTTTTGGGTAGGCCTTTTGCTGCCCAGCCCAGAAGAGTCAGACAATCTGGCTTTCATTACATGTAGTAAGAAATCAACGCTAGATCCCATTCTAAGAGAAATATCCCTAAAGCTTTCCGGAGCAATTTCTCGTCCATATGCAATACAAACATCATGCCCTTGCTCAAGCAAGACTGATGCTAAATCTGTGCAAATTCTACCCGTGCTTCGAATTCCACATACAGAGTTAATCATAAGAATTCTCATTTAAATGCCTCAATACTTATCATGTGTAATCCTGTCATATTGAATCCCTTTATCGAGGAAATGAAGTATACCCAATAAAGAGTAACTTCGTTATTAACTTGGTTTTCTTTTTGAGACAATCGTCTCATAACATTTAGTTGAAGTGTATTCTTCCGCCACACAGCGCAATGCATTATTTCCATATTGATTAGTATCTATGGAAGCAAAGCGTGATACTGCTTCACAAAAATTGTTGATCTCATTACTCTCACACCACAAACCAAATCCACCTTCTAAGATCACTTTCCCAACGTCTGTGTTCTTATCGGTACACGCTAAAACTGGTATCCCTGCTTGCATATAACTAAGTAGCCTACTCGGGAAATTAGGAATGGTGAAACGATGATCTAGAAAAATCAATCCAGCGTCGCAAGCTACAATCATTCTGTCGAAATCATCCCTCGGCAACCTTTTCCTTAGGCAAACATTCTCTGGTTTTTCATAGTTGACAAAAGTTTCTAGTCTATCGTACTCCGTTCCATCTCCGGCAATCAGAAAAAAGACTTTATCATTATCCTTTTCTGCACGTAAGCACTCAACGATAAATGGAACATCTTGTGGTTTGCCAAGATTTCCTCCATAAACGAATAACTTTTTGTCAATGGGTAGATTGTATTTCCTACGTATTTCATCGCGTTCGTACTTCTGTAAGGATATATCTTGAACCTCTATGCTGTTAGGACAAATCTCAATTCGATCTGATGGAATTTCAGGATTATGCCTCCGTAAGTAATCAACGTTCGCCTGTGACATGCAACCGATACGATCCGAGATACGATAGAGTTGCTTCTCCTTGTGGCGGAAGTATTTGTAAGCAAAAGACTTAATGCCCTTTTTGCTTAGCATTCCCAGATCTACGGCATTCTGAGGGAAAATATCTTTAAGCATCAGATAGGTTTTCGCTCCATCACGCTTTTTCACATAAGCTATAGATTTCTGCAAAGTAATCGGAGGCGTCGAGTAAAGGATCAAATCGAATTTTATATTGTTGTAATTTTTTTTGATTCCAATCTTGAACTGAGTCTCCAGAAGTAGTGTGGATATCCCTTTTTCAATGATGTTCGTTTTCTGTGTATTACCGATTCGTAGTTTTAATATTTTCGTCTTTCCATCACATACCATTCTGGTCTTCTCTTTTTTTCGCCTCTCAGTCGGAGATACAATATAGACATCATGACCATTCCGTACGAATTCCCTCATCAAATCCGTATATATACCACGCTCATCTATTGTCGAGAAATCAAGTAATGTCAGGAAAAGTACATTCATCTATTAGTAACCTCTCTCGAATTACTCTGTCCAAACTTCTCCATAAGTTCCTTCCGGAAGCAATAAAGCCCAACATCGTTATTAGCCAGGATCAGAATTCTTGCCATTATTTTATTCTCCTCGCAGGCACACCAACATACGTGCCCTGCTCGGTAACATTTTGGACCACGACAGCCCCCGCTCCAACGATTGAATCACTTGTGATTGATATATTGTTGATTACACTGGCACCGATCCCGATCCAGGAGAGCTCTCCAACAGTAACGGATCCGGCAAGATGGGCTCCGGGAGATATATGAACATAGTCGCCGATGTCATTGTCGTGATCGATGCTTGAGGAAGTATTGATAATACATCCTCTGCCGATTCTGGTGGAGCAGTTTATCACCGCTCCGGCCATAACGACAGTTCCTTCACCGAGCATCACTTCCCGGCCGATCGTCGCAGCAGGGTGAGTCATTGTGGCAATGGAACAACCACTACGTGCAAGCTGCTCCTGCATGTCTTTTCGTCGCGCATTATTGCCAATTCCAAGAATGAAGTCTGCTTGATCGGTGAACTCTGCGATTCTCTCCGATGTACCTAGGATGGGAAATCCGAGACAGGAAGATGCATAAGAATGATCATCGAGAAAAGCAATCTGCTTCCATTGATTCATGCTGGCGGCTATGTCTGCGAGAACCTTGCCATGTCCGCCGGCTCCGATGATGATCAATGTCTCTCTCATAATCACGACTCCTTTCTCTCGAATTTCTAGATTTCCGAATTTCCCTGAAAAGGGGTCATCGTCACTGTGGATTCAGATGATATTCCTTCACGGTGAAGGACTTTCCCGATGGTTCGGAAGATGATTCTCCAGTCGCCAAGGAAAGTAATACGATCGACGTATTGTACGTCGAGAGCGAACTTGTCCGGCCATTGGATCGCATTTCGACCGCTGACCTGTGCAAGACCGGAGAGCCCTGGGCGAACTTCGTGACGCCGCTTCTGCGTCTCGTTATAAAGAGGAAGATATTGTACAAGAAGCGGACGCGGTCCGATGATACTCATATCCCCTTTGAGAATATTGACGAGTTCCGGGAGCTCGTCGAGAGACGTCGATCGCAGGAACTTGCCGAATTTCGTAAGCCGCTGATCATCCGGGAGTAGTTGACCCTGACTGTCTCTCTTTGAAGTCATTGTGCGAAATTTCATCATCGTAAAGATCTTCTCATTACGTCCTGGACGATCTTGTCGAAAAAGAATCGGCGACCCCAATTTGATCCGTACGAGTATTGCGACGGTAACGATCACCGGAGATAAGACGATGATCGCCAGAAGCGACAGGATGAAGTCCATCGGTCTCTTGAAGAGCTTCTGATAGATCTTTCCTCTCACGCCAGCACACCTCTTACAATCTCAATCACTCTTCCCTGTTCTTCCTCGGTCATCTTGATATCGCTCGGGAGGCAGAGGCCGCGTTCGAAGATCTCTTTGCCGACATCGGTGGCAAGGGTGATGTAATCGTTCGCTGCGAAGACCGGCTGCAGATGCATCGGCTTCCAGATCGGACGGGCTTCGATATTCTCGCTGGACAGGGCGTTCATGATGGACATCGGGCTCACGCCAGAGGCCGCATCGATCAGTACGCACGAGAGCCAGAAGTTCGGCTCTGTGTAGGAGAGATAGGGATTCATCTGAAGAGGTAGTCCGGCGACCGCGTCTTTGTATCGCATGTAGATCGCGCGCTTCTTTTCGCGATGCTCCTCGAGATGGAGGAGCTGGCCTCGGCCGATGCCGGCGACGATATTGGACATGCGATAGTTGTAGCCGACCTCGGAGTGCTGGTACCACGGGGCCGGGTCACGGGACTGGGTCGCCCAGTAGCGCGCTTTCTTGATCGCTTCTTCGTCATTGGAGAGGAGCATACCGCCGCCGGAGGTCGTGATGATCTTGTTCCCGTTGAAGGAGAGGGCGGCGTATTTGCCGAACGTTCCGGTCTGACGGTTCTTATAGGTCGCGGAGAGACTCTCCGCGGCGTCTTCGATAAGGGTGGCACCATATTTGTCGCAGATTGCGACGATCTCGTCGAGCTTGGCGGGTGTGCCGTAGAGGTTGGCGACGATGACGATCCGGGTGTCCGGGTATTTCTGGAAGGCGGCATCGAGGGCCTCCGGATCCATGTTCCAGGTGTCGCGCTCGGAGTCGATGAAGACCTGGGTCGCGTGTTCATAGGAGACGGGATTTACGGTGGCGGAGAAGGTCAGGTCGGAGCAGAAGACGGTGTCGCCCGGCTTCACTCCGCAGAGCTTGAGAGCCAGGTGCAAGGCGGATGTTCCGGAGACGAGGGCGGCGGCATGAGCGATACCGACGTAGGAGGCCATCTCTTTCTCGAATCCGTCAACATTCGCTCCCAGGGGGGCGACCCAGTTGGTGTCGAAGGCTTCTTGTATATACTGCATTTCTTCTCCGTGCATGGTTGGAGAAGAGAGCCAGATTCTGTTATTAGCCAATGCTTGTTCCTTCCCTTCGTGTTCTTCTTCCTTTACATAGCTTCGCCCGGAGCCGCCGTACGAGGCGTTCCGAGCCTTTTCACGCGGAATGTTCTTCTGTAAGAAGAGCATCCGTTCGAGTTCTGTGGGCGACGCTTTCTCGGACACGCGCGAGGGCGATGATCCGGCCGGCGGGCCGTTGGGGTGCGCTCTGTGGAGAGCGAGATCGTTAGGACGCGCTCTCGGTGGAGAGGGTGTCCTCGGACGTCAGAAACTCGACCGAGACGGAGACGGTCCGGAGCTGCCCCGCGAAGGGGAACTCGAGGATCGCGCGGCGTTTGTGGCGATCTAGCTTCTTGATGGTTCCTTGGATGTCCGCGAGCGGACCGTCGATGATGCGGGCCTTCTGGTTCTCGGCAAGCAGGATGCGCGAGGGTCCGATGCGGCCGTGGTGTGTATTCATCCAGGTCGCGTAGAGGAGGTCGTCGCCGTGGAGGCGCCGGCAGGTCTCGTCGCAGCCGAGGATTCGGAAGAGGGAATGGACCTTCGAGCAGAGCCCTCCGGGGAGGTCTCTGTCGGCGAAGAGGAAGAGGTAACCGGGAAGAATCGGGATCTCGCGATCGATCCAGGCGCGACCGTGCTTTTCGCGAACGATACGTACGGGGGCGATGGCGCGAAGTCCGGGGAAACGCTCGTTGATCTCGCGGGCGGCCTTCTGTTCCGAGCCGCTTCGACAGAAGACGCAGTAGGCGGAATCGGTCTCCGGGGAGTTCATCTCGATCGTGTCCATCGTCTCGCTCATAGATTCTTCTTGTGCGGTACGGCGGTACCCGCGACCGGTTGCATGTTCTTCTTATTCTCTCCGTAGCCGTAACCGTACCCGTAGCCATACCCGTAACCGTAGCCGTTGTCGCCCTTCTTGACGTTGTTCATCACCGTGCCGATGATGTTGGCGTTCGCGCGCTTCAGGGTAGTCATGGCATTCTTCACAGCTTTTGCAGGGGTTTTCCCGCTGTTAATCACCAGGACGACGCCGTCGACCAGCGGGGACATGATCTGCGAGTCGGGGATCAGGAGGACGGGCGGCGTGTCGATGACGACATAATCGTACTCGGCGCGGACCTCGTTGAGGAAGGCGCGGAAACGCTGGGAGCCGACGAACTTCGTCGAGTTCATCGGTTTGCGGCCCGCGGTGAGGATCGAGAGATTGGGGATATTGGTCTTGATCAGGAGTTCGCGCCAGTCGGCATTCTGCGTGATGACCTCGTTGAGACCACGGGCGTTCATGAAGTTGAACAACATGTGGACGGAGGCATTTCGAAGATCGGCGTCGATCAGGATCGTCTTCTTGCCGGACGCGGCCATCGCGGCGGCGGTATTCGCGGAGATCGTCGTCTTGCCCTCGTTCGGGAAGGTCGACGTGATCATGATGCACAGGGGTTTGGGCTCGTCGAAGGAGAAGTCGATATTCGTCTTGATCTTGCCGAAAATCGCGCTGATGGCGATATCGGCCTTGCTGATCTTCTGCTCCTGTACGCGGTCATTCGTCTTCATAACAGCTTCCTTCCTCCTCATCCTCGGGCGATCTTCGGCACACAGCCGAGTACGGGGATACCGAGAAGCTCCTCGGCCTGATCCTCCGTCTTGACGGAGCGGTCGAGATATTCGATCAGGAAGGCAAGGCCTACGCCGAGGGCCAGTCCGACGAGCGCTCCGAGGAGAACATTGCGGATGCGGTTCGGCTCGACTGGGTTGAGCGGAAGGGGCGCCGGATCGATGATCTGGACATTGTCCATCTTCATGATCTCCTTGACCTCTTCCTGGAAAACCTCCGTCAGTGTATTCGTAATGCTCTGAGCGAGCACGGGATCCGTGTCCTTGACCGAGATATGGATGATCTCCGTGTCGTCGATCGAAGAGACCGAGATCTTCCCGCTCAGCTGCGAGGTCGACATCTTCAGGTCGAGCTTCGAGATGACCTGGTCGAGGACCCGGTTCGTCTTACAGATGACCGTATAGGAGTTGACGAGCTTGACGTTCAACGTATAGTCCGTATACGTGAGTTGCGCCTGTGTATCGCCTTCCTTCTTATTACTGACAATAACCGAGGAAGAGGCCTGGTAGACATCGTCAAGCAGCTGCCAGGAGACGATTCCGGTCGCGGTGCCTGCGACAATCGTCAGGATCAGGATCAGCACCCAGCGCTTCAGCAGCAGGCGAAAAATCTGATCCAAGGTTAGTTCGGTCGTCATGGTTTCCTCCGATACGTTCGTATAATATTCACAAAAAAAGGAAGACCTGCATACCCATCATACACAAGTCGTCGCAGTGAGACAAGGTTAGTGATTATGCATCCCGCGGGCCGATCTCAAATCCGCGCTTGCGGAGCTTGGCTTCGAGAGCCTTCTCGTTCTCGGTGGCGGACAGGAGATCCTTGACCGTCTCCGCATCCTCTCCGGCTTCGGCGTCTCCGCTGCAGGCATCTTCCTCAAGAAGATCGCAATCCGACACGCTGAACTTCTCCGGCCGATAGGTCTTAAGCACGCGCCGCAGACACTCCTTCATGTCCGAATCCGAGTACATCTGCTCCTTCAGGTAGGCGAGCGTCATCTCGAACTGCGCCGGCGTCGGACTCGTCGCCGTGCCGATCAGAATGCCCTCCATATCGGACTTGACCGCCTGCTCCTCGTCCAGGAAAAGCTCCTCATAGAGCTTCTCACCCGGGCGAAGGCCGGTGTATTCGATCGGAATATCGACCTCCGGCCGGTGACCCGCCAAGCGGATCAGCGTGCGGGCGATATCGTCGATTCTGACGGGCTCACCCATATCGAGAATATAGATCTCCCCCGAATTGCCGTTGACGCCGGCCTGGATAACCAGACGGGCCGCCTCAGGAATCGTCATGAAGAAACGCGTCATATCCTTGTGCGTCACCGTCACCGGGCCGCCCTCCTCGATCTGCTTCTGGAAGATCGGAATCACGCTGCCGTTGGAGCCGAGAACATTGCCGAAGCGAACGGCGACGAAACGCGTCCGGCTGAACGAATTCATGTACTGGATCACGTGCTCGGCCAAGCGCTTACTCGCGCCCATCACACTCGAGGGATGCACGGCCTTGTCCGTCGAGATCAGGACAAAACGCTTGACCCCGTACTTCTCCGCCGCCTGCGCCGTATAGAGCGTGCCAAAAACATTATTCTTCACCGCCTCGCGCGGGCTGTTCTCCATCAGCGGCACATGCTTGTGCGCCGCCGCATGGAAAACATACGACGGACGATATTTCGCGAAAACCTCGTCGAGCCGCTTCTCGTCGCGAACCGAGCCGATCTCCAGGAAGAACTGAATCTCCGGAAATCTTCTCTGGAACTCGAGCTGCAACGCATACGAGGAATTCTCATACACATCGAAAATAACAATCTTCCTCGGCGCGAAAAGCGCGATCTGCCGGCAAAGCTCCGACCCGATCGACCCGGCACCGCCGGTGACAAGGACCACCGTGCCCTCGATGGCGCTCTTAATCGCACTCTGACAGATGCGAATCTCGGGGCGCGCCAACAGGTCCGCCATCTCAAGATTCCGGATCTCCGACACCGCGTTATCCGACAAAATCTCCTTCATCCCGGGCACCGTCTTCACCGTGCACTGCGTCTCCGAACAAAGCGACAGAATCTCCCTGCGGTCCGCCGCCGTCGCGGAAGGCGCCGCGAAAACAATAACCTCAATCCTGTTCTTCTCAACAATCTTGCCGATCTCCGACCGGCCGCCGGCAATCCTCACACCGCGCAGCATATGACCGCGCAACGAACGATTATCGTCGACAATGACGACCGGCTTCATACCGAGCGTCCGCTTCTCCTGCAAATGACGTACCACCAGGTCGCCCGTCTCCCCCGCCCCGATCACAAGCACGCGCTTCGGCTCCCCGTTGGCGCGGATCGAGATCATGCGCCGCAACAGCCGGTAGCTCATCCTGACAAAACCCGTCGAGAGGATAATCAGCAGCCCGCCGGCAAGATAGGCCGATACCGGCAAACTGTCTCGAGTGATAAAGAACATGACTCCATATGCGAAGGCGGAAGCAATCGCGGTGGCCGATGCCAGGCGCATCAACTCGCTGATCCCCGCCGTCGTCCACAAACTGTTATAAAGAGTAAACAGCGCGAAAAGCGCCAGATGCAACAAAATAATGGGGCCGACGGATTGATAAAACAACTCCAACGTCTCAGCCGGAATCCACCCGCCGAAACGCAAAAGCAACGAACAAAAATACGAAAGGAAAACACATGCCGCGTCGGCAAGAATCAGCCCAGCAATCTTCTCGACCTTACGTAAATTCGTAAACTCAGTAATATTCATTCCTTACCCTCAATGACATTCCTTCGCTGCCCCCCGAAGTGTCAATTATTCATGACATAGCCGCAGTACTATCGTACTCTCCGCAAAACCCCATCGTCAACGCTGATCATTCACAAAAAACAAAAACGTAACATTATCATAATGAATATCACGAATGTGACCGATATATTACCGGATATATTGCCATTAGGGGGCGTGGGCAGCGAGGAGAGGTGCGCCGGCGGGGATTACTGATCGCGCCGCGACGCGGCGCTCCGCATCTGTGATGCGATGGATGTATCAAACGGTTCCGATTAATGATCGCGCCGCGACGCGGCGCTCCGCATCTGTGATGCGCCGGATGTATCTAACGGTTCCGATTAATGATCGCGCTGCGACGCGGCGCTCCGCATCTGTGATGCGCCGGATGTATCTAACGGTTCCGATTAATGATCGAGCTGCGACGCGGCGCTCCGCCATAATGGGCACTCTCGTCTCCGACAACCCGAAGTAGTATAAAAACCAGCCTGTACTTCGACTTCGGTGGTTATCATTGATAAGAAATCGGTTTTTTGTCATTGAGGAAGTATAAAAATCAGCCTACCCTCTGATTTTGGTGGTTATCATTGACGAATAACGCCATTATTGCTCAATGAGGAAGTATAAATTTGCGAGTCCCATTGAGTTTTAGTGGTTATCATTGATAATTAACCCCATTCAAACTCCCCTACGAGAAGGAAGGTGCGCCGGCGGGGCCGGCGCGGATTAATAATCGCGCCGCGACGCGGCGCTCCGCCATAAGAAGTAGTATAAAAATCTGCCTGCCCTCCGATTTTGATGGTTATCATTGACCAATAATCTCGCCGAGGCACCCCAAGGCTCAAAATGTCCAGAATTCACACTGCGCGTCGAACTGGTGCGTTTCATGAGTGCCGTGGCCCAGCTTAACTAATAGTAGGTTTGTCATTGACAAAAAAACCGAACCAAGGCACCGGCGCTCCGAATTGCTTGCGCAATGTCGTGATGCGTCATGATCGTGGAAGAGTATTCGCGAATTCAGGTTTGTGCATAGTTCTGTTTGCGATAATAATCATTGGGATGAATTTCTTTTCGCAATTCAGTCCCCTGTAAGATGCCTGCGTATCTTTTTGCAATTCAGTCCCCTGTAAGGTGCGTTGCGGATCTTTTCGCAATTCAGTCCCCTGTAAGGTGCGTTGCGGATCTTATCGCAATTCAGTCCCCTGTAAGGTGCGTTGCGGATCTTTTCGCAATTCAGTCCCTCTCAAGATGATTGCGTATCTTTTCGCGATAATCACTCCGCCATCAAATGACAGTCCTTTGGGTGAATCACTCCGCCATCAAATGACAGTCCTTTGGGTGAATCACTCCGCCGTCAAATGACTGTGCTTTTCGCGAATCTCTCTGCCGTCAATTAGCTGCGTACTTTTCGCGAAAATTACTCCGCCGTCAGGGGGAACACACTCGTCACCACATTGTCCGTATGCCGGTGCGCGAACCAGGAGACCTCGCCGGTCGTCAGATTGTACACGACCGACCATTGCAACTTGTCGACGCCCTCGTCGACGATGCCGATTTCCGCGAGAAGATCGATGGCCTTATCCTTCGTCAGCATGCCGTCGTTCGCGAGAATGGCAGCCTCGACCGCATCATAGCGCTCGAATTCGTTGTATCCCTCGCCGATATTGAGATTGTCAAAGGCGATAAAATTCGAGGCGATCTGATAATCCGCTTCCGTTCTCGTCACGCAAACCTCGCCCTGATAGTACTCGACAATCGCCGTCGCGCCGGAGCGATCCGCAACAAGATAATGGCAATCGACATCGCCGGAGAAGTACAAGTTGTACTGTTTCATCAGTTCAATCGCCTCCTCGGTCGTCGCCGCCTGGTCCAGCACCAGGCGGATCAGCGTCGTCGTGTTGAGCGTCACGCGGCCTTCGATATCGGTAGCCTCAGCCTCCGGAACCGCCAGCAGCGCGATCGCCACACCCTTCTCATTCATCCCGTCAAACGGCAGGAACGGCGCGGCGAGCGTGAGAAAGCTCTTCACATCGAGCCCACTCGGCAGGTCCCCCTCGCCGTAGCCCGCGAAACTCAAATTCACCGTCGAAACCGACGAGTAGCCATCCTCCGGATCCGTCAGAACCTGCATCGACGGCGCATAGGCAAAATCAAAGTTGCGACCATACAGGACCTCGCCCTTCTCATTTCGCGTCACAAAAGCCGTGCACCCCGCGCCCGTAATATTCAAGTCAATCGGCATGCCCTTCAGCAACCTTCCGATGACAAAATCCTCAATCTCGCCGTCATTCTCCGCGCCCGTCAGCAAGAACTCGTCGAACCCATAGTCCCCATAATAGGACATCTGGAAAGCGCCATACTCGTCCGTCTTCCGGATCGAACCCAGCGACCTCAGCTCGTTCGCGAAAAGAATCGCAACCGTCGCGGCGAAAAGAATGATCAGTGCGGCGAGTACGGCCACGATGCGCAAAAGAATCTTCTTCATAATAAACTCCTTATAAATGAGAACTCTCAAAGCTAGCTAGAAGTGAATCGAAATTATCAGATTCCCACAAAGACGGCAACAAAATTCTGGTAGAAGGTACAGGAGAAAGGACGAGTGGACTTTTACGGAAGCGGTTTCTGTTGGGGAGCCTTTCCGGTGCTTTTCGCGCAGATTCAGGAGAAACGGTGGCTTTTTGTAACCCTCGTTACACATGAACAGTTATTCATGTGTTAATGTGTTGGTATCAACAAAGCATTCAAGGGAGATGAAATATATGG
This sequence comes from Bacillota bacterium, assembly GCA_023397475.1. Taxonomy (GTDB): domain Bacteria; phylum Bacillota; class Clostridia; order Saccharofermentanales; family Saccharofermentanaceae; genus Firm-13. The sequence continues at coordinate 13,256 of JAEWUD010000042.1, forward strand.
TAAATATAGCAATTGTCGTAGGAAGCACACGCCCCGGCCGCAACGCCGCAGCCGTCGCCCAATGGGTCAAAGAACAGTCCGCCAAAAGATCCGATGCCCGGTTCGATATTCTGGACATCGCCGATTTTGATCTGCCCGTATTGGACGAGCCCGTCCCGGCGTCCTTCGGCCAATACAGCAAGCCGCACACGAAGGCATGGGCCGAGGCCGTCGCGAAATATGACGGCTATGTTTTCGTGACGCCGGAATACAACCATTCCACCTCGGGAGCGCTTAAAAACGCCCTCGACTACATCTATCAGGAATGGAACAACAAGGCCGTCGGTTTTGTCAGCTACGGTTCGGCCGGCGGCGTTCGTGCCGTCGAGCACCTTCGCGGCATCGCGGCCGAGCTCCAAATGGCCGATGTCCGGGCGCAGGTCACCTTCTCCCTCTTCACCGATTTCGTGAATTTCTCCGAATTCCGGCCGGATCCTCGCCACGAACAGAACGCCGAGACCCTGTTCGCCCAGCTGATCTCCTGGTCCGCGGCCCTCAAGGCCATGCGCGAGGGAAAGATCTAGGTTCAATCTCAAGGTGTTGCCGGGGGGGAAATCTAGGCTCAATCTCAGGGCTGTGCGAGAAGGAGAAAATCTCGTCTTAGTCCGTCGGGTTCGCCTGACGTCGCTAGGGCCAGGCGCGAGTGAAAGATCTAGGCTCAATCTTAACGCCATGCGAGAAGGAGAAAATCTTGTCCCAATCCGTCGGGTTCGCCTGACGTCGCTATATCACCCTCCAAACAAAGGGCTGTTCCATCCGCTTGGCAAGCGGATGTAGCAGTCTTTTTGCGTGGGAGGAGACGGTGGGCGGTGAGTGGACTGGGTGGGCGGGCGGGGCCGGTGCGTGGGCGGGGCCGGTGGGAGATTACAATGAAGGAGCGCCGGCAGGGCCGGCGCGGATTTATGGTCGCGCCGCGGTGCGGCGCTCCGCTGAATTGTATAAGCTGGTCATCAGCACCCCGAAGTAGTATAAATAACGGTCAGACGTACGATATTTAATGTTAATCATTGGCGAATAATGTGGTTATTGCTCAATGAGGAAGTATAAATTTGCGAGTCTTATTGAATTTTGGTGGTTATCATTGCTAAATAAAGTCGTTTTTGCTCAATGAGGAAGTATAAATTTGCGAGTCCCATCGAATTTTGGTGGTTATCATTGACGAATAACGCCATTATTGCTCAATGAGGAAGTATAAATTTGCGTGTCCCATCGAATTTTGGTGGTTATCATTGACGAACAATCACCTGCCAGGCTCCCCACCTGCCAGGCTCCCCACCTGCCAGGCTTCCCAAGAGAAATGAAGGAGCGCCGGCAATGCCGGCGCGGATTTATGATCGCACCGCGACGCGGCGCTCCGCTGATAAAGGTAAATCTCCTGATCGATACCCCGAAGCAGTATAGAAACAGCCTGGCATCCAGTATAAAAGGTAACACCGCATTGTCGAATTTTGTCGACAATTGTCGAAAAAATAGCCCGAAAACCGACAAGGGATCGAGGTAAAATCCGATCATAATTCGTGCACCGCCTGTAACAGGCATTTCCAGTTTGGAGAAGATATGAATATGAGAAGCACCATCAGACCTCAAAGATTCACTGAAGCTCACGTTCAAGCCCTCATCGACCAAAGAATGCAAAACGAGAAAGAAATTCTGGCCCGTAAGAACGCTCTGAACCTGGCCCCGCCGGGATCATTAAATACTCGCCAGAGTAAGAATTTGGAGCAACACTACATTCGCGACAACCCTTCGGATACCTGCGGCAAATTTATACCCCGTTCAAACATGGGCCTCATTAAGGCTCTCGCTCAGAAGGCGTATGACAGGAAGATCATACCTGTATTGCAACGCGAAAATCGCACGGTTGATACATTCATACAAAACTACCATCCCGAACGTAAAGATGACGTTTTGCGTTCAATGAAGGGAAATCATATCTCTCTTATTTCCCCGATCAGACTGCTTGATGAGGATTTCGTCAAGCAATGGCTCGCCTTTGAATATGAGAGGAAGGAAATTGGGCCGGATGCGCCACAGTTCATCACAGCCAATGGTGAACTTGTCAGATCGAAAACCGAAATCCTTATCGCCGACGCTCTCCGCAGGCATGGTATCCCTTACCGTTATGAGTGCCCAATCATCATCGATGCCCACACAACACTCTACCCTGACTTCACCTGTCTTAATGCTCGAACCAGGCAAGCGATTGTTTGGGAACACTTTGGACTAATATCAGATCCCGCCTATTCAAATCAGGCTACATTTAAGCTCGAAAAGTATATCCTCGCCGGCTACAATCCTGCATCGAATCTTATCATTACCATGGAAACACCCTTGCGCCCCATGAGTACACGTATCATCGAGGAGATGATAAAAGCATATTTTTTGTGATCTTCAAAACGAAGGATCGCCGGTGCCGATATCGATGTCTCAGGAACTATCCTGCAACATGGTTTGAAGGTGCGCCGGCGACGCCGGCGCTGTTTATAAATCACGCCGCTTCAGCGGCGCTCCGATGGGCGCTCCGATGGGCGCTCCGATGGGCGCTCCGCTCGGAACATAGAAAACACCGCGACAACTCGTAAGCTGTCGCGGTGCTGAGATCAGTATCAGACATCGTCGGTATCCTCTCACTTGCAGTGGTCGTGAGCGCACACTTCATCGGGTGGAAGTCGTCAGCACAATCGCGCGCGAGGTTTTCACCCTCGCCGTCTTCTCCCCATCGACATCAGTCGCAGGAGTGTCAGGAGAGAGGCGAGGGCTGCGACGACATAGGTCATCGCCGCCGCGCGGAGGACTTTTCGAGCACCGGGGAGTTCGGATTCCGTGAGGATGCCCTCTTCGCGAAGGACCGCGATCGCCCGGCGGCTCGCGTCGAATTCGACCGGCAGAGTGACGAGGTAGAAGACGAAGGCGATAAAATATGCGATGATTCCGATGTTGAGAAGAATCGTGCCAAAGGGGGTGTTGGGCATCTGATATAGGAGGAGAACGCCGGCGATCGCGATGTAGGGGCCGGCTTTGGAGCCGATGCCCGCGACAGGAGCGATGGCGCTGCGGATCTTATTGGGGAAGTAACCTTCCGCGTCCTGCAGGGCGTGTCCGCACTCATGGGCGGCGACACCGGCGGCGGCGATGGAGGCGCTTGCGTAGACGCCGTCTGATAGGCGGAGAACCTTTTCGCGCGGGGAATAGTGGTCCGTCAGCGTGCCTGAGGAGCGCTCGACTGCGACTGTGTAGCCGGCGCCGAACTTGCCGGACAGTTGATGCGCGCCGAGGATTCGCTGAGCGATTTCTGCGCCTGTGAGGCCGCGGCTGTTGGCGACTGCGCCGAATTTCTTGAACGTCGAACGAGTCGCGATGCCCGCGATCAAGGACGCGATGAGAAGAACGACGGCCAGCGGCCAGCCAAATACAATGATGAAATCCCAGAATGCTTCCATATGGGTCCTTCCTCCGAGTGTGAAAACACCGGCCCCGTGAAAGAAGACTGTCGCCCTCTTCCGACCGGGGCCGGCGCCAAATTTGATTAGGTCAAACGCGCGTATAATTAGGCGCTTTTCGAGAGTCGACCTCGCTTGATATCCTCAAGCGCCCCGTATTCGCGAAAAAAGCTCGTCAACTCGCCCGTTCTTACGCGTTGCAGATCGCCGCGAAATCCGGAGCCTTCAGCGATGCGCCGCCGACCAGACCGCCGTTAATGTTCGCGCAAGCGAAGAGTCCGGCCGCCGAAGATGGGCTGACCGATCCGCCGTACTGGATGGTGAGGGCGTCAGCGTCTTCCTTGGTGTAGAGATCGGCCATGACGCCGCGGATGAAGGCGCAAACTTCCTCAGCCTGCTCGTCCGTCGCGACTTTACCGGTTCCGATCGCCCAGATCGGCTCGTAGGCGATGGTGATCTGACAGAGCTTCTCGGCGGGAATGCCAGCGAAGGCGCCGACGATCTGGCCTTTGATCCAATCGAAGGTCTCTCCGGCCTCACGCTGCGCAAGAGACTCGCCGCAGCAGACGATCGGCTTGAGGCCGACAGCCAGAGCCGCCTTGGTCTTCTTGTTGACGGTCTCATCGGTCTCCGCGAAATACTCGCGGCGCTCGGAATGGCCGAGGATAACATAGGTGACGCCGAGCTTGGCAAGCCATACGGGAGAGATCTCGCCCGTGTAAGCGCCCTTCTCGTTGAAGTGGCAGTTCTGCGCGGCAACCTTGATGTTGGTGTAGGCCGTCGCTTCGAGAGCTGCCGGGATCGCAAGGAAAGGAACGCCGATGGCGATCTTGCTCGTCGCGTCCTTGACCAGCGGCTTGAGGGCGTCGATCAGCTTGGTGGCTTCGGCCGGTGTGCCGCAATTCATCTTCCAGTTGCCGGCCGCGAATGTACGGCAGGGAACCTTGTCGAGGAGTCCGTCGATACCGGGGAGAACCTTGCCCTCGATGTACTCGAGAGAAGCGCCGCCGCCCGTGGAGATGTGCGTGACCTGGTCGGCGTAACCGAGCTTCTCAACCGCTGCGGCAGAGTCTCCGCCGCCGATGATCGAGATGGAATCCGAAGCGGCAACCGCCTTGGCGATCGCGCGTGTGCCCTCGGCAAAACGGTCAAACTCGAAAACGCCCATCGGGCCGTTCCAGATGACCGTCTTGGCGGAAGCAATCGTCTCGGAGAAGAGCTTGATGGAATCCGGTCCGATATCGAGACCCATCCATCCGTCCGGCATCGCGTTGGATTGAACCGTCTGCGCATTCGCGTCAGCGGCAAACTTATCGGCAACGACGTTGTCCGTCGGCAGAAGGAACTTAACGCCCTTGGCCTCGGCCTTCGCGATCAGATCCTTGGCCAGATCAAGCTTATCGGCCTCGCAAAGCGAAGTTCCGACAGTGTTGCCCATCGCCGCGAAAAATGTGTAGGCCATGCCGCCGCCGATGATGATGGCGTCAGCCTTTTCGAGCAGGTTCTCAATGACGCCGATCTTGTCGGAGACCTTCGCTCCGCCGAGGATCGCAACGAAAGGACGTGCCGGCTCGGTCAGCGCCTTGCCCATGAAATCCAGCTCCTTCTGAATGAGGTATCCGGAAGCCGAGGGAAGATAGTTCGCCAGACCCGCCGTCGAAGCGTGCGCGCGGTGCGCCGTTCCGAAAGCATCGTTGACATAAAGGTCAGCCATCGAGGCCAGATCCGCCGCGAACGCCGGATCATTCTTCGTCTCTTCCTTGTGGAAGCGGACGTTCTCGAGCATCAGGATCTCGCCTTCCTTGAGAGCGGCGGCCTTTGCCTTCGCGTCCTCGCCGACAACATCGGCAGCCAGTACGACAGGTTTCCCAAGAAGCTCGGCAAGACGCTCCGCTGCGGGCTTCATTGAGAAAGCCGCCTCCGGACCGTTCTTCGGGCGACCGAGATGAGAGACCAGAATAACCTTCGCGTTGTTGTTCACAAGATAGGAAATTGTGGGAAGAGCTCCCTTGATCCGCTTGTCATCCGTGATCGCACCGGTCTTCTTGTCGAGCGGGACGTTAAAATCCACGCGGACGATGACCCGCTTCCCGGCTACCTTCAGGTCTTCAACATTCTTCTTCAGAACCATTGCCATACTGTTCACACTCCTTATATTTTATTGCCCGTGCGGGCAAAGAACGACAATCCTTATGCTCCGCATATCGGACGGCTCAAAAATCAAGCGCCTATATTATACTCGTATTCATGCGAAGGTTCAACGAAAAGTTCGCGCGCGGGGGCATCATGAATTTCGCGAAGGTATAACGAAAAGTCGGGCTACGCCCGTCATGAATCACGCGAAGGTATAACGAAAAGTTCGTATGCGCGGCGAGTTGTCTGATTTACAAAAAGGATTGCGTTGGAAGCCATCGCGCCGGGCGGGGCGTAGCGGGAAAAACTACAGCGTGGTCGTCATTCACCGCGCCGGGTCGGCGAAAAGTGAGTCGAAGCAGTCGCGAATCGCACGGGTCGGTGGGTAGCGAGATAAGTTGAGTTGCAGGCGGCATGCCGGGTCGGGTCTGTTGGTAGCGGGATAAGTTGAGTTGCAGGCGGCATGCCGGGTCGGGTCTGTTGGTAGCGAGAAGTCGGGATATTCTCGCTTTGGGCTAGCCTGAGGGCAATATATTTGTCAATGATAACCACCAAAATTCAATGGATCTCTCGATTTTATACTTCCTCAATGACAAATAACGACATTGTTTGTCATTGATAACCACCAAAAAACGAGTGGAGTCACGATTTTATACTTCCTCAATGAGAAAAAACATGATTTCTTATCATTGATAACCACCAAAATCGGAGCGTAGTCGGATTTTTATACTTCCTCAATGACAAATAACGACATTGTTTGTCAATGATAACCACCAAAACCGGAGAGTAGGCTGATTTTTATACTACTTCGGGGTGCCGGGGAGGAGATTTACCTATTGCATCGGAGCGCCGCAAATCGCGGCGCGACCATTAATCCGCGCCGGTCGCACCGGCGCACCTTCCTTCGCGCGACTATTAATCCGCGCCGGACTCGCCGGCGCACCTCATATAACCATGTCGGTGAGCAAAAAAAGCCGTGCCATTTGGCCGCGCGATTTCATACTGCTTTTATCCTGCTTCCTACCCTGGGCTAGTAATGCCTATAATCTCGATCTTTTTGTCGATCATATAAGTCTTGAGGTCATCAACTCCTTTTCGACAGGGCGAGTAGAATCCATCTCCACCCTAACCCTCTTACCCCTTCGCGATCCGGTGATCCTCGCCCCACTGGCACAAGTTGTCCAGGATCGGGATGAGCGATTCGCCGCGCTCCGTCAGCCGGTACTCGACCTTCGGCGGAATCTGCGGATACTCCTTGCGGCTCACCAACTGGTCCGCCTCGAGCTCCTTGAGCGTCGAACTCAGGGTCTTGAACGAGATCTCCTCGATGTATTTCTTGAACTCATTAAATCGCACGACACGAAACTGCATCAGCGTGTACAAGATCGACATCTTGTACTTCCCGTTGATCAGCGACAGCGTGTAGCTGAACCCCGTCGTCTCCAGGCTCTCCTTGGCAATGCTGCGTTGTTCCATGCCACACTCTCCTTAAAGATAGTATATTACCCGATGACAAGTACCGCACATTATTGTGCGTACTTGTTCTTCGTCACATTCTTAATAGAATTATAGTATCACCACCGCGAAAAGTATATGCCCGCATCGCCAGCCCCCTGTTTGCCCTCCCGATCTTGAATCACCTACTTCTCGCGAAAAAACCCGCGACCCGCTTTTCGCGAAAACGGCCCTCTACCGAAAAATCTTCCCTGTACAAGAAAATTCTCGCCTCTCAATTGCCACCATTATTCCACCTCAAAGGAGAACCCCTATGGCACAGAAAATCCTCATCCTCAACGGAAGCCCTAGAAAAATGGGCAACACCGCAAAGCTCGTCGAGGCTTTCACGCGCGGAGCCGAGAGCGCCGGGCACGCTGTCACATCGTTTAACGTCGACACGATGGACATCCATCCCTGCAAGGGCTGCCTGCGCGGCGGCAAAGATCCGGCAAGTCCCTGTTCCCAGAAGGACGCGATGGAGGAGATTTACCCGGTGTACGCGCAAGCCGACGTCGTCGTGCTCGCCTCCCCGCTCTACTACGACAGCGTCACCGCACAGCTCAAGGCGGCCTTTGACCGGCTTTTCGCGGTGGCCGAGGGCAATCCGGGCTACCAGTCGCCGGCCAAAAAGGTCGCGCTGCTGATGGTCGCGGGCGACAATGACTTCAGCCTCGTCACGCACTGGTATGACCACCTGATGGACCACCTCGCGTGGGAGAAAATCGGCCGGGTCCTCTGCGGAAACGCCCTCGTTCTCGGAGATATCGGCGGCCGGCCTGAGCTTTTGGACGCCGAGAATTTGGGCCGATCCATCGGGTAGGCTACGTCGCGGACAGGATCTTCACCAATCCCCGTCGACGCCAGTTCGGCCTTCCCCATAGCGCATCGATGTGAGCAGGCATCCCATCTCCCCGTCGACGCGATAAGATCGGAGCCCCGACTATCTGGCTTCGACGCGAAAAAATCGGAGCCCCGCGGCTTGCCAGCCTCGCGGGGTTTTCGATTGTGCGGGTTATATTTTAGGCCAGTAGCCATTCCAGCGCGTTAACGATTTGTATTCCCTCATTATCCGGAAAGATTGGGCTATCCATCGTGATAACCATCTTCTTATAGTTATCCTTTATCATCAGCAGCGGAGTAAGTTCGCGTTCTCTTGTCTGCTTCTCCAGCATGGTTTCCGTTACCTGTATGTACATTTTTTCATCTGTTTTGGTTGCGATAAAATCAATCTCCAAATTATTGATCTTCCCAACCGCAACTTGATATCCGCGTCGCAAGAGCTCGAAGAAAACAATATTCTCAAGCACATGACCGCTATCTCCTCCGCGGAACCCAAGAAGATAATTGCGAATTCCAATATCTACAATATAGTGTTTGCCCAGAGTGCGAAGGTAATCTCGTCCCTTTATATCAAATCGCTTGATCTCATAAAAGATATAAGCCTCAACAAGCGCATCCATATAAGCCTGCACCGTCGGCACACCTGGTTTGCTAGTAAGAAGATTCTCATAAATCAACGTCTTGCTGATTGAATTGGCAGAACTATTGTTTCCGATATTGTCAGCGAGGAACATCGTCAACTTCCGAAGAAGCGATGCATCAGTGACCGCACGTGATCCTTCGCGCCGAACGCGCTCGAGGATGTCTCTGACAACAACGGCAGAATAGATGCCGTCAAGTACAGCCGTCACTTTCTCCTGATCAGGATAAGAGTCCATTATTGGAGGCATTCCACCGAAGCGTACATAACTGTCAAACACATCCCTTGTCTGAACTACCTCATTCTCGGTATCGAGAAGTTGTTTCCTGATCTTTCCGTCAGGAAGACGCTTCTCCTTAATCCGAAATTCCGAGAAATCGATAAATTCCGAGAAAGAGAGAGGATACAGTTTGATCTCAACGTAACGTCCTGCCAGATAGGTCGAGAGTTCTGATGAAAGTAAATATGCATTAGAACCGGTGATATATATATCGCAGTTTAAATCGACGCGAAAGGAATTAATTGCACGTTGCCAGTTCCTGACAAATTGTATCTCATCAAAAAACAGGTACATCTTCTTTCCTGCAACGACTCGTTCGATAACATATTCATAGAGTTTTCTGTCATCCATTCCGGCGAAATTCATCGATTCGAAATTTATTTCGAGAACGCATTCGGCAGCAATCCCCATATTCTTAATACGCGCTGACATCAACTTCATGAGGCTTGACTTCCCACAGCGACGGATTCCCGTGATTACCTTAATCAGATCCGTGTCTTGGAAAGCAATCAACTTGTCCAGATACAACTTGCGATCCTTCAAACTTTTCTCGCTCATACCCTCACCGCCTTTGCATTCATCTTAAAGCGCCAACCATCTTTTTGCAAGTTTATATCAGATTTGTTAAAAACTCCTCGTTTTGTAATTTTTTTATCTATTTTGTTATAAACTTTCGTCTTTACACTCAGCGATGAGCGACCACCGCGAGGCGCAAACCGAGCCCCCTAGAGCGGGAAGAAACCCATAACAAGCAAGTTGTGCTAAGGTTTATGCTTTTAGATATTTGTCAAAGAGATGAAATGAGGCAAATTTCGAAAAATACAGCCTAGATCGCACAAACCGATCTCCCAGGCGGTAATCATTGAAGAAAAACAGGCAGTTTTCGATATTTTCTTACTTCTGACATATCTATCAATATTTTATTTTATCAATGTTTATTATAATTAATGACCATAATTAGTGTTATCACTCATTTCGGTACCGCCTGAAATCGTAATAATCGTGATCCAGGCTGTATTTTGAAAATATTATCTACTATTGACAAGGTTTTCAATGGCAAAACAACCTCATAAACATTCAATGTTATATATCTACTATATGCAGGTCATAATAACCACACTGTTTTAGTCGAAACCCTGCCGATATAAATGATGTACTGTATCGTCGTTGGTGCTCACTGTCGATCTGGTGCAATCGATCGATTCCAAAAAGGTAGGGCTGTTGAAGTAATCTACTCATTCTCCCCCTCGTGGATTCTTTCCTTCACTCTACGCCCTCTCTGGATTGTTTATTCGCGAAAATGCGCCTTATACTGTTATCAACAATGGGGGGGCTCCTATATGAAGGTATATTTTGACGAATCCAAGGTCGGTCAGACGCTCACAGACGCGTACGGAATTCCACCGGCTTTTCGCGTCTTCCGTTACGCCTATCGCGACAATGCGGACGCGGCCGGTGCGCTGTTTGTCGTGTCTTTTCAACTGAAAGGGATGGATGGGAAGAAGAATATCGGCTTCTCGCGGATTCCGATGCGCGCGCTGTTCCGTTTTCGCGGATTCATGTCGAAATACTGGCTTCTCGACGAGGCGACGAACACGTGCATGGGCGTCTATCGTTGGGCGACGGTGGAGGATGCCGAGCGGTACGCGCGGTCGGTCGCGATGCGATTTATGAAGATGCGGTCCGTGCCCGGGAGTGTGCATTGGCGCGTCGAGCGGATTGGGGATACGGCAGATACTTGAACTGGGGTTGTTGCGATCCACCGGTCGGGGGAAGACGAAGGTCTATCGGCGCGGGAGCATCTGATATAATTTGAACAGATGTAGACCCATCACTCGCAGAAGGAATCCTTCTCAGATGCGGCGCATCACTCGCAAAGGAGCTCATTTGCATATGAAGAGAACCTGGATCAAGATTCTTATCGCTATTGTTGCCGTCATCTGCCTTCTTGTCGCTGGTGCCTATCTCGGAAGAGGCGCGATCGCGAAGTCCTATTACGGGGAACTGGAGTCGCTCGATTATTATACTGGCGGAGGTATTGCGGGATACTTTGAACACTATGTGATCACGCGGGAGGGGGACAGTTACTCGCTTACCGCACGTGTTATGGGCGAGGAGAACTATGACCTCACATGCCCGCTCGGCCCGACCGTCACAGAGGATATCCTAGCGATCATCACGTCGGAGAATCTCTACCTTCGGAACGGTGTTGATGAAGTCGAAGAGAATCTTTACGACGGCTTGGGCGAGACGTTGTCGGCGGAATTCTCCGGGGCTACCCTCTCCTACAATTACTACGGCACATCCGTCTATCGCAATGCCGCTTTGGCCGATTACCTTCTTGAGCTGACGAGAGAAGCCTCGGGTCAGTAAGTCAGCGGATTAGTGAGCGTTGATATTGCCCGCACTACCGGTCAACACAAAAAGGAGCGCCGGTGATGCCGGCGCAGATTACTGGTTGCGCCGCGGCGCGGCTCTCCGATGAAATCCGTGAATCTCCTCGTCGTTACCGCAAAGTAGTATAATAAATTCGTCTAACGTCCGGGTTTAACGTTATTCATTAACGAATATTCGCCTGCGTCATTCTTCTTTATTCTACATTCTTCACACAAACGTTTTTTCTGTAACACTTCTTCGACATGTATCGTCTAGTAAATGAAGGCCGATTTTCGCCGAATTCGAGAGTCATCCAAATCGGCGGCAAGAAGGTCACTTATAGGAGGAAGATGTTATGAATAAGAAACTCGCAGCCACTCTCTTGGTCCTGACCATGTTGTTCGCAGCGTCCTGCAATCCGGTAACGACAACAGCGATTCTTACATCGGAGGGCGTGACAGATCCTTCCTCCATTTCCACGACGACTGAACCGGAAGAATCCGCTGTGCCGGAGGAATCCACTGTGACGAAGGTCGCCGCGACCACGGCAACACCCACCGGCGATCCGATGATGGAAGGGATGATGTTCCCGGACAGCGACGAGAGGCTCATTATGTGGGAAGAGCTTGTTCCGCTGGGTCCGGAAGCGCTCGCCCTTGCCCGCAATGATTTTTTCGCGCGGGAAGGATATGTTTTTCAGAAGCAGATGTATATCGACCATTACAGTCCGTTGGCGTGGTATGAGCCGGATGAATCCTTCTCCTACGATCAGTTCAACGAGATTCAACGGGCGAACATCCTCTTGATCCAGGTTGCCGAGGCTCGTTCCGGAAACGGACTGCTCTACATCCCCTCGGGCACGACGCTCGACTTTGACCAGGACGGGGTTCTGGAAGAGTTGACCTACGATGCGCCGGATGACAATACCATGAACATCGTTCTTCATGACACGGATGATGACTACAATTGGAATATCGATTATGACTCACCTCACAACGAAGTATTTCTTGGCGACATCAGCTATGAAGATGGGATCCTCGATCTTTTCACCGACTTTGATGGAGCAAGCAGCGACTTCGAGAGTTATATTGCAGGCGTGACGGAGAATGGATTTCTTGAGCGCGGCGTTGTGGCCGGCATATGCGATGACATTCGAATGACCGGCGACGGGTCACTCACCGCAAGTACTTCGATGTGGGTAATGATGTCCTGGTTCGCCCCGGTCAAACATACTCTGGGAGCCGATGGCAAACTTGTGAAGGTCCCGGAGCCGGAGTACTTCTTCGGAGAATTCCCCTGTACGACGATCATCGATGTGCCGATGCGATCCGCGCCGGATGCTTCGATGGCATCTGACCTCACAATCCCGGCGGGATCTGCCGTTACTCTTATCTCTTCTGACAATATCGAATGGGTGAAGATCCGCTGGGGTGATCAAGAGGGATGGCTACATCTCGATGGGTTCAAAGTCACGGATCTGGATAAGTACTCCTATACCGTATTCGAAGGGTTGATCATCGGTGATTGATTACTTCGCTTGATTATTCTGCGACGATTGACTTCACGATCCCCGGCAACACGCTTCCGTAATCTGCGGAGGAAGATGTCGGGGATTTTCTTTGCTCGAAAATACACGAGTTTTCGCGTCCTTATTGAGCCGATTTTCACGGACTAACTGAGCCGTTCTTCGCGGTCTGCCTGAGCAACTTCTCGCCCCTTTTGGTGAGCCATTTTTTGTGGTCTAGCTATATATTTTTCTATGCAAAACAATGTTGTTTGTAACAACTTCGACCTCCAAATCGTATACTACATAGAGGTCCATCATCCCTGCTGTGTGAGGGATCCAGCCTCAACCCGCCGAGAGGCGTGCCACTCCAAGGAGGCCAGTCCTATGAACAAGAGATTCGTGGCAATTCTTCTGATGAGCACAACATTTCTTCTCACTTCCTGCGGCAACGTAACAACTGTAGTGCAGGAGTCACAGTCTTCCACCGAGCCTTCTGCTCTGACAACGGTAAGCTCAACTTCCGTTACACAAGATGAATCATCCTTTACGCAACCGGAATCCTCCGCAGTCATTTCTTCGAATGAGCCGACTGCGACTCCCGCGACGGCATCCCCAGAACCTTCCATTGACATGAATTATGTGAGCAGCCTCACCTTCGATGAGGCATATATGTTCAATGCCAGCGGATATGCAGTTGTCGGACAGATGACAGATGGCGTGATGAAATACGGCATGATCGGCGAAGACGGGCACTTCGTTATCCCGCCGGAGTATGATGCTTTTCGCACGACCAAGTCCGACATCTGGTGCTATCTGCCATATATGGACATCGGTTTTACCTGGCTTCAGAAAGACGGGCTGTGGGGCTTCGTTAACGAGAAATGCGAGTGGGTGGTCGATCCCATGTACGCGGATTGCACGTGCTTTACAAGTTTCGGTCTAGCCGGCGTTATGATCAATGGCAAATGGGGGTTCGTCGACACCCACGGAGACATCGTCGTCGCTCCGACCTACGACGCAGTGCACGTGGATGAGAGAACGAAATACGCGCAGGTCAAGGTGGATAATCTCTGGGGATTGATTGATAAGACAGGCAAGGAACTTATTGCTCCCGTGTCAACCGGTCGAATTCTAACGGAAGGCATTTGGGGCGAAGATGGTTACTTGGATTTCGGCGGCGAGGATCTGGCTTTTATTTTCACCAACAATTGTCTGATGAAGCTCAACGGCGACATCATCCTCGACGACGTGAGCATTAATCCCAGTTACATCGGATCGAATCATCTCTTCTACGCCAACTCCGCATCGAAGGGGAACGGGTACTTCAACCTGGAAGGTGAGCTGGTGATTCCTCTGGAAGATGGTGAATTCGGACTCCCATTCTATGACGACAGTGTGGCAATCGTCGCTCGACATGGTGAGGGTGAGGGTTACAGTTACATCTTTCACTACATCGATGAGAACGGAAATCTCCTGACAGATAAGGAATTCTCGGATGCCTCCCGCTTTGCCTCGAATGGTTTGGCGTGCGTAGCGTTCGACGGTAAGTACGGATATATTAACCGAAGCGGCGGCTTCGCGATCGAACCGCAATTCGAAAAAGCATTTACTTTCTACGAGTTCGGACTTGCGTGCATCAGGGTTGACGGAAAATACGGATTCATCGACAAGACCGGTACAATTGTCGTCGAACCACAAATTGACGAAGTAGATAATTATTTTGTTGATGAGTATATTCCTGTGAGAAAAGATGCCAAGGTGGCCGTTCTCGATAGTAATGGGACTTTACTGACACCCTTCACGTTCGATCGGATTTGGAACCCTTCCAAATTTCTTGCCGAGTCATGCGCTCCGGTCTTCATCGCAAGTCAGGACGGTAAGACTGGGTTGCTTGATACAAATGGAAATTGGTTGCTTTCACCACAATTTGGCGACATCACCGCCTTCCGGAGCGTCACAGGAGATGAATATCCCGGGTATTGTTACTCCGAGTGCTTCTACTTGTTATCGTCCACAGGCGATAGAAAAGGAATCATTACATCTCAAGGAGAAGTCCTCCTGGAGACAATCGCCGAAAATGATCGACTCGAAATCGCGCCCAATGGTTACGTGGCAGTCCTCTCGAACGGAAATTATCATTACGTTGACCTCGACGGTTGATCGTTTTCGCGAAAAGTCATATCGTTGCCCTGCGGAGCTCCGGCGACATAATTGAGCAATAAGCACGTTCAGCCGGAGGTCTGCGGAAGATGGCGCCCACTTGCACTACTGCGAGGTCGGAGAGCGCCGCTACGCGCCACGACAATTATTCCGCGCCGGCGCTGGCGTGGGCGCTGGCGTGGGCGCTGGGCGCTGGCGTCGGCGCTGGGCGCTGGCGTGGGCGCTGGCGTGGGCGCTGGCGTGGGCGCTGGCG
>JAEWUD010000006.1 GCA_023397475.1 Bacillota bacterium
GTGTAAATGAATAGGGTAATCAAACCGGTGTAGTGGTATGGATCGAGGTCAAGATGTTTGAGAGCAGTGTAAATGAATAGGGTAATCAAACTAGCTGTATCCGGCGTCCTCCATGACCTTGTTTGAGAGCAGTGTAAATGAATAGGGTAATCAAACGTCCTCTCGTCAAATGTCTGCGAGGACAGAGTTTGAGAGCAGTGTAAATGAATAGGGTAATCAAACGCGAGGGTGGCGGCTGAACTGGTTAGGGAAGTTTGAGAGCAGTGTAAATGAATAGGGTAATCAAACACCTCTTGCCCGACGTCAGCTTTCCCCACGAGTTTGAGAGCAGTGTAAATGAATAGGGTAATCAAACCTCGACAGTCGGCGTAGTGGTATGTGCAGTGTTTGAGAGCAGTGTAAATGAATAGGGTAATCAAACAAGAGATGAAAAATCATACAAGCAAGACGGGTTTGAGAGCAGTGTAAATGAATAGGGTAATCAAACTTGCAATCAACCTATAAGACGCACGATAGGTTTGAGAGCAGTGTAAATGAATAGGGTAATCAAACTCAAAGGAATGGAACTCTACGAACTCATGGGTTTGAGAGCAGTGTAAATGAATAGGGTAATCAAACCGCAGTACCACTCGAACGCGGCATTGTAGGGTTTGAGAGCAGTGTAAATGAATAGGGTAATCAAACCAGTCGCGCGACGGTTATTCCATCTATCGTGTTTGAGAGCAGTGTAAATGAATAGGGTAATCAAACCCGGAGAACGTGCGTTCGACGCCGGAATATGTTTGAGAGCAGTGTAAATGAATAGGGTAATCAAACAGAAAGCCGACCGGTTCCGCGGCATCGTGTGTTTGAGAGCAGTGTAAATGAATAGGGTAATCAAACAGAGTTTGACGGACGGTTTGTCCGGAGGAGTTTGAGAGCAGTGTAAATGAATAGGGTAATCAAACCATCCATCGCTTAAAAACCCGTGAATTTAGTCTTCGGATGGAGAATAAACGAAGAAATATCTTGGCTGTCAACGCTATACGTGAATGGGGTGAAGAGTGATGGAGATAGTTAGAGAGTTTGATACCGTACGGTTGAAAGACGGTACTGTAGCGTGTGTCGTTGAAGCATATGATGAACAGGATGTCTTTGACGTCGACGTCGGTTCTTCGCCAGCCGACTGGGCGACCATTACAGTCAAGCGTGAGGACATCGTCGAAATCATCCAACCCGGATAGCGACTACAAAACACATGAATTGAATATAGTCACCTGGATATTTTGAGAATGACTTATCAACACCCCCACCAAGCTCCTACCCTTGATACCCGTCGTGATTCTCAATGTTGTTCATGCCCCCTCCCCCCAAAACCACCCCATACTACCCTTTTGCGGAGTGGCTTCCGCGGGGTGGCTATATTAGAATTTGGTCGAATATAAATGTTTGTTATTGGTGAAAGGGAGGTTTTTTATATGGGTATTGCGGATGCGTTTGGAGTACGGGTGGAGAAGTTGAATCTGAAGGGGAATTATTCGATCCAGGAGCTTTTCGAGAAGATTAAGGATGTTCCGTTTGAGGCGGGGCAGCCGTCGCTGGTGAAGAATGGTTTCGTGTGGATCATTGTGTTCCCGCAGATGGACCGGAACAATCAGGTTCAGATTCTGGGATCGAACGGCAAGTTCTCGGTGCAGCGCAGCGCGCAGCCCGCGGGCGTCGACAATCTGGTGGCAAATATGGCGTTGGATAAGCTGACCGGTGGATTGACGAGTGTTACCGGAATTCTCGGCGATACGAAGAAACGCTGTATGGAGCTGGCGACCAAGACGGCCGAGAAGATCAACTCGATGGGCATCTGAGGGGGAGGATTGTCGTATGGATGAGATTGTGAATGAAGTTGTGCAAGACGAGGAGAATCCGGTGAAGCCCAAGAAGTCCAGGGATATCGAGCACACGTTGGAGATTATCGTCGTGATTATGCTCGGTATTACCGCGCTGTTTACCGCGTGGGCCAGCTGGGTCGGTTCTCTTCACGGCGGGAACCAGGCGGGGAATTACACGACCAGCAATAATCTTGCGGCGGAGGGCAACTCGGAGTATAACGCCGGGGTGCAGAGCATGAATCAGGATATGCTGCTTTGGAGTGAGATCAGCGATTTGCAGATCGACATTCTTTTCGCGCAGGAGAAGGGCGACGAGGAAGCGGTAGCGCGGAGTGCAAATAAGTTGTTTTTCAAGCTGCAGGATAATCTTTCGGAAGAGATGGGCGCTGTGATCGGATGGAGTTTCGAGTACACGAGCGACGATCCGGAGGCGATTGTTCTGGAGTGGATGACGAAGGATCAGGCGCTGGTGTCGCCGTTCACGGATGAGGCTTTTGTCGCATCGTATTTTGTGCGGGCGAACGAGCTTCTGGCGCAGTCGGAGGCGGCGATGGCTCAGGGCACAAAGGATAATACGAACGGGGACGCCTACGGCCTTGTTACGGTGATCTATGGCGTTGTGCTGTTTCTGCTGGGTATTGCGGGCTCCTTTAAGGGCATCAAGAATAAATACGCGATCATTATTGTTTCGACGGTAAGTTTTGTGCTGGCTACGGCGTTTATGCTTACGATTCCTATGCCGACGGGATTCAGTATTACCGGGTTTTTCGGGATGTAGTCGATGTGCTACACTGGGTGAAGAGTTGCCGGGCAAGGCGTGATTTCGAGATTTTCGCGAAGTAGTGGGTGTATGACGGATCTGGAAACAAGAGATTGGATTCCCGGCTGTGAGCCGGAAGCCGGACGGTATATACGACCGGCCGCGGCGAATAAGAAGATGAGAACGGCACAGTCTTTGTCGCAAACGGTGTATCTCTACGGAGTCTCCGGGTGCGGCAAGACTGCGTTTCTTCGCGATTTTATGGGGAAGAGGAATTTCCATTATTTTTCGGCGCAGAACTTGAGCGAGGAGGATCTTCGGGTCTCCTCCGGGCGGAAGCATACGATTGTCGTGATCGACGATCTACATCTTCTGCGCGATGACGAACTCAAGGATTCGTTGACGAGAAGCATCGAAGCGCTCGCCGCACGAGCCGATGTCTGGCTGATTCTGTCCGGGCGATGCCGGATCCCGGCCTGGCTGACGCCCGTCTATTATCGACGGGTCTTTGCGATGATCGATGAAGAGGATTTTCTGCTGTCCAAGGAGGATGTTGCCGAATATCTCTCCTCTTGGAACCTGACCCCCGCCGACGAGGATTTGGATAAGATCGTTCGCATGTCGTTCGGCATCGGCGTTGTCGTTCGCTTGATCGCGATCGAAATGTGCGCGGGTGTGCCGTTCGACGCCGCAGGCATCGAGAAGATGCGTAGCCGATACTGGGATTACATGGACCATCACGTCTATAACCAGTGGGATTTGGATATCCATGACTTCCTGATGCAGGTCTGCATTGTCGACGAGTTTGACCGGCGGTTGGCAGAGATGATCACCGGGCGCAACGATGTCGATAAGATGATCGAACGCGCCGAACAACTGGGTTGCTTCCTCACGCGCAAAGATACCGAGGGAGGTAAAACTGTCTATGAGATACGCCTCTCGATGCGAAAATCGATGACGCGACGACTCTTGCGGATGTATCCCAAGGAGAGAAGAGAGCGCCTCTACTACAACGCGGGCCTCTATTACGAATTGTCGGACGATACGCCCAACGCACTCAAAATGTATGAGACCTGTCACGATATGGAGCGGATCGCGGGGCTCCTGATCGCCAATGCGCGAAAAAATCCCGCGAGCGGCCATTACTATGAACTCCGCAGATATTACCTGGCGCTGCCGGAGGAGATGGTTCGCGAGAGCATCGAGCTTCTGGCCGGCATGAGTATGCTCCAGGCGATACTCCTGAATATTGAAGAAAGCGAACGTTGGTACGGCGAACTACTTCACATGGCCGCTACACTGTCGGGAAGCGCGGCCAAAGCGGCCCGGGGGAAGCTCGTATATCTTGATATCGCTCTTCCGCAGCGAAAAACATCTACGTTGCCGGACCTGCTCAAGAAAGCTGGCGCCCTCGTGACCAACCGCAGCATCAGCCTCCCGGAATTCTCCATCACCAGCAATCTGCCCTCGCAGATGAACGGCGGCAAGGACTTCTGCGGGTGGAGCCGGAAGGACCGGGAGATCGCGAACCGTCTCGGCAAGATCCTGGAGTTCGTGCTGGGCAAGTACGGGAAAGGTCTGATCAATATCGCCCTGGCGGAGAGCTTCCTCGAAAAAGGCGGCGACAGTTATGAGATCTCGAATCTGGCCAACAAGGGCATGATGCAGGCACAGGCGGGCGGAAAAATCGAGCAGTGTTTTGTCGCCGTCGCCCAGCTGGCCTGGCTCAATGTCCTGAACAACCATGCGGACGATGCGTCCGAGCTGCTGACCGGTTTTCGAAAAAAAGTCCTTCAAGAAGGCGCGACACGACTCCTTCCGAATCTTGCCGCGCTGGAAATGCGCGTCGGTCTCTACAAAGGCAAGACGGCAGAAGCGATGGAGTGGACGGAACAGGCTCCCGAAGAAGAAGTTGATGTCCCGGCGATGGAACGTTACCGCTTTCTCGTGAAAGCCCGAATCTATCTAATGACCGGCCGGTACGACCGGGCGCTCAACCTGCTGCAGCGCCTGCTCTATTATGCCGACATCATGGACCGGCCCTACATACGAATGGAGGCAGGCCTACTTACGGCCGTCGCCCGATACCGGATGGAAGACCCGTCCTGGGATGAGATTTTCCGCAAAGTCCTGGAGGAAGCCGAGAGCTATTTCTTTGTGCGCCTCATTTCCAGAGAAGGCGCGGCGGTATCGCGCATGCTTCGCGAGACTGCATGGACCTGCACGAATTCCGCGTACATGAGCGCGGTTTCGGCCGAGACGGAGAGGATGACAAAGTTCTATCCCGGATATTTGAAGATGATCGCGGAAGAGGCGACCTTCGCAGACAATGCGATCTGCATCCTGAAGCTTCAGGCCGAAGGTCTGACGACCGCAGAAATTTCGGGAGAATTAGGACTCAGTGTCGAGAATGTCAAATATCACAACAAGCAGAATTTCCGCAAACTTGGCGTGAACAGTAAGACCGCCGCCGTCATTGAGGCGCGAAAAAGAAAGCTGATCTGAATACGCATGAGCTCAATCTTATCATGATACGAAATCGCAGAGACATCGGGATCGTCTAATCCGGCGGCCATCTCATCAGAGTGAATTTACTGGCACTGCCATGTTGTCGGTAAAGTAATCCCAGACATGTTGATACCTTGATCGTACTACGCCGGCGTCCTAGTGGCCGGCGCGGGATTCTTATCAATGACAAACCTACTCAATCGGCTATTTGGGGCGTTTGAGTAGGTGCTCCGATGCTCTACGAATATTATATCGTAGCCACCCCGGAATGGATGGACCAGATTTCGATGCCTCGACTGGGCTGTATGCCACGAAGGTGACGTTCTGTCTGCATGCGATCGGCTCTGCCTCGCTGGATTTGTGTATATATCGCCAATCATTGCATTAGTGACATATGACATGCGCCGAAGAGACAGCGCACCGACGAAAATGCATTCAGCGACCCGTTTCGTCGGTGTATTAGCAATTTCTAACACACGTAGGTGAGGCTGCGCACCGACGAAAATAGATTCAGCGACCCGTTTCGTCGGTGCATTAGCAATTTCTAGCACACGTAGGAGAGGCAGCGCACCGACGAGAATGTTGCCTCATTCTGTGCAACGATGTTATAAGGTTGACGCACCCTTGAGGGACTTCGTGCTGACAAAAATGCAAGAACATTCGCACGACGCGCCAAATATTTGTGAATATAATCGCACGAAAAGAGTTTATTTGATGTTCAAAACAAAATAATTGAAACCGCACATCATGAATCTTGCAATTCTGGCTTGACTTTGATCTTCTCCTGCACTATGATAAGACGCATACATACAGCAGAGACGCTTCCGGGAGTTTTCGGGAGCGTCTTTTTATTTTCGCAGCAGGGTGGCAGAGGCGCTTCCGATTCATTTCGGGGGCGTTTTTTCTGTTCACGGAACAAAGGCAGGGGGAGGCAAGGATATGAAGGAAATGATTCTGGTGATCCGGCCGGAGCAGCTGGAAGTGTTGAAGGATATTCTCGACGGTTTTCACGCCGGCGGCATGACCATTTCGAGCGTGATGGGGTGCGGTACGCAGAGGGGTTTCTCCGGGGAGAGCGGAGTCAATCAGATCAAGGGTTTCAAGACCACGATCAACCTGCTTCCCAAGATCCGCGTTGAGGTTGTCGTTCCCGATGTTCTTGTGGAGGAGATTATCACCGAGGTTCGGGACCGCATGGCGACGAACCGGGTGGGCGACGGCAAGATTTTTATCCGGACGATCGATGATGCGGTCCGAATCCGTACAGGCGAACGCGGCGACACAGCGCTCTAATCGGAGAAGTGAGGGGAGTCGGCATGGATAAGAAAGTAATGGTCGAGATCGCAGGGGTGAATAAGTCGTATGATCGCGAGAATTTCGTGGTGAAGGATCTGGGCCTGAATATTTATGAGGGCGAGTTTCTCACGCTTCTCGGTTCGTCCGGCTGCGGCAAGACAACGACTCTTCGCATGGTCGCCGGCTTTGAGGAGCCGACCAATGGATTGATCCGGATTAACGGCGTCGATATCAAGAATCAGGAGCCCAACGAGCGCAATGTCAACACGGTTTTCCAGAGCTATGCGCTGTTTCCGCACATGACGGTGTACGACAATATCGCCTATGGCCTTCGGATCAAGAAGGTGAAGAAGGACGAGATCAAGGTTCGCGTCTCGAAGATGCTTGACATGGTGCAGTTGGGCGGTTTCGAGAAGCGGTTTCCGGCGCAATTGTCGGGCGGACAGAAGCAGCGTGTGGCGATTGCCAGGGCGCTGATCAATCAGCCGCAAGTCCTTCTCTTGGACGAGCCGCTGGGAGCGCTGGATCTGAAGCTGAGAAAACAGATGCAGCTCGAATTGAAGCGGCTGCAGAAGAAGCTCGGGATTACCTTTATTTACGTCACGCATGACCAGGAAGAAGCTCTTACTATGAGCGACCGGATCGCCGTGATGAATTCCGGCATTCTGGAGCAGGTCGGAACGCCCACGGAGATCTATGAACAGCCGGCGTCGAAGTTTGTCGCGACCTTCATCGGGGAGACGAATCTTTTCGAGGGTGTGGTGCGGGAGATCAAGGATCACGATGTGTCCATCATGATTGAGTCCGGCACGATCCTGGCGTCGGGGGAGGATTTCTCGAAGGATGAGCTGGTCGCCGTGTCCGTGCGGCCGGAGAGAATGCGGTACTCGACCGAGCCGGTGGACGGATTTACCGTCGAAGCGATGGTCGTTGAACAGGTCTATATCGGGTCGATCCTGAAGACGATCGCGGTTCTGCCGAACGGTAATCAGGTCAAGATTGAGCGCCTTGCCGGGCAGCAGGTGCCGCAGATGGGGAAGATCTACCTCTATTGGGACAAAGATGACGCGAAACTGATCCATTCGATGAGCCACGAATTCTTTCAGAAGGTGGAGAATGTCTTTATGGGCGGGGAGGCTACCGCATGATGGGGAAGAAATGGAAAACGTCCTCCGGAGCGGCAGCCGTTATGGTCGGACCGGTCACGTTGTGGCTTCTGTTCTTCGTCGCATTGCCGCTTCTGTATGTTCTCGTCATGAGCTTCTGCTCACTCGATGAGAATTATAACGTGGTCTTCTCCTTTACTCTGGAGAATTACGCCCGGCTTCTGGACGCGAACTATCTGACAATTTATCTGCAGTCGCTCTTGATTGCGCTTCTTACGACAGCGATCTGCCTCGTCGTAACGTATCCATTTGCCTTCCTGATCGCCAGAACGTTGAGCAAATACAAGGCGGTCTTCTACATGCTGGTCATCATTCCGTTCTGGACCAATTCGCTGATACGAATCTACGGATGGAGAACCTTCCTCGGCGCGAACGGATGGCTCAACACGGCGTTAATGTCGATGGGGATCATCGATCGGCCGCTGGATCTGTTGTTTTCGAGAGGCACGACAATTCTCGGCATGGTCTACTGTCTGCTGCCCTATATGGTGCTCCCGCTCTATACCGCGATCGAAAAGCTCGATAAGAATCTTCTCGAGGCGTCATCGGATCTTGGTGCAGGGAAACTCACGACCTACCGGAAGATCGTCATTCCCCTCACAGCGAGCGGCATCTTCTCCGGCTCGATCATGGTCTTCATTCCCTGTCTCGGCCTGTTCTTCGTCTCGGACATCCTTGGCGGAGGCAACGCAGATATTATCGGCAATCTGATTGAACGGCAATTCCAAAGCGGAAATAACTGGCCGTTGGGATCGGCGTTGTCGATCATTCTGATTGTTGTGACGCTCCTTCTGGTCAAGCTGTACCAGAAGTGCGGCGGAGACATAGAGAGTCTGGGGGTGTAGCGGATGAGAAGACAGTTCATGAAGACAGCCGGCAAGACCTCCGGTATCGTCTATTGCGTATTGGTGTACCTCTTCCTCTTCCTTCCGATCGCGACGATCGTCGTGAATTCGTTCAATGCGACGACGACGAAACCGTATCTGAGCTGGAAGGGCTTCACCTTCGACTGGTACGTCAAGCTTCTGGACAACACGTCGCTTCTTGAATCGTTCGGCAATACGATGATCATCGCGGCGGCAAGCACATTGCTTGCGACCTGCATCGGGACTCTGGCCGCCGTCGGGATGTACAAATACAAGTTCCGTGGCAAATCGATCATCGACGGGCTCCTGTATATCCCCGTCGTCATCCCTGAGATTGTCCTCGGTATCGCGCTGCTTACGTTATTCAGCAGGACCAATATCCCCCGGGGGATGCTCAGCCTGATCCTCGCGCACGTGACCTTCAGCATTCCATTTGTCATCTTCAATATCCGTGCACGACTGGCCGGATATGACAATTCGATCGAGGAGGCCTCGCTCGATCTGGGGGCCAATCGCTTGCAGACCTTTTTCCGCATAACACTCCCGGTGCTCGCGCCGGGCATCGGCGGCGGCGCACTACTGGCCTTCACCCTGTCTCTGGATGACGTCATCATCAGTTATTTCACGAACGGTCAGACCAAGACCTTCCCGCTGAAGGTCATGGAAAGTATAAAGAGCGGCGTCTCTCCGGATATCAATGCTCTTTCCACCATTATCCTGATCGGAACCATTCTCTTAGTCGTACTCTCGCAACGCAGCAGCACAAAGAAAAAGAACATCATGGAGGGATTGAAATGAAGAAGAAAATGAATCGGAAGATCCTTGCGATCGGAATGATCGCAGCAATGTGTATGTCACTTGCCGCATGCGGCGGAGCACAGACCCCGACAAGTGCGGAGAGCAGAACCCTGAATATCTACGTGTGGACCGAGTATGTGCCGGAATCGGTCATCAAGGGATTCGAAGAGAAGACCGGCATCACGGTCAATGTGTCCACGTTCTCGTCCAACGAAGATATGCTCGCCAAGGTGAAGGCCGAATCGGAAGGTGCGTACGATCTTGTGCAGCCGAGTGATTATATGGTCGAGCAGATGATCAATCAGGGCATGCTCGAAAAGATCGACAGCACGAAACTGACGAATCTCAAGAACATCGGTGCATCCTACCTGAAACCGTCCTATGATCCGACGGGTGAATACTCCGTACCCTATCTCGGTGGCGTCGGCGCGATCGCGGTCAATACCTCGATGATTACGGACGAGATCAACTCCTACGCTGATCTTTTTAACCCGGCCTATGCGAACACTCTGGTCGTATTGGATGATTTTCGCGCGACGATCGGCATTACCGCGCACAGCATCGGACTCAGCATGAATGAGACCGATCATGCCAATCTGGCCTTGGTCAAAGAACAGCTTCTGAAGCTCAAGGATATTGTCAAGCTCTATGACAGCGACAGCCCGAAGTCCGCCTTGATCTCCGGAGACTGTGCGCTCGGGTTCTGCTGGAGTGCGGAGATCGCTCTCGCGATGGAAGAGAATCCCGATATCGAGATCGTCTATCCCGAAGAAGGCGCGTTTCTTTTCCTGGACAACTGGTGTGTTCCGAAGGGCGCCAAGAACTACGACGAAGCCATGGAATTCATCAACTATATGCTCGAGGCCGAAACCTCTGCTAAGGTCTCCGCGGAATTCCCTTACTTGAATCCCAATACAGCGGCGGTGGAGCTTCTCGGCAGCGAATACATCGATAATCCCGCCAAGAATCCTCCGGCCGACGTGTTCAGCAAGGGAGAGTTCGTGATGAATCTTGACACCGAAACGATCGCAATCTACGACGAGATGTGGACAACCCTTAAGAAATAAAGTTGAAGGTGGAGATTATGGATAGCAAACTGATGTACATTGACGGGCAATGGACCCGGGGCGAATCACAAGCGACCATGGATGCGGTGAATCCGGCGACCGGCGAGGTCTTCGCGACCTTCTGCCGGGGCACGATCCCGGACGTCAGAGCCGCGATCGCCGCCGCGAAAAAATCCTTCTACGTCACAAGGGACTGGCGCGACATGGACTCGCAGGCCCGCTCCAATATGCTGATGAAGATCGCCGACCTGATCGAGAAGAATGCCGCGGAACTTGCGATGCTCGACACGATCGATAACGGGAAGCCCTTACGCGAAGCGGAGGGCGACGTCAATGACGGACTCCATACGTTTCGCTATTACGCGGGACTCATCAAGGCTCCGCAAGGCGGTGTATATCAGGTCAACGCGGGATTCGGGCAGATGCATTCCTATACGGTTCATGAACCGGTGGGTGTGTGCGCCCTGATTACCCCATGGAACTACCCCTTCCTGATGGCTTGCTGGAAGATGGCACCGGCCCTTGCCGCCGGCAACAGCATCGTTTTCAAGCCGAGCTCCAAGACAAGCCTATCCTCGATCAAGCTTTTCGAGATCTTCGAGGAAGCGGGCATGCCCCGAGGCAGCGTCAACCTGGTCTTAGGCAGCGGCAACCTCGGCGCGGAGATGAGCGAGAGTATGGATGTCGACATGGTGACCTTTACCGGAAGTACCGAGGTCGGGCAGAGTGTCATGCGTGCGGCCGCCGGCAATGTCAAGAAGATCGGCCTCGAGCTTGGCGGCAAGTCGCCGAATGTGATCTTTGCCGACTGCGATATCGACGGTGCCGTCGAATGGGCGATGATCGGAATCTTCTTCAATCAAGGAGAAGTGTGTTCCGCCGGATCCCGGATCATCATCGAGGAATCCATTAAGGATCAGTTTGTGGCCAAACTCGCCGCTCGTGCGAATGCGATGACGCTGGGAGATCCTGTCGGAAATCCGGACATGGGTCCTCTCGTATCCATGGATCACATGCAACAGGTTCTCGACTATATCCGTTCCGGTGTCGAAGAGGGTGCGACTCTCGTCTGCGGCGGATCGCGCTGGACCGAGGGAGAGTGCGCGAAGGGATACTTCGTGCGGCCGACGATCTTCACGGATTGCACATCTGAGATGAAGATCGTCCGCGAAGAGATCTTCGGGCCGGTCGTCACCGTCCAGACCTTCACGACGGAGCAGGAGGCGATTGATCTGGCGAACGATACCATATACGGCCTCGCCGGCGGTGTATTCACCTCAGACTGTGCGCGGGCGATGCGCGTGATCAAGGAGCTCCGCGCCGGAATCACATGGATCAACTGCTATAACCCGACCTTCAACGAGGCTCCGTGGGGCGGCTACAAGATGAGCGGCATCGGGCGCGAGCTTGGTGTCCAGGGGCTCGAGGAATATCAGGAAATTAAGCAGATCAATATGAACCTGAACCCGGGTATTGTCGGATGGTATGAACATTAATTGAAGCAATCGAAGGAGCAGACAATATGGAATACAAAGACGTTCTAAGTGAACTTACTACAGTCATCGGCTATATCCACAGCGATCAACTCACGGACGGCGAGAAAGATACGATTACCAAAGATACCCTTCACTACTTCGATCATTATGTCAGTCCCGGTTGGCTCAAGTACCGCAAGTCGGTCTCGACCAACTCCGCGGTTGTCGAATGGCGCGACCACGATTCGGTTTGCAGCGGTCTCTACGGTGAAGAGTTTATCGACTGTCTGGGCGGGTTCGGCATCTTCACCTGCGGGCATAGAAACCCGGAGATCCTGGACACCATCAAAGCGCAACTCGATCATCAGGCCCTGCATTCACAGGAGCTTCTCGATCCACTTCGCGGCTACCTCGCCAAGGCGTTGGCCGGAATAACTCCGGGCGATCTGCAATACTGCTTCTTCACAAACGGCGGCGCGGAGGCCGTCGAGATGTCGCTGAAGCTGGCCCGCATCGCGACCGGCAGCCGGTGGTACATCTCGACGACAGGCGCATTCCATGGTAAATCCATGGGTGCGATCTCCGTCGGCGGCAAGAACACCTACCGCGTCCCTTATACGCCCATGGTCCAGCAAGTCCAGCATGTCGAATACGGTAATGCCGAGGATGCGCGAAAAGCGATCCGCAACCTCAAGGCCGTCGGCGAATCGGTCGCGGCGATGATCGTCGAGCCGATCCAGGGAGAAGCCGGCATCATCGTTCCCCCGCCCGGATACCTGAAAGAACTTCGTCAGATCTGCGACGAATACGACGTCGCGCTGATATTCGACGAGATTCAGACCGGTATGGGAAGAACCGGCGCGATGTTCCGCTGTGAAGAAGAGGATGTGGTCCCGGATATTCTTTGCTTCGGCAAGGCCTTCGGCGGCGGAATTCTTCCGATCACGGGAATCATCTGCCGGCCGAAGATGTGGGTGCAGGAACTTGTGGACAATCCCTGGCTCCTCGGATCTCCGACCTTCGGAGGCAATCCCGTCTGCTGCTCCGCCGCGCTCGCCACGATCAAGTACATGCTCGAGAACGATATTCCCGGGCAGTGCAAGACCAAGGGCGTCTACCTGAAGGATAAGCTTCTGGAACTGAAGGAGAAATATCCGACCGTGATCGAGGACGTACGCGGTGTCGGCCTGATGCTCGCCGTCGAATTCATCAGTTGCGAGGTCGGCTATAACGCCGCCAAGGGTCTGTTCGGGCGCGGGGTTCTCACGGCCGGAACACTTGTCAATTCCAAGTGTATTCGCTTCGAACCGGCGGCCGTCATAACGCAGGAACAGATGGATGCGGTGATCGAACGTTTCGACGCCGTACTCGCCGAGACTAAGTCGGCCTTTGGGTTGTAAGCCATGGGAGATGTGATAGAAATCATTGAAAATCTGCCGGTTCAGCTTCTTTTTGGGCGAGGGAAAGCGGCGGAAATCGGACGGCACGCATCGCGATTCGGGCGGTCGGCGCTCCTCGTCACCGGAAGGAAAAGTACCCGAAGGAGTGGCCTTCTCGATAAAGTGACGGCGGATCTCAAAGCCTGCGGGGTCGAGACGACCGTCTTCGACCGGGTTGACTCCAATCCGGACACCACGACAGCCGAGGAAGGTGCCGAGCTGATCAGGAAGAACCGCTACGATGTGGTCATCGCGCTCGGGGGCGGCAGCATCTTGGACTGCGCCAAAGCGATGGCTTTCTCCGCCGACAATCCGGGCGATCTGAGTGATTATATTTTCGGGAGGAAGACGGGCAAGTCGAAGATTCCCTTGATTGCCGTGCCGACAACGTGCGGAACCGGAAGCGAAGGCAACGGATTTGCCGTGCTGACCCATCCGGAGACCCACGACAAGAAGTCCCTGCGGGACCTGAGCTGCGTGCCGACGCTCTCGATCGTCGATCCCGAGCTGATGCTCACCATGCCCCGGCCGATCGCCGCATCGGTCATGTTCGACGCGCTCTGCCACAATATGGAGGCCTTTCTGTCCCGGACGACAACGTCCGCGAACGAGGAATTGCCGCTCTATGGCATCCAACTTCTCGGCGAGAATATTCTGCGCGCCTATGAAGATTACGACGACGAATCCGCCTGGGACCGTGTCTGTCTCGGTTCGACGCTCGGAGGTGTGAACATCCAGGCGACGGGCGTCACGGCGCCGCACGGGATGGAGCATCCCGCCAGCGGACTTCGCGACATCACGCACGGAAGGGGACTCGCGGCACTTGTCCCGGTGATCACAGCCGCCTCCATCGAAGCTGCGCCGGAGAAGTACCGGGAGATCTCTTTGCGTATCGGAGGAACAAGCGAGTTCGATCTGGTCGATCGACTCTGTGAGATCCTGGATCGGCTGAATCTTACAACGAATCTGGCGCGCGAAGGAATAGAACCGCAGGACATCGACTGGATGACGGAAAACTGTTTTCGGGTATCCGCGCCGTCCATGGCTTCCCACCCGCGAGTATTTACAGTAGAAGAAGTCCGCGATCTGTATCTCTCCGCGATGAACGAGTGGCCGGGCGCGAGAGGATAATCGAAAAGACAGCTTGCTAACGAGCGAGAAACCGGGCGCGTAACGAGTGATCAAATGAACGCGATACGCCTTCTCCTCCTGATCGATGCTCGATACAAATCGACGCGCGAGAACCCTAAACATGTTGAAAGGATCAATCAATATGCTCAAAGATACAATGCCGCAAATCGTCACGTCCACCGTTCCCGGGCCGAAGGCTGCCGAGATATTGAATAAGAGGAGATCCGAAATCCCTCATGCACTCGGTTGTCCCTATCCGTGTGTGATCCAGGATGCGGAAGGCGCCATCATCGAAGATCCGGACGGAAACCGCTTCCTCGACTGGATCGGCGGCGTCGGGGTGCTCAATGTCGGACACGCCCACGCCCAGGTTGTCAAGGCCGTGAAGAAGCAGGCCGATCACTATTTCCACGGGATGTTCTCCGTGGTGACTCATCCGGGCTATGTAGATCTCGCGGAGAAGATGAACCGCATCGTACCTGTGCGCGGCGAGAAGAGAAGGACCTTCTTTGTGAACAGCGGTGCGGAGACACTCGAGAATGCCGTCAAGATCGCCCGGCTCTACACGAAACGACCGAATATCATCACGTTCTCGGGTGCTTTTCACGGCAGAACCCTGCTGACGATGGCGATGACCGCCAAGAAATCCTATTCCGAAGGAATCGGCCCCTTCCCGGACGGCGTCTACCGGGCGCAGTTCCCCTACCTCTATCGGGGTCCGGAGGGGATGGACGAGGAGCAGGCACTGGCGCACTACATCGCGCAGTTCCAGCGGGTTTTCGAGGAATCGTCGCCCGCCGGGCAGGTAGCCGCCGTAGTCATCGAGCCGGTTCAGGGCGAAGGCGGATTCATTCCCGCTCCGCTTGCCTATGTGAAGGCGTTGCGAAAAATCTGTGACGACAACAACATCCTTCTCATCGCCGACGAGGTACAGACGGGCATCGCACGCACGGGGCGCATGTTCGCCTCCTGCTACTGGCAAGAACAGGGCTTTGCGCCGGATATCCTGACCTTCGCCAAATCCATCGCCGGCGGACTTCCCCTCGGAGGCATAACGGCCAGAGAAGAAATCATGCAGGCGATCCCGGGCGGTCGCATCGGCGGGACCTTCGGCGGCAATGCTTTGTCGTGTGCCGCGGCGCTCACCGTGTTGGAAATCGTCGAGCGCGAAGACCTCTGCGCGCGAGCCGTGGAAATCGGCGACAAATGCATGAAGCGATTCCTCACGTGGAAAGAGAAATACGAGCCGGTCGGTGACGTGCGCGGACTCGGCGCGATGATCGGCATCGAATTTGTGAAGAGCAAGGCGAGTCGCGAACCGGATACCGGTCTGGTCAACCGCGTGATCGAAACTTGCGCGCAACATGGGCTTCTGGTGGAGAACGCCGGAACCTACGGCAACGTGATTCGCTTCCTTGCCCCACTCGTCATAACCGACGAGCAACTCGAAGCGGGATTTGGGATTCTTGAGGAAGCGATAAGGGAAAGCATGTGATGATGCGGCGGGGGTTTTCGGGGTGATGGGTAGACGTGTGCTTCCATGAGGGGGCATATGAATGGAATGCTGAATGAATTGAGTATGGACCGTTGTTTTCGAGCCCTCCGTAGGAGTCGAGAACATCGGTTTTCATTTTAGCGAGAGGCGTGTGGGGAAAGAGACGCACCTCGGTTAGTCGCGTACAACGTTGGGGATTGGCCTAAAGACGAGACAGGATCCTAACAACAAATGTTGATTTTGGAAAACTACCGCCCAAAACGGAAAAATTGCGAACGTAGGCGGTATTTTTTCTTGCTTGCACCCCTTACTCGTTGGAAATATACCGCCTGGAGACGAGGTTGAAATGATTTAGGCGGTATTTTCGCCCTGATAAGAGGGTCTGAACCTAGAAAAGTACCGCCTAGAAAGGATAAAATGTAAAATTAGGCGGTAATTCCGCCCATGGAGAAATTTTGAAACTCTGAAATTACCGCCTAGCAAGACTCGAACTCAATCTCAGGCGGTATGCCTACTCCGACAACCGACGCGCGGTAACGAGAGATTATTCAGAATAACAAGACCATCCCGCCCAAGGAGAAATTATGCTACAACTACGACCTTTTCGAGCAAGTGATGCGGATGTGATTGTGACATGGGCGAAGGATGAGGTTGCTTTTCGCAAGTGGATTGCGGATCGGTATGAGAAGTATCCGATCGAACCCGGGGACATGATCGCGCTGTACGACGCGATGGATGCGTACCGCTTCCTCCCGATGACGGCGTTCGACGAGACGGGCGTAGTCGGGCATCTGATCCTGCGATTTTCGAATGAGGCGAGACGTGGAAGTGCCGTGAGATGGAAATGCGCCGGCCTCTGCAATGACACGGGCACATTATCCGTCCCTTAACTCTCGAAAAGTACCAAACGAGGTGATCGAAATGAATGCACTTATCATCAACTGCAGTCCGGTCCGAAACGGAGCGACGGCCGAGATCGTCAAGATCGTCGCGAAAAGCCTAAGCGACAGGCATGACGTAACGACCCTCTGTATCGACGATTATACGTTCTCCTTCTGCAAAGGATGCCGTAGTTGCCACACGACGGCCGAATGTGTGATGCACGATGGTGTGGATCGCATCATGGAGGAGATGGACAGCGCGGATGTGATCGTCTGCGTCGCGCCTTCCTATTGGGCCGACGTTCCCGGACAGTTCAAAGCGTTTATCGACAGATGCACGCCCTGGTGCAATACACATGAGCCGCACGCCTCCATTCGCTCGGGAAAGCGAGGCTATGGTATCGCACTTCGGACGGGGCCGAACATGAAGGAATGCGATCGTGTTCTGGATAGCATCGACCATTTCTACGGACATCTGGAGATCGCGCGGTGCGGCCGGCTCGGCTTGTGTTCGGTGGAGAATCGGGAGGCGGCAGCGGACAGAAGAGGTGAGATTGAAGCGTTTTGCGATGGGATGTAGCGCATCAGTTCGGAGATGCTACTTTTCACGCTTCCTGGTTCAATCCAGATAGCGCGCAAGATAACACGCAAGATAACACGCAAGTCAGATTATCTACTCAGGAGTTGAACAAGAATGACGGATAACCGAGACGATTTACTTTTCTACCACGCTTATGAAGAATTCTATACGATGACGGCGAGATCCGTTGCTTTTCGCGCATTCTGCCGCGACGCGTTCGGGCAGGATTTCTCCCAAGACGGGTTCAGCGATATTGCGCAGATCGACCGGATCCTGCCATACATTCCTGCGGGCGAAGATGTTCACATTCTCGATGTCGGTTGCGGAAACGGAAAGATGCTCGGATACTTGCAAAGCAAGACCGGCGCGTACATACACGGATTTGATTATTCTGCGCACGCGATCGCGGACGCGCGGGGGAGATTCCCGAATCGGGCAGATTTTCGCGAGGGAATCATCGGGGAGATCGAATACCCGGAGGCGTTCTTTGATGTGATCATCTCCATGGACTCGATGTATTTCGCCAAAGATATGACGGCGTTTGTCGGCCAGCTGCGGCGGTGGCTCAAGCCGGGCGGCGTCCTGTTTGTCGGCTATCAGGAGGGCGACGTCATGCCGCGGACGCAGGACGCCGATACGACGGAGCTGGCAAACGCGCTTGCGACGAACCGGATGACGTACGAGGTGACCGATATCACCGGGGAGACCTACGAGCTGTTGAAGGCCAAGAGAGCCGCCGCGATCCGGCACGGGGATGCGATCAAGAAGGAAGGCTACGGGCAGTGGTTTGATCTTCTCTTGATCCAGACGGAGTGTGCGGAAGAACCGCATGAGCTTTTCGCGCGAAAAGTGGCGCGATATATTTACGTGATCTGAGGGGGGAAATGATGATGATAACTAACGAGAAGAGAGAGTTGATCCGGGAGATTAGGCGAAGACTTCACAGACGGGGGCGCGATGGATTCCTGCTCTTTGTCTATACGTTCTTTCTGTATCTGTTTGTTTTCTTTGCCGGCGGTTTTCTCGATAGAGCGCTACCGAACACACTACCTTTCAACTGGATCTATTTCATAGGTGTCCTAGTGATTGCCTTATTCCTTGCACTGGTAATTCTTTCCGTGGCGCGACTCATCGGAGATTGGAGAGCGGTTAGATTTCTGGATAACAATCAGGCGAGAGAATTGATGCAAGAGGTCACAGATTGCACCGTGGAGAAGCCGGTAATATGGCTTCTTACGGGAAAACATTTGATCCTGTTGGAAACATATATCGTAATTATTCCGTTCGAGGAGATAAAACACATCAGAACGGTAAAGTCTTCAATGAGCATAGGGTTAGCTGAAGTATATCTGCAGATTCGGACAGACAACGGACGAATGCATAGTATTGGAGCCACATGTGCCCGATGTTTCAATATTGAATCGCGATTGGCCGGTGTTGTGCGATATATCACGACTCTTAGTCCCGGAATAGTTCTTGACGAAGGAAAATCCGTGATTCCGTTGTGAACAGTTGAAAGAGTCGGGAACAGACAAGAGGATCGCCGCGATCCGGCACGGGGATGCGATCAAGAAGGAAGGCTACGGGCAGTGGTTTGATCTTCTTGTGATCCAGACGCAGTTCGCGGAAGAACAGTTCGAGTTTTTCGCGCGAAAAATGGCGCGAAATATTTATGTGGTGCGCGGGTGATGATTGAGGAAAGAAGTGACTGGCTCGGAAGCCTTGTTCCAAACATGCCAAACCAAGCAGGTTATTGGAAAGACTGCAGGAAGTCCCCGCACCTACGAAACTGAAATATCCATTAGAAATCTACATGTCGGGTAAATTCGCGTGCGATATCTTCTTTGAAGCATATATTTTTCGAGAGCGCGTTAACAAGCTACTTGTTTGTTTTTCTATCTCTTATAGCCATAGCTTCTTTAATTATTTTTTCACCCCATTCATCATCTTGTGGTCCAACAAGAAGTACTTTGAAGCCATAACTCTTTCCGTTCTGACACACACTTACATCATCATCAATATGCAAATCTATCCTATACTTCGCAGGATACTTCGAAGGCATAGGTTCTTTTGATGCACCTTGAACTTCTCTCGTATGCCTACTGCCATTGATGACCTGTCCTACCTTTATTCCGTAGTGTCCAAACAAATGACGAATATAGTTTTCAGATCTATAAGAAGTTGTATATATCCACGTCTCGAATCCCTCGGTTTGAAGTATTCTAAAAAGCTCAACGGTTCCAAGTCGTAAGCTCTCCTTGTATATCTTTTTCCATGGATAGCCCAATTCTTTTTCCGTCTTAAATTTCTCTGGAGATACAAACAAAGTATCATCCAAATCAAATGAAACAATCATACACCCTCCTTACAACCTAAATCTTCACTTCCCCCATCAGAAATTTCTCGGCAGAAACATGCCGGATACCATCGCGACCCACATCAAAGTTGTCGAGGGTCAGGATGTATTTGGGATAATGATCTTCAACTTGCATCAACGGACGGAATTCGCGGTCTGCCGTACGCTCGTCAAGGATAGAGAGTGCCACTTGAAGATAAACGCGTTGGCTGTCCTTTTCGGCGACGAAATCGATCTCAAAATCTCCGACTTGGCCGACAGTTACGCTATAGCCTTGTCTTCGCAGTTCCAGGTAGACGAGGTTCTCCAGGACGGAACCGAGGTTCTTAGAATCCGGCGAAGTGAGGGCCGTACGAATGCCCGGATCAACGGCATAGTATTTGGGTTCTCGGGTTAAGATCGCTTTCCCACGGAGATCAAAGCGCTGCACTTGATAGAGGAGGAAGGCTTCCTCCAGAAGATGAATATACTTGGCAATTGTCTCTTGTCTTGTGTTCTCGTTGCTGTGTGAATTCAATGTGTTGGTGATTTTGCGCACCGAGCTTCGGTTCCCGACGGTGTCGAAGAGGAAGCGGCACAGGTTCGAAAGAACGATCGGATTGCTGATGTTGCCGCGCAATAGGATGTCCTTGAACAGAATGCTGTCCGTAAGGTCGGCTAATTGTATCAGCTTCTTGCGCTCCGTGTCGAGCTGTAATACTCCGGGGAATCCGCCGAAACGCATGTAGTCGGCAAGTGAAAGGTCGGGGTCAATTTGCTTTGCTTCTGCGTAGGAAAAAGGCAGGAGCATCTGGTGAACATAACGCCCGCTTAATCGTGTGGCCAGCTCGGAGGCCAGAAGATTGGCATTTGATCCCGTGATGACGATGTCGAACCTGCCGTCAAGACGGAGCGAGTTGATGACATCCTCCCAGCGATCGACGATTTGAATCTCGTCGAGTAGAAGATAACACGGAGCTTGCTTCTTCTCGAAAAACTGCAGAATATACGTATTGAGCGCGATCGCTTGCCGAAGATCACTAAAGGCAAGATCTTCGAAATTCATGCAGAGGATATTTGCCGCCGGTACTTGATCCTCCAGTAAGATATCCCGGTACTGCAAAAGGAGAGTTGACTTGCCACATCGCCGGACGCCGGTGATGATTTTGACCGTTTCAGAACCGCGCCATTCTACGAGCCATTCCAGATCTCTTGTTCGAAGAATCATAACATTCCCCCCCCGCGGCCCAATAATCAGCAAGAATTGCCTATATAGGAATTATATCCGCTTGGAATCGACATATCAACAGATTATGCCAATAATATCCGCATCGAATCGACATATCCGATAAAAACGTGATCAATATCCGCTTCGAATCGATATAGATTCGCGTGCGTAAGAAGGAGAATACCGATGTGACCGCAGGAGAGAAATGACCGTAGTGCCGGTGCAAGATGTAGAAATCAGAGAACACAGCCTAGGACAGAACAATCTCGGTCTCAGGCTGTGTTTCTGAGACGGTAGCAGGCTTCGGGAGTAAAAAACACAGCCTAGAACAGGCAAAATAGGAATTCATGCTGTGTTCTGGCAACTACGGACAAAGTAGAAACGAAAAAACACAGCCCAAATCGCACAAAATTTGAAATCAGGCTGTGTTGCAGGAGATCGAGCTTTTTAGCGAGCGACCTTCCGCAGGCGCAAGCCGAGGACCCATCGGGCAACGGCGAGTGTTTGAGAACGCTCGCTGTCATGTCCGGGAGTGAGAGAATTCCTTTTTAAGGAATATCGCAACACCATAAATTTTAGTAATCAGTGGGCGAGCATTTGACGAGCTTCACCTCCGCAGGATCGAAGATCCGAGGACAGTGAAGCGAGATAAATGCGAGACCACTTGTAACTTTTCCCTCTCTCGTGACTCTAATGATTGAACGCGCTCGGAAGGAGATTCAACGCATGGCGGAATTCGAGGAAATGTATACGCTCTATGTCCGCCGCGTGTACCGGTTTCTTCTGGCGCTCACGGGGGACACGTCCGTCGCGGAGGAGCTCACGCAACAGACGTTCTACAAGGCCTTTCTGCACATTGACGAATTCGAGGGGCGCAGCGCCGTGTTCACGTGGCTGTGCCAGATCGGCAAAAATGCCTGGTTCCGCGAGTGCCGCCGATCGAAGCGATATGCGGATGCGTGCGTCGAGGAGATCGCGGCGGACGAAGCGGTCGACGAAGAGGTGATCCGGCGAGACGAGACGCGGCGGGCGGTCTGCGCTCTGCGGGAACTGCCGTCGCCATACCAGGACGTGCTTATCCTGCGCGTCTACGGCGAACTGCCTTTCGGCGAGATCGCGGCGCTTTTCGCGAAAAGCGAGAGCTGGGCCAAGGTGACGTTTTTCCGGGGCAAGGAGAAGCTGCGCCAGAAGATGGAGGAACAAAAATGATTTGCGATATTATCAAAGATCTGATGCCGCTCTACGTAGCGGACGAGTGCTCAGCCGCGTCCAAAGAAGCAGTCGACGCGCATGTCTGGAGCTGCGACGCGTGTCGGGCGAGCCTCGACGCGATGCAGGCGCCGGTCGCGCTGACGCCTGCCGAGGTCGATGAGAAAGATACTCCCAAAGTCGAAGCGATGAACTTCAAGAAGGGATTCAAGAAGATCCGGAGACGATGGGTTACTTCGATCGTATGTGTGATTCTCGCTATTCCGTTTGCCTTTCTCGGAGTGAATGAGGTGCGCGGAGAAGGATATGCCTTCTCGAATCTGCACGCTGTTTATCAGACGGACGCGTTCATGAGGAAGATCGTCGCGAAGGACTATGAAGGAGCCGTGGAGATGCTGGATGTCTGGCCAATGTACTATTTTTGTGTGGACGCCGAAATGCTTCGCGATACGATCTATGATCAATACCGGGAAGTTCAGATCGGAGGAGAAACATATTTCTCAAGATTACCATCCGATACAAGTAGACTTGTATATACTCTCGAGGATAATGATCCTGCAGAATTCTGGGCACAGATCATCATAGACAATGCGGCTGAAGAAGATATGA
The DNA here is from genome assembly GCA_023397475.1 of Bacillota bacterium. Taxonomy (GTDB): domain Bacteria; phylum Bacillota; class Clostridia; order Saccharofermentanales; family Saccharofermentanaceae; genus Firm-13. Next base: position 22,709 of record JAEWUD010000006.1, read on the forward strand.
GCAACCCCATACCTACCGAATTCATGGAGGAAGCATCCGGTATCGTATTCGAGACAATTGGCAAAGAGATCAGTATCGTCACACAGGATAGCGAGATGACTTTCGACGATTATGCATACATCGAAGAGATCGCATCGGATGGGAGATCTTATTTTTTCCCAACGAAAATTAACCTGAAGGCGGATTATGAAGAGTGGTTGGCGGCAAATTATCTTCCGGAGCAAATATTCTTTGAAAGAATGGATACTATGTTCTTTGAGTTAAAAGGAATCCCTTATCACAGCCAAACATATGAAAAACTAGGCATTGATGAATATTGCCGATTATTTAAGGAGCAATATGTCGTAACACTCGAGAAATTTGCAGAACAAGGTATCTTTGTAACGTCATACGGGATTGATCCGAGAGGAAAGGGGTATGGTTTCATGTCAAAAGAGGATGGAACCGATAGCCCAACTTTTTGCTGGGGTATCGAAATTTCGATTCAATCGCCGTACTCGAATACAATCGGAGCCGAGTCATACCTTTCGGTCATTTATCACTCTGGCGCGATAACTGCTAGTGGATATGGAGTTCTAACAGAAGGTGACGCAGGTGAAACAGGTCAACAAATAGACCTTGTAAAGGCACTGTCCGGAAATTCATTTGTGCTTTGAGATTTATCCAAAGAAGGGTAATTGTTGACTAGTGAAGTCGAAATGTAAAGCAAAGATTCACGCCGGGATCCTTCATCACGATCCCGGCGTTTCAGTTGAAATAACAAAATGATTTTTCTCTTCTTGTTTCAGAAATAGAGATAAATTTGAAATAAGAAACCCCAAATCAGATTCTTATTTCAAAATTCAAGTGAAAACTGAAATAAGGAACGTAATTCCGACATCTCATTTCAGGTTTCCTCCTCCTCAAACGTAATCCCGCATGTGATACATCCGGTATCCGACGCGCTCACGTTACAGTTGCCGCAATTTCCGCACTCAAATTTCCCGTCGGGAAGAGGGATCTTCATCTTCCTGTGACGCAAATAGTCCGAGTTGATCTTCTTGTCCTGCTGGGATTCGACGATCAGGTAAACGAAGAAAAAGATTTCGATCGTTGCCCCAATGATCATGGAAACATAGGCCGCAGTAATCAAGGCCTCATTTTGTAGCCATTGATTCACGGCCCAGAGCGCCAGCGGGACAAGCACCAGAAAGATGAGTCCGATGCCAATCACGCGGCTCCCGTAATGAATGGAATTGATCTTCTTCACTTCACTCGTCCGCGAGCACGAGCGTCAGCAGCTCATCAATGCTGTGGACTTCTTTCGTGTCGCCGATCGGGAGTTCCTTGTCGATATTCTGCCAGGTCACTGTGACCTTCTGGCCGGAGGTCAATGTCTCGATCTCGACCTCGGAATCGCAATTTATCACGAAAAAGCTATAGAGGACGCCGTCGTCGCCGAGAATATCGACGTGAAGGAAATCGCCCCATACGTAGCTCTGGAAAGTGCCCGTCAGCGTGTGAATCGCGTTTGTGGCGGCCGTTGTCGTTGTTGTGGTTGCCGCAGTCGTCGCTGAAGTTGTCGCTTCGGTAGTGGGTTCAGTAGTCTCTGTCTGTGTAGTCGCAATGGAGGATTCTGTTGTGGCGACAGTTGTCTGGGTTGTGGATTCTGTTGTCGTGGTCTCATTTGTGGTAGACGACGTTGCCGTTGTGGCTTCGGGAGCCGGCAGGCAGCTTGTCAGTAGGAAGGTCGAGAGAACAAGGGCGGCGAGGATCGTGAGTATTGAAGCAATTTTGCTCATAGGATAGTCCTCCTTGATTTTATTGTTACATCATTTGGCTAAATCTTTTCTTGGCGCGCGTACAAGTTGGAATCTGACTGGTTGTGTTACGGCGCTGTCCAATCGTTAGATCTTCCTGTCAAAAACCAGAATCACTGTACCCATTTCCAGATTATCACTGTGGGTGGATTTCTTGTGGGAAATAACGATAAATCCGTGAATTCGATGGGACTCGCAAATTTATACTTCCTCATTGAGGGAAAACGTGATTGTTCGTCAATGATAACCACCAAAATCAGAGGGCAGGCTGATTTTTATACTGCTTCGGAGTACCGGCTAGAAGATTCACCTATTAAGTCGGAGCGCCACGTCGCGTCGCGGTTTATACTCCGCGCCGGCATTGCCGGCGCTCCTTCATTTCTCTTGGGGAGCCTGGCAAGCGATTGTTCGTCAATGATAACCACCAAAATTCAATGGGACTCGCAAATTTATACTTGCTCATTGAGCAATAACGACATTATTTATCAATGATAATCACCAAAATTCAATGGGACTTGCAAATTTATATTTCCTCATTGAGCAATAACGACATTATTTATCAATGATAACCACCAAAATTCGATGGGAGTCGCAAATTTATACTTGCTCATTGAGCAATAACGACATTATTTATCAATGATAACCACCAAAATTCAATGGGACTCGCAAATTTATACTTCCTCATTGAGCAATAACCATGTTATTCGTCAATGATAACCACCAAAATTCAATGGGACTCGCAAATTTATACTTCCTCATTGAGGAATAACCATGTTATTCGTCAATGATAACCACCAAAATTCGATGGTACTCGCAAATTTATACTTCCTCATTGAGGAATAACCATGTTATTCGAGCTTCCAATGTAAGAAATTCGTCAATGATGCACATACGAAATGGCCGATTTCTCGAGTTTCGTACGTAATCATTGACGAATATAGAGCCTGGCGCCTCTTGACGAATGATTTTGACAGAAGCTTCTCGAGAACGAAAATACCTATCATTTCGCACGAAAATGCTGTTTTGTTGGTATCCTGCCTGTATGGCGACAAAGAGCTGCACCCGCACCTTTTTTCACGCATCCTCCGCTGAGGATCTGCGGTTATCAAGAATTCCGAAGCATTTCACATCGCATATGCATCGGGAACCTTGATATAATTAAACAAATTACCCGCATTTTGGAGTGGATCTTTTCGCTATAGATCACGGAGCTTACGGGTTCGACGTAAGAGATTGGTGGCAACGGTGAGGGTATGTGTACTGAACGGGTCCCCGAGGGGCAAGTATAGTGTGACACTGCAGACCGCGCTTTTTCTCGAGAGCCGGTACAAAGATTGCGAATTCACCGTCCTTCACGTGGGACAGCAGATCAAGATGTACGAGAAAGATATGCGCGAGGCGCTGCGGGTGATCGGGGAGGCGGATCTTCTGTTGTTCTGCTATCCGGTGTACACCTTCCTCGCGCCATCCCAGTTGCACCGATTTATCGAACTGATGAAGGAAAGCAGTGTGGATCTCTCGCGAAAATTCGCCGCACAGGTCAGTACCTCGAAGCATTTTTTCGACGTGACGGCGCACAACTATCTGCGCGAAAACTGCCTGGATCTGGGCCTTCGATATATCGGCGGATTGTCGGCGGACGCGGATGATCTGCTTCTGCCGACGGGGCAGAAGGACGCGTTGGCGTTCTGGGACTATGTCCTTCACAGTGCGCAGAATGAGATTTACGAGACGGTTGCCTTCGTGGGCAAACTGCCGCCGCGAAGCTATGTGAAGGCACACGCAGCAACTCCGAAAAAGGACGGCGAGCGCGATTGTTTTCGCATTTACGATCCGGGATCATTCGATGGGCGCGTCCTTAAAGCGCTACGACGATCGGCAATTCTGTAACGGCCACAGAACGGTGACCATGGGCATGCCCATGGGGTACATCGTGAACGGCGACCTCGGGAAGGAAGCGAATCTTCAGATGATGATCGAGGGTAGGTCGGAGGTCGGACACAACTTCCTGGCCGGTTGTGCGACGGATGCCGACGGTATCGCGAGAATGTCCGCGCGACTTTCCTATGCACTCGAGAATCGCCTGGTGCTACCGCAGAACTTCTATGGTGTCGGCGGCATGAAGATCTTCCGCGACCTGATCTATCTCGTGCAGGGCCTGATGAAGGAAGATCACCGGTTCTACAAGAAGCACGGCTTCTACGACTTCCCGCAGAGAAAGATCGGGACAAGACTGAAGATTCAGTTTCTTGGAGGCCTTGTAACAAATCCGCACTTCAAGGCGAAGATGGGCAACAAGATGAACGAGGGCATGATCGCTCCGTATAAGAAAGTGATTGAGAGATAATTCGTCGTGATCATAGGAAGACGTTCCTTTCTGCAGCCGGACTCGCGAAGAAAGTCAACTTTCTGCAGTAAATTTCTTTCGCGACTGTAACCTTTTGGCATGCCGTTAGTCTAATGGGTGAATGCGCTGAAGAGGAGAAATTCATGGCGGAGATTGAGGAACTTTATACGCTCTATTCTCGCCGTTTGTATCGGTTTCTTCTGGCGCTTACCGGTAATCCGTCGGTAGCGGAGGAGCTCACGCAGCAGACGTTTTACAAGGCTTTTCTTCATATTAATCAATACGAAGGGCGCAGCGGGCCGTATACATGGCTGTGCCAGATCGCGAAGAACACGTGGTATACCGAGTGCAAGAAATCGCAAAGATTCACGGATGTGTGTGTAGAGGACTTTGCGGCGGCGGACTGTATCGACGATGAGGTGATTTGGCGGGATGAGACGAGGCGGCTGGCATGCGCATTGCGTGAACTTCCCTCGCCGCATCGAGACGTGTTGATCCTGCGGATTTACGGGGAGCTGCCGTTTGCGGAGATTGCGGCGCTTTTCGAGAAGAGCGAGAGCTGGGCGAAGGTGACGTTTTTTCGCGGCAAAGAGAGGCTGCGCCGGAGAATGGAGGAACAGAAATGACGTGCAATATTATCAAGGACTTGCTGCCGTTGTATGCGGCGGAGGATTGTTCGGACGATTCTCGGGAAGCGGTTGATGACCATATCAAGACGTGCGATTCGTGCCGGTCGAGTCTTCTTGCCATGCAGGAGCCCGTTGCTCCGCCACAGGCGCCGGAGGTCGTGCAACAGGAAAAGAAGGTTGAAGCGATGAACTTTCGGAAGGGATTCAAGAGGATTCGTCGGCGTTGGCTGATCTCGATCCTGTGTGTTCTTCTGGCAATTCCGTTCGGTGTACTTGGGGTGAATGAGGTGCGTGGTGAGGGTTATGCGTACTCGAATTTGTATGCCGTGTATCAGACGGACGCGTTCATGCGGAAGATCGTCGCGAAGGATTATGAGGGTGCGGTTGAGATAATGAATGTACGCTATCTGTATGATGTTTGTTTAATGATAGAAAAAATTCGGGATGACGTTTATGACAAGCACCGCCAGGTTGAAATTGGCGGAGAGGTTTACATCTCCCGCCTGCCAAAGAATTCCAATCGATTGGTTCGTTCTCTCGAGAATGGAGATCCGGCAGAATTCTGGGCTCAGATGATTGTAGACAATGAAATGGAAGAGGACGTACACAACCCCATCCCTGCCGAGTTCATGGAGACAGCAGCGCAGATTGTATCAGAAAAGACAGGTAAGGAAGTCATAATTCTCTCGGCTGATCAAGATACAGCAAACGTTGAAAACGCCTACGTCGAGGGGACCGGGCCGGATGGGAAATCCTATTATTTTCCTGCGACGATTAATCATGAAGAAGATTTCAGATATTCTCCGCCAATGATCGATCAAAAAGTGGATTTCAGAGCGTGGGCGGAAGCTGATTATCTTCCGGAGAGAATGTTTATTGAGAAGCTTGATACAATGTTCTACACACTAAAGGGATTCGATTACCACAGTCAGACATATGAGAAGCTCGGATTTGATGAATATAGCCGCCTATTTAAGGAACAATATATCGAGACGTTGAAGAATCTGGACGCTCAAGGCATCTATGTCACTTCTTACTCGCTCAACCCGGGACACAAATACCTTGAAGAATATGCGGGAGACAACGGTTCCTTTAGCCCTATGTACTTGTGGGAGATTGAAGTATATATCCAATCTTCGAGCCCGAATACAACCGGAAATGATCCGTATTTGTCACTTGCTTTCCATAATTCCAAGGTTTGGCCGAATGGTTACGGCGGAGATGGCAGCTTTGATGGTGAAGTTGAGGAGGATCAAATGATAGAATTACTCGATGCTCTATTCGGTGAGGTTAACGTACTATAATCAGTCATCTCCCCCGTTGACAATCTCCCTTCACGGCGCGATAATACAAACAATTTAGAAAGAAAGGTGGTGAGAGGTTTGCATTTGTCAATGATCGCAGGTAATGGATTTGTATCCGTACGTTTTGACCATATTTGCGGGATCGCATATTTTGATGCGTTGACAAGGGGTTTTTCTGCCCGTTTGCCGGTAAAAGCGTCTGTTTTTGCCTTGTTGCAGGATATTTCTGCCCTTTTTTCGAGAATAGATCGCCTCTCGTCACCGATGCTGCATTCCGCCTGATTCAGGTGTGATCTGGTACTTTGTGAGCCCGGGAGCGACAATCGCCCCGGGTTCTTTGTTTTCCTGGGACGAAGGTGAAGATGAATTGCCCCGCGGATTTCCGCGGGAGTCATATATGGAACGGATCCTCCCGCAAAAAATCTGACGGGGGCGGCCGGCGAGGTGTTGCGGGGAACTGCGAAGCCGAAGGTCCCTGCCGGGTGAAGCGCCTCTGACGTGCTGAGAGAGTTCCGTGAAGGAGTTATTATGATTCGATATTGGAAGACTGCGTACATGGCGGCGACGGAGAAGACGAACGGCGGGCTGTTCTACCTGCTGCCGGACATTTTCTTGAAGGTCGCGACGCTGGTACCGCTCTTGTTTCTTTGGCGCGTCGTGATGTCGACGGGCGTCGAGGTCGGCATGACGCCGGACCAGATGCTGTCGTACACTCTGATCAACGCCGTATTGGGGAGTCTGCTGGTCGTGCGCACGGCGGCGACGGGATGGATGTCGGAGGGCGTTCTGATGAAGCTCTTCGGACGACCGCTGCCGGTCTTGGGACAATTGGCTGCGCAGACGATCGGCGGCTGGGTGCCGATGCTCCTGATGTTTTCGCTACCGGTTCTGGTGGCGGCACCTTTTCTGGGCATCGACATCGTGCCGAAATCTCCCTGGTTTTTTGTGAGTCTGGTCTTATGTGTTTCGCTGGGGTTTGCGTTGGAGACGCTTTTCGCGTGCCTGTCGATCTATCTGCGCAACATGAACTGGTTGATGGATCGAATTCGCGCGGCGATCATCGCGCTCTTCTCGGGCACGGTGATCCCGATCCGGCTGTTGCCGTTCGGACTCGACGTGGCGATGAAGTACCAGCCTTTTGCCGCGCTGGGCGGCGCACCGCTCTCGATCTTTGTCGGGGCGGCGGACGTGACGGAGACGATTCTTCTGCAGATCGCGTGGAACGTACTCTTGTGGCCCGTGGCGCTTCTCGTGTTCCGGGCATCCAGAGAGAGGATGGTGAGCTACGGTGGCTAAGGAGAATCGTATTACATTAGGCCGCATTCTGCGGCTCTTCGGCATCGCGGCCAAGATGGACCTGATGTGGCTGATGCGCGACACGAAGTACGCGATCGCCGGAATCCTGGCGGACATCATCTCGAACATCGCGGTCGTCTCGAGCGTGTTCCTTATCTCGGTGCGTTTCGGCGGTATCGGCGGGATGAGCTCGGATGAGGTCCTGTTCATGATGGCGTATTCGACGCTGGTGACGGGGATTTTCATCCTCTTCGGCTCGGGAAATAACATCCACATCTCGCGGATTATCGGCAGGGGACAGATCGAGCATTTGTTCCTGCAGCCGTTGCCGCTCAAGGTCCAACTCGCGACGTGCGGGTTCATCCCATTCACCGGCGGAAGCAACTTCGTCGTCGGCGTGATCCTGATGGTCATCGCGGTGCAGCGCCTGGGACTCGAGGTCACCTTCGGGTGGATCCTGATGCTCGTCGCCTATCTTCTGACGACGATGACGATCATCGTGGCCCGTGCGTATCTGGTGTCGACGATGGCGTTCTACGCGCCGGTCGGCGCCGAGGAGATCACATTTCTGGCGATCGACGGCACTTGGATGCTCAGTACATTCCCGCTGTCGGGAATGCCGCCGCTGTTGCAATACGGCCTCGTCACACTCATGCCGGAAGGCCTCATGGCCTGGTTCCCGGCGCTCTGTCTACTCGGTCGACCGCCGTTGGAGGTCGGGCCGTTCTACCCGATGCTTTTCGCGATACTGATCGCGACTGTCGCAACACTTCTCTTCAGGAAAGGAATGAAGCACTATGTTACCAAAGGATCCAACCGCTATGTGCCCTACGGATATCGCCGTTAACCTCGTAAATGTCACCAAGGAATTCGCGCAATGGCAGCGCGACAACACCGGCAAAGGCCTCATCCGCAACCTTATTAAGCCCGAAAAGCGCCTGATCACGGCGCTCGATGATGTCACCTTCTCGATCCGGCGCGGCGAATTCGTCGCCTACGCGGGCCCGAACGGCGCGGGAAAATCAACGACGATGAAGCTTCTCTCGGGGATGCTCTTGCCGTCGGACGGCGCCATCTCCGTCATGGGACTCTCGCCGCAGAAAGACCGTCGCGAGCTGATGGGTCGCCTCGGCGTCCTGTTCGGCAACCGCACCGAGCTCTGGTGGGACCATCCGGTCATCCAGAGCTTCGAGTGGAAGAAGGTCGTCTGGGGCATCCCGGAGTCGCTGTATCAGGAGAACCTCAAGCTCGTCATGGATCTCCTGGAGCTCGAGCCGTTGATGAAGACCTTCGCGCGCGAGCTCTCGCTTGGCCAGCGTATGCGCGCCGATTTGGGCATGATGCTCCTGCACTCGCCGGAGTTGATCCTTCTTGACGAGCCGACACTCGGACTCGACGTTGTCGCCAAGCGCCAGATGATCGATTTCCTCAAACGGATTAATCGCGAAAATGGCGTGACGATCGTCGTAACCAGCCATGACATGGACGATCTTGAGGAGATGGCCGAGCGCATCCTGATGATCTCGGGTGGCAAAATCGCCTACGACGGAGCCTTCGACGGCTTGCGTAAGATCACGGGAAACCTTACACGCGTCATCCTCACGATGGAAAACGGCGACGTACCGGAGCTCGCTGACGCGACCCTGCTCTCCTCGGAGAACGGCGTGTACGAGTTCGAAATCGACCTCGGGAAGTCGTCCGTGCGCGAACTGATGGGAAGGCTGTCGGCCTTCGACGGCATCAGTGATGTCGAGATCAAGAAAGCGCCGATCGAGCAGGTGATTGCGAGATTGTACCAGGAATGGAGATGACGGTCTCGCATTTTTCTCGCTCGCTGGTCCTCGGCTTCGCCTGCGGAGGCGAGCTCGATAAAACGCGAGACCCGTCATCGGGCGGTAACTGGTAGTTGGCGGGACAGGGGATGGCTTGAGAGGGCAAATGAAAAGAATTGTTCCATTTAATCTAGAGAGCCCTCGCTTAGCCTCCTGCGGAGAACCCGTGCGATAGAAGGCTTCGCCCTACTGGCAAGGGAAACTGTTACTGCGGCGGGACGGGGGAGGGGCTGTTCGAGAAAAGGTTCTCCCGCCTGGAAAGGGTAACGGTCGTGCTCGCGCTTCTTCGCACGGGCTTCGGTCCTCGGGGCAGGCGTGCTCGCGCTTCTTCGCACGGGTTTCGGTCCTCGTCGGCTGAGCCGCCTGCGGAGAACCCGTGCGATAGAAGGCATCGCCCGCCTGGCGACGGTAACTGTTCGTGTGGTGGGGCGGGGGAGGGCGAGAGCGAATATGAAATGATTTGAGTGGTATGAGCGCTGGTCATCGACCGGCGCTCATTTCTTATGGTCGCGCCGCTGGCGGCGCTCCGATGATTGGCATGGCAGGTGCGTCGAATGGACAACTGGGGGATTTGAATGCGTGTCGGGAAGGGTGAGTCTGGGCGAAATCGGGGAATGATGGTCTTTTCGCCCATAAAGCGAGGAAGGTGAGATCGCGGTGGGAAGGCCGGGTCTGGGCGAAATTGATGGAGGGGGAGTTTCGTACGTAATCAATGACTAAGTAAGCAGTTCGGCAGCCGCATCGCTGACCTCTCTTGACCAACTGGAGCGTATTTTGTTACTATCCGGTCTTTTCGAGAAAATGCAGTTATGACGCCGGCATGGAGAGGATGATGCCGGCGTTTTTCACGTATTCGATCGCGCTGTATTGGTGATAAAATGATACTACAAGGAGGGAGCTCAGATGTTTGATTCATTATCGGATAAGCAAACAACGTGGCTTCTTACTAAGGCCAATAAATACATCTGGTGGCAGAATGCACGCGAGTCAGTTCTGCGGCCTTCACGCGTTATTGTTCAGATAATGGATATCGGAACGTTTGAGGATTGCCGGGAACTTGAGGCGGTTTTCGAGAAAGATGTGCTGATCAAGGCTCTCAGGAATTCGGAAGCCGGCCAACTCCGTCCACAATCCTGGTCCTATTGGCATTATCGTTTGGGTATCCTGAAGAAAGCTTCAGAGGAATTGCCACGGATGCCGAAGCGGGAGTTTGCTGGACTTATCTCTGAATCTTAGGCAATTTCTGCTGGAGCTCGTTGAAACGGTTGGAGAGATACCCGCGATAGAAAGCGTCTCGGATTGACTTGGAATTGGTACTTAAGTAGCAATCCACGACGCGAGACCAGATGACTTTATTGTTGACGTCATATCTCGAAACCGTATGAGCAACGCAGTCTTGAAAGATAGTGTAATTTTTTAAATGCCACATTCGTCACATAAAGGCAATCAATTTACGGCTTTATATCCATGTCGTTTGTAGAATCTTGCCATAAATATCATAAACATGATTGACAAGAAAAAAAAAACCAGAGTAATATATTCAACAAGGGATAATCCCATAGTATTATTTAATGAAAGAGAGGAAATTTATGAAGAAGTTATTGAGTATACTGGTTAGTGTCGTTCTTTTGATTTCTGTGTGCACGAGTGCAGTCTCAGCACAGGTTAGGACTGATTCTACTTCTCTATCACGAGGTGGTGCGTCTGTCGTATTTGGAGCAGCATTGAAAGAGAGTGGAACATATAATCCTCAAACGGGGGCAGGCAGCTGGTGCTCAAATCTAACAAGTATTAGTTGTACGGGTATTCCAAGTGGATTGATAGGGTCTAATAGCGTTGTTTCACGTATGCGAACGAACGAAACTTGGGCCTCCGCCTCACCTATCATTACTCACAGTTATAGGAATTATTCGCAAAACGGTGACAATCGGGTATGGGGTGGTTACTATAGCGGTTATGGAGCTAATATGGAGTTTTATCGTCTCGCGACAAGCATGACTAGCTCATCTGCAAATTCGGGTTGCTCCGTCACATATCGCTGGAATCCGTAATTCTATATGAGGTGTTCTATGAGATTATCCCTTACCAGAGCTTTCATTGCTTCGATTCTTTTGCTTGGTCTTCTTTCTGCTCCCGGATGTAAATTAGAGTCCAATCAGGAATATGTAAACGAGTCGGATGAGAGTAATCAAACACCCACAACGAGCACTCCTATAACAGGTTCTTCAATAGATCCGCAGAATTTCACGATCACAGAGAATGAGGAAGGCGTTCCGGTTATGACTGGGACGCTCTCGGACGGACTGACACTTAATGCTCGTCTGTATTGTGTGAAGGACCTGGAGAAACCGGGGACAGCAAGTGTTGATGTTGCCGAACTTCGCTCCTTTGTTCCCGCGGATTTGGATATACTGCTGCAGGACGCATGGAAGATAACCAGCGATACAATTGAAACATTTGAACGAGACGGAGCAGAACTAAATTATCGAACAGTACTGTATCAAGACGCTTACAATCATGATGGTTCCGTGGCTAATACAAATTACGGCATCCAGATCGGTCGTGACGGACTCTCCGCACCGACACGAGAACCCTGGTTCTCCGAAGAGTTCACCTGGCAGACGGAAGATTTTACATTTATGACAGAGACGATGGCGTTTAATCTGTTGCGGGATCTTGCTGCATCCAGCGGAGTTCAGATTTCGAATGTTTACCAGGTCGATCGAGTTCCGGCGAATACTTTGGAAGCGTTCTACCGAGTGCGATTATCTTATGGAGAATCTTTACCTGAGATGCAATGGACAAAGGAAGACGATGCGTATTCCTTTGCGCTAACGCAAGATTGGAACGGGTTACCTATAAACACTTCCGGCCTTGCTTTTACATATGACGGAACATCTCTCGAAGGCGAGTCATATCGGATTATGTTCGGATCGGTAATGTCGGGAATGGTTACTGCCGAAGATATACAAAACTTTCAGATGTATAACATATACGAGAACGTAACCACCGGAGAGGATCAGGATCTCATTTCCTTGTGGGACGCGCTCGCCACATTCAGGAACCATATTGATAATCCACAATATGAGACCGAAACATTCTACCGGCTTTCGACAGATCCGAACCGGGATCTAACAATTGATCAGATCGAACTGTGCTATGTTCCGATTTGGCAAGGGGAGGTTGGCATAGCAGAACAGGCCCCTTATGACATGATTCCTTGCTGGACCTTCCGTGTAGTTGGGTATGAAGAGAATGGCAGCACGCAGATTTTCACCGGGGTTGTGAATGCGATTACAGGAGCATATATTTTGCAGACAAACAATATGCTGAGTGCATGAAGGAGAAACTCGTGGTGGGGAATCGAAGTAACAATCGGCTTAAGAAGGCTGTAATCATCATTCTATCTCTAGTAATTCTTGCAACCTCCGTTTCCTGCAATTCAGCTGAAGAATCAACAACAAAAGAAAATCGCATCATAGAGCGGGAATGTGATTACTTCGAGACGATTCTCATTCTGCCGGATTCGATCTCTGCCGGGAATTCGGTGGTCACCTGCGGAGATGCAGCTACGCAAAGTGGCAACACAGCTATCCTTCTCAATTCTTCAAATCCGGAGTCTGGGGAATCCCTGGAGAGCTCTGTTATGTATATAAGTGATAACGGTCAAACGACTCGATCACTGTCATTGAGCGACGATATTGCAGATTTTTTCGCTACGGCTTGCACGTTCTTACCTGATGGAAGACTTGCGGTCCTCGGGTACTCTCCGGTTACAGGAAGCAAGCTGCAAATTCTATCTGCAGACGGGTCTGTGATTGAGAAGATTGTGGATCTCTCGGGAATAACGGACAATTTGATCGATGTAATGGCACAAGGGGATCGCTGGTTTTTTCTCTCCTATGACAGCATTATCGAGACAGACGAACAGGGACAGAAGATCCTTCAACAACCGATAGAAGGGGAGCTTGTTGGATATGAACTTTTCCTTTATCAGGGGAATCCGTCCGTATGGACCGATGAGTCCGAGAAGATTCAGATTTTACGTCTGAATACGGATAAGATGTCTTTTGAGAAGATCTCCGTAGAAGATTGTTTAAACCGGGATTTTTTTCTCTCTTTCGAGAAGAACGGGCAGTATCTCATCGATAACATGGGGGTCTACCGTGTGGATCCGGAGTCGAAGAGCCGTGTTGAGATTGCATCGTGGAATTCCATTGATATTCCTCCGAGCACATCTGTATATGCGATGCCAAAGAATATCGTGATGGATGAGAATACCATTCTGCAAGTCGTCCGATCGGTCGTTCCGGGCAGAAGTGATGAGCTAAATCTTTTGGTTCATCGGGACATCGATCCGAATGCAAACAAGGAGACATTGACGATTGGCGGGTATGGTGTGGGACAGGGTGATTTGCTGAAATATGCTGTCTACTTATATAACACCGGCGATTATGAATATCGTATAAAGTTGGTCGATTACTACGATAAATATATGTTTGAAGATAATGAGAGCATGCGTCGTGCGAACCTTAACATCATTAAGGATATGAGCGAAGGCAAGGGAGACGACATGCTGACAGGAATTTTCTTTGACTTTGCTACTCTTGGGCGAGCAGGCACGGTTCTGGACATCTTGACCTATGCGGAGAAGGATACGAGCTTCCAGCTGGATTCAATACTTCCGAGCATTGTCGAACTGTTGAAAACTGATGACAAGCTTTACCAGATCGCGCCTTCCTTTACGATGACAGGTTTCGTCGGTTATTCTGACTCGCTCGAGAATGCAAAACCTTTGACCATCGAGAGCGCAAATCAGGCTGTACAGAATCTGGGTGAAGGGCAATATCTCGTTACGAATTCCTTCCGAATCAATCTGGCGATTTTGGCTGTCCAATATCGTTTGAAGGACTATTTGACAGAAACAGGCGATTTCGACATAACGACGGAAGATCTTACATCCATCCTATCTTTTGCCGATTCGGTAGGGATGGCGGATGATTTGTCCGGACAACCACCGATCAACGATGCCAATGCCGCGTATGTGACAGAGAAGCTTCTCTTGCTCGATGCGTTTATCAATTCACCCTATGCATATAATCAATATGAGCAAATCGGGAATCAACCGATGACATTCTTCGGCATACCGTCCCTGTCGGACAGCGCGCGTGTTTGTGCACCTCGTGATCTTCTGGCAATCTCTGCTGCGAGTGAAGATCCCGAGGCATGCTGGGAATTCATTAAACTTCTGTTCTCTCTCGAAGCACAACGCCGGGCGATGCTTGAGGACTGTATCCCGGTCGCGACGGTCGCTTTCGAGGAACAGATAGCCAAGGCTATGGATCCTTCCTTGATGACTCCGGACGACGCAATTGCCGCAGAGCAGTCACAAACCCCTAAGCCGATGTCCGCGGAAACGGCAGACAGATACCGTGAATGTGTGAATTCACTAAATGCGATTAATTGCTACAATATTGAGATTGGAAACATCCTCTGGGAAGAATTCAACTCCTACTATTATGATGGCAAGCCGATTCAGGACGTTCGTGATACCGTAGTGAACCGGATCAATATGTACTTGGACGAGAAATAGTGCGGGCTTTAACTTATGCACAGCGAAAAATATTTTCGCTACCTCTCCCTCGCCTCGTGCTCCATGACCCTAGCCCAGGCTTCCTGAACCGAGAGGAATTCCTGATAATGCTGTTCGACATTCTTGTGGAACTTGCGCAATTCCGGTAGGATCTGCATGAATTCTGTCGTGTTGAAATACGCGCAGATGATGGGGAGTGTGGCTTTGAGCTTTCGCTGCATCTCTTTGATCTTCTCTTCGTAGGTGTCCGGCTGGGTGATGTAGAGCAGGAGGGGCTTATAGCGGATCCAGCCGATGCAGGCGCGGTAGAAGCGATCGATGATCTGCTTGTTATCGGCTTTGATGAAGTCCAGATGGACCGGCAAAACGCCGTCCAACAGATGATTATAGGTGGAGAAGCCGTCGTGGAAGGTATAGCAGGGGACCTTCAGAACAACGCGATCGGTCAGGCAGGTGCTGAGGAAGGTGTCCTCGCCGCGAGCCCCCGGCGGATTGTAGAAGGGGAAGAGCCTAGAGGGATCGGTCAGATTGATGCATAGATTCGCACCGGAAATGAACTTCGCGTGATTGACCTCGGGCACTTCGTCCGCGTCATCTTGGAGAAGGGTCCATACATCCGCGTATGTTACCCCGCCGTCGTTCATCAACGTCTTGAGCTTGTCCCACTTGACGATGTCGTTGCTGATCGCTTCGATGAATTCGCGAAAAACATCTTCTGACAAATTCTCGTCGAACTCGACATATGGGATCGGCGAGACATATCCGCAATGATGACCGTGCGTGATATCGGCGCGGTTGATGTATTTGAGATGGGTCGACAGCACGTGCTGACCGCTCCAGACCGCTTTTTTTCGCGTATTGGTTACCGCGAGCGGGTACTCGTCGTCGTCAAGATAAACGAGATAATCCATCTTGTGTTTGACCGCGAAATAGATGACGGCGTTTCTTTTCGCGGCATAGCCCTTGTCGAAAAGAAGGCTCGCCTGGTGATGGCTGAGGATTCCTTCTTCAACGAGCTGGTTGATCTCCTCACGGATCGAGGAGTAGCTGATGAAGACCTTCTCATCCAGTTGATTCGCGAGATCCTCGGGGATGTTCGTGTAGTCCGTGGAGCGCGTCTTCTGGTAATTCAAATCATACGCAACGAAAAGATTCAAGCTGACGCGCGTGTTGTCGGCGAGTCCGGACTCCTTCAGATTATAGATGTGCGTCTTCAAGACCTTCTTGAAATTCTTCCGTCCGGTCGCGAATCCGATGCCGACCTTGATGTTTCCATTTTCCAAAATATCACCTCAAATTATACAGGGCGAACGCTGATTAGAGCGAGTTCTCGGTCATTACGCATATTATGGTAGCCTCTTTTGTATAAAAGTGTCAAGAAAACGCGAAATGTAACGACTTGTAGTAGAATATATCTCGGATTACAGAAATTTCATCAGTCATAGCGCGACGCTGTGAAGCGCCCGCCATGGCTTTATCGGAGGGTATATGGGGAAGGATCAAGAGTTCGAGACTGAACTCGAGCGCAGGATTGCGCAGATGGAGCGCGGAAACGCGAAGGGGATCCGGCGGATGACCGCGCGGGATTACTGGATTGCGGCACTTCTTGCCATCCTTTGCCTGGCGGGGATTATCGCGGGCGCATTTCTGACTTGAGGGGGATTTGATCCATGATTTTATCGCGAAAAGATACGGCGAATACTGCGGGGGAGAGGATCGATCGCGAGGTCGTCTGCGGCATTCTGCCGGCCCTCGGCAAGGAGCGTTCGTACGGATTTATGGACGCGTTTCTGGTCTTATCCGGCTATTGTGTCGCAACGTGGAGTTATACGCAGGGCGTCTATCTGACGGGGCTTGTCGGCTTCCCGCAGCTTCTGATCTCCGCGTTTCTCGGAGCGCTTCTCCTGCTTCTGGTCTATCAGCTGCCGGTTATTCTGGCGACACGCTTCGGCATCGACATCTGGATCTGGCTGCGGGCGGTCCTCGGGACGCGCGGCGTTAAGATTCTCACGGTCGTGATTATCGTGATTAATTTCCCGTGGTACGCGGTGTGCTGCGATCTTTTCGCGAAATCGATGCGCAACCTGCTCTCGCTCTTCGGGATCGCGACGCCGGACTGGACGCATCTAGCCTTGGCCTTGCTGTGCGTGATCGCGGGCACGGTGCTCGCGTATCGCGGTGTGACGGTGATTACGTGGACAACGCGGCTTCTGGTGCCGGTCCTTCTGATCATCGGGGTGATCGTCGTGATCATCGGCTTCACGTCGGTGCCGGCCGAGGCGATTTGGAACTATAAACCCGCCGAGCCGCTTCTGGGCGACGCGACGATGTCGTATATCCTATCGATCGAGGCGAATTTCGCATTTGTCATCACGCTCGTCGGCGGAATGGCCGGCGTGCCGCGCCTGTGCAAGTCCGAGCGGGGCGGCTTCTATGCGGGCGTCCTCGGTCAGGGCTTGTCGGGTTCACTCTTTGTCGTGATCGGCGCTGTCATGGCGATCGCGATGCAGATTGTCACGGGGGAGATGTCGGATGACCCGACGCTGATGATGGCGACGCTCTCGGTGCCGGCGATGGGACTTACGTCGCTGATTCTCGTCGCGTTCGCGAATATCGGGACACAGGCGGTCGGATCGTATCTCTATGCCGTCATGCTCAAATCGACGTTCCGCAAGGTCGATTACCGGATTCTGGTCTTGATCCTCGCCGCGTATGTCGGCGGACTCTGTGTCTGGGGGCGAATTGTCGAGTATTTCGGCGCGTTCCTGACGCTGACGGCCTGTATCTACGCGCCTCTCGGGGCTCTTCTACTCGTGGATTTCTTCTTCGTACGACACCAGAAGCTCGACCTTCGCAGCGCCTACTCGCTCGCCGGTCACGACGCGTACCGGTTTACCGGCGGCTTCAACATCGTTGGCCTGATCTGCCTCGTCGCGGGATGTGCGATGTCGCTTCTGGTCTACGATCCCGTCAACATGGTCGTTCATAACGAATGGCTCTTCCGACTGACGCCGACCGGAGTCTCGTTCCTCGGAACCGGTCTGCTGTACTGGCTCCTGTGTGAGTTCAAGTTCGTGCGCCGGTATATTGGGCGCGACGGGCTAACAAACGAACCGTCTGCCGGATATCGGATCCTCTGCCGTTTCCCGTTTCTTCGCCGTGCTCTCGCGAAAAGAATCGCGTTCACGCCCGACACGCGACCGTTCGATCGGCACCGCGAGCCGCCGAGGCAGAATCCGCTGATTATGCCGCTCTTGTGGGTGTTCTGCTACGCGATGACGGCGCCCGGTCGCCTTCGGATTCACAAGAAAGGGACGCCGGTCAAACCGCCCTTTCTTGTTCTCGGGACGCATCACTCGTTCACGGATTTTTTCGTGACGCCGCTGGCGCTGTTCCCCCGACGGGCGAATTATATCTCGGAACTCGAGGGTTTCGAATGGTTCGGCGAGTGGAAGTACCGGCAGATTGGCTGCCTCGGCACGCGCAAGTTCGTCGACGATCTGGCCCTCGTCCGCAATATCCGACGCGTGCTCGCGCGCAAAGGCATACTCGTCCTCTATCCAGAGGCGCGCTACGCGAACGTCGGCACGAGCACACCGCTGTCGCTCTCGGTCGCAAAGCTTATTAAGCACCTCAAGGTGCCGGTGGTCACGATCAACATGAAGGGCAATTACCTGCAGTCGCCGATCTGGAATCTGGCAACGCGAAAAGAGGCTCGTCTGCAAACGGACCTGAACTACGCAATGACGGCGGACGAGGTGAGGGAACTGTCTGTCAACGAGATCCACCAGCGGATCTCGGAGCTCCTTACCTACGATGAATACGCATGGCAGCGGGAGCAGAAAATAGCGATCACGTATCCGAAACGCGCGGAGGGACTTCATAAGCCGATCTACCGTTGCGCGGATTGCGGGTCGGAGTTCCAGATGCGGTCCGAGGGAGCACGATTGTGGTGCGAATCTTGCGGGAGTTCCTATGAGATGAATGAGTACGGGACCCTGATCGGGGCGTCAAGGGAGATTTATATTCCCGATTGGTATGAAGAGGAGCGCGAGGCGGTCCGGCGTGAGATCGAGGACGGTAAATATTGCCTGGATATCGATGTTAGAGTCGACGCCTTGCCGAACGCGAAGAACTTCATCCCCTGCGGCAAAGGGCATCTTCGCCATGACGCGCAGGGCTTTTCCCTGACGTACTGCGATTACCACGACGGGCGGGAGAAAACATTGTTGTGGACGCCGGCGGAGATGGAGTCAATTCATACCGAGTATGATTACCGGGGAAGAGGGCAGTGTGTCACGCTGTCGGTCCCGGATGATACGTTCTTTCTTTTCCCGATGGAGGAAGGCTTCAACGCGACAAAGATCCAGTTCGCGACGGAGGAAATGTTCGGGTGAGACATTTTTCTCGCTCGCCTTGCGCGGTAGGCAAAGCCACATGCGCGGCAGACAGAGCAACTTGCGATTTGACCTGTTCTCCTGCCACGATGATAGACCACGCTTCCTCATGTTTACCCAATATTTGATACATGTCGCTGGTCAACGAGGTTCGCCGATCTTTTATGCAGGTCTTTTCATTGATGCACCGACGAAACGGGCCGCCAATGACGTTTTCGTCGGTGCGCAGCCTTTCCGGTTCGCGTTGAAACTCATTGATGCACCGACGAAATGAGCCGCCAATGACGATTTCGTCGGTGCGCAGCCCCTCCGGTTCGCGTTAAAACTCACTGATGCACCGACGATATGGATCTCCAATGACGATTTCGTCGGTGCACAGCCCCTTCGGCACGGTGATAGGCAGGTGTTGCGCTCCATTGTCAATTGGCAGATATCGCAACGCGAGCAAGAAGGCTCTCCGATTGCGCTCGCATGGTACAAATCAGGCGTTTTGCAGCTAGCGATCTTTTTCTTTTTGAAGGTTGGAGATGAACAGGTGAGTCAGAAAGTATATAATTTGTCAATGATTACCAGTAAAGTAGTGTTGAGTGGCGGTTTTTAACGGTAATCATTGATTAATGTCTTAATATTTTTAAGTGTCAATCGAACTGCTCGCACCAGATCATATGGAGGCGTGCTCTAAATTTTCTCGCACGCTGGCATGACAGCTCGCGTTCTCAAACGCTCGCTGTTGCCCGACGGGCCCTCAGCTGCGCCTGTGGAGGCGAGCTCGATAAAATGCTTCGCCCGCATTGAGGACGGTAAATGTTACTGTGAAGGGCCAAGGGAGAGTATGAGCTTGCTTGTATTGATTGTTAAATCATCATGGGTGTGTCGCATTTCGGCGACACGAAAGTAAGGACGATTCTCTGACTTTTCGCCATCTCTACAAACTCTTATACCTCTTGATATTGTCCGCGTTCAGAAATTCGTAGGCCTCACTGATCTTCTGGAAGGCGGCGGTAGCGTCCGGAGACGGATTGACGTCCGGATGGTATTGCTTGGCCTTCTTGCGATAGGCGAGCTTGATGCGACTCTCGTCCGCCGTGACGGGGACATCAAGTGTCGCGCAATGTTTCTCGAATTCTGTCTTGAAGTCGACGTAGGGGTTGCGCGGGGCCGAATCGGAAGAATACGCGCCGCCATAAGGCCCTTGATTCCCGTAACCGTAGCCCGCGCCGCCGCTGAAGCTCTGCCATTGGCGGAAGCGATCTTCCCACTCGCGTTGCTGACGCGCGCGGCGCTCATTCTCGCGACGCGCTTTCTCGGCTTTTTCGGCGTAGAAGGCTTCTTTGTGAAACTTGTAGGAGCGCTTCGTATGATGGTCCGGGTCCTTCAAGTATTCCGCGCGACCGAAGAGATAGCGCGAACTGATCTCCTGGTATTCGGAGAGAATGCGGAACAGTAGTGCGCCGAGGATCGGGAAAGTTACGATCAGAACGAGGATAATGAGGATGATCGGATTCGCGAGCAGCCAGGTGCCGATGAATCCAATCAGGAGAATCGCGACAAGACAGCCGCCCATAGCGAGAAAGGCGGCGCAACCTTTTAGGAAGCTCTTGGTTACGAGGATGCCGGTCTCTATAAGGTAAAGAAGACCTTTAAGAACAAAGCTGTGGGCTTTGGCAAATCCATAGAGGATATTGCCCCAGAGTTTTTTCAAGAATCGCATGGTGTTTCCTTCAAATTACTAATTAACGGCCGATTCGGGGGTCGTCGCAGAGCGGGAAGCTTCACATTTCTCGCGAAAAGCCGCGGAGCGGTCATTTCACCATTTACGAAAAAAAGAGTGTTCACTTCACCGGACACCGGTTGAGGCGTCTTCGTTTATTCTTTCTTCCAAAGCCTTGGCGACGATCATATCTTTGACCTTCATCAGGCGGGTGATCGAGCCGCGCTCGTTCTCGGAGAGCTTCATCGTGATGTAGCGAATGGTCTCTTCGTAGCGGGGGATCATGAAATGCTCGAGTGCATTGACGCGACGGCGCGTTTTCTCGATCTCGGAGGACATGAGCTGGCAGGCCTTCTCGAGCTCGGCGAGGCGCAGCATATCGGGAAGAATTCCCGAGAGCGCGAGGATCGCCTCATCCAAATCACTCGATGTGAAGGCGAAGCCGTAGGAGAAGATATCGCTGTGGTCGTCGGTTCGGGTCTCCGTCTCGAAAACAGGAACACGGACGCCCATGACGTTGCGCTCGGAGATGAACAGCTGGAGCTCCTGCTTGCGATGCATCATCGCGACGGCAAGAATCTCATTCTGCATCAGTGAACGCGCAACCGACATATGCTGGTTCGCGGCGACGATGCGTTTCTCGACATCACGACGCAGGCGTTTGGTCTCGCGTACTGTCTCGAGGAACTGACGCATCAACTCGTCACGCTTATCCTTGAGGAGCTTATGTCCCCGGCGCGCGGTGATGAGCCGCTTCTTTAGGCGGGTCAGCTCCATTCGTGTCGGATTGACGGGAAGAATGGCCATCTTGCGTTACACCTCGTAATACTCGTCGAGTAGGGATTCCCGAATACGCTTCAGCTCACCGCGAGGGAGGATGCGTAGAAGTTTCCAGCCGATGGTAAGGGTCTCCTCGATCGAACGATCGACGGCAAAGCCCTGGGAGACATATTCTTTCTCGAAGGCGTCGGCGAACTTGGCGTAGAGCTTGTCGATATCGGTCAGCGCGGCCTCTCCGAGGATGACCATCAGTTCCTTGGCGTCTTTGCCGCGGGCATACGCGGAGAAGAGCTGGTTCATCGTGTCGGAGTGATCCTTGCGCGTCTTGCCATCGCCGATACCCTTGTCCTTCAGTCGGGAGAGGGAGGGGAGAACGTCAATCGGCGGCAGGATGTTCTTGCGATACAACTCGCGGCTCAAGATGATCTGGCCCTCTGTGATGTATCCGGTCAAGTCGGGGATCGGGTGCGTCTTGTCGTCCTCGGGCATCGAGAGGATCGGGATCAACGTGATACTTCCGTTCTTGCCCTTCTGACGTCCGGCTCTTTCGTACAGAGAAGCAAGGTCGGTATACATGTAACCGGGATAACCACGGCGACCGGGGACCTCTTTACGGGCGGCCGAGACTTCACGAAGCGCGTCGGCATAGTTGGTGATGTCAGTCATAATAACCAGAACGTGCATGCCCTGCGTAAAGGCCAAATATTCGGCCGCGGTCAACGCCATACGGGGCGTCGCGATACGCTCGACTGCCGGATCGTTCGCGAGATTGATGAAGAGAACCGATCGATCAATCGCGCCCGTGTCACGGAAACTCTCGATGAAATAGTTTGCCTCTTCAAAGGTAATGCCGATTGCGGCAAATACGACGGCAAACGGGTCAGTCGTTCCGGACACCTTGGCCTGTCGGGCTATCTGTGCGGCGAGCTGTGCGTGGGGGAGTCCGCTTCCCGAGAAGATCGGAAGCTTCTGTCCTCGGACCAGCGTGTTGAGACCGTCAATCGCGGAGACCCCGGTCTGGATAAATTCCTGCGGGAAGCTGCGCGCGACCGGATTCATCGGAAGACCGTTGACGTCGAGCCTTGCCACCGGGATCAGCTCCGGACCGCCGTCTATCGGACGGCCCAAGCCGTCAAAGGTGCGTCCGAGCATGTCGGGCGACACGGCGAGCTCCATCTGGCGTCCAAGAAACCGGACCTTGCTGTCGGCGAGGTTGATCCCCGCGCCGCTCTCGAAAAGCTGCACGAGGGCGTTGCTGCCGTTGATCTCGAGAACGCGGCAACGTCTCGTCTCACCGTTCCTGAGCTCGATCTCGCCGAGCTCGTTATAACTGACATCGGAGACGCCCCGGACCAGCATCAGCGGGCCGGCAACTTCCTCGATCGTACGATATTCCTTGGGCATCAGAAGACCTCCTTCTTGACCGACTGCGCCACTTCGTGAGCCAGTCGAGCCTCAATTTGCTCGAATTCCGCGTCAATATCCGCTTCCGGAACATACTTGAACCGGCCGATCTTCTCGCGAACCTCGAAAGCGACGATATCCTCAATTCCCGCCCCTCGCGCAAGCGCGTCGGCGGCTCCGTCGTAGAACATAAGAATCAGCTTCATCATCAGATCCTGTTTCTTCAGGGTCGAGTGGGTATCAATCTCATGGAACGCCACCTGATGTAGGAAATCCTCGCGTATTGAGCGGGCGACCTCCATCTTCAGACGATCCATGGGAGACAATGCGTCCATGCCGACGAGCTTAACGATCTCCTCGAGTTCCGCTTCCTCTTGCAGAAGATGCAGGAACCGTGAGCGACTCTCATTCCACTCGGCCGAGACGTTCGCTGTGTACCACCCCTGTAAGGAGTCGACATACAAAGAATAGCTGGTCAGCCAGTTGATCGCCGGGAAGTGGCGCTTATACGCGAGTTGTGCGTCGAGGCCCCAGAAGACCTTAACAATACGAAGCGTCGCCTGCGAGACCGGCTCGGAGATATCG
>JAEWUD010000008.1 GCA_023397475.1 Bacillota bacterium
GGTTCCGTCCGCTTCGCGGTTGAACTGCGTGAATACCAGATTCCAGAACTCGACGAAACGATCGCAATCACAACCGACCTTACATTCGGGTGATCCGCAACCATACTCCTCGCCGCGATCAAAATAGATCTCGGAGCAAGGGCCGCAAGGACCTGTTCCATGCTCCCAGAAATTATCCGCCTTGCCAAGCTTCGCGATCTTCGCTTCCGGGATGCCGACGACATCACGCCAGATTGCGAGAGCCTCATCGTCCTCCTCGTAGACAGAAGGATAGAGCCGGTCCGCGGGCATCTCCAGGACCTCGGTGCAAAACTCCCACGCCCACGGAATAATCTCAGCCTTAAAATAATCGCCGAATGAGAAATTGCCGAGCATCTCAAAATATGTTCCGTGTCTGGCCGTGTGACCCACACGCTCGATGTCCGGTGTACGAATACACTTCTGACAGGTGGTGATACGCAGAGAAGGCGGAGTCTGGGCTCCGGTAAAATACGGCTTCAGCGGCGTCATCCCCGCGTTGATCAGAAGAACCGACGGGTCGTTCTGCGGCACCAGCGAAAAGGACGGCAGCCGAAGGTGTCCCTTCGACGCAAAAAAAGACAGATACTTCTCGCGGATTTCATTGAGGCCAAGAGGTTTCATTAGATTGATCTCCTATCTTTATGTTTCCGTCGAATACGAATGCACGCAATGCGTCCGTAAAACTTACGAAATGACACATTTATTAGCCTCTAGATTCTACCGTAAACACGCAAGAAATGGAATGCTTCGGACGGGTCCGCAGGCATTTTCGCGTCAAAATACCATAATCCTGCATACGGATCGCACCGTACGCATCAGATCACAAAGGTTTCTCCGTCCGCGGGAATCCGAAGCCGACTTGAATAACCATGTCTTTCGGATGCGCGGCGAAGATCCGACCTTGCGAGCAGACAATGATTATAGGCTTCCATATGAACGGCGATCATTTGTGCATTCGGCAATGTCGACGCGATTTTTCGCGCGTCACAGACAGACATTGTTATTCTCCCGCCGACAAGAAACTGCGCGGCTCCGGCATAGAAAATAACCACATCGGGCTTGTGTCGACGAAGAAATTCCTCCACCTCATCACACCAAATCGTATCACCGGTGATGAATACAGAGGGTTCATCCTGGGCCTCCAGAAGAAAGCCGGATACATGCCCCATCTTTTCACCTGCCAGACCTTTGCCGTGATGTCCCACACATCTTCGAATCATTATACCCTCGAAATCCGAAGGTGTTTCGAGAGCGACAGGATGAAGAACTGAGAATCCATACCCTGAGAGCTTGTCCGTATCCTCCGGCTGACATACCAGCGGAGTGTTTTTATTTATGAGCTCAACCGCGCGAGGATCCAGGTGATCCATGTGCGTATGTGATATGAGAAGAAGGTCACTGTCCGTAGCGAGGACAGATAGCTCACGATCGGAAATAGGCAGTTCCACGATCGGATTCGGTCGTTTTCGCGGGGACGCCGCAATGGGTGGCAAGGATCCCTTGGGTGCGAAAACTGGATCTAACAGTATCTGTTGTCCGTGGTAATTCAGGACACACGAGGCATGTCGCAACAATTGAAATTGCATGATAACTCCTCTTCGCGCTTATTCTTTCGCCGTCCCGATGGTGTCACGAACCTCGTCGAGAAGCTCCAAATACGCATTCGCGATACGTTCCGGTCGGATGATGACTGCCTTAGCTCCAAACTGGAACAGCCATCCGAAAAAAACCGGGCTGATCGCAACTTGAACATGAGCGATAAAATGGTCCGGTCCGTCCTTATGCACAGGCGTGTCTTTGCCAAATCGATCATACACAACATCGGACAGACTGTTGTCGAAGCGGATATCCACAAGGACCTTCTCACCGGCATACATACTGAATGCGCTTCGTATATAATTGTTGATCTCATAGTCATCCGGTTTCGGATGAATCGACTTCGAAGTCATCGTTACCGACTGCATACGATCGATTCGGAAGGAACATACCTTGCCGTAACGCTCATAGTATCCGATCAAATAATACTTGTCTTCATTCCAAACAAGGTCATACGGACTGATCTCATACGACTCGCCCGCCCGACGCTGCTTAATGATCTTGTCGAATCCGGTTTCCGTATACTTACACGTAACGCGAACACCCTCGGCTATCGCGTCATGCAGTGTTCCCGTCGTGAAATAGATGTGGTCGTTATTCGTCTTGACGCGACCGTTATAATGGACCTGCCGATTCAGTTCTCCCGCCAGTCGACGCCCCGCCAAAGACTCGATCTTCCGTATTAATTTGTCCGTCTTTTCCGCCGAAACAAACCGGGCCGATTGCATCGCATCAACCAGAAGTCGTAACTCCGCCAGATCAAAGGTTCGATTCACAAGACAATACTCGACCGGACGTTTGCGGTTCTTCTCAATCTCGAAGCCGGTCTCCTGTAAGGTTCGAATATCCCGATAGATGGATTTACGCTCCGCGGGAACACCCATTTGCTCAAGATACTCGATAATCCGTGCCATGGTTACGCCGCGTTCAATATCCGTTTCTTCGTGGAACAGTTTGAGAAGATAGAGAATCTTGCGTCTGGGTTGTTCAGTTCCCGCCATGTTTGCCTCCCCGGTGTCAGAGTATGCATTCCATATTATTATTTATGCAGATAAGGATTTTCGCAAGTAATTCTTGCGTTTTGTATGTATTTCTATTGATGCTTTGTGTATGCTACTCCGATTATTGAAAGAAAATCCCGGAATCGTCATCAGATAGCTCTGCGACAGTGTAGTCAACGAGCAGAAAGTCCTCCTCGTCTGAGTTCTTGTGAACGCTCCGATCGTCGGATGATTTCTTCTTCTCCGCAAGGCGTTTCTTATGATTGATCCAACACATAGAACACAATCCTTCCTCTGCAGATCCAGATATGTCTCAGAAATACTACAGCATGCAATTACATTCTCTCACATCTCGATTCTAGTCCCTCACCTGTCCCTTTTACGGGTCACCCTCTCGAATCTGAATGATTTTCAATACAATTCTGATTGACAAACATTTGTTCTCTTTTGTACAATATAGGTGTTTGCGTAAGTTATGTTCGCCTTTTCGCGCATAAGGAGGATAATATGGAATTCTATGATGTAATTTCTCATCGACATACGATTCGGGATTTCTCGAACCGAGAAGTAGCGGACGATATACTCCAACGCGTAATTGCGGCGGGGCTTAAGGCTCCGACGAATGATCACATGCGCTGCTGGGAATTCATTGTGGTGCGGGATCGCGAGAAGATCTCCACTCTTTTACGAACAATTCCGAAGACGTTTGATTCTGAACAGCTCGCGGATATTTTCCGGAACTGGGATATCAACGATCCGATTCAACAAGCGATGTACGCCGACGGTATTCCGAAGCAACACGCGATGCTCCTCTCGTCCGGATGCCTTGTCCTTCCACTCTACAAGCAGAGTGGGGACCTGTTGAAGCCGGACTCGCTCTCATCCCTTAATGCCTTTGCATCGATCTGGTGTTGTGTTGAGAACATGCTTCTCGCGGCAACGTATGAGGGACTCGGCGTCGCGCTCCGCATCCCATTCTCCGAGGATTCAGCGAATATCCTCGCAATTACCGGACACCCGCCGGAATATGTCGTGCCTTGCATGCTGGCATTTGGCTATCCCTCCGAAGATGCCCCGGCGATCCGTCAATTCGAGCCGGATGTGCAGACGAAGATCCACCTCGACACCTGGTAAGGGATCGGGAATTTACGTAGGCTCACTCACATCACGACCGAGGATCGGTTCCGCCTGATCGTCCATTTGCATAAGCAGGTCCTTCTCCGTACCCGTCAAGGTAGCGAGAAAGGCCTCTTTTTCACCGTCCATCCAGAAGTCCTCACGCAAAAGATCCAACAGGTCACTTGCGCTTCGCACTCTCTCACGAATGATGCCAGCCTGCTCCCGTGTATCCTCAGCAGTCGCAAGATCCTCAAGAAGCTTCGTATAGTCTTCGTCAGACATCTTCTCCCCTTCGGTAAAATACACTTCTTCAGATCTTCGCGACAGAGCGTTGCGCGGAATGAAAAGAATCAGATTGCGAGCACTGTGATTCAGTATCGCACTCTCGAAAAGAACCACCCATCGATCCGCGATCTCGCCGAGATAGCTTGCATAGTCCTCCCCGGCGTTGATCTCTCGAATCAGATGTCGCGAGATTCTCCCGAGGGCTTCGTGGCACTCCGAGAGTGACATGGCCGCGAGAAGGTCGAGAATCGGTTCATATGCCTCCTTCGGCCGAAGCCAAGCGGAAAAAATCACCTCCGCCGAAGCATCTGCATCGCGTGCAAATAACTCGCCCGGCAAACGGCCTTCGGCATCCAACGCCAGCGTGGCGGCAAAGGCCTGATTCATCCAGATCTCGAAGAAGTTCATCGGGAAGGAAGAGATCTGCATATCGTATTTCTGTTCATACGCTGCGACTAGCTGCTCAAACAAGTCGTACGGGGTTCGGGACATCGTGTGAATCTCGATGCGAAGCCGGCGAAGATAGGTATGCATATAAATAATCCCCGGCGCCTCATCCACCTCAATAGCCGTGGGATAATCCAAGAGGCAAGGGCACTCATGCGCCGCATATTGCGGATCATACAAGAGAAAAAACTGTCTGATCTCACGGTAGAATGTTCCGTAGAACGTGTCGAGCGGGATCTTGGGAGATCTCTCGATCAGTTCCTCATAAATATCCAAAGCTTCCCGGTAAAGGGCGGAAAGACGAATCTGTCCCTCATGGAATGCGCGAAAAACATCTCTTCGCCGGAGGGACGCATCCTCACACAGCGAGATGGTGTAGCGGATGGAGGAGAGAATCTGCGTCGCTGTTTTTTCGGATACGGAAGACACATCCTCTCCGACGAAACGAATCAACTCTGAGCGAACCAGAAGCAGCAAAGCCTCTTCACGGGATTTCGCATCACTTTTCGAGGCGACCAAGGCATCCGCGGTCTCAGGGGATAGCGAATCCTGTTTGCTGCCGCGAATCACAAAACTCTTGCGCAACATCGGTTCTTCACCCGGACCCGGCAAGATAAGATCTGTATCCTCCGGAGGCTGATCCCCTTCCTGATCGAAGCTGTCCACGAGACCAATGACATCGTCGTAACCGTAATCCAAATCACGACCCAAGGTAAAATTCTTTACGATACGGTCCGAAGCGGTGCCGCGGAGAAGATTAAGATCCCCGGCGCAGAAATGGTCAAAATATCGCATCACCGCGGATAGAATATCCGACTCGGAGACGAAGTCATCCGTAGAATTTTGAATTTGCAAGATCGCATCGAAGAGTTCAACGACTGTCTGCGCCAGAGTATCCCTCTCAATATACCGGGACTCGGCTGCCATTGCCAGCAAGCGATTCATCAGCTGCATGGACCACTGCAGACGTCCGCGACCCTCAAGAGACTGTTGACGGGCTTCGATCAGTTCATTGATTTGTCCGGGCGCGAGATAGGTACCCGTTTCCTTGAGCTCTTCATTCAATTCGAGGAGAAACCTGCGTTCATTCTCATGAACCAGGCGAAGACTTCTGGGAATTTTATCATAAGAATTCAATTGGATTCCCCGCTTTCATCGGTTGTTTTCTTAACATTCAGATAGACATCTTCACGCAGATGGAAGCCGCTGTCGATAATAATTTCGTCGATATTCTCTTTGGTAACCGCTATCGGAGCGAGAGCGTAGTACGGAACATCCGAAGATCCGTCATTGATCACGTCCTTGATCTGCGGTGGAACATCACCCTTCGCCAGAATAACTGCGTACTCCGCGGCAGTCTTCGCAAGCTCGTCGACCGGCTTGAAAACCGTCATTGCCTGTGTTCCTTCGACAATGCGTTGACACGCGGCGAGATCCGCATCTTGTCCGACGAGAACGACGCTACCCGCCAATCGATTCTCCGCCAGTGCACGGAAGGCCTGTGTCGCCAGATCGTCGTTACCGCACATCACCGCATTGACATCCGGATTGAGAGTCAGTCCCTTGTTGAGGCTTGTAAACGCAAGATCCGATTTCCATCCGTCGCAGTAATCCGTGTAGACTACTTTCAGTTCGGTTCCCTCCAGCGTATTTCGAAAACCATCTTCAATCATGAGAACATTATTATCGCTTGTCGGTCCGTTAATCGCGAAAACATTGCCGCCTTCCGGAAGATTCGCAACGATAGCTTCACCCATCAGTCGACCGACCTCCGCGTTATCAAAGGAGATATACAAATCGACATCTGCGTTTCGTATCAGACGATCATACGCGATAACCTTTATTCCGGCATTTTTTGCGGAACGGATGGCATCCTTCAACGTATCGCAGTCGACGGCGATGATTACGATCACATCCATTTGCTTCCTGATGAAGTATTCAATCTGCGACTCTTGTTCATCGACACTGCCGTTCGCATTCTGTACATTCACCTCGGCTCCCAGATCCGAGGCTGTCGCAACGAATACGTCGCGGTCCCGAATCCATCGCTCGATAATGTAGGAGTCAAACGTGATACCGATTTGAATCTCCGCCTTATCCTCCGGCTGCGACTCCAGAAGCACCTGATCGGATCCTCTGCAACCGGTCATCGTGAACAGACAGATAACCGCGAGCAGCAACGCATACGTTTTACCGTGGCTCATCTCTTCGCCTCCTTATACTCTTCCGGCAGCATTCCGAACTGTTTTCTGAACAACCTTCCAAAGTAATTCGGATCAATATATCCGCAAGAGGCACAGACTTCTTTGATACTGAGGACAGGATCAAGAAGAAGCCTCGCGGCAGCTTCCATTCGAACGCGGGTGATATATTCGACGAAGCTCTCTCCGGTTTTTTCGCGAAAAATCCGAGAGAAAAAATACGGACTGATGCCGACGATCTCCGCGACGCTCTCGGCCGAGATCTCCCGTGAAAAATTCTTCGCAACGTACTCCATCGCCGGACACAAGACCTTATCAAAGTCCTGAACCGCACAAATATCATCATGATGACATACCGTCCGGCCGCAGTTTCGCAGGGATCGGATCGCTTCTTTGTAGGAGACAAGTGCATCTCCGAAGCTCTGCGTCGATCCGATGCCGACGCGGAATCGAAGGTCGACCCTCGCCTTCAGCCTACGGATCAAGTGCAATGCCTTCTCGATCATCACGATGCGGTCTGCCACCGTTCCTCCGTCTCCCGTACGGGCAACAAAGGATACCATTCGATTACTCATCACCGGGCCGGTAACGGCATCGAAGGTCTGGCGGAGAAGATCGCGAAAAGCTGTCTCGTGCTCAAAGGCCTTCACGCCGGCACCGATCGGGTTCGAGAGAACGCCATCCCGCTCCTCATCCCCCCACTCGATGACAACCGCCTGCAGATAATCTTCCCGTATATCCAGAAGTTCCTTGTATGTATCGGCTCGCCCGGCGAAATCCTCGGGCAAAAGAATCGAGTAGATAAGACCGCTCTCAAAAATCGGCAAGACGGCGGCCATCCGCTCGCGCACCTTCAGATTGTCATTGATCTTCATGCGATTCTCATCGACCATGCGCATGGCGCGAAGCAACACATCAACGAAAGTCCGATGATTGACGGGTTTTGTGAGATATTCGATAACGCCGAGGTTAATCGCCTCTTTTGCGAAAGAGAAGCGGTCAAAGGCTGTTACAATAACGAACAGCGTGAAATCGTTATATTTTCGGATCTCCTGCATCGCCTGGATTCCGTTCAATCCGGGCATCTGAATGTCGAGAAATGCGATATCCGGACGCAGCCGCTCTGCAGCCTCAACCGCCGCGCGACCGGTCTTGACGCATTCGACGGTACACTCACCGGGGAAGTTTTTTAGAATCAGTGCCTTAAGGGATTCGAGCATAATTCCCTCATCGTCGGCAAGAAGAATCGTATACATGTGGCTACCCCCTTATGTCCTACCGTCAGCCTTCAAGCGGAATGCGTATGCAAATCTCTGTTCCCTTGTCCGGCGCCAAGCTGTGAATCTCGAATACGTCATTCCGATTATAGTACAACCGCAGTCGACTGATTACGTTAGAAAGACCGATGCCGGTGGAATCGGACCCCTCCTCTTGGGGCACGGGCTCACATTTCATGATCTCTGCGATCTTCTCCGGTTTGATTCCGTGACCGTTATCCTGCACCGAGATGACAATACCCGAGACATCGCGATAAACGGAAAGCGTGATCTTTCCTCTGCGATCCAGCCCGCGAAGGCCGTGTTTGACGGCGTTCTCGACGATCGGCTGAATTACCATTCCGGGAATCTTCACAGAGAGAAGGCTCTTGTCGATCTTCTTTCTGAAAATAATTCCGTCATCAAATCGTACGTTGATGATATACAGGTAGTTCTCAACAATCATCAATTCGTTCTCAAGCGTCATCAGCGCATTATCCTTGCGCACGTTATATCGGAAGAAGTCGGCCATTTTCTCAATGAATAGACAGGTCTTCTCCGCGCCCTCCATCATTGCCAGTTGAGCGCCGGCGTTGAGAGAATTGAAGAGAAAGTGCGGGTTGATCTGGGCTTGCAGGTATCGAAGCTGCGTATCTTTCAGGTGCGTCTCCATCAGTAGCTCCTTCTCCTTAAGAGCTCGCTCATTCTCCATACTCTCCGTCACCTGACGTATGTATCTTCGAATGCTCTGCAGCATCTCATCAAATGCGTTGGTGACAACGCCGATCTCGTCGTTCGGACGCGGCCCCGACACCTCCGCTTCAATATTGCCGGCCGCGACGAAATTTGCCGTTTGTGCAAGTCGGATCAACGGCCGGATAACATTACCTGTCCAGAGAAGAATAACAAATATATTGACAGCTGTTAATGTTATTAGGACGACGGAGCTCGAGATCTCGAGATACTGCAATGACCCGAGAAGAATGGAATAATTATCCGAGTTGATCTGAAACTGCATGTTGTTCAACGTATATATGTAATCGCGGATATTGTCGTGGATTCTTTCCGATTCCTCATAGCCGTTCTTGTATTTCTCGACGTTCTGTCCGCGCTTATCCTGAATCGCGGCGTCTGTTGTAGTAAGATAATTCTCTGACATCTGTAGGATATTTCTCTCGAGAAGAAGCATCTCGTTGTTCGTAACCTGGTTTGTCAACTGGCTGTAGAGCTCCGTAAATCGCTCCTCAGAACGATAATAGGTATCGAGCGCATCAGAACTCTTTGTCGTAAGATATTCATATAAACTGTCCTGAACGGCGTCCAATGAATCCGACAGTTCATTCAAGCTGATGTTGCTGACGTAAAGCTGATCCATTCGGTCGATCGTGCGATTTACCTGCGAATACAGGATCAAATTGATGGAGAACACAAGGAGCGAGCTAATTGCATAGACAAGCATCAATTTAACGCGAATCGACACAAAACGCGGCTTGATCTTCCCGATACGTGTGCTATTTGTACTCACAACACTCATGGTCGAATTGTATCCTCCTCATTCTCATGTTCCTTGACAAAGGAATCGACGGAGGATTTATCGATTACAGAGACATTGACACGGTAGAAATCACTGACATAACCCATTTCGCGATACTCTGTCAACGCATTCACGGCGAAAACGCCCATCTGTTCGGCATCCAGGACGAGGGTGGAATATATATTTCCCATCTGAATCGCCTTCAGGATCGTATCGGAAAAATGATCGCCAATGATCTGAATCTTGCCGACGAGGTTGAAGTCAACCACGGCCTGGTACACACAAACAGTATTTACTGCGTTCAGACACACGATCAAGTCCGGATTCTCTTCGCGATTGATGAGATAATCTCGAATCTCATTCTCGGCGTTGAAAGAACTAGACGCGTCGATCGGAACAGATGTCACACGAATTGACGGATCAAAGTATCGCTGCTCAACCATCTCATTGATCTGCGTAAACACTGTATATTCATCAGAATTCTCTTTCTGCTCGTCAACAAAAACCACAATATCACGAATCGACTCGTCAGAGGAGTCGATCGATCCGAGAACCTGCTTGCCATATTCACGACCGAGATCATAGGAATTCGTTCCGACATAACTGATACGGTCGCTCATCACTTCATCCGACATGACCGTGACCACAGGAATTCCTTTGGCGTTCGCAAGATCGATCATCTGGGCAATCGCAGGATCGTCACCCGGTTCAAGGATGATTCCATGGACGCCGGATTCAAT
The DNA here is from genome assembly GCA_023397475.1 of Bacillota bacterium. Classification (GTDB taxonomy): domain Bacteria; phylum Bacillota; class Clostridia; order Saccharofermentanales; family Saccharofermentanaceae; genus Firm-13. Next base: position 10,201 of record JAEWUD010000008.1, read on the forward strand.
CGCCATCTGCATCTTCTCTTCCACCGAATACTCGCCGGAGAGATTCTCGCCGAGGATCTCAATAAATGCATCCTCGCGGGCGGCTTCATCCTTCATGGCTCCATACGCTGCCTGCCAGAAGGACATCTCGCTGTTGTCCGTGATAATGACATAATAATAGGAGTAACGTGTGGCTTCCTGCTCGCTGATACCGGACTCCTGCATCGTGTAATTATACATCAGAACGCTGGTCGCCGTAATCGCAACCAGAAGCAGGATTAATCCGATGAGTATCTGCCGGTAATTCTTCAAGAGCTTCAAGGGAAACCTCCACAAACACTGCGGAAAAGACAATATGCTAACGGTCATTATACCACGCGACGGATGTCCTGCGATGCACCGCGCATAGGCATCAAAGTATTTTGTTATTGACTCGTTCTGTCGTGACATGCGATAATGTGCAAGTAATTAAAGAGACTTTCATAAGTATGTTCAATAAGGTGGACTATGGACGACACGAAGCATTTTGATCTCGTTCGGCAACGAAACCGTCGATTCATTCGCAATCTGATGCGAGACTACCGTCAGATCGGCAAGGCGGATCTTGCCGAAGTTTCCGGACTGTCATTCCCCACTGTTTCCGCACTTCTTGGCGAAATGCTCGCGACAGGAGAAGTTGTTTTACTGGACGAGACCCAGACGAGAGGCGGTCGTCCCGCGGGACAATATGCGCTGGCACCGCTTTTTCGCGCCGGCATCTGTGCGTATATCACGGATATGTTTCTGTGTCTGCGCGTTGTGGATGTGTTCGGCGAGACAGTTTTCGAGCGTAGACTTCCCTTTCCGGCAAACGACTGCGAAGCGGCGCTCAGCGACGCGATTCGTTATGTACAGAAGCGCTTCCCGACATTGGATGCCATGAGCCTCGGCTTGCCGGGCGTCGTACGTGACGGTCGTGTACTGTTTCTGCCGTCACATCCGGAACTGAACGGAGTCGACCTTCATGAACGCTTGCGTCAGACATTTGGAATTGAGGTTTTCCTCGAGAACGACGTGAATGCGTTCGTTCTCGCGGAACGGGAGACATGGCCGAGTTTATTTCACTTCCTTCGCAGCGATGCTTGCTCCGGATCGGGAATTCTGATTGACGGGAAGTTGATGCGCGGCTCCGGAGGATATGCGGGAGAGATCGAGTATCTGGATCTTCCGTTAAGCGGATCACACAGGACATTGAATGAACGACTTGCTATGATTGCCAGAGAATATAAGGACGAGCTTTATCGACGGGCTGTCAACCAATTAATCTCCGAGGTGCTGGTCTCCGTGGTATGTATTCTTAACCCGGCAGATGTGGCCCTATCCGGGTTTGTTCTGGATGACAGCGATCTCACGGAAATCAGCAATTTGATCAAGGCACGCTTGCCGCAAGAGAGATCTGCGAGACTCCACATTGTCTCGGATGTAGAACCGCTCTATTTCGCCGGACTGCTCAGCATTCTCGGTGACTACCGCAACATACAATAAATCTTCGCCTTCTGCGCGATTATCGGAGGTTATTCATGGCAACATTCATTCTTCTCCTGATTATTTATCTTGCCTTTGTCAGTCTTGGGGTTCCCGACGGCGTTATGGGAGTAGCGTGGCCGGAGATGCAGCGCACCTTTGCCGTGCCTTTTGAAAGCGCCGGTTATATCACGGCATTCGGCACGATCGGTTCGGTGACGTCGGCATTTCTCTCCGGTCATATTCTGAAGCGTTTCGGAACCGGAATCGTCGTCTGTTTCAGCTGCGCCCTGACCGGCGCCAGTTTTCTCGGTTTTTTCCTTTCCGGACATTTTGCCTTCCTCCTTCTTCTCGCACTGCCCTTGGGACTTGGTGCGGGAGCAGTGGATACCGGATTAAACGACTATGTCGCGCGGAATTTCACCTCGCGCCACATGAACTGGCTGCATGCCAGTTGGGGCCTCGGCGCATTCGTCGGACCGATGCTTATGACCTGGGCAATTGTCAACACTGGATCCTGGCGTAACGGCTATCTGGGAGTATCCATCATTCAGTTATCCCTTTCTGTCTTGTTCCTTCTATCCCTTCCTCTTTGGAAACTTCCCGGGAAGCGAGCTAAACTCGATGCCGCCGCACCGATGGAGGACCACCGACCAAGGGAGAGTGGCGAGGCGGCTACGGATACGAATCCGGTCGTGCAACCGGCACCCCGTACCTTCGCTCAACGCTTACTGGGTGGATTCGGGAAGATCTTCCGTATGAAAGGACTTCTGGCAGGCATGCTCCTATTCCTTTTCTATGTCGGATCAGAGACAGCTGTCGGTTTGTGGAGTGCCAGTTATTTACGCTTCGCGCGCGATGTTTCCGTTGAGAATGCGGGTCTCTGGGTCTCCATGTTTTATGGAAGTATCACTGTCGGCCGAATCATCGCCGGCATCTTTGTCAACCGTATCGGCACGCGAAAAGCCATATGGATCGGAGTGAGTATCAGCATCATCGGTTTCGTTCTGTTGATGATTCCCGTGGCAACAGATATCCTCTGTCCGCTCGCACTCGCCTTGATCGGTCTGGGATTCGCGCCGATCTATCCATGTGCGATGCAGGACGCTCCGATTTTTTTCGGCAAAGAATCCGCAATTGCGATCGGATACGAAATGGGTTGCGCAAACATCGGCTACGCATTTCTCCCTATGGCCGTCGGAAAGATTGCGGATGCGACAACGCTCTTTGTCGTCCCCATCGCGGCTTTCCTCTTCCTCCTCTTGTGTGCAGCATCCTATCGAGTTCTTTCTCATGTCAAGGCAGAGGCATGATTGAAGTTTTTCCTTTTCGTTGAAGAAGTTTACGCAAAAAATCGGCTCCACCCGGAAGGTGGGGCCGATTTTTTCGGAGGGACTATAGATCCTGTAAACGATGACGGCGTTTACAGAGAGGAAAGCGTCTTGTAATGATCCTTGAGGGACGGGTAGATCGATCGGTAGAGCGAATAGAACGACTCGTACTTCGCGTTTCTGTCCGCGTCGGGTGTCGCTTGATCCTTCGTGAGAACCGCGATGGAACATGCCTCGGGAACACTCGAATAGACTCCGGTACCGGTACCCGCAAGAAGTGCCACGCCGAGAGCGGGGCCTTCCTTGGAGGCGATGGTGCTGACGCCTACGTTATAAACATCAGCAAGCATCTGGCGCCAGAAGGGTCCTGAACCGCCGCCGCAAGCACGCATGACATCAATCGGTGTATCCATACCGGAGATGACCTCGAAACAATCACGCAGGGAGTAGGATACACCCTCCATGACCGCACGAATCATGTCATTCTTCTTGTGCATCGCGGAAAGTCCGAAGAATACTCCGCGGCAATCTGGATCAAGATGCGGTGTGCGCTCGCCCATCAGATACGGAAGGAACAACATACGGTTCGCGCCGATCGGGGACTTTGCGGCTTCCTGATCCATCAGATAGTACGGGCTGACACCCATAAGTGCCGCAGCTTCCATCTCTGAAGAGCAGAAATTGTCGCGGAACCACTTGAGAGAGAGTCCGGCACCCTGGGTTACGCCCATGACATGCCAGCTTCCGGGCACGGCGCAGCAGAAGGTGTGAACACGGCCCTTTGGGTCGATATGCATCTGCGAGGTATGTGCATACACGACGCCGGACGAACCGATCGTTGTGAATGCCTGTCCGTCGCTGACGACACCGGTTCCGACGGCAGCCGCAGCGTTGTCGCCGGCACCGCCAACAACAGGTGTTCCCGGCTTAAGTCCGGTAAGAGCTGCGGCGGAGGCAGAAACCTGTCCGCTGACGACAATCGATTCAAACACCGGAGCGAGAAGTGACTTATCGATCTCAAGCTTTGTCAGAACCTCATCCGACCAGGCGCGAGCTCCGATATCCAGGAGCTGCATACCGGAAGCATCAGAGACTTCCGTCGCGTATTCTCCCGTCAACATGAAGCGGATATAATCCTTCGGCAGAAGGATCTTCCTGCATCGTGCGTAGTTTTCCGGTTCGTTGTTCCTGACCCAGAGAATCTTGGAGGCCGTAAAACCGGTAAGAGCCGGATTCGCCGTGATCTCAATCAGACGTTCCGCGCCGACCTTCTCTGTGATCTCCGCACATTCCTTGCCGGTTCTCTGGTCGCACCAGATAATCGAAGGACGAATGACCTTGTCGTCTGCGTCGAGCATGACCAAACCGTGCATCTGTCCCGAGAGTCCGACACCCTTGATTCCGGATGCGTCGATGCCGCCGGTTGTAACGACCTGACGGATCGTATTCGAAACCGCATTCCACCAATCGGCCGGATCCTGTTCTGCCCAACCGTTATGCGGCTGATACATCGGATACTCGATCAGAGCTGATGCGATCGTGTTCCCGCGATCATCGAAAAGAACGGTCTTTGTACCGGACGTGCCGATATCAATACCTAATAAGTAATCCATAACGAACTCCTTGTCGAAATTTACGAAAAGACTTTCCTCCGCACAATCGCGGAGGAAAGTCCCATCGGTGCTTCGTTTCTTCGTATTAGCCGAACATCACAGCGTTGAGAATCGTCTCAAGATACTCCTGACGTCCGCTCTCGGCAGCAACATTGCCCTTCTCAAGAGCATACTTCTCAAGATCCTGGATCGTCGCCTTACCGCTGACGATATCCGCGCCGATTCCAACATTGTAGCTGGAATAACGGTTCGCAACGAATTCATCAATGCGCTTGTCGTCCATGATCTTAACCGCGAGGCGAAGACCCAGAGCGAAGGCATCCATACCGGAGATGTAGCTGTAGAAGATGTCTTCGAGGGTGTTCGAAGCACGGCGGGGTTTGGAATCGAAGTTGAGTCCACCCTTTGTGAATCCTCCAACCTTCAGGATCTCGTACATCGCAAGTGTCGTGTCATAGATGTTTGTCGGGAATTGATCGGTGTCCCATCCGAGAAGAAGATCGCCCTGGTTGGCGTCGACGGAACCGAAGGCACCGTTGATCGCGGCAACGCGAAGCTCATGCTGGAAGGTGTGCATCGCGAGAGTTGCGTGGTTTGCTTCGACGTTGAACTTGAAGTCCTTCTCAAGGCCGTACTTACGAAGGAACGCAAGAACGGTAGAGACATCGAAATCGTACTGGTGCTTCATGGGTTCCTTCGGCTTGGGCTCGATGTAGAAATCGCCGGTGAAGCCGATGCTTCTGGCATAATCAACCGTCATGCGCATCAAGCGAGCCATGTTGTCCTGTTCAAGAGCCATGTCCGTATTAAGAAGCGTCTCGTATCCTTCACGGCCGCCCCAGAAAACGTAGCCCTCACCACCGAGACGAACGGTGATCTCAACGGCCTTTTTGATCTGTGCTGCGGCAAAAGCAAAAACATCCGCGCTCGGGGAAGTTCCGGCACCGTTCATGAAACGACGGTTGCTGAAAAGGTTCGCCGTACCCCAAAGAAGCTTCTTGCCGGTTCTCTTCATCTCAGACTCAAGAAGATCAGCGATAACGTCGAGGCGGGCATTGCTCTCCTCAAGAGTCGCTCCCTCAGGGGAGATGTCACGGTCATGGAAGCAGAAGTAATCGATATCCAGCTTCTCCATCAGCTCGAAAGCTGCCAGAGCCTTGTTCTTCGCGCTCTCCATCGGATCTTCGGAGCCATATTTCTTGTCGAGTGTGCCGCCGCCGAAAATATCGGTTCCCTCGGATACCATCGTGTGCCAGTAGGACATGCCGAAGCGAAGGTGTTCTCTCATTGTCTTGCCGTTAATGACCTCTTCCGGGTTATAGTAACGGAAAGCCATAGGATTCTTGGTGTCCTTGCCCTCGTAACGGATCTTGGGGACGTTCGGGTAAAATTCTGCCATGGTAGTTCCTTCCTTTCTCTTTGCGGTTCTGCCGCTGTTCCTAATAAATACTTCTTACAGATTCTCTCGGATCAGAATGTCGTTCTGTGTGTACATCATCTCCTGCGAGGGTTCCTGTTTATCAAGGAAATAATCAAATAAAAGCTTCACAGGGAGATATCCCTGTCGATACGGATCCTGACAAATCGTAGCGGATATCACTCCGGCTTCGAGATACGGACGGGATTCCGACGTGTTGTCATGCGTAATCAGGCGCACTCTACGTGTGCGTCCGGCGTCAACGATCGCCTTACATGTGCCGGCTACACCGCCGGCGGTCATGTAAATCGCGTCAAGATCCGGATATTTGTCGAGCACGTCACGGGTAACCCTATACGCTCTCTCCGTATCGTCGAACGTCTCGAAAACATCGAGTATTCGTATAAACGGATAGTCCTGTCGCGCCGAGGCATTCAGTCCCGATATGCGTTGGTTGTGACCCAAAACCTGAATCGATCCGGTAAGGACGACGGTATGAAGCGGTGCCTTGTCAGAAAACAACCCGAGAAGCCCCGCGGCGATTCGCCCGCTCTTCTCGTAATCCGTTCCGACGTAACAGAGTCTTCTTGACTTTTCAAGGTCCGTGTTGGCCGTGATGACGGGAATGCCCTTCTTCACGAGCTGATTCACACGTCGTGTGATCAACTTGGAATTGATCGGTGCCAGAACCAGCGCCTGAATTCCCTCAGCCATGAGCTCATCGATAACCGCAAGATAGGCCTCTTCCGAATACCCTCGCATCGAACGTCGCAACGCGGTTAATCCGCTATCCCGAAACTCTGCTGCTGCGGCATCCAATCCACGAACAACATCGTCATAAAACGCGTTGCCCTCGGAAGGAAAAATGATGCCGATCGTCAAAGGCTTCTTCCTGGCGGCTAAGGCCAAGGCGGCACGATTGGTCTTGTAACCCTGCTCGGCGGCAATCTTGCGGATGCGCTCGGCAACCTCGCGATTAACACCACCCCGATCATTCAGCGCCCGGTCTACGGTTCCTCTGGAGACGCCAGCCAATGCGGCAATATCCTTGATCGAAACCACTTGTCTATTCCTCCGTATGAATCAAACCCGTAGAAACTGCGCTTCCGTGCTCGAGCACGATCATGGCTTTATAGTACGAGTTTCCGATGGCTATGTCAAGATACAATTGCGATATTCACAAAATATTCATCCGTCCTTTGAGATATAAGATTACTGTCCCAAAAAACATTAATCCCCGCTTCGTGGGCGGGGATTAATATCGCTTACATGAATTGGAGAGAATCACTTCTTGCGCTTGGATACTACATCATACGCGACAGCAAGAAGGAGAACGAGACCCTTGATTACCTTCTGCCAGTCAACCGGAACACCCATAATACTCATACCGTTATTAAGAATACCCATGAATGCCGCACCGATCAGAACGCCTCCGACGGTTCCGATTCCGCCGTATGCGGATGCGCCGCCGATGAAACAGGAACCGATGGCGTCAAGCTCAAAACCGTCGCCGTAGTTCGGGGCTGCCGAGGTAAGTCTTGCGGAGAATACGATACCGGCTACAGCCGCCAGGAATGACATGTTGGTATAGGCGAGGAAGAAGACCTTACGAGTGTCGATACCGGAGAGGCGTGCAGCCTTCTCGTTACCGCCAAGAGCGTAGAGATAGCGACCTGCAACCGTCTTATTCGTGATGTACGAATAGACAAGAACGATGATCGCGAGGATGATCAGAACGTTAGGAATACCCTTGAAGGAAGCGAGGCTGAAAGCGATCATAAGGACCGCGACCGTAACGAGAACATTCTTCAGAAGGAAAGCGACGATATGATCGTTTTCATAACCTTTTCGCGCTTTCCGTATCCGGTTAAAGATTTGGATACCTATCATTGCAATCGCGGCGACAATACCGATGATGAAGCAGGTAAGGTTGAACTTCGCGATTGCTCCGGCAAATACATCCGGAACAAACTCGTTGAGTTTCAGATAAAGCTCTGTGAAGCCGGAAAGAGTCATTCCTTGTAGTACTACCTGGGTTAGTCCTCGGAAAATCAACATACCGGTCAAGGTGACAATGAACGGCGGTATCTTCACGTACGCGATCCACATGCCGTGCCATGCACCGATGAGTGCACCGACCAATAATGCGATCAGAATACCAACGACCGTGTTGAACTTATACTCGATAATAAGCTTTGCGGCAACGGCGCCGACAAGTCCGACGACCGAACCAACGGAGAGGTCAATATTACCTCCTGTCAGGATGCAGAGCAGCATACCTACGGCAAGAATGACAACATATCCGAGCTGGTTGACGAGGTTCGAGACATTTTGCGGCACCAGTAGAGTACCATTGGTCGTGATTCCGAATATGGCCATGACAACGAGGAGGGCAATCAACATCGAATACTGTTGTATTCCCGCGAGGACCGTCTTCAAGATAGGATTCTTTGCTTCTTCATCCATTGTAATCAAGCTCCTTTACTGGCCGTCAGTATCATGCCCATAATGATCTCCTGCGACGCTTCGTTCTTCGTAAGTTCTCCGACGATCTTCCCTTCATACATGACATAGATCCGGTCACATACGCCGAGAATCTCGGGAAGTTCGGAAGAGATCATGATAACGGATTTACCATCGGCGACAAGGCTATTAATGATGTTATAAATCTCGTACTTCGCACCGACATCGATACCACGGGTCGGTTCGTCGAGAATCAGAATGTCGGAATCGGTGAACATCCATTTGCTCAAGAGCACCTTCTGCTGGTTGCCACCGGACAGGTTTCCGGTCAGTTGTTGCACGGTAGGGCACTTGATACGAAGCTTCTCACGGTACGACTTAGAGACCTTCACCTCAAGATCCTTGTCAATGACGCCTCGACTTGATACCTTACTCATCTTCGCGAGTGTAATATTCTCGTTCACGGACTTCATTAGGACAAGTCCGTCACCCTTTCTGTCCTCTGTAACGTATGCGACACCGTTGGCGATCGCCTGTTTGATATTGTGCAAGGTGACCGGTTTGCCGTTCTTCTCGAGTTGTCCGCTGATTGCGGTTCCGTAAGCCTTGCCGAAAACGCTCATCGCGAGCTCGGTTCGCCCGGCACCCATAAGACCGGCGATTCCGAGAACCTCGCCCTTACGGACATGAATCGATACATTATCGACAACCTTGCGCTCGGTATAGATCGGATGATAAACCGTCCAGTTCTTTATCGCGAAAGATGTATCGCCGATCTTAGGCTCACGCATCGGGAAACGATCTGTGAGCTCACGTCCGACCATTCCCTTGATAATTCTCGGTTCAGTAATCTCATCCACATTCTTATCGAGCGTCTCAATGGTTGATCCGTCACGGATGATTGTAATCTTATCCGCAATCGACTTAATCTCATTGAGCTTATGCGAGATAATAATAGAAGTGATGCCTTGCTTCTGGAGACCCTTAATCAGATTCAGAAGATTTTGCGAGTCATTCTCATTCAATGAGGCCGTCGGCTCATCAAGAATCAACAACTTGACGTTCTTACCGAGAGCCTTTGCGATCTCGACGAGCTGCTGCTTGCCGACACCAATATCCTTAATAAGTGTTCTTGACTTCTCCTTCAGACCAACCTTCGCGAGAAGGGCATCTGCTTCGTGGTACGTTCTGTCCCAGTCAATACTTAAGAAGTTTCCACGTTCGTTACCGAGGAACATGTTCTCTCCGATCGTCAGATACGGAACAAGAGCGAGTTCCTGATGAATGATGACAATTCCCTTTTTCTCACTGTCCCTGATGTCCTTGAATTTGCACTCTACCCCGTCATACAGAATCTCGCCTGTATAGGAGCCGTGCGGGTAAAGACCACTAAGTACATTCATCAGGGTGGATTTACCGGCGCCGTTCTCACCGACGAGAGCATGAATTTCGCCTTCTTCGACGATCAGATTGACATTATCGAGAGCCTTAACACCAGGAAAAAGCTTGGTAATATCCCTCATTTCCAGAAGTGTTTTTGCCAATGTCTTTCCCTCCGTTCTATTCTTTCCAGTCATTGTTTTTGGGATAGAGCGGGCCGGGCTCCTTATCCAGGACAAGAAGCCCGGCCTGCCAATCGAAACTATATCATTTCATAACCCACGAAATGCTAACATAATGCTTTCAGTTGTCTGGAATTACTTATGCAAGGTCGGCTGCTGTGTAGTAACCGCTGTCGATCAGGAGCTCCTTGTAGTTGTTAGCATCCGCGAAAACAGGCTCGCAAAGGAACGAAGGAACAGTGATCTTGCCATTCTCATAGGTCTTGGTGTCGTTCACGGGGACTTCCTTCTTGGTAACGATAGCTGTGATCATCTCAACAACCTTCGCTGCCAGAGTACGGGTATCCTTGAAAACGGACATCGACTGTTTGCCGGCGATCATGTTCTTGGTGTTCGGCTTATCGCAGTCCTGACCGGTGACGATCGGCCAATTCTCTCCGACGGTGAACTGTCCGGAGTTATCCAGAGCGTTCGTTACGCCGAAAGCGGTAGAGTCATTGGAGCAGAGAACAACGTCAAGAACTGTGCCGCTGGCATAGTTTGCTGTGATCAGGTTGTCCATACGGCTCTGAGCATTCTCAGACTTCCAGCCGGCTGTCGCGACCTGGTCAAACGCTGTCTGACCGGAAACGCAAACGAGCTTGCCGTTGTCAAGATATTCCTTAACGATGCTCATCGCGCCGTCAAAGAAGAATCTTGCATTGTTGTCGCCGGGATCGCCAGCGAAGAACTCGATGTTGAAGGGGCCGGCGGCATTCTTGAGATCAAGAGCGTCGACGACATAATTTCCCTGCAGAACGCCAACCTTAAAGTTGTCGAACGTTGCATAGTAGGAAACACCATCGCTGTTCATGAGAAGACGGTCATAAGCGATAACCGGAATGTTCGCGGCCTTCGCCTTGTCGATGACGGCAGAGAGAGAAGAACCCTCGATCGCGGCAATAACAAGAACGTCGCAACCTGCGGTGATCATGTTCTCAACCTGACCGACCTGTGTGTTGGTATCGTCGTTAGCATACTGGAGATCAACCGTGTAACCGGCGGCCTCGAGCTGCTTCTTCATGTTGTCTCCGTCCTGGATCCAGCGCTGAAGGGACTTGGTAGGCATCGCAACACCAATCTTAACTGTGTCGGATCCGGCAGGTGCGCAAGCCGCAACGGAAAGAAGGGATGCCGCCGCGATTAAGCCGGCGATGAGTTTGATAGCTCTTTTCATTTCATTACTCTCCTTTACAAAATACGTTCACTTGTGTTACTGGGAAGCATTATGCTAAGTCGTTTAAGGGATAAATTAGGCTGATTGAAAAAATCCTTGTTGTCTCCCGCATCCCTCCTTGTCTGCCTCGCCGGCCGAGCCGGCTACCGGAGTTGGTATAAAAGTAACTTCTGTGCTTATGGCTTATCATCGGGATTGAACATCACAATAATGCGCATAACCACGTCTGAATTGTACATCTCATCTACATTTATTGTCAACAGACGAATCTCTTTTTGCTTTTTTGCACAGTTTCCTAGTATTTTTTTTAGGCAACATGCTTTTTTGCATAGTAAGATTTGTGCGTATTGTTGTTGGTGGTTCAGGTAACGATTTTCATGATTAGCGGACATAAAACGTTTCATTCTCGAGTTTTCTTGCGATTTATCTACTTCTTCATGAATCTAGTCCCCACATGTGTAGGAATATTGGATTTTATTCGTTTCATTGCGATCCCCTCACGCGGATTCTCCGGATGTCTGATTCGAATGGAAGCGGCCTCTTAATTGTGATACAATATCGGGTACATATTTTTTGTTATCGGGGGGCCTTATGAACTCAAATATTTACTCGGATATTGCTGTTGTCGCACCGGAAATTGTATTTCCTGCCGGGGCGAAGAATCTCGCCCTCTGGCCGGTGATCGCGTGTGATCAGTTCACTTCGGAACCCGAATACTGGAGCGAGACGGAACGACTCACAGAAGGTGTCCCGTCAACAGCTCATCTTATTTTGCCGGAAGTCTATCTGGATTCAATGCCCGCAGACGCGATTGATCGGAAGATCGCTTCAATCAACGAGCATATGCGTTCTTATATAGAGAGTAATGTTGTAGAGACGCTCCCCGCCGGATTTATCCTTCTCGACCGTTCTACCTCTCTTCACCCATCCCGTTCCGGTTTGATGCTTGCGATTGATCTTGAGCAGTATGATTTCACGCCCGGGAATAAGAGTCGCATTCGTGCGACGGAGGGTACGGTTCTGTCACGCATCCCACCGCGCGTTCGCATTCGCAAGGATGCACTGCTTGAATTGCCTCACATCATGCTGTTGATTGACGATCCCGCTGGCCTTGTTATCGAGAAGGCGCTTCGGGATTTACGAGAGACGGTTCCTTCGCTTTACGATGTGGATCTGATACAAGGCGGAGGACACGTGACGGGTTACTTTACTCCGGCGGATTCTTCTGTCGCCCAAGGGATTGTAAGCGGACTTCGCGACTTACTTGCTGCTTCCGATGACGGATTTCTTTTCGCTGTCGGAGACGGCAACCATTCTCTGGCTACCGCGAAGGCGCATTGGGAAGCGATTCGAGGAGCCCTGACGGAAACGGAACGCGGCAATCACGCCGCGCGCTTTGCACTTGTCGAAGTTGTGAATATTCATGACAAGGGCTTGGATTTCGAGCCGATCCATCGCGTAGCGTTCGGACTTTCCGTCGAGGGATTTTATGCTTCGGCCGGTCGTTATTTCGCGGATCAGGGATTCCGGTTTTATTCGGCTGAGGAGTTCGCACAACTTCCCGCGCCGGGATCCGGTGTCCATGTCATCCCTGTGTTGTGCGGGAGAGAGCGGTATGTAATGGTGCTTGAGCGGCCGAAGCATTTGCTTGTCGTAGGATCCCTTCAGAACTTTCTCGATCATCTCGTGAGCTCTGACACGGCATCGATTCGCGTCGACTATATTCACGGCGAGGATTCGGTTGCAAATCTGGCTCGCGAAGGAAATACAGGATTTCTGTTACCGGCGATTTCCAAGGACAGTTTTTTCGCGACGATATCGGTTGAGGGAGTATTCCCGAGAAAGACCTTTTCTATGGGCGAGGCTTTCGAGAAACGCTATTATATGGAAGCCAAACGCATTGCCTCCGAGGTAACGGTATGAGTGTATCCGGGTCTGTATGTGTGATCGGCGCGGGTCTGACCGGACTCGTATGTGCCTGGGAGCTGGCCCGCAAGGGATTCCAGGTTCAGGTCGTCGAACAGCACTCAACCGCAGGCGGCATGTTGTCATCGATGCGACTCGGGCACGAATATATGGAACTTCTGCCGCACCATATCCGCAAGAGTGACCGAAGTGTCCTCGGACTTTTTAAGGAACTCGGACTCATTGACGAGATTGAATGGTTCGACTCGTTATGGTATGGACGCGTCGGAAGAAAGAAACTCGGGTATCCGAAGAATGGTTTCCACTCGCTCATCAGCGCACTCTCACAGGAAATTACCGATCGCGGAGGACTGATTCATTATGGCTACACCGCGGTGGATATCGCATCCAACCCATCCGCCCCACGCACAATCGAAGTAGGTTCTGTCATTCAGGAACTGCCGGCTGCTCCCGGCGCAACAACGAATTCTGTGAAACGATATGTGATTTCCTGTGTTCTCGCGGATACGACCACTCTGACGATCGAGGCGGATCACGTCATCTATTCCGCATCCTGCCGGAATTTCGCGCATATCACGCACGATCTGCGTCTGCCGACGGATTATCGCGATGCGATGATGGATGTCACCTACAAGGCAAATATGTGCCTCATGCTTCTGACGAAGACACAAATGAACGGTTGCTTCTCACGACCCGTGCCTTTTAACGCCCCTTTTCAGCGTATGATTGAGCACTCGAATCTGGTCGGCGAGAAGAAATACGGAGGACATGTCGTGTTTCTGTCGGGATCTTTTCTTACCTCACACCCACTTTGGACGCAGTCGGACGCGGAAGTTTTCTCCGAATTCTTCAAGCACCTGCAGTTACAGAATCCCTCTGTCCGAAGGAGCGACATCCTGACGTGGCGCCTCACGCGCACCCGATATTCTTTGCCGACATCGCATTCGGATTTGTCCATGTTGTCACCGATGACCGGCCTATACGTCGGAAGTATGGCCATGATCGCCGATCCGCTCGACGATAAGAAGGAGTATCGCATGGACGGGTGCATTCAGTTGGCCCGGCTGATCGCACGAACCGTAGAACAGGATGTTATCACGCATACCAATGCTGTTTAAGGTATGTTGGCGTTATCGTTCACGAATCGCGCAGCCTGCGAACCCTTTCGCCTGATAACCTTAAGCAAACGTATCGGAGGTTTTCTCGATGAGCAAAGCACATTCCCGGTCCGGACGCATACAGAACGGCAATAAAAGCGCAGGATTTCGGGTATCGAAGGCATCCCTTATGCAGAATACGGAATTCTCTCCCAAGAGGTTTCTCTGGCTTTTGTTGCCTGCGTCGATAGCGGTTATTCTCTCTTTATTTCTCCGGGATGATGCCGGCAACTTCTTCCTCTGGTGGATTACCATTCTGGCTTTTGGTCTTGCAGCATTTCCGCTTACCGCTTACATTTTTCGCTTCTTCTCAGGCCGGGGTTATGGCTTCTCGAAAGCCGCGGGAATTCTTCTCGTCGCCTTTGTTGTTTGGACGCTCGCGTATCTGAAGCTTCTTCCCTTCACTCAACCGTTTATCCTCCTGGTTCTTCTTATTCTCGGCGCCGTAAGCTGGGGGCTTCCTGTAACCAGAAACGCCGCGACTGAAGCCATCAAATCCAAGAACGGTCTCCGCGATGTGGCTTTTCAGGAAACACTCTTTGTAGCCGCCCTGTTCGCGTGGTGTGTCGTCAAAGGAAACTATCCGGTTATCAACGGCGAAGAGAAGCTCATGGATTTTGCATTCTTGAATGTGCTTGTTCGCACCGACGCCCTGCCTTCTCCGGACCCATGGATGGCGGGACAGACGATCAACTACTATTATTTCGGTCAATACATTTACGCTCTGCTCACGAAGCTCTCGGGGGTCCGCAACGCGGTCGCATATAACTTGGCGATGTGCTCGTGTTTTGCGTTTACCTTCTCTATGTCCTACGCTCTCGGTTCCATGTTCATGGACGGAGCTATCAAGAAGGGCCTTGCCGCACCCCGGTTGTTTCGCATCGGCGCCGGGTTTCTCACGGCTTTGTGTGTCTCGGTCTTCGGAAATTCTCATGCCTTTTATTACTGGGAGAAAAGTCCCGGAAATGGTCTCTTGTCTGTTTTCAAGGATTTCGGCATCGATGTCGGGCGTACAGACGCATTTTTCTATCCGGATTCAACCCGATTCATCGGGTATAATCCCGAGAGCGAGATTTATGATACTGCGATGGGGGTTATTAAGAGCGGAGATCGTACGATCCATGAGTTCCCTGTTTATTCCTTTCTTCTCGGGGATCTGCACGCGCACGTTGTCAGCATGCTCGGCGTTCTGTTGATTGTGGCAGTCCTGTTCGCCCTCTTCTGGTCGGCGAGGGAACAGTTTTGGGATGTGCGTTACGGGACCAAGGCTACCCTCACCGCTCCCGGATATTCCTTTGTTGAGCATCTTCGCGGCGAATTGCTTTTCGTCCTTCAACCGGAAATTATCGCAACAGGAATTCTTCTTGCCATTGCGACGATGTGTAATTACTGGGACTTTCTCATTTACTTTATATTTTCCTGCATGGTTCTCCTGATTTACGCGACACAGCGCTCCGCAAGAATGGCTTCGATCCCGGGGGTGATTTTTTTCGCGGCGCAGACAGCGATGATCCTTCTATGTTATCTGAAGTTCTCCAGCCAACCGGCAACGCATTTTGGAATGCAGCTTCTCGTTTTGTTGCTGTCGCTCTGCGGTACGGCGCTTCTACCCTGCGCACTTACGAGGACAGGACTCGGCATGTCGTTTCTTTTCGTGACGGCAACCCTCGGCTCCCTGCCGTTCAATCTGAACTTCGACATGATCACCAACGCTTTGGCCCGCACGGAGAATACAACGTCCGCCTATCAGTTCTTCATCCTCTGGGGTACTCACCTTGCGTTTGCCGTTGTCCTGATCCTTTTTACGTTGGTACGCGGCATTCTCCACCGAAATGTCGAAAAAAACTCACGGGGTCCGGTTTCCGGTTTTCTCGCCCGTATGCTGCCGACGGATCTCTTCATGTCAGGCACCGCGGTCGTAGGAATGTTATTGCTCCTCGCCCCGGAAATTTTCTATGTAATGGACATCTATGGAGGCAGCTACAAACGTGCCAATACGATGTTTAAGTTCACTTTCGAGGCTTTCATTCTCCTTTCTCTGGTTATCGGATACACGCTGTTTCGTCTGTATGCCGCCAGAACCGAAAGCACACTCAAAAACACACTCATCCTTACGACGGCATTGATTCTAACCGGCTCTGTCTTTGCGATCGGAACCTATCCCGTCGTCTCCGTCGAGCAACGTTCCGGACAGATCACGCTCGACGAATCCTTCACGCTTGACGGAACTGCTTCACTGGCTGATCGCGACAGTCCTCAGCTTTCGGGTTTTCTGGGAGACATGAAGTCCTATAAGGAAGCGGTTGACTGGTTGAATCTTTACGTTGACGGAACTCCTGTTATTTGCGAGGCATTTGGTCCGAGCTATACGGATTTCAATATAGTATCTTCCTATACTGGTCTTCCTACGATTATCGGATGGCAGACACATGAATGGCTCTGGAGATTTCAAGGCGTTGTTGATGAGAACGGCGATCTTGTCAGCAACCCCGAGAAACCGGATGTCTGGATCGACATCATGACCCCCCGAAATATCGACGTTGCGTTAATTTACACCTCTGCAGACGCAGTTCAAGTATTGGAGACACTGAATCGCTATGATGTACAATACCTGATTGTAGGCGACCTTGAGAGAGTTCAATATCCGACAATCAATGATTCGATCTTGAGATCTCTTGGCAACGTAGTCTTCGAATCCGGCTCTCTTTATATCGTGGAGATCGGCGCAGAATCCGACGTACCATATCACGAAGCATAGTTCTCCGATACAAATTCATCCATCGAAAAGGACCCGCAGATATGAATCTACGGGTCCTTTGATTTCGTATATAGATGGGGGTGAGCATGTATCCGTTACATACAGAATTCAAGTTGAGAAAGTCGCAAGACACCCGGAACGGCGCTGAGTTTCTCAACGATCTCGTTGCTAACCGCCTGATCAACCGAGATAAATGACTGTGCTTTGCCGGAATTCGGCTTGCGGCCCCAATGCATGCTGGCGATGTTTATGTTGTTCTCACCAAGAATCGACGCGACCTTACCGATAATGCCCGGAACATCCTCGTTCTGCATCGCAAGAACCATAGGAGCCAGTTCAAAATTCATCTGATAACCGAAGAAGGTAACAAGAACTTCGGTGTCTTCGCCGAATACCGTTCCGCTAACGGAGAGCTCACGGTCATCTTCTGTGACGAAGGTAACGGTGATCAGGTTGTCATATCGGCGAATCTGCGGAGTCTTGCTCTCGATGACATCGACCCCGCGTTCCTCAACAGCCTGTCGAACATTCACGTAGCTGATTCTCTCGGGGCACAGAGCGGACAGGAAACCCTTAAGAACCGCAAGCGTAATGACACCCGTCTCCTGTTTCGCGAGTTCTCCGCGATACTCGACTTCGATCTTGCGAACAGCGGATTTCTCGGCCTGGTAGTAGATCTTTCCAAGCTTCTCCGCCAGAGAAATATACGGGCGAAGAACGGACATGTTGCCCGTTACACGAGGCATGTTGATCGCAGCGACAAGGTCACCCTCGAGCGCCT
Organism: Bacillota bacterium; assembly: GCA_023397475.1. Taxonomy (GTDB): domain Bacteria; phylum Bacillota; class Clostridia; order Saccharofermentanales; family Saccharofermentanaceae; genus Firm-13. The sequence continues at coordinate 27,907 of JAEWUD010000008.1, forward strand.
TGGCGACGAGCTCTGTAACAGCAGTTCCGACATTATGATTCGCTTCGTGTGAAGACGCGCCGAGATGAGGCGTGATAACACAGTTCGGCAAATCGAGTAGCGGATTCGAATACTTCTGCTCTCCGGGAGCCTTATCATAAGAAGGCTCCTTGTCGAAAACATCTATACCGGCAGCCGCGACTTGTCCGGAGCGAAGAGCCTCCGCAAGTGCCTCCTCGTCGACGAGACCGCCACGCGCCGCATTTACGATACGAACACCGGGCTTGCACTTCGCAAGTTCAACCTTACCGACCATGTGGTAGGTCTCTTTGGTCTTCGGCGTGTGAAAGGTGATAAGGTCGGACTGGGCGAGGATCTCATCGAGTGACGAACAACGAGTTGCCTGAATTCGGTCGAAAGACTCCTGCGAAATATACGGATCATAGGCGATGACATTCATGCCGATGCCTTTGAGTTTCTTTCCGACAATCGATCCGATACGCCCGAGACCGATAATTCCTGCCGTCTTACCTTCCAACTCATTTCCAATCATCTTGCCGCGACGGAAATCATCCTGTCTTGCTGCGCGATCCGCAATACAAATATTGCGAAAAACGGCAAAAGCCAAGGCGACAGCCAGTTCTCCGGCAGCCATGATGTTCGCTTCCGGAGTATTCACGGCAATGATACCGTGTTCTGTACATGCCTTCACATCAATATTGTCAATTCCGTTTCCGGCTCTGCCAACGACCTTCATGTTCTTCGCGTTCGACAGAAGTGACTTGTTCACCTGTGTAACGCTTCTGACGATCAGTGCGTCATAGGGTTCGACAATCTTCTCAATCTCTTCTTGCGAAAGACCAAGCTTCTCGTCCACCGTGAAACCACGATCCACAAGATACTTGATTGAATCGGCAGCAATCTTCTCTGTAACCAGAATCTTCATAGGAGCCTCCTTGCTTCGTGCGTATTTGCTCTTTTCTCCGTAGGCGGTCACAATCCGAGCACCGCCGGTATCAGATCGGGTATCAGTTGTTCGGGAAAGATGCGACAACCTCATCGAGATCTTTCAGCATCGCCTCGATATCCTCCATTGTAGTATCCGCCATATGTGCGATCCGGAATGTCTTATCCTTCAAAGCACCATAGCCGTTCGACATGAGATATCCGCGCTTCCCCATCGCTGCGTTCAACTCCGAAAAGGGAATGCCTCGCGTATTGGTAATACAGGTCACGGTAACCGACAGGTGTTCCGGATTCGAGTATAGCGCGAAGTTCTTAACCGCCCAATCCCGTACTCTCCGGGCCATCGCCGAATGACGGGCAAAACGGTTCTCAAGGCCTTCCGCCAAGATCCTGTCGAGTTGATAATCCAACGCAAACATGTGTGCAAGGGACGGCGTCGACGGGTACTGATACGGTTTCTCTTTAACAAACTTATAAAGTTCGACATAATCGAAGTACAGACCACGATTCGGTATCGTCTTTGCCTTCTCTATCGCTCGTTCTGTAACGGCGGCAATCGCGAGTCCGGGCGGTAAGCCAAGACATTTCTGCGAAGAAGTAATACAAACATCAATACCGAGTTCATCGACCGGAATCCATTCGCCGCCCAGTGAACTCACCGAGTCGACACAGAGAATGACATCCGGATACTCCCGCATGACTTCTGCAATCTCAGCAATCGGATTATGCACGCCGGTCGCCGTCTCATTATGGGTGATCGTTACGAGATCATAGGCTCCGGTTGCAAGAGCGGCCCTTACATCCTGCGCGGTAGTCGGCTGTCCGAGTTCTGCCTGAAAAAGATCCGCCGGAACACCGTTCGCCGTGCACATCTTGTACCATCTGTCACCGAACGCACCGATCGAAAACACCGCGGCTCTGGTCTTGGTGAAACAGCGAACCGCACCCTCCATCAATCCGCTTCCAGACGATGTGGAGAGGATAATCTCGTTCTTGGTGCCCATCAGCTGTCGCATCTTATCGGAAATCCGCTGTTGCAACGCTGACGCGTCCTTGGTTCTATGGCCGATCATCGGTGTCGCCATCTTCTCCAGAACATCCGGGCGAACATCAACCGGACCGGGAATGAATAACCTCTTATGCATGTATCACTTGCCCCCCATCAGAAGTCACCTGCGCAAACAGGCTTTATATATTGTAAACGTTATCACGTTTTTTGAACAGTAGAAAAGACAACGGATCGGGTTATCCATATCCTTTTCGTTGGCTTAACCAAAGAAAATGAAGGAAAGCCCGATCCGTCGTTCAAATTCACAAATGTTCTTCGATCCCCGGTCGGTTAGGTCGCGTTTGTTGACTCCGTCGAGGAAGGCAATAACTGTACTACGGGAAGATAGATTACGTCGCCATATTTCGGCGTGTAGTCTTCCGGAAGCATGTTGTACGCAATGATGTACTTCACGCGATCATCGTTATTCTTCGTGATCTCAATCTCGTAAACGTACTTCATCAAGTCCCACCACGTCCGATATCCGGTGCTGTCCGAGAACACGAACTTTGCGATCGGCGTATCGGTAAGATACGTCAATCCGCCCGCAGGTGCGGTCGTCGGAGTCAAGGTTGTCTGATCCGACGCGCCCGGAGTCACGGCTCCGGTATCGGTGGTTCCCGGTGTTACCGCGGCCGTATCGCTCGCGCCCGGAGTCACAACGCCGGTATCCTGACCGAGTGTAATCGATGGCGCAACCGATGCCGATGTCTCTGCCGGTTTGTTATTCTGGTTCATGTTCGTGAATGCCACGATGATCAGTATGATGACACAGACAACACTTACGGCTATAAGTCCGATCACGAGAGCACGATTTCTCTTGTAAGCCGCGTCCGTATCGGCGAAGTCGGCTCCTTGCTCCTGATCAAAGACATCTTGGGTGTAACGGCGGTTCTCCGGACGTGGAAGCGGCTTAGCACCCTGTCTTGGTGTTCCAGGTCGCTGCGCCGGCGCCGAAGCTTCGCGTTGACTGCCGTATGAAGGAACGGTTTGCGGCGGAGGCGTATAGGAATAGCTGCGACCGGCCCCTCGTTGCGGCGTATCAGTTCGTACGTCGGCATCTTCATCCGCATCTACAGCGTAAGATCCTCTTGCATAGACGCCTGTCGATTCGTATTCCTGCTGAGCATAGCTATTCGCGGGATAAGACGGCGGTGTATACGTCGGAGCGTCATACAATGGCATATCCGGGATATCGTTGGCGGCGGATACTTCCGGTTCAGGCGCAGCCTCTTCCGATGCAAACGGGATGAAGTACGAGGAACCGAGTGTCTTGCCTTCCGGTTGTACAGGTTCATCGTACGCCGAATCAGCCATATCTCCGAATACCGGGGCTTCGTCCGATTTGACTCCGAATCCCGACATATCATCTCCGAAAAATAGCGCAGCACCCTGATCTTCAGATTCTTCTTCCGCAACATACTGCGGAGTACCGGGGATAATCTCCGGCACAGGAGAATCGTCGGGTTCTTCCCGTTCTTCTGTGTACCGGGCATCCTCCTCAGATTCCGACTCCGCCGGGAATTCGACTCCGTAGGCCGAATCTTCGCTCATCGAGGGTTCTACAGCTTCCTCTGATTGCGGGAACTGATCCTCCGTCTCCGCTTCGTCGAAAGATGTCTTAACAAAGCCACCTTCATCGACAGACGGCTCCGTCTCAACCACCGGTTCCCCGAATGGCTGCATGGGCTCGTCATGAATCTGAACCGGATCCTCCGGGCCCGTAGGAATCACCGGAG
>JAEWUD010000054.1 GCA_023397475.1 Bacillota bacterium
AAAGAATGTCTTCGATAGTTGCCATAGCTTTGCTCATCCTTTCGAGAAAGTATCGAATAAATTATATCACAATCTCCTAATTTTGCAATATTACTAATTTATCAACTATTAATTGTGACACAGCCAAATCTTTCAGTAACAACGCCTTCATATCATTGGTTCTCCTTCGCTAAGAAAATAAAAAGTTCCTCAATCGTTATGGGTTTGATCGCCTCTGAATCCGGAAGTTCCTCCCGAAGAACCAGCGCTTCCACCCCATACGGGGTAACTCTCTTTCCCTTGATCGTTTCTGCCGGCAAACGTTCCATAGCAGAAGAAGTCCCTTGATAAATCCCGTAACGTTCAAAGAGTGCGTCCTTTTCCTCCATAAGAAGCAGTCGCCCGTCATGAAGGAACGCGATATAATCGCAGATCTTTTCGAGATCGCTGACGATATGGGAGGACATCAGGATTGCCCGGTCTTCCTGTCTTGTAAAGTCGGCAAACAGATCTATCACTTGATCGCGGACGACCGGATCGAGACCGCCGGTTGCCTCGTCGAGTATGAGGAGCTTCGCGTTATGCGACATCGCGACGGCAATCCCGAGCTTCATCTTCATCCCGCGCGAGAACTCCCGGAACGGTTTATTATCGGGAAGTTCCAGACGATGAAGCAGATTCAGGAAGCACCTCTCATCCCACTGACGGAACGTTTGACGCATAATATTCCCAACCTGTCGCGCCGTAAGACACTCGGGCAGACCGACTTCATCGAGAACGACGCCTACATCTTCGAGAAGAAGCGGCAAAGCCGCCTTGTTTTCTTTCCCGAGAATGCGAACCGAACCTTTGTCGCTTCGTATCATATTCAGGATCAAGCGTATCGTCGTACTTTTCCCGGCGCCATTTTTGCCGATCAAGCCCATAATGCATCCGCTCGGGAGCGTAAGGGTTAGATCTTTGAGTTCAAAGGACGGGTACGTTTTCGACAGATCTGTGATTTCCAGCGCGTTCATGTTTCCTTCTCCTCCAAGATATCAAGCATTTCAACAATGTCTTTTCGCGTAAGACCGCAGGATACAGAAAGTTGATGGATCTTCTCAAGATAGCTCTCAATTTGACGAAGATTCTGTTCTTTGACGAGCTCGAGGTTCTTGGGCGCCACAAAAAAACCCTTGGCGGCGACCGCGTAGACAAAGCCTTCCTTCTCTAGTTCATCGTAAGCGCGCTTCGTCGAAATCACGCTGATGCGAAGATCCTTGGCCAGTGTTCGAATGGAGGGCAGCGGTTCATCTTCGGCAAGACTTCCGTTAAGTATCTGCGTCTTGATCTGCGTGTAGATCTGATCATAAATGGAGACACCGCTCTTGTTATCGATAAATATATACATCCTGCTCTCCTTTCGCTTTCTGTATATGCACAGTATATACAGTGTGAACAGTTACGTCAATCCCTAAAAAAATAGGCTGTTACGCCAGTGATTATTCAATCACTTTTGCAACAGCCTTATGGTGTCCCAGAGAGGACTTGAACCTCCGGCCTACCGCTTAGGAGGCGGTCGCTCTATCCGCTGAGCTACTGGAACAAGGTTTGAATTCGTTCGACCGTACGTGATTATACTCTATTCCCTCTTTCGTGACAATCACAAGGCCTACCCTCCGATCAACAGGAGCGAAGCAGTAAGCAGCTCACCGAATCCCGACAGGACGAGAAGCGAAGGGGCCAGAACCAGAAGCACGAAGGGGATTCCGGAAAGGATTTCCGGACGATTCCCGAACAAAAGTTTCGTTCGCAGAGCACGGCGGAATAGTGTGAAGAACATTACGGCTAGAGAAGCCATGGCGAGGAATAGTACGTAAGCAAAAACCTCGCGAATCATCCCCTGTGACGTGCCTTCAAGCAAATAACCTGCGGAAAATGGCAAAGACGGAACCGCGATAAGCAAGAGAAAAAGATACGGCATCGCGAGAATTGTCTGGCGAATCTGTTCTCCAAATTTTGTGAACGCCATGCTGAGCAACAGAAATAGTGAAGAAATCAGAAAAGAGATGAGAAGATATCCATAAAATCCCGTAATATACCCGGATAGCCACACGACATAAAGCAGCGCGGAATCGAGCAAAAGAAAAGCAAAAAAGACCAGCGTCGTTCGCGCGACTTCTGCGAAGATCGGTTCTTCCATGTCCATCGGAACGATTTTTCGCGCAGGGTCAACAGCAAGCAGAACTTTACGTCGCAAAAAGAATCGCCAGGCATAGACAGCAAGAATCATCGAAAGAAGAACAAGAAATGCCGCACCGGAAGCATGTGAGAGGATCGGCATAGGAACACGATCCCCTGCGATGAATCGATTCCCCAGGATCATGCCAAAACCGAGGTACTCGCGGATCGCTCCGATACCTAAAAGAATGGCAAATGACGAAAGTCCGATAGAAAGATGTGTTCTCTTCCCTATGCTCGGGAGTTCATCTTGAACCGTCAACAGAGGAACGGCAACAAGAAATATCGAAGGAAATGGGAGAAATGTCGTTTCGGTAATTCGAATCGCCGATCCGTAAAGTTCCAGGAGAATCGCCACACCCACGCCGGGAAGAAGAACTCCGATCGTAGCGACCATAAGGCGAATCCGCTGGTCTTTCATCCGAATCATTGCGAAAAGCAGTCGCGTAAACAGCTCCGCGACCAGTACTACCGCGAAACAAATCCCCGATGTCAACAGTGATCCTGTGCCGAAGATGCCGATAAGCGCGTAGGTGGCGATACGGTAATAAGCGTACGTATCCAGATAAAATGGCTCCTTCACCCGATGACACCTCCCTGAACGATCGCTGTCACCAGGCGATAGGCATTATTTACACAACGCACAACGGTACGCGCCTTCTCCTCCCCTTCATAAGAGGCGAGGATCTTCGTCTTTATCTCGACATAGGAAAATCCGTCGATCGTATCCTCCTCCACGGAAGAATTCCGGACGACGCCATCCTCCTCCAAAGGGATATCCGTATCGAGATCCGTATCGTCGGTGTCGTCACTCCTACCGTTGCCGCTATCGGACGGCGCCTCACTATCCTCGTAACCTGATATTGCTCCCTCCGGATTGGCATTTTTGGAGTCTTCGATACACTTGTTGGCGAGAATGAGGAAAGCGTTCACAGATACGTATACTCCCGGAACAATATCGGTCGTACCGGATGCCTTGATGGCAATCTTCGCGGGGTCTTGCACCTCAATCAGCTTATTCTGCATCGCATATGCCTGCGCGGCCCATATCGTACTGTTATCTTCGAGCTTATACTCACCGTTCACGGATGCCTGTGCCCGGTTGTTACCGCCGTCTGTCTGCAAGGCGTCCCAGGTTACTTCAACGATTCGTCCGCCCGCCACGGTAATCTCGACAAAATCACGATATCCCGCTTCGTCCGATTCTTCCATTTCCTGCCGAAAAACTCCGTCAGTCAATCCGGAAATCGGAGGATAGATCTCGTTCGTATCCGATTCTTCCGGAAGATCACCGACGATTGCCATCGGAAGCTTGGCCCCTGTAAACTGCGAGAGAAATACCGGAGACGATGTCTTTGTACCGGAAGGTTCCTCCGAAAGAACGTTCAAATTCAAGAGTGTCTGTCCGTCGGAAGAAAACCCGCCGATGCAGATAACATTTCCCGTGGAGGTACTTGACCGGGCTTCGATCACATACCCGAGAATATCTCCGTTTATATCAACTGCGCGATATGCCTCATGGATCTCCGGAGAGATCTCACCTAACGATGGCATATCGATCGATTCATAACGGTCTGCGACAAGTACCGACGAGAAAATCGACGACAGATACCGTTGACGATCTTCATCCAGCCTTGCCTCTGTGATCGCATTCAAGGAAATGAGAATAAGACTCGTCAGAAGTAGAAGTATGCCCGCGCGAATCATCAACCGTCGAACAATGGCACGAGTCGTCATACAGGCCCTCCCTTCAGCACTTTCTTGCGAAGATCCGATATCTTCGATCGCGGCTCGCCGAAAATCTTCTGTCGAACCATCAAATCCAGAACCGGTGTAAGGAGGTTCATCGCAAGGATCGGAAATACTACGGCGAAGATCGGATGAGAGAATCGAACGAGAAGTACAGCCAAAATGCCGGCTCCTGCTCCGAAGATCACGCGTCCGACGCCGGTGACCGGTGTCGTTGAATAATCTCCCGTCGCAAAAATCGCCGCGAAAAGCAGTCCGTCTTGAAATACTATCTGCGGCAGAAGGTCTGCAGATCCGGAAAAGGGATAGAAGAGGAAAAAATACATCAGTACGACCGCGCTTACATATGCGACCGGCGCATGCGGACGAACAATGCCTACAAGTACAAGGTAGACGCCGCCGATCAGGACAGCAAGAGCGCACGTCGTACCCAATGCGCCCGGATAACGGCCCGAGAGGCATTCCAAAAGCGAAACATTCGACATATCAAAGCTTTGAAAAACCGGACTCATCAGAGTCCCGTAGAATAACGATTCAATCTGAAGGCGATGGACGATCGGTTCGGAGTAAGCGGTCATTGCATGGGGAAAAAGCATGAGCAGGATGGCCTTCCCCGCAAATGCAGGATTGAATAGATTACTCCCGAGACCGCCAAAGCATTGCTTTATGACAATAATCGAGAAAAATACGCCGATTAACAGAATCCAGATGGGCGTATCCGGCGGAAGTAGGAGCGCGAGAACACCTCCGCTGACAAAGGAGCTTCCTTCCCAGACATATTTCTCTTTGCGAACCATTGTTACATAAAGAAAATCCAGAAACCCTGAAAAAAGAATCGAAAGTAACAGCAGAAATACTGCCCGGATCCCATGGTAATAGATTGCCGCAAAAGCCATAGGGGCGAGGCCGATCAGGACATTCGGGTAGATGAGCGAGATGTTCATCTGTGTCCGGATATGGGGAGCCGGCTTTTTTTTCACGATTCCGCCTCCTTCCTCTTGCCTCGAATCTCGCGGCGATGAGCCGCTTTCACGATGCGGGCGGACAAATCGATACCGGACGGACACACATAAGAACAGGCGCCGCACGAAATACATGCCGCCAAAGATTTCGACACAAAGGCTTTCTGTTCGTCGACGTCAATCAATCGGACCAGAATGTACGGCGTCAAGCCTACCGGGCAGGCCGCGACACACGCGCCGCAGTGAATGCAAGGTGTCTTCTCCCGCGGATTCGTCTTTATCAAAGTAATTCCCTGCGTCGTCTTCATGACCGGAGAATCAAGATTTGTCACCGCCACACCGGTCAGGGCTCCTCCGATAACAATCCGACTGCTGGAATTTACACCGGGCATGCGTTCCAGAAGCTCAGCAATGAGGGTCCCGGTAGGAACAAGTACATTTCGCAGTGACGATCCTTCGTCGGCGATCGTTACCACACGACTGCAGGAGGGCATATTTCTGGAAACCATGTCCCAGAACGCATTGCACGTCGAAACATTGAATATGACAGCTTTGACCGCACGTGAGATATTCTCCTGAGCACTTAGTTCCACACCATACACCGCCTGGATGAGAAGCTTGTCATAGCCTTGCGGAAATCTGGCGCGAAATATCCGAACGGAGAAATCGATCGACGGGTAGAGGTTCTCAACGTCACGGAGCACGGCGTTAACCGCGGCGATTTCTTTGTTCCAGGTCTCTTGAATACAGATTACAACGCGTTTGATCTCACAGGCGATAGCCATGGCCGCCGCACCGCAAACAACATGAAGTGCGCGTTCGTGCATAAGATATAAATCGGAAGTCAGATGAGGCTCGCTTTGAAGACCGTTGACATAAAGTGTATCCGCCCCCGCAGCGATCGCCTGTGCACACTTGGCCGAGGCCGAGACACCCTCTCCTCCCATGCCGCAGATTCCAGAGTACGAAAGGAGCTTGCGCAAATCCTCCGCGGCAAGCCGTTCCGGTCGCTCGCGACGGATAACGGATGGATGAACACGGCGCTTGAGATCGTTCTGAATGCGAATCGCGTCGCAAGTCATATGGTTCGGCAAAGTGATCCGCTCGATGCCGGTAACGACACCGGATATTCCGGCATGGATCGGAACGCCAAACCTGGATGTCGGGCGGCCGATCCGTTGACCGATGTCAACGCGCGTTCCTTCGACAACGACAGGGATCGAGGAAATTCCGACATGCTGGAGCATCGGAACAAGAATCTCTTTCGGCGAGAAATTCTCCAGCACGCGCTCCTGAGCCAGGGATCGCCCCTGTGCAAAGCGCAATCCGTCAATCGGCAGAAGTCCTTTTCGGAAGGATAGTTTTCTCATGTCTACTCCGTAAGCTGCGATACATAGAACAAAATCTGCGATGTGCCTCGCAGATTTGTTATCAATCGTCTATTCGGCGACAAAACGCATGGAAATCAGTCGATATAGTCCTTGAGCTTCTTGCTGCGACTCGGGTGACGAAGCTTGCGCAATGCCTTGGCCTCAATCTGTCGAATGCGCTCTCTCGTGACATTGAACTCGCGACCGACCTCTTCTAATGTGCGCTGTCTTCCGTCATCCAAACCGAAGCGCAGTCGCAGAACCTTCTCCTCACGGGGAGTAAGGCCGCTCATCGCTTCAATCAACTGTTCCTTCAGAAGAGTATAGGCAACCTGATCTGCCGGTGACATCGCATCGTCGTCCGGAATGAAGTCGCCCAAGTGAGAATCTTCTTCCTCACCGATCGGCTTCTCCAACGATACCGGTTCCTGAGAGATCTTCTGGATCTCTCGAACCTTCTCCACGGACATCCCCATCTCTTTGGCAATCTCCTCGACTTCGGGCTCGCGTCCGAGTTCCTGGATCAAGGATCGCTGTACGCGAACAAGTCGATTAATGGTCTCTACCATGTGAACCGGTATACGGATCGTTCTCGCCTGATCGGCAATCGCACGCGTGATTGCCTGGCGGATCCACCAGGTCGCGTATGTGCTGAACTTGAATCCCTTCGAATAATCGAACTTGTCAACGGCCTTGATCAAGCCAAGATTTCCTTCCTGAATCAAGTCAAGAAATTGCATGCCACGTCCAAGATATCTCTTGGCTATGGAAACGACCAGACGAAGGTTTGCCTCAATCAGCATGTCCTTCGCGTCCTGATCGCCGACCAGCATACGCTGGGCAAGATCTTGTTCCTGCTCCGCGTTCAGAAGGGGAACCTTTCCGATCTCCTTCAGATACATTCGAACCGGGTCATCCAGGCCGATGCCCTCTCCAAATCCGACGTTCAGGTCAACTTCATTCAGATTCTCTTCCTCGACATTGGTCTCGGGAAGAATCTCAATGCTCTTCGCTTCGAGGGAATCAAAGATCTTCTCGGCAACTTCCGGATCAACATCATTGGCCTCAATAATCGACATGACGTCTTTGTAGGTGATGCGATTGTTATTGCCGCGGGCGATGCTTTCGATTTCCTGAAGAATAGAGCGGTTTTCGTTCGGCATAGAATTCCTCCTCGGTGGCTGGGGTTTGTCGCAAGCGCGAGCAAACAGTGGGAAATACGTCAGATGATCGGTATAGATCAGTTAAGTCCGGTCACGCTCGCCGAAATGAGTTCTTCTTCCTTCTCGACATCCAGTTCATATCCGCCGTTCTTCGCGTAGACCGTCAGGCGGACGCTGCCGTAGTACGCGGCAAAGTTGTCTTCAGAAATTCCGTACACCTCGGCGCGCAGTTTGGCAAAATTCTTGAAGGTCGTGACAATCTCCTCGGCAGAAACATCCTCATCGGTAGTTACCGCAAGGGTGCTGTTATCTTGCCCGTGCAAGGAGAATCCGATGTTATAACCGTCCGCCTCGCCGGTATCGACGGGGAACTCGGTAAATACTTCGGGAAGACGTTCCGTGACCTTCTGAGCATTCGCATTACGCAAATTGTAGAGCGGCCACGCGATCGCCACGATGAGCAGAACAAGAAGAGCAGAACCTCCGATGATTCCCCAGAAAATCTTGCGCGGCGCCTTGACATCATCCGGCGTGACCTCGTAGGGGTTCTTCTCTGCTTTCTTAGGTTCCTCCGATACGGCAGCTCTCTTGATCGCTACCGGGATGGGGTCAGAAAACACACGTGTCTCGGTATATCTCTTCCCGCCTTCACGTTTCGGCTGGGGTTCGTTCGGAAACGTATACGCTGCCGGATCCTTGGCAATCTCAATCGCTTCCGCACTCGGAAAAATACAATCACAAAATAGGCATTCACATAATTCTTCCTTATCATTCAGCATGATAAGAGATCCGCAATTCTTACAAAGACCTTGTACAGCCGCCATTCTAGGGACCATCCTTCGATTCAAAATCCGAAGCGGCGATGAAATATACCCATAGCTTCGGCAGAATAATTATATACGCTCGACCCTTGAATCGCAAACAAAACTTGAAATTTCACGTGAAAATCATGATAAAGGACGAATAATGCTCCATTTACTCCCCTACGTCCGACCGGTCTTTCATGATATGATGATTTCATGTCAGAAATCAACATCGAAAAATTTATGAAGGCCGCCCTGAGAGAGGCCGGAAAAGCCATGCGGATCGGAGAAGCGCCGATCGGCTGTGTCATCGTGCGGGATGGAAAAATCATCGCGCGCGCCCATAATCTTCGAGAGACCAAGAATGACGCGACACTTCATGCGGAGATGATCGCGATTCGCAAGGCATGTCGACGCCTTGATTCCTGGAGGCTCGAGGATTGTGATTTGTATGTCACCCTTGAACCTTGTCATATGTGCGCCGGAGCGATCGTTCAGGCAAGAATTCGTCATGTCTATTTTGGGGCTTGCGACCCGAAGGCCGGCGCAGTCGTTTCGAAGAACCATATTTTTGATTTGCCGCATAATCATGTTGTCACCTATACCCAGGGGATCCTCGAAAAGCCTTGCGGCGAGATCCTCACAGGTTTTTTTCGGGAGCTCCGATTACGAAAGAAAGACCGTCCGGAATCAACCAGATAATTCTCTCGCGAACGGGCAGCTTACTTGCGGACGTAATTGCCCGCGCGTAGTACTCGAGCTGTGTTTTGTAGCGTTCTTCAAGAACGGCTCGCTTCTCTTCCAGCGTCCCAGCAATGCGATCTGTTTTGTAATCGAGAAGCACCGCCTCATTATCTTCGATAAACCAGCAGTCAATCATTCCCTGTACAAGGCAGAAATCCTCCTTGGCTGACGGGACCGCTAAGGAGAACGGAATCTCCCGATAGGGTCCTTTTCCCGAACTACGCTCCGCTTGCACCATGCGCATGCAAAGATCGGATGCCAGGAAAAGCCGGATGGCTTCGCGGTAGGGCAGGACGTGAATCATCTTCTCGCGCTTGACCATCCTCTTCTCGACAAGGCGCTGCAAAGCCGAATCCACTGCTTCCGCCGTCGGCATATCGATCAGTTCGGTGAAGTCCAGATACTGGAAAATGCTGTGCAGCAAGGTTCCTCTCTCTATCGCAGATATCGAGTTCTCTTGGGTCGCGGCTTTCTCCATCGGCCGTATCGCGAGATTGACCGGGCGAACCGTTCGCGGCCGGCACTCGATCGTAAGCTCCGTATCCTCGTCCTCTTCCTGTGTTGCCGGCTGGATCTTGCGTTTGAGCTCGGTTACGGTTATTTTGGCCGCAGTCCTTGTTTCACTTGCATATCGGTAGGAGTCTCCGATTTGGAGCCGGAACAATTCCTCATCCTCCCGGGTAATTTCCCGTGACGTTGTTAGTACCGAACTCCCCTCCTCGACGGCAGAAACCTCCGGTTGCTTTTCGCGAAGGAATTCATCATAGGATACCAGGGAAAAACCCACGTCGGCCGTATGCGTTGAAGACGAAACATCGTCTCTTGGGGTTTCTCTTTTATCCTCAGGCAGGAGCGCCGACAAGTCGAGACAGGGATTTCTGGCAACCCCCAGAAGACACAGATCCAGAAGGGATTTCGTCTTCTTGATCATCCACGCCGGAAACCGCGCTTCTTTAACATCACGAGCGAGCGCAAGGAGATCCGCCGCACCCGAGAGACCTTTCTCTCGGGTTACATGAACGTCGGATACCAGGAATAATTTCTCCTGGGCACGTGTAAGTGCCACGTAGAGAAGCCGCATATCTTCGGCGAGAGCCGCATTTGCTTCGATATCTCCGGCCACCTGTTTGGTCGCCGTCGGATACATGAGGCCAAGATCCGGTTCAATATAGTCCGCTACGATTCCGTAACGTTCCGTGAGAAGAATGGATCCGACATGCTTGGTTCGTTTGGAGGCGCGGGCAAGACCGGTGAGGAAGACAATTCGATACTCAAGACCCTTGCTCTTATGAATCGTCGTGCAAGTTACCGCCTCCCGGGCTGTCTCGGTCTCTTGGAGCTCCTCCGGCTGTTTCTTTCCGCTTCTGACCTCCGCGACATAGGTGACAAACCGGTAGAGACCGGCGCTTCTTCCCTCGTCGAACGCACAGGCCCAGGAGCGGAAGGTATCCAGTGTCCGGACATGAGCGGCGCCGTTCGGCAGCGAACTGACGGATTCGCGAAAGCCGGTCTCCGTATAGATCCGCTCAATCAGCTCGGAGACAGGCAGATACATCGCGGTGCTTCGCAAGCGGTCGATCCAATCGCAGAAGTCAGAAACTTTCCTGCGGAGACTCTCGTCACACCCGTTGTTCCGATACGATTGAACATCGAGATAGAAAGCGCCCGACAGTCTCTCGTTCCCTTTATCGGGATTTTCGATGCGAATACGAAGAAGTTCATCATCCGAGAATCCTGCCATGGGAAAGAAAGAGCGCATGACAGAAGCCAGCGGAATGTCCTGGTTGAAATTGTCCAAAAGACGAATAAGATTTTCCATGAGGAGAAGCTCTCGGCTCGAGAGGAAATCTTCCCCAGCTCCCCCGACGCAAGGAATTCCGTGTTCCGCAAGTACGCGTGCGATGACCGACTTCTCCTGGTTCGTCCGGCATAGAACGGCGAAGTCTTGCCACGCGAGGCCTTTTTCCTTCTTGAGGGAAAGGATATTGTATGCGACAATATCGCTTTCCTTCTGTACTTTATCTCGGTCAATATCGTTATCGTCCGAAGGATCGCTGAGAGGCGATACCTCACGAGTCTCTGTGCCGGTATCGTTCTGCTGCTCCTCCCCCGAACGCTCTTCTGTGGCAAGCAAAGCGTCCGTCGAAGCAGCATCGCCATCGACAGCGTTCTCGGACGATTCCTCCGACGAGATCTTCTCGTCCTCTTCCGGCGGCGCGAGGTTCACCAGGAGAAACTCGACCGTCTTTCGGTCCGGGAATGCGGTAGATTCAGGCACGCCGGAATCGAGGCGGTGCGTCTCATCATAATCGAGTTCACCCGATTCCTTCGACAGAATTTGGCCGAACAAGTCGTTGACAAAATCAATAATTCCCGGGACACTCCGGTAATTCGTTGTCAGCTCGCGAACGATTCCGCAAGAATTCTCACGGTACTTGGCCATGCGCTCGAGAAAGATAGCCGGTTGGGCGTGGCGGAAACGGTAGATACTCTGCTTTACGTCGCCCACGGCGAAACAATTATCCTTGGCAAAGCAGGAAACAATCCTCTCCTGAATACGGCTGTTGTCCTGATACTCATCGATATAAATCTCGTCGAAAAGTCCGGAGTAATACGACGAGGCCTCCGGACGCCGCAGAAGAAGCAGAGCGATGTGCTCATAGTCAGAGAAGTCAATCATATTCTCGTCTCGTTTCAACTTCCTGAAACGGTCGTCGACAAGAAGGATCGTCTCGAACAGTCGCGAAACCACGGGATACATGAAGAGAATGTCTTGCGAAATCTGCTCGGGTGACATCACAAAAGACGGCCGCGCGTTGGTTTTGAATGCTTTCGCGTTTACCTTTGTCTTCGTACCAAGGTAACAGAGCACCTCGGAGACAGAATCGTACCGTTCCCAGAACCTGCAGATCGTGTCATCGTCTCCCTTCCGGCTCGGAAGCTTGCCCTCCGGAAGATCCAGGCTGCAAGCATGACAGAACCGGAAGTCAAGCTCACCTTGCACCTGCGCGGAGAGCAGTCGTTTTACGACATCAATCTGCGCGGAAATAAAGGCCAGATATGTGTCGTTGCTCTTCTTGGTTTTGACAAACTTAAGACCTGGCAGCATATCTATCAGTTCAAAGAGGTCTTCTTTGCAGAGTCCGAGCGCGAGGCGGAACTCATCAAGAATCGTCCTCGCGGTAGCAGATGATACGAAATCCGTTCCGGTCGCATGCATTTCCAGTAGTTTCTGTCGCGACCAATCGATATAATCCGGCATACTTCGAAGAAACGCGTACATCGAGAGAATCATCTCGCGCAGGGGCAGATCATTTCTATGATTCCCGTAGGAGGCCAGCATTCGTTCGAAATCAGTAAACCAGTCCTTACGATCCAATGAAGCGCCGACGAGCAGAAACGGTGTCATCGAGTCCGGATCCCGATTTGCGGAAACGAGCTGAATCTCCTTCCCGTCCGGCGCGGAGGACACGCAGTAAAGCTCTTCGTAGAGGGCGGACAGGACGTCGTCCACGGCCTGTTGCAAGAGAAGTTCCGCGCGCGTCTGATCGGCGGTCATAAAGCCCGGCTCGATCACTAGTTGGCCGTCAGGGGTTTTGGCATCATAACCGAAGTTCTGGATGACGTCGAGGCAGAAGGAGTGAATCGTCGATATATGTGCGGAGGAAAGCGCTGCGATCTGTGAGGAGATGACAAATCGACGTCCCGGATCCGACTCCTCTTGTAAGGCTTCCGTGAGCTTCTTCTCAATCTTGCGACGCATATTCGAAGCGGCGGCGTTGGTGAAGGTCATCACGAGAATTCGCCGG
>JAEWUD010000055.1 GCA_023397475.1 Bacillota bacterium
GGTTTGGTTTTCTGTAAAATCAGTCCAATCATTATCATTTTGAACCCAAAATCGACCATCTATTGCCACTATTTCGTGGCGTTTCCGTTCTCAGGACAGACCTATCCCATTTGAGGTCGCAGATTTCGACCAGCCCGTACGCAAGCATAGAGATTGGCGCAGGCAAACAAGACTTGCAGGCGGTTCAGATTCTTCTGGATGCCACGATAGACGGTTTTTCTGAAGCCGCACTGAACTTTGACAAAACGAAACGGGTGTTCCACTTTGCTTCGAACGGCTGATTTCTGTCGCTCAATCTGCTTCTCCCAGGCTTGTCCGGAATTCTCATACTTGCGATAGGCTTTCCCTGGTCGGCGGTTGATCCGGTAATCGATCTTCGAGAGATGCTCATCCATTTGGACTTCTTCGCGCTTCTCGATCCCCAGATACCCTGAATCGCCATACACTACCTCATCGTCCGGGCGGATCAGTTTGGCCGCTTCTGTAATATCGTGGACATTGGCCGACGTTGCGGTCACGCTTGTTACATATCCACTGCCGGCATCGACACCAATATGAGATTTCATCCCAAAGCGCCATTCATTCCCCTTCTTTGTCTGATGCATCTCCGGATCACGTGCCTTATCGACGTTCTTGGTAGAGGTCGGCGCATTAATTATCGTCGCATCCACGATTGTTCCACCATGCATAATCATGCCGTTGGCTTCCAAAACCTTGTTGATTGCGGTAAACATTGCCGCCCCCAGCCCGCAATTCTCCAGCAAATGACGGAAGTGCAGCAGGGTTGTCGCATCCGGGACTTTGTCGACCATGAAGTTGATTCCCATAAACTTGCGCATCGCATAACTGTCATAGATGGCATCTTCCACGCCTTCGTCGGATAAGTTGAACCAGCACTGCAACAGGTACATTCGCAGCATTTTCTCAATCCCCAGCGGCTTACGCCCTCTCTGGCGATCCGGATAATAATGCGGTTCGATCAACGCAACCCACTCTTCCCAGGGAATAATCTCTTCCATTGCGGCGAGAAATTCATCCTTCTTGGTTCGACGATAACGTTTGCTGTATTCCATGTCGCTGAATGTCTGCTGCATATTTTCCCTGCCTATTGTTTTTCTTCTATTTTACTATTCTTTCCTTCTGCAGGGAATTAATCAGCGGTTCCCTATAACAGGACTGTAGGCATCGCTGTCCGGGTCGTAATCTGCATAGATTTCTGTCAGATACTCGTCAAGTACACGATAGGAGACATCCGTATTGGGATATTCAGTACAGATGATGAGACTGTTTCCGGTCGCACTGACTGCCTGATAGACAGCATCTGCCTCCTCTGTTGCATCGACCTTCGTGACTTTGTAATTGTACTTTGTGAAGATCGATTCGAATTCGTTCGGATCTACAGGAGCACTCGCCGTCCAATTCGGAAGCTCATCGGACCACGTAGAGAGTGGAACCGAACTATCCTCCGATGGAGTGGTTCCAGAAGGCATGGAAGAAACTGTTTCCGATGGAGTTGTGGTCATGGAAGGCAACACCCAGCCAGACTCCGATGGAGTCGTGGATTCGGACGTTTCGATGACACTTTCCATAGAGACTAAGATATTTGAACTGTTGGATGAACTTTCCGTACCATCGGCCTGAGAGCTAAACAAGTTAGAGCTCATCGGATTCATGAGAAGACCAATTGAGGTAACAACAACAGCGACGACAGCAAGGCTGATGAGCCAGACTGCGGGCTTCTTGTAATTAAGAATACTCTTGATCCGTCCCTTGAGGTCTCCCTCTCCGAAAGCTAAGGGCATTGGGCGAAGACGATTTCGGCCGGAAGCGACGGCTAGAAGTGTTGATGAATAGCTTTTGCGCGAGGAATCAGACAGATTCCGGACGACGCTCTCATCACAGGCTGTCTCAATGTCGCGGCTGAAGAGAAGAAAGGCGATCCATGCAAACGGATTGAACCAGTGAAGGCAGGTGATCAGAAAGGCCAGAAGCTTAATCACCGGATCCCAGCGACGCAGGTGCGATTTCTCGTGAAGAATGACATAGGACCGCTCCTCCGGCGAGAGACCTACCGGCAGATAGATGCGCGGACGCAGGAGTCCGAGAACAAACGGGGAAGAGATCTTGTCCGTGACGAAGACTCCATCCTCCAGGACGGCATCCGTCAGACGGCGACGCAGGCGGAGATACGCGATGAGGTTATAGGAGGCAAGAAGAACGATACCTCCGAACCAGACAAGGGAAATAGCCTGGCTGATGTTGTCCCGGGAAGTGAGACCGGATAATATCGTCTCAATCCAATTCGATGGTGCGGAAGCGGGATCCTGGTACTCTTGGGTGGCCTGAACCAGCACCGGGGAGTTCTTGACGGCTTCCGGCGAAACAGGTGATTCTTTATCGATATCTGTTGCAACAACATCCATAAACCCTGTGTTCTCGTCGGCGACGAAATACGAGGTGACCGGATTGGACCGTACGGCCTGCGGAACCAGACTTACCGGAGCTTCCGGGAAGATCGGGAACGCGAGGCGAAGGAAGACAACTCCCCAGAGCAGGTAAGAGAAGATCCTCGGTGCTTTTCTCAACAGGAGACGAAGAACAAGAACGATCAGTATACAATAAGTGCCGACGAGGCTCATATCGAGAAGAGTATTCATAAAATTACTCATGGGAGTCCTCCGGATACTCACGGATCATCTTGAGCATCTCTTCCATCTCGCGATCGCTGATCTTCCTCTGACCCGTGAACGCAGCCAGGAATCGCGGTAAAGAACCTTCGAAATTCTTGTCGACGAAAGACTGACTCTGCTTCTGCTCATACTCGTCGCGACGAATCGTCGAGGTCACGACACTGTCCTCGTTCGCGAAATAACCCATCGCACAGATCTTGCGCAACACAGTAAACGTCGTTGACTTCTTCCATGCGAAAAGCTCCAGACAAAGGCTCACGAGATCACCCGAACGAATCGGTTCCCGGTCCCAAATCAGATCGGCCAGCTTCTTCTCGCCTTGCGACAAAACATCATCCTTCATACAATACCTCCGGAGGTTTATGAGACATAAACCTTGATTCGAGTTTATATTGCATAAACCAACTTGTCAAGGATCTTTGAAAGAATATTTTGAACGCAGTATTTTTACTGTAGTCCGACGATAAAGGGCTCGAGGTATATTTCGCGAAAAGTAAGGAGGAGTCGATCGCGAGAAAGACAAAGTACCTGATTCTGTGCGATCAGGTACTTCAATATAGTTTTAAATTACACCCACTTTTCGAGATTGCCAAATAGTTCAACCGGCAACGACGCTTTGATCTGCAACCGCGGCCGTGTGTAATCGCGAGGCCGTCATGTGCAGGATCAGATCCCGGATCGTCACGACGCCGGAATAATCACCGTCCCGGATAACCGTGATGAAGTCGTAGAGACTACAAGACGGCCGTTGCATCGCAAGCTGCGCGGCGGTCTCGACGGGCGTTCGCTCGTCGACCGTCAGAAACTCGGTCTTCATAATCTTCTGTATCGATCGGTTCGCGAAAAGCCCGAATCCGTACCGTCCGCTCATCTTCTCATAGAGAAGTTCCCTGGTAACGACGCCCGCCAACCGCTCGTCCTCGAAAACACAGACGCCGGGAAGCGACTCATCCATCGCGAAAAGCTGCTCCAACTCGCTGCCTGACAAAGCCGAGTCGACATATTGCACCGGTGTTGCAAGATCGCCGACGGTGCACGCAGAAAGCTTGCCGACATTTCGGTCTGAAAGAAGGGAGGGAACAAAGAAAGGACCCGTCGCGAACCGGATCTTAAGATCCTGAAGCTTCTCGGCTTGCGCCGCGGTGCGAATCCCGGGGGCAATCAATTGCAAAGAGGACATTGCGGCGTGCTCGGACATACTGCGGAGCTGGAACTGCTTCATAAGATCCGATTCGAGATCGCAGATCATCGATGGATCTGCCCAAATATACCCGTTGATCTTCGCGACAACCGTATTGCCGTAAGCATCGTGTACGGGCGACGCGGAAAAACCGCGAAGTGAATCAATCAGTCGAGAGGCGCTCCTGGCCCGAAGATGTCCGATGGGCTGCATATGTAGGAGTGCTGCGTTCAGGTGATGCGAATGAAAAAAATCACCGGACGCACGTCCCTCGAAGGCCGCTTGGTTCGACATATAGAAATCCTCGTCAATCAAAAAAAGAAGAGGGAGCGGCAGCCCTCGGGCAAGCGCGAGCATTTCCTCCCAAATCGCGGAAGGGTCCAACGGATCGGTGCCGGCGCCTGCCGGGCGAAGATGGAAGCCATGAATCCGGTTACCGGTAAAATCGTACACAGCCTCTGTGCCGAGTACCGCTCGCGCGGTCACCGCCAAACCGGATGCGGCATCGGAAAGATGCCGGATCGTCCCTTCATCCATCATCGTGTATGATCCTCCTCAAAGATGTCGTCTTGCCTGAACTCAGAATATCGGATATTGGTTATGGAGAGAAAAAAGACGGGTTGAATCTGTGTAAAATTCTCAGAACGTCGTGGGTGCTGCGGCCTAGTATGTGCGGATATTTATCAATGATGCACATACGAAACAGGCTCCTTCACGGGTTTTCGTATGTGCGCAGGAGTTCCCGGAGCGGTTATTTATCAATGATGCACATACGAAACAGGCTCCTTCACGAGTTTTCGTATGTGCACGGGGCTTCCCGTGAGCGGTTATTCGTCAATGATGCACATACGAAACAGACCACTTCCCGGGTTTTCGTATGTGCGCAGGAGTTCCCGGAGCGGTTATTTATCAATGATGCACATACGAAACAGGCTCCTTCACGGGTTTTCTTATGTGCGCTGCCTGATTAGCTGCCTTCATATCAATGATTACCGACACAAACGCCTATTCCTGCTGTTTAGATTGTAATCATTGATTAATAAAGATTTACGCTGCGACTCAATATCATTGACATGCCTACTCGATCCGTTGATGAGCTTGTTTTAGTAAGTGCGCCGGCGAGGCCGGCGCGGATTTATGATCGCGCCGCATCGCGGCGCTCCTACTCTAATAGACGCTTTTCGCGATATTACGGGGCCGAATAAAATATTCGTTTTCGATTGACGTAAATCTTAAACCTTGATAATCTATGCATAGATACACGAGGTATATGGAGGCCCAATATGCGTATAAGTAAAGAGTTGGTCAAAGGTAGCACATCACTTCTTGTTCTCAGTGTTATGGAGAAGGAAGCGATGTATGGATACCAGATCATCCGGGAGATCGAGCTGCGCTCTGAGAAGGTGTTCAGTCTGAATGAAGGTACGCTCTACCCGATTCTTCACGCGCTGGAGAAGGAGAAATTCCTTGAGAGTTACTGGGACGAGAAGGAGACAGCGCGCAAGAGAAAATACTATCGGATGACCGAGAAGGGCCGGACGGAGCTTGCCCGTAAACGCGAGGAATGGAATGGATTCTCGATCGCGGTCACTCGCGTGGCGCACGGAACGGTCTCGCAGTATGGCTGAGAATGCTGTAGAAGACTACCTGAATGCTGTCTGTGCGGGGATTCATGCGCGTGAGACGGCCGTAGAGATTCGAATAGAACTTCTCGATCATATCGAGTGCAGAATCGATGAATACACACGTTGCCGCTATGACCGTGAGACCGCGGAGAGGAAAGCCCTCGAAGACATGGGTGAGAAGGAGCAGGTGCGAGAGCAAATGGCGCTGCTGCATCGCAGAATTCCTTATCTGGATCTCCGGAACTCCTTGACGAAGATCATGATTGGGTTTTTTCTGCAATTCTTCTCTATTGATATTGGACCCTTGCAGGCGATAACAACAGCTATTGGTGTCATCCTCATCTTTGTGGGCTTGTTTCAGATGCGCAAGATAAATAATCATCTGAAAAGAGCATGGATTCTCTCCGGAGCATTGGTTCTCAGCTCGCTCACAGCAAAAGTTCTGTTTATTTCGCCGCTCTTTTATCTGAATTCGGAAGATATGACTACGAGCATGTTGTTTTTTGGACTTTCTGCCGTCATCAATTTTTCCCTCCTGTATTACTTCGGTGAAGGGATGTCGGCGGTGTTGTCGCGAGAGGGCGAAATTCGGGAGTCCAATCATACAGGCAAATCGGTACATCAGGGGATTAAGGGCATGCGTTCCATCAAATGGTTTTATCTGGGATCCGTCGTGATTATGATTCTCGGCACGCAATTTCCGGACTACCCATGGCTATGGATGGCAATATTTATCCCTCTCATCGCGAGCATTCTATGGAAGATCTACAAGACGCAATCTTTCCTTGCAACCGGTCAACGCGGGTTCGGCGCACTTTCCTTGGATGCCCAAGCAAGGACAATCATATATTCTGGGGGGGTTCTCGTTGTAATTCTTCCCTTTGTCATTAGCTTGGGATTCTTTGTCCTGCCTCGTTCGACCTGGTTCGAGAGTCCTGTCACCGAGAGACTGGATCTACAACGAATAGAGAACCGAATCGGTACGGATGAACTGGAAATCCTTCAGACAGCTACCACGGACTTCGTTTACCTAGTGGATGTTCTGAAACGGCTGCCTGAGGAGGAAATTGCGAATATCAGCGGAACTACCGAATGCGTAGCGGGTTCACAGGGAAACTATTGTGAGGATACCGGACTCGAAGCTTCTTTCCTCATGTGCAGAAGAGATGATCAGACCATCTATCAAGTGGTAAGTTTCTCGATTCCGACTGACGTATACCACGGCGGATTGGACAGCATCCTTCTGCCGGAGAATCTGAATCATCTGCCTACGGAAAGTGCGCGTGAAGTTTACATTCTAACGGAAGATAAGGATGGAAGCCTTTACTCACAACGTCCGGTGGCATTACGCTACTCTAGCCGTTCAAACAGTCTTGATAACAAACTCACCAATGAACTGATCTGTATAGATTATACCGTCGCGGATCAAGGTTGCCTGCAATGGGTTATCATCTGCTCGACATTCCCGGATGACGACGGTACAGGAAGCCCGTTTGATTTACGAAGGTATGACGAACCCTTCACGGAGAATACACTAGACCCCCTGGCGGGTTATGTCTATATCCGACGTGAGCTGTGGATGCCGATTTCCTATAGTGAGACCGTACGACTGCCCGAAGAGCAGGAGAGGGGAATCTCATGTGATCAGGAATTCGGGTTCACGAGAATCTATACGATCGAGATGGAACGAGAAAAACGATTCTCTCAATAAGGATTGATTACTGATGTACGCCTTCATGATGGACGAAAGCCTATCATGAAGGCGCACTCTTTCATTATCTCTTCAAGGCGCCCTTCGCCCCCTCACTCCCTCGTGTCCTTAAGACTCTCGACCATATCGACCCGATAAGCTTTTCGCTTCAGAAAGGCTAAGGCTAAGCCGTATCCTGCAACCTGAATCACAGCGATGATCAGGATGCTCGACAAAGTAACAGACGTCTCGATATACAGGTTGAACACGTCGATGAAGGAGCGGAAGATCAGCGCACTCATCGCAAGACAGGCCGCGATTCCGCCGGCAATGCAGAACGGTACGAGGAGATGGTGCGTGTTTAAGAGGATCCGGTTGATCTCACGGGTCTTGTAGCCGAGCACCTTCAGCATGGAGATGTTCGCGCGGTTCTCCTCGACCAGCATATTTACCGTCAGATATACAGTTACGACGCAGAGAATTACACCTGCGGCGATAATCAGATAGATCATGCTCATCAGGATTTCGACGCCGAACTCGAGTTGCTTGCGAATGTCCTCTTTGGAGAACTCCTGTAAGATCAGATCCTTATCGAGATCGAGGGCCTTGTCTGATAGGATGAGATTGTAACTTCCCTCCGGTAAACCCAACAATTCTTCCGCCTGGCTGCGGCTCGTGTACACGGCGCATTGGGTGTTGTCGAGGATCAGATCTTCGATGACCACGGTGTGCGAGTCCGTGGTCACCGGATTGACAAATGCAAATGAATCGCCCGCGTTAATCCCGAAAAGCTCCGCCGCGTTGGTCGTCATATAGAACTTCCCATAATCGATCGGTGCCCCGGAGTTCGTTTCCAAGCGGTAATAGGCCGGGTTTTCGACCAATCCGCTTACCGTCAAGACGGCATGATCCTCGCCGGATTCGAACGATGCGGTCAGAACCTTTTCGCCCCCCTTTGCGTCGGCGGAGAGGGTGTTCATGAAGTACTGATACTCGTATGTTCCGGCCTGATCCATGCCTTCGGTGATGATGCCTCTCCATGAATCAGCGAAAACAAAGCCGATCGAGCAAAGGAAGCTGCTGAAGAACAGACCCAGAATGACGACGGTCGTTCGTGACTTATGGGAGACAAGGGAGCGGAGCGTGAATTTCTTTCGAAAAGACATCCTGCTGGCTGATAACAGGTGCCCTCTTTTCCTAGCCTCGGCAGAGGAACCAGCGAGAAGGATGGTTATGTTTTTCCGAACCAATCGCCACACACTGGCAAAGGTCGTAAGAACGTACAGCAACGTAGGTGTAATCAGGCAAAGCAACAAGGACGGCACATGTGGACGCACGAGGTAATGTACGGACTCATAATCTGTAGCGACCATGGATACGAGTGGAGAACTCAACCATAGGGAGAGAATAATGCCGACGATACTGCCGGTGATGCCGGGTATAATCGCATACCACATATAGTGGCTGCCAATCTCGGCTGTGCGGTACCCGAAAGAGAGCAACGTTCCGATCTGCCGTTGTTCTCTTTTGATTTTCCTGCCGAGAACGACGGCGACTATCAGAGTATTCATACCGAACACCACCGGAAGAAGAGCTGTAAGCATGATGTTATACTGTTTGCCGATATCGCGGCTGACGCTGATACGGTTGTTCGCCTCGCTCGAGAGATAGCGCAGTGTCGTGTAGGATTCGTTCACTTCTTTTCGGAAGGCAATACTGTTATCCTCGTGAAAAACGACGGCATAATACGATTGTGCACCCTCGAGGTGATCAAAATCTTCGGCCTTCATCGTAACTTGCCCGAAACCTTTGTCGTCCACGTAGAAGTCGGACGGATTCTTCTGTGCGTAGATATAGTCGGGACGTACTGCTGTGCCCGCCACGAGATAATGTTCGCCGTCAATCGTGAGCGAATCTCCGGGTTCCAGTTCGTGTGCTGCCGCAAAATCCGGATTCAGGAGAATCTCGCCCGGCGAGGAGATCGCTGTACCATCCATGATCTGCACGCGGTTGATTTTCTCACTCTGCCGGAATATTCGAAGGTCGTAATCATCCTCCTCTTGTTCCACATAGGAGATCTTCTCGATCTCGACATTGAAGGTGTTCGCAAGATCGCCCTGTTCCGCGTCCGGGATGGGAAGAAACGTCATAAATTCGGCATCTTCTATATTGCCATCGTTCATGATCGAAGAATACGTCGTATCGATTGCATCCATCGACGTATACATGATAACAACAAACAGTACCGATAGAGCGGTCAGGAGGGACGCACACAAATAGAACGACAGACTATGCCTGATGTTGCGCCGATAGCGCCTATTCAGATTTCTCATAATACAAGATCCTCCGAACGTACCTTCTGCGGATTCTTCGCGTTACTGACGACTTTGCCGTCGCGAATCTGAATCACGCGGTCGGCCATTTGGCTGATTGTCGCGTTGTGTGTAATGATCAGAATTGTCATGCCCAGCGTAGCATTCACCTTCTCGATGTATTCCAGTACTTCTTTGGAGGACTTCGAATCCAGAGCTCCGGTCAATTCATCGCACAACAACAGCTTGGGATTCTTGATGATGGCCCGGGCGATCGCGGTTCGCTGTTGCTGCCCTCCCGAGAGTTCCGACGGGAATCGATGAACGAGTGATGTTAGGCCAAGAGAATCGACGACATCCTGGATCGGGAGCGGTTTGGGAGCGATGTCGGAAACCACCTGGATATTCTCCAGGACAGTCAGATCCTGGATCAGATTGTAAAATTGAAAAACAAATCCTATATTGCTTCTCCTGTACTCCGTCAGGTCGCGAATCGAAAGTTCGGATACCCGAATGTCGTCAACCGTCAATGTGCCCGAATCCATCCTGTCAATGCCCCCGAGCATGTTGAGCAATGTGCTTTTGCCCGATCCGGAAGGCCCAAGGATTACACAGATCTCACCCTTTTCGATCGAGAGATGGACCCCGTCCATCGCGAAAACCTGAGCCTCGCCTTTTCCATACTTCTTGACCCCATCAAGCATACCAATAAACATAATCTCCTCCATTCTCGCTGATTCAGAAGATACATTCGACTTCCGTCCCGTAGCCTCTTTGTCCCGCATCTCTTCGTGTGATCTTGCGTTCTTCTGCCAGATTTACGTCGCGCGAGGGTGTTGAAGGGTATAAAAAAACACCTGCGAAACACTTCTGTCCCGCAGATGCATCCAGTGCATTCTGCTGCCGTCTTCGGAACGGCCCGGCCCCACGAAACGGTCACCCGCTTCATCGCCTGCTCAGGTTGGTCGGATTAACGAACAATCTACATAGTCATAGTACCATGAGGGTAAGAATGACGTCAACGCGCAAGCGAATATGACGCGCTTATGTCATATTTACCGCGCGATAATGAAGGTACTTACGAAAGAAAGAAGGTACCTGTATGGCAATCGATTATAAGAAGACAGAGAAAAATCTTTATCAGCCCGGAACTACCCCGCACATAATAGAGGTTCCGGAACAGCTCTTACTGCGCGTAGATGGCAAAGGTGACCCGAACGATCCGGAAGGGGAGTACAAGCCGGCGGTCGAATTGCTGTACGCTCTCTCCTACGCGATCAAGATGATGCCAAAGGGAGGCGTGACGCCGGAAGGGTATTTCGACTATGTTGTCCTTCCGCTCGAAGGCTACTGGTGGCTCGGGGGCGACATGAAGGGAGATTTCACGAACAAGAAGGAGTATCTGTGGTCATCGGTAATCCGGCAGCCGGAGTTTGTGACAGAGGAAGTTCACGAGAAGGCGTGTGCGATTGTCGCGAAAAAGAAGCCGGGTCTTGATGTCGGCAAGGCGCAGCTGGTCTCTTTTCGGGAAGGAATGTGCGTGCAGTGCATGCATATCGGGCCGTATTCCGAAGAGCCGGAGACGGTGGCGCGGATGGTTGCTTTTGTAGAGGAGAACGGCATGGAGGAGGACTTCTCATCATTGCGGCGACATCATGAGATCTATTTGTCGAATCCGCTTACCACGGAACCGGCGAAGATGAAGACGATCCTGCGGCACCCGGTCCGGAAGGTGTAGGAAGAGAAGAGACGTAAGTGCATCGGCGCAACTTTCTGGTACGCGAACAGAATGCTATACTGAAGCAAGATGCCAAATCTGTCGTGCTCAATCTGTTTGCCCCGAAGGAGATAAACCGATGAAGGATCGTTTACAAAGAATCGATGAAGTGATTGCTGCCGGATCCTATAAAGATAATTGGGAGTCTTTATCCCGATTTACGGTCCCGGATTGGTTTCGCGAGGCGAAGTTCGGTATCTTCGTGCATTGGGGTGTTTTCACGGTGCCGGAACATGCGAACGAGTGGTACCCACGGAGCATGTACACGGAAGATCTGCCGGAGTTCGAGCACCACGTGAAGACGTACGGACCGCAGAAAGAATTCGGGTATAAGGACTTCATTCCGCTCTTTACTGCGGAGAAGTTCAATCCCGAAGAGTGGGCGGAGCTTTTCGCGAAGGCGGGTGCGAAGTATTACGTGCAGGTCGCCGAGCATCACGACGGATTTCAGATGTACCGGAGCGAGATTTCCCGCTACAACGCGTATGATATGGGGCCGCGGCGCGATGTTCTCGGCGAGTTGAAGGCGGCGATCGAGAAGCGAGGTTTGGTCTTCGGAGCCTCGTCACATCGTGCGGAGCACTGGTTCTTCTTAAGCCATGGCAAGAATTTCGATAGCGATATCAAGGAGCCGCTGGTGCGAGGGGATCTGTATTGGCCGTCGATGCCGGAGGGTGAGTTCACCGATATGCGCAGCGAGCCCTATCCGAGCGCCGAGTTCCTGGAGGACTGGCTTGTGCGGACCTGTGAGATCATCGACCGGTACCAGCCGAGTCTTCTGTATTTCGATTGGTGGATCCAGCACGAGGCATTCCGGCCGTATTTACTGAAGATGGCCGCGTATTACTATTCTTCGGCGGAGGCGCGGGGGCAAAGAGTCGCGATCTCCTATAAGCACGACGCGATGATGTTCGGGACGGGTATCGTCGATATGGAGCGCGGGCAGTTCGCGGATGTGAAGCCGTTTGTGTTCCAGACGGATACGGCGGTCGCACGGAATTCGTGGTCTTATACCGATTCGCTCGAGTACAAGTCCGCCGACGAGATCCTGTGCGGGCTGATTGATATTGTCAGTAAGAACGGGTGTCTGCTCCTGAATGTCGGGCCGCGCGCGGACGGATCGATCGCGTCGGGCGATCGGGAGATCCTCGAGACGATCGGTCGATGGATGTCGGTAAACGGTGCGGCGATTTATGGCAGCAAAGTGTGGAAAACATCGGCAGAGGGTCCGACGCGCGTGAAGGAGGGCCATTTCTCGGAGGAGACGGTGGCCTATACTAGTGAGGATATTCGATTTACCGTAACGGGCGGAGCGATCAATGCGTTTGTCTTCCGGTATCCGGAGGATGGGAAACTGCTGATCCGGTCGCTCGGCATTGTCGGGGATCACAATAAGGCGGGGTTCACGGGACTGGTTTCCGGGGTTACGGTTCTGGGATTCGATGAGACGCCTTCATGGCAAGTGACGGATGAGGGGCTTGTTGTGGAGACCAAAGATGTGCGAAGCGACCTGCCGGTAGTGGTTCGTGTTGAGGTGAAGTGATTGAACGAAGAAGATAGCGTTCAAGGTTTTTTCGAGAGGAGATACACGCATGAGACTTGGAGCTACCCTCTATATCGCAGACAGCCACGGCGCTGTCGATTTCTACTGTGAGGCATTTGGATTGGAGCTCGGATATCACGAGATGAATCCCGATGGGACGTATCTTCACGCGGCATTATTGCGCGACGGCAACGAGATTTTCGCGGTGAGCGAGTCGCGAAATGACGCGTTTGTTGAGTGCATGGTTCATGGGACCAGCCTTGTTGATCGTCCGACCATGAGTTACGGCATTGACTTCCCGAACGAGGAGGAGCTTCGCAAGGCCTACGCGATGCTGATCGAGGGAGGGAATATCCTGAACCCGATCGGACCGCTGCCGTGGTGCAGATGCGCGGCGGATGTCGTAGATAAGTACGGGGTATATTGGTATATCTGCGTGTGAACGGAGGCCCTTGACCACGATTCTGCGGAGAAGAAGGTTAGACCGAATGGGCAAATCGAAAAGAATCCCGATGAAGTTTCTCGCGAAAAGCCTGCGCAAGAAATTCGTCGTAAACGGAATGAAGGATCTCCTGCCACAGGTGGAAGCACGCACGTGGCAACTGATCGAGGATTATCCTCAAGCGCGGGGACAGGAGCGGAAGCATCTTTTAGACATTCTCCCGTGCATTGCTTTCTATGAGTCTCTGATCGCGAGCGAGGGAAACCGTACAGCGGCCTTCGAGATCTGCCGGGATTGGGCGTTGTCGGACCTGGCCAAATCCGCCCGCATGTACCAGAATCTGATGAAGTTTCCCGGAATGTACCGGTTGGCTCCTCGGATTTTCGATATTCTCATCGACCGGATGTATGGAACTAGGGCGGGATTCGTGAGTCCCAAGGTGCCGGATCAGAAGGGATTCGCGAGAAACACGATCATATGTCCGTACCTGAACGCTTGCGCCAAATACGGCTGTCCGGAGCTGACCAGAATATTCTGCGACGCGGATGACATCTGCTATGAGAAGCTGCATCCGAAGCTCGTCTGGGCCCGGACGAAGACGATGGGCCGGGGCGGAGACTGCTGCGATTTCCGGCTGTATGTGGATGAGAGTTGCAGCAGCCGGAAGTAACCACAAAGCAGTTCCCTGCCGGATATATAGATATCCACAATGTCAGTGTGCCGGATTATTTCCTGTGTTCCTTATCTTCTCGAAAAGAAGCTGCTGAACTCGCGCCGATAATTGCTATACGAAATAGTTGCAACATGCAACAGTTAATGTTATGATCATCCTCGAGAGAGAGGTGACTGCCATGTCTGATTCCAATGAATCTATTCAATTGCGCGAATTGATCCGCTCGGTAGAACGCAAACTCGGAGTTCTCGAAGATACGGAGATGTCTTGTTGTTCCGTCTCTATGGCCCAGTGCCACGCTCTGGTCGAGATCGGCCGCGCCGGATCGGTCTCCCTCGCGCAACTTGCCGACATTCTGAATCTTGACAACAGCACGATGAGTCGGACAGTCAATAATCTGGTCGATAAGCAGATGGCGGAACGTGACTTGGACCCGAATGACAGGCGCTATGTCTCAATACGCCTTGCCGAAGAAGGCCTCCGAACTTTTCATGAGATTGAAGGTAACATGACCGATTATTACGCTCGCATCATGGCGGAAATTCCTCCGGAGAAGAGAACTACAGTTCTGGACAGTATACGTATATTGATCGACGCGATCACAAGAGCCGGTTGTTGTTAAGGAGGGCGAGAGTATATGGGAAATCCCAGTTGCGGCGACTCCGGTCGTTCGGATCGAAAATCTCTTCGCTCCCGGAAAGTGAGTTCCAACGGACCAACTATGACCCGCGCGAAAACGTCCGTGCCCTGCTGCGGTGGCACGTCGAACATGTCATCTGCCGTAACCTGCGGCGGAACGTCATCCGTAAGTGCATTTTTTCAGAAAAATACTGCAAAAACTTCGACATTCGAAACACGGTTCGATGCCCCCTGGGTGATCGGCAAGGTCGCGACTCCCGTGGGAAAGATACCGCAGGTTGCGACGAAGCTAAGGTTTGCCGATACGCTCGGCTCCTGGAAATGTCGATGGTCGATCGGTCGCATGGACTATAAGGTTGATCCCGGTCTTTATGCGGTCGGAACCCCGGACGAGAATGCACCGGTGTTGGTAACGGCAAATTATAAGATGACCTTCGACCGTCTGCGTGAACAACTCGGCGGATTGAATCTGTGGATTGTTGTTCTCGATACGGATGGCGTTAACGTCTGGTGCGCTGCGGGCAAGGGAACCTTCGGCACCGAAGAACTGGTGTATCGAATCAGCGATATTGGCCTTAGTCGTGTCGTAAAACACAGACAAATCATCCTGCCGCAGCTCGGCGCTGTAGGCATCGCAGCGCATGAGGTCAAGAAGCGGAGTGGTTTTCGCGTGATTTATGGAACCGTTCGCGCTAAGGATCTCAAGGAATTTCTCGCCAATGGGATGAAGGCGACCGAAGAGATGCGGACCGTCCGATTCACATTCAAGGACCGGATTGTCCTGACACCAATGGAACTTGTCGGGACAGGCAAACCTCTGCTTATCGTAATGGGCCTCCTCTTCCTATGGAACGCGGTCGGACTTGGACATTACGGTCTTACGGATCTTGTCGCTCTTGTTGGCGCGATTCTGGCCGGAGCTGTCATCGCACCCGCTTTGTTGCCTTGGGTTCCGGGACGGGCATTCGCGTTCAAAGGTGCCTTGATGGGATTGATCTGGACATTCGCATATCTATGGATCGGCTTCTCTTCCGGGGACCCGAATCTCGGTTGGAGTAAGGCAGCAGGGTTCCTGCTCTTGCTTCCGTCTCTCTCCGCTTACTTGACGATGAACTTCACCGGTAGTTCGACGTATACCTCTCTGTCCGGTGTCGACAAAGAGATGAAGACAGCGATCCCGCTGATGCTTTTCACGACGGCAGGAGGAATACTCCTTCTGGTCATCGGCGATCTGGTACGTTTCTTCGGAGGTGTGATCCTGTGAAATATCTGAAAAATGTAGCTACGTTGGAATACGATGTCACACGCTGCACGGGTTGCGGTATGTGCCTTGCTGTTTGCCCGCACAGAGTCTTCGTGCGGGACGGACAGAAAGTACGGATTGACGATCTGGACGCCTGCATGGAGTGCGGCGCATGTGCGCGCAATTGCCCGGCCGAAGCTATCTCCGTACAACAGGGAGTCGGCTGTGCCGCAGCCGTGATCCATGCATTCTTCACCGGCGGGGAGCCGTCGTGTTGCTAATCAGAGCTCCTGCGGATCAACCCGCTTCTTCCGCCACACGCTTCAGTAAGTCATCAACCAGCGCCTCGAAAAGCACCGGTTGTTCAATCTGCAGATTATGTCCCGCCATATCGAGCGCGGCAAAGGTCGCACGCGTATAGTCCTCCGTCAATCGGAACGGATTCTTGTAGCCGACGCTCGTGTCCTGGCGACCGCTTACGATCAGCGCGGGGCGATCGAACGGGACCGGCATATCCTCGAGAGGATAGGAGAAAGCACCGTCGAGCCGATGCTCGAGGAAGTCCTTGTCATATCGCGAGAAGGCAGGCTCGATCTCCGTCTTGTATCGCTGATAGGTTTCTCGCGTCTGCACAGCGTGGAAAGCCATGAATCCGCTCTTCTCTTCCTCGGGAATCTCCGCGAAAAACGCCTCGTCCGATCGGAGCACCCGAAGCGGCGGGACGTCGCGCGGAATCGCACCGGGGATAACGCACGGACAGATCAGCAGAAGACCGATGACGGAATCGGGTCGCTTCGCCAGAAATCCTCGTGACAGGAAACAACCGAAGGACTCTCCGGCGAGAATCATCTGTTCCCCGGGAAGGATCTGGTCGACAAAGGAGAGAATCGCATCCAGCATGTGATCGGCGTTGCAGATCGAAGGCCCGGCCTTGGAGAATCCCATCCCGGGCAGATCGAGGTAGATCCGGCGGTACTTATCCGGCATCTTCGCGAAAACAGGCTCCATGCAACCCTTCATCAGTTCGCGATCGACACTCCATCCGTGGAGCATA
This sequence comes from Bacillota bacterium, assembly GCA_023397475.1. Lineage (GTDB taxonomy): Bacteria > Bacillota > Clostridia > Saccharofermentanales > Saccharofermentanaceae > Firm-13. Next base: position 16,869 of record JAEWUD010000055.1, read on the forward strand.
AGTACCGGCGTTCCCTCGCCGCGGATCTCATAATCAATGAGCGCGTCTCCCGCCGATATTGTCCCGTTCATCATCTTCTCCATAAAAGCCTCCGTTCAACCGAAAAGGTTCGACAAATTTTAACTACTACAATGGTATCACAAATACTTGCGAACTCGTCAACAAAAAAGAACGAATGTTCGTGGGATTTTTCGCGCGAAATCGTATGCTTCATGAATACATCGAATCGCCGTCGCCCGTGCGAAAATCGATTTGGTTCGGTTATAATAGACCCAGATATTTTATATCAACCACCGCATCGAACGACGTATGGAAGCATGTCTGAGGAACTTTTCGCGCAACGTATTCGACCGGCTCCATCGGATCGGGAAATCATCTCGTCGGAATCTTCGAAGGGAACCGGGTTATGATTTGTCGCGAAAAGTCAGCCGTTCTCCCAAAGCAAAGATCCCGCACCTCGCGCCTCACGAAGATTCTTCTCGGAATTCTACTTCTGATCCTGCTTGCCTTGCTCGTCGGTCTTCTGGATAATCGCCTGGTATTCGCGACGTATACCGTCGTGACGGAGAAGGTGACAGAACCGGTGCGGTTTGTCATGCTCAGCGATCTTCACAGCAGGATCTACGGAGAAGATCAAGAAGACCTTCTTCGGATGATTGACGAGGCAGAACCGGACGTGATCTTTCTGGTCGGAGATATCAGCGATACCTGGGAGACAAGGGATACCGCGGGGGCGCTTCTCCGAGGAATAACGGAACGATATCCGTGCTTTTACGTAACCGGAAATCATGAGTATTGGTCGGGCAGGAGCGAAGACATACTTGCCTATTATGAGTCGTTCGGCGTTCAAATCCTTGAGGGAACATCGGCAACACTTGAGGTCAACGGGCAAACCATCCGTGTTTGTGGAATCACGGACGCCGACGCGCCGTGGTATTCCGACATGACACTCTCTTCGGAGGCACAGTTGGATTCTCTGGCGCAGGTCACGACCAACGGGAATTTCTCGCTTCTGCTGGCACACCGGCCGGAGCTTTTCGAGCTCTATACGACGTACGAATACGATCTCGTACTGTCCGGTCACGCGCACGGTGGTCAATGGCGGATTCCCGGCCTCATCAACGGCGTGGCGGCCCCGTCGCAGGGCTGGTTTCCGCGTTATGCGGGCGGGTGGTATGAAGAGAACAACACGGTGATGATCGTCGGCAGAGGACTCGCGAACAACGCCGGCCTGATCCCGCGCTTCTTCAATCCCCCTGAGGTTGTTGTCGTCGACATCATTCCGGAAGGACAGGCAGGAGGGCCAAAGGGAGAGTAGCAGGACTTAAGGAAGCGTAGGGGAGGAGTCCGGAAGCGAATTGGGAGAATCAGAAATCGTAGCGGTTGGTTTCGGAGATTGCGCCGCTTGGTGATTCGGTTTTTTTCGCGTAAGGAGAAAATACGCGATAGCGATACCTACATCTGCGCAGTAGACGAAGGACCCGATCCCCATAAGGACAGCCATCGGGGTGGTAAGGATTTTCTCTTTCCGCATGCGGATACTGCAACCGATGGAATTGATACCGGTGAGCGTGATAGTGATCAGATCAACAACGACGGCGAGAAGGATAATCCCGATGCCCCATACACTCAAAATCGTACCCATCATACCGATCGCGAAATGGAAGATATACGCCGGAACCTGAAGACTTTTGACAAGGAAATTGATCTCCGCCGCTTCATAAGCGGTGTATTTTCCCTTCACCGTGACAATCAGGTTGTAAAATGTGATGATGAGTATATAGAGCAGATAAAGGATGACAATCACAGACCAGAAATTGGTGGAGGTTTGAGAATCCATCCATTGGTCAACGATGCCAGAGGATACCGAAATTAGAAAAAATAGAATCAGATAGGCATATGGGAAAAGAATGAGCGGGATCATCAGGACGTATTTCTTCATCTTGCACCACCGTATTCTTCCGTCTCTCGAAAAGACTCTTTTCAGTATAATGATAAGCGTGAAACGTTTCAAGAATATACCGGTTACAAGGCAGCCGGTGAACCATAGAAGATGATTGAGATGGAAAAACAAAGCGGAGCAATTAAACTTAACGGAACCAATGGAGGAGTCAAACATGGAAGATCAAACCAGAGCATACGAACTTAACTGGCAGCACGAGCCCGGCCGTACCTTTGCGGTGACAGAAGCCGGTGAACTGCTGGCCGAGGCGACCTTCGCGGATCTCGGTGATAATACGGTCAATATCAATCACACCTATGTCAGCCCAATTCTGCGTGGTCAGGGTGTCGCCGGCAGGCTGATGAACGAGGTTGCAGAACGCCTTCGCCGCGAGGGCAGTAAGGCGCGGGCGACGTGCTCGTACGCCGACTCCTGGTTTCGGAAACATACCGAAACATACGCAGATATACTTGCAGACAAGCCATGTGACGGCCCATCCTGCCGGATCGACGGGAAGCATTGATTTTTTGGGGGCCCAAGGTACGGACGCAGACGACTCGCCTCCATACGTCAAATCACGTGCGAAAAGTGACTGTTGCTGAAGTGATAGAATAATCACTGGCGTAACAACGTCTATTGACACCGATCCGGGTATTGCATCCGGGTTTGGCGCCGGGCATTACGTATGTGATTCTCTTTGTATAGTAATTTTATACACATAATAATTTAATAAAATATCATTGAGCAACAATGGCGTTATTCATCAATGATAACCACGAAAAATCAATGGGAGTCGCAAATTTATACTTCCTCATTGAGTAAGAATGGCATTATTCGTCAATGATAACCACGAGAAATCAATTGCGGTCGCAAATTTATACTTCCTCATTGAGCAAAAATGGCATTATTCGTCAATGATAACCACGAGAAATCAATGGGGGTCACAAATTTATACTTCTTCATTGAACAATAATGGAGTTATTGATCAATGATAACCACCAAAACACGAGCGCAGGCTGATTTATACTACTTCGGGGTGCAGGGAGTAGAATTGCCTTTGGTATAGGTGAGGCGTTTTACCCATTTCAACGGAGCGCCGCTCCGCGGTGCGAGTCAATATCCGCACCGGCACCGCCGGTGCTCCGTCCTTCTGATCTCACGCCGGCACCGCTGGTGCTCCGTCCTTCTGATCTCCCGCCGGCACCGCCGGTGCACACTCCATCTTCCGACCTTAAAACCGTGCTGTACAGCGGCGCCCCATACGGGTCTTGCCCCGCGCAAGACGATTTCGCAATACGACTGCTTGATTTTTCGCGAAAGTGATTGATTCCCGGCCGCAAGCTTTTTCCGCCACGCAAAAAGACTGTCACATCCAGCTTGGTGAGTGGATGCAACAGCCCTTTGTTTGGATGGTGATATAAGGACGTCAGGCGAACCCGACGGATTGGGACTAGATCTTCCCCTCTCGTAACACCTTGTGCGCCCAGACCAAGCGATCAGCTGTATGAAAGGTGTCTCGGCTTCTTGCCCATGGAGAGGATCCGGCTTGTACTTTCTTCTCGGCGCCAGGTCCTAGGCTCCTGTTTTATGGGCGAAATCACCCCCGAAGGTACTTTTCGCTCATACTCCGCGTTCAAGAAGTATGGGCGAAATCGACCGTAAGCTGTGTTTTCGCCCATAAATATCTTCTCGGTGCCGGGCCTTGGGCTTGTGTTTTATGGGCGAAATCGCCCCCGGAGGTACTATTCGCCCATAATCAGCGTTCAAGAAGTATGGGCGAAATCGCCCCCGGAGGTACTTTTCGCCCATAATCCGCGCTCAAGAAGTATGGGCGAAATTGACCATAAGTTGTGTTTTCGCCCATAAACACGGCAGGTGGGCGACTCATTTCGGCTTCACGCAAGAATAAGGGCTGTCGCTTCCTGAACCTTTACGTTCATTTTGCAACAGTCCCCATATACTTTTCGCGCAGATTGTACAAGCAAAGGATGTGAACCACCCATTACTTCTTCTTGACCGGAATCCAGATCTCCGTGTAGTAGTTCTCGTCCATAAGACCCTTCGGGAACTTGCCCGGATCGTCGTACATCTCGACGTTGATTCCGGCCGCGATCTCGAACTCCTTGCAGTTCGGGAGCCACTCGGAGAAGATCTTGTGGTTCGCGCTCTGCAATGCGTCGGGCATCGCGCCGCGAACCGGGAAGACCGCCCAAGTGTGTTTCGGAAGCACGCGGGTGACGCAGCCTTCGGGGATCTCCGACGCGGGGTTGTAGTTATCGGCAATCAAGTACTCGAACTCCTGTGTGCCCTGATTCTCGTCGATGCAAATGCCGTACATTCCGCAAACACCGGGACAGCCGTTCCTGTTATGTTCCGCCCAGAAGGCTGGAATCTCCGTCTTTGATGTATCGTACTTGAACATGCGGGATCTCCCGAGAATCGTAAAAGCGTCCTTTTCCATAACCTTGTAATCCATGATAAAACCACCTTTCAGAATTAATTCGATGACAAGCGGAGCGAATGTCTTCAGGGTTGCTCCGTCTTTTCGTGCGGCAGAGGGGGTGACGCCGTGGAATCGGGTGAAAGCCTTCGTGAAGCTGTCCGGCGAATCATAGCCGTACTTCATGGCGATGTCGATGACACGTTCGTCCGAGAAGACCAGCTCGCTGCCGGCCAACGTTAATCTTCTCTGGCGGATGTACTCCCCGACGGTGAAGCCGCAGAGCATCGAGAAACCTTTCTGGAAATAGAAGGGCGACAGGTAGGCGCGCCCCGCGATCTCGTCAATGTCCAGTTCCTCCGTGATGTGCTCTTCCATGTAGCGGATCGCTTCTCCGATACTCTCAATCCAACCCATTCGCAAGTACCTCCCTCTGGTATGACTCCAGTATAGTGCGCGCGGGATTTGCCTGCCCGACATATCCTGCGATGTTTTGTCTGGTCAGTGACGATGACATCATATAAGATTCTACAATAAATCTCGCGAATATCTACAATGTATGCTACGGCTGCGGTAATGGGCTATGTGACGATTGGCCGGGGCGAATGGACCTGCGTAAAGGTCAGTTTCCGGGCTTTCGTATGTGCGCCGGCATCCCGGAGGCGGTTATTCGTCATTGATGCACATACGAGAATGGCTCCTTTCCGGGTTTTCGTATGTGCGGCGAGCTCCCGGACGCGTTTATTGCTCAATGATGCACATACGAAAATGGCTCCTTCTCGGGCTTTAGTATGTGCGCCGGCTTCTCGGAGGCGGTTATTTGTCAATGATGCACATGCGAAATGGCACCTTCCCGGGTTTTCGTATGTGCGGCGAGCTCCCGGACGCGATTATTCGTCAATGATGAACATACGAAAATGGCGACTCCCCTGGCTTTCGTATGTGCGCAGGCTTCCCGGAGGCGATTTTTCGTCAATGATGCACATACGAAAATGGCTCCTTTCCGGGTTTTCGTATGTGCGGCGAGCTCCCGGACGCGATTATTCGTCAATGATGCACATACGAAAATGGCACCTTCTCGGGTTTTCGTATGTGCGCAGGCTTCCCGGAGGCGGTTCATTCGTCAATGATGCACATACGAAAATGGCTCCTTCCCGGGTTTTCGTATGTGCGGCTAGCTCCCGGAGGCGATTTTTCGTCAATGATGCATATACGAAAATGGCAACTCCCCTCGATTTCGTATGTGCGCAGGGAATTCCGGTGAATATCTATCAATGGCAAGCTACACAAAAGACCGATATTAACATGAAGCATTAATATTGCTATGCTGAAGGCAGTTGATCGCACATCGAACGCTAACGGATTTTCTGTTATCCGATGTATAGCCCCCGCCCCGCCCCCGCGAAAAGAGGTGTAACTCATGGAAGAGAGAGACATTGCCCCCTGCGGAATGAACTGCAGCCTCTGCGTATCCTTCCAGGCTCGCGAAAAGGACCTGAACAGCAAGGGCTTTCATCGCGGCTACTGCCCCGGCTGCATCGCGCGCGGCAAGCACTGCCTGCACATGGCCGACTCTTGCAAACTCATGCGCGACGGCACCGTCCGCTACTGCTTCGAATGCGACAAGTATCCCTGCCCGCGCCTGAAGCTCCTGGACAAACGATATCGCTCGCGCTATCACATGAGCATGATAGCCAATCTCGACGCGATCCGAGCGGAGGGAATCGATGCTTTTCTCGTGCGCGAAAAGAACCTCTGGCGTTGCCCGACATGCGGCGGCAACATCTGCTGCCACAATGGCTTGTGCCTCGATTGTCAGTTGGAGGTTTTCAAGAAGAAAAAGACCTATTGCTGGGACAACAACTCCGTTAAAATAGAGGAGAGACTCCCGGGAGAGGACGCGAAGGAATAGATCGACCCAGGCAATCGCAGCGCTTTTCGAGCATGAAGAGGAGGATGTGGCAGATGGAGTCTTTACAACAATGCGTGAAGGAATACACGGAGTTGGTTCAGGCCGGACGTATCGCAACGGCCTACAAGGGAATTATGACCTTTATGACGGGACTCGAGAGATTTCTTGCCGCGCAGCATCCGGAATGCAACGCGACGGCTCTCTATTTCGGGTACATGGATATGACCTATTTCGCCTTCACTCCGCCCGTTCTGGCGGCTAAGAAGCTCAAGATCGCGATCGTTTACCTGCATGACCTGGGTCTTTTCGAGCTGTGGCTCGGCGGTGCGAACCGCAAGCTTCAGGCGGAATACATCGAGCTTCTTGCACGTGGGTCGCACGACGGATATATGCTCTCTACTGTCAGCCCCGGTATCGATTCGATCATCGAGTGGCGAATCGCGGAACGACCGGACTTCGATCAACCGGAGGAGCTGATGCGACTGTTGGAACGGCGATGGACGGGGTTTGTCGAAGATATTCTCGCAATGCTGGAGGAATAGTTCGAATGACTGACAACAAGAACGCGATTGCAGAACCTCATCTCCCGCGCATCGTGCACGTTCTCGGAGCATCCGGCGGCGGGACGACGACGCTTGGCCGCACTCTGGCCGATCGCTTCGGCTATACTTTGCTCGATACGGACGACTTCTTCTGGATGCCGACCGATCCCAAATACACGACGCCTCGACCGTTTGACGAGCGGCGACGCCTACTCGGGGAAGCGGTCGACGCGGCTCCTCGCTGTGTAATCGCAGGCTCCATGACCGGGTGGGGAGATATCTTCCGCCCGCGTTTCGACCTCGTGATCGTTGTCGAGACCCCGACGCCGGTGCGAATCGAGCGACTGAAACGAAGAGAATTCGCGCATTTTGGCGAGCGCATCCAACCCGGCGGGGATATGTATGAGAACCATCAGGCATTTCTCGCGTGGGCGTCGCGCTACGACACCGCGGGTGTCGAGCAACGAAGTCGTGCAATGCATGATGCGTGGCTTCAAGAGGTGACCTGTCCGGTGGTTACCGTGGACGGAACCGCGCCGATCGACGAGATGATCCGCGTGACAGGGATCGGCCTTGCCTTGGAATAAGTTCTCCGCGAAAAGCGACAGATTGCGAGAAAAGGAGGACGCTATGCAATACGAAGTGCAAACAACACAGGATTATCTGGAAGCACTCCCACCGGAGCGGCGCGCCATCATGGATCGACTACTTGCGACGGTTCGAGAGAATTTGCCGGTGGGATTTGAGGAAAGAATCTCCTACGGGATGATCGGTTTTGTCGTTCCGCTGGAGACATATCCTTCTGGCTATCACGTGTCAAAGGGCGAACCCTTACCGTTTCTCTCACTGGCATCACAGAAAAATCATATCGCGATTTACCATATGGGTTTATATGCGAATCCGACATTGGAGACGTGGTTTCGTGAACAATACGCCGCCCGCGTCCCGACGAAACTCGATATGGGGAAGAGCTGCATTCGTTTTCGAGCGACAAAGCAAATTCCCTACGATCTGATCGGCGAGCTCTGTCGCCGGATGACCGTTAGGGAATATATTTCGCTCTATGAGACGATTCTGCGTCGGGGATAATCAGACCAGCTGGTTCTCGTTCAGGATAAAGGGGACGACTTCGTCCGGCTCAATCTGAAGGATGAAGGCGAACTCATTGTGCAGCATCTTCTCTGCTTCCTTGAGTGAATCCGCGTCGGAGACGGTCAGCCGCTTGCCCTTCTTCTCGAGCTCGATCCTGCGCTTGCTGATCATCTTAATCACGCGAATCATCTGGATCTGATCGCCGCCGCGCAACACGCGCTGGAAAGATGTCCGGCGAAGGGGATCCTCGGTGATCCATTCATCATCAATGTCCGGCATCGAACGAATCAATGTCAGGAGCTCGTCGCGTGTCATCATATGACGCATGGCATCTTCACAATCCGTAGGAACATAGACACGCATACGATTGCCGTAAACCGCCTCGAGAATATAATACTCGCGGCCGGCAACACCCGCGAACTGCATGCGACAAACGTCGACAATCTGGCAGATTCCGGTGGAACCGTACACGACATAATCATTGATTTGGAACATATCGGGAACCTCTTTCTGTGCTGGTCGAGAACGACAAGACATCGGGTCGATCAGCCATTTACGGCCATGTTTTGTGCTACATGACGCGCAAGTCTCGAATCTTATGCATTGGATTCGTGGCGGGGAATATATAGTAAATAATATCACGAAAAAACACAAATATCCATCCTTCACATAGTATCGTAATAGTATGTGGCTATATGGGTTCATCCTGTCACAAAGATGTAAAGCCTAATGAAATCTTCGGAATTATTATAGAAGTTGAAAGAGTGAAAAGCCAATACTTTTTCGATACGAGTATTTTTGGAATAAATTTCTAGCTAACAAGTTATATCTTGCTTTGCAAATTTTATTTTGATAAAATGGCAAATAATATTTTATGCATCCGATTATATCGTGCAATTACGAGGAGTTAACTATGCATATTCGTTCATCATTCTCACGGATATCTATCATCCTAGTAGTATTATCAATAGTAAGTCAGTCGTTTATTTTCGGAAATGTGCATCATGGGAAGGCACAGAACTGGCTGAATCAGGGCGATACTCCGGCTCTGACGAGTGCGATTACGGCAACGGGTGGGAGGCAGACGCTTCGCATTACATTCGATGAACCTGTGCGTGTTGCAGGCGACTCTCCTGAGAAATACATATATATCAGTAACCCGAAGTCTGAAGGGAATATCTATTTATCCGCTTCTCCGAATAGCCTGCGGCCGGTTTCTCCACAAACCTATAAAAACGAGGAATATGCGATGGCATATGATCTGTATTTCGATACGGAGATTCCGCAGACAGGTAGGCTGAATACAAGTCTAATACAACAGGGTTCGGGAGAATTCGTGACGTACCAGTCGCTTTTCCTCGATATAGATGGCAACTCTTTATCCTCTATTCCAAAAGACCGAAACTCAGGAACAGAAATCTCTGCTTCTTATGAGATTCCGCTGTTCCTGACAGGTTCCGCAGTCGTCGCACCTAATCAGGTTTTGATAGCCTTCAATTACGAAGCTGCAATAGCGGTGAAGCAGCCTCAACTTTACATCACGGCGCAATCGGTCGATGGGACATCAATTCGTGCTATATCCGTTCAGAAACAGGAAGCGCTCGGCTATATCGTCACTTTTGAGAAGAATCTCCCGACTAACGGGACCATATGTTTCGCTGATCCCGATAGGAAGAACAATGACCAGAAGAATTATCTCTTTATCTCTGAAGCGAAACTACCCTTAAGTAGTATTGGACAGGACACGAAGAACGACACGGTCGAGTTACCGTTCAATAATAGTTATTTGTCTGTCTCGAATATCGAGAGTGACGAGATTAACACCCTTCTAGTTACGTTCTCCGAACCGGTGAAGTTCTTGTCTGATCATGCATATGAGAACATCTTTGCCACAAATTTCGGAACAGGTTACACGACCGCGGGCATATGGATGAATCCGGCGACTGAAATTACTGCGGTCAACGGTGATGAGAATGGGGCAACAACGTATAAAATTGTCTTTGCCTATCCGACAACGGAGAGTTGTAACATTGCCTTCCAGGGTGAGGCTGTAATCGATGACAATCGTCTGACTGGAACGCTTGTGTCCACATCCGGTCGTTCACTTTACGCGAACTACGCGTACGGAACAAAGATTCCCGAGAGCATGAATAACACAGCATCCATCGCAATATTCGAGCGCTATGCCGACACGAAAACCTTTGTTCTTGCTATGGCAGAATATCAGCCGACAAAATCTTTTGAGTCGGCAACGACCCCGATCGCAAACTCAACGACAGAAAAAGAAACCGTCATTCTTGAGAAAGCCGAAGTCTTGAACCGGTATTCACGAACCGTTCGACTGACCTTCTCTGCTCCAGTTCGTATCAATTCGGAGATGTGGTTGTCCGATCAGATCAGCGGCGGGACATGGGAGTCTTCCGTCAATACCAGCGTTGCCCCGGTATATGAGAAACCTATTCTTGTTAATGGAGAAATGTATGCCTCTTCGCTTCTTGTTCAATTCGGGCCAATGATATCATCGGGCGTTGTATCATCGGATATACTTCCGAGCGAATCATACTTCGTCTGCAAAAACTCCTCCGCTACAGATATTTATGGTAAAAATCTTGCTTCGTCGCGTAGCGACGGGCTCGTAGCGATACCTTATACAGCGGATGTGTATGCCAAGATTACGAAGGCGGAAGCATCCGATTCATGGACTGCCCGTATCACGTTCAGTGAACCTGTCATTTTCCAGACATCTATGCCGCAAAATTATATTAAGATTGTTCAAAGTGTTGATCCTAATGAACCTGCGATAAGCTGTATGTTGGTGACACCCGTCGACGGAACGATGAGTGGCGGAGCAACGACGTATGATGTATTGTTCTCGGAATCTGTCATCATGCCTGTTAGTATACGGTTCATTGAAGCATCGAACACGATGCTTATGGACGATATGGATCCTTTTGCCATTGGCGGTTTGGTCAAAGCTGTGAACGGACGCTCCGTTGCTTCTACAAATACAGTCAACGGACAGAATGAGGCCAATATCACCTTCACTGATAATTATAAGGACCGTAACGGGAGCGGAAACGAGAATAATCCGACTCCAACTCCAATAGAGACACCTGAACCCGAGGTAACGCCGCTTCCTACGATCACACCTGAACCCGAGGTAACGCCGCTTCCGATGATCACACCTGAACCCGAGGTAACGCCTCTTCCTACAGAGACACCGGAAACCTCGGTAACGCCTCTTCCTACAGAGACACCGGAAACCTCGGTAACTCCTCTTCCAACAGAGACAATGGAATCCTCTGTAACACCTCTTCCTACGGTGACAATGGATTCCTCTGTAACACCTCTTCCTACGGTGACAATGGAATCCTCTGTAACACCTCTTCCAACAGTGACAATGGAATCCTCGGTAACACCTCTTCCTGAGATCACACTTGAACTGACCGATGCTTCGGTTCCAGATACAGAACCGCCTGTGATTATTGCCACAGAGGAGGCCGGATGGGGACAGACACGAGCCGTACAGACAACGATCTCAGACGCCAGCTCCATCGCAGTTACCAAGTGGGCGGCGGGTGAACAGAACATTGCGTACTTTTCGACCGCCGGAGAGACGTATGACGGGCAATCCTTTATCGTGTCTGCGAACGGGATCTATACGATCTTTGCTATAGACGCCGTCGGGAATGTTGCGTTACAAACGATAAACGTTCAACATGTCGATACAGACGCGCCGACAAAACCTTCTAACCTTGCTGCATCAGCTGTTGCAGGGACATTCGTATCGTTACAATGGGACCTCTCAACAGATGCGATAGGTGTGGCGACGTATCAAATCTTATGTAACAACGTACAGATCGGTATAACAAACACAAATAATTTTCAGTGTGAAGCACTAGATCCATTGACAGCCTATACATTTACTGTCATTGCTATGGATGCGGCCGGTAATGCATCTGCTTCAAGTGATCCGTTATCGATTTCTACCATTCTTGATGTCCCGGCGAATATACGCGTGAGTTTTACCGGAACATCAGCCTTGATCGAGTGGGATGCGGTTGCCGGTGCAACTTCATACGACATTGAGTTTAACGGAGTGGTGATCGCAGATCTGCTTCTTCCGCAATGTACAATCGACAATCTGGATCCGTTTACGAAGTACACATTCAAAGTCCACGCTAGTATCGGAGACGCGAACAGTGACTGGTCAGCAGAGCAGGAGGCCATAGCCTATTTGCCTGTTGTGAACGATATAATCACAAGTCAGACCTTTGATAACACTGAGAAACCCTATGTTTTCGAGAATGATGTACGGATACTGGCGGGCGTCACATTGACAATCAATCCTGGCGTCATCATGCGCTTCCGACCCGGTGTACACCTGATCATAGACGGAACTCTAAGCGTAAATGGCCAGGCGGACAATCGCAGCTATATGACTGCGATCAATGACATAAATCTAACGACAGAGATGCCTCTGGCGACAGAAGGGTATTGGGGAGGTCTTGTTATTGGCAGTACCGGTGCGGTACAGGCAAGCTATCTTACCATGCGTTTTGCCCGCGATATCAGTTCGAAGAGCATGATTCAGGATGCCGGACAAATTTCAATTGCGAATTCGGATTTGCAGAATACGCATGCCGATGCCTACGCGATCTACGCCGATATGAGTGGCCTGAATGAGGCCCGACTAAGCCAACTCTATGCCGTGTATTCGGGAGGAAATGTCAGTTATAACAACCTGAAACGTATTGCGTTCGGCGGTGTGCTTGCATCCAATCTGACAATTCAGAACAATGAATATCAATATGTTCTGACAAAGGATTTCGGCATTGCGATCGGCATCACCGGGTCTTTCACAAATGGTGTCGTAGTTTTGGGTGATGCGGGACGATTCTCCGTTGCGGGCAATCTTTCTATTGTTGGATCGTCAGAAAGAAAAGTTGTTCTGACATCCCTTCGCGATACGGACTATGGTGGTTCCGGTGTTCTCTCCGCGACAGATTACTGGAAGGGTATTTATATTGCATCAACAGGTTCTTTCTTCGTTGACTATTTACATCTTTGCTATGCTTACGACACTACGTATCAGGCATCGATTTATGCGGCTACCTCCATAACACTTCGCAACTCTGTTCTAGAAAAATCCCTGGGAACTCTGGCGATCGTATGGCTCAATACGACCGATGTCTCCGTTTTCGAGACGAAGTTCTCGACCTCGGAAGCCGGCCTGATAATCAAGAAGGTATTTTCCGGCGTTGTAAATAAGGTGGATGTAGTTAGTAGCGAATTCTTCAATATCAATACAACAGGTTTCAGTGTTGGGTCATTTGATGGTATTGAAACGAATATCTATGATTCATACTTTCATGAGAAAATGTCCACTGCAATTGATTTTAACGTTTTAGGTCTGAGTGGTAGCTCTACGGCAACGAATTGTCGAATCGACAGCGACTTAATCAGTATTGGCATTAGAGTCTCATCCATGCATCCGATCTACATCAGCGATAATGATATTCGTGTCGCCGGAGCGGCCGTGGTCGTGGGATATGATTCTACTCTTACATACGTGACGATAAACAACAACAATTTCATCGGAAGCGATGGAATTATCCTTGATCTCGATAATTACCAGGGAAACCGCGTCGATCATTTCCTTGCGTATGACAACGTCATTCAGGCAACGAATACCGGGATCTCATTTCTCTGTTGTTCCTCGCAGTCCAATCGGAACATGTATATCTTCAATAATAAGATTTACGCGGATAAGAACTGTGTTTATCTCAGTGACCCATATGGAAGTCCTGCTGTTTTCACACTATATCTGAATTTTAACATCCTTATGGGACGAACAGAGAACAGTTCTTGTTATGGCGTACGCAACTTCGCCGACGGCACATTTGTTAATGCAGAGAATAACTTCTGGGGATCGCTCAACGGCCCTTCAACAACCACCCGTGACCGAGCATCAAAGATTTGGTATAACGGAGCCGCCGAACCAACCATAATTCGGAATTCCGGAGGGACGAAGGTTAATGTTCGCGTCGAGGGAAAAATAGATTACTCTCCCTGGATCGGAATTGAGTTCGCTGACGAGTACTTTTTTGGACAACGGGGTGGTTATGCCGCAACCGGACTCTATTCAGATACTTTTACAGATATATCTGTTGAGACACCTGGAATCCAGGCGGGCTTTACCCGTACGTATAACTCACTGGATACCTCCGCAAAATCCTTCGGTACTGGCTGGACTTTCGGATTTGAGGGGCGATGCGAAACATTTTCCTATGAAATGAGAAAGTCAGACGGAACTTATGAGACGATCCAATCGACAGATGTATTGAAAGTATATCTTCCAGATGGAAGCCTACTGTCATTTACCCGAATCGGTGGAATCTATCGCGGGGATACCTCGGATAACACAATTGTAGCGAACGGCGATGGATCGTACACCTTGACGACGAAGGCAGGATATGTCTATCAATTCGATACAAGAGGATATCTTGTTTCTATTACAGACAATGTCGGAAATACATTGTCAATTTCCGTTAATGAACAGGGCAAAGTCCAACAGGTCACGGACGCCGTCGGACGTGTCTATCAAATTACATATAATGCTGACGGAACGATCGCAGGCATCACGGATCCGATCGGGCGTACTGTCACATATACTTACGAAAACGGACGATTGAAACGTGTTACCGATCCGATGAATATTGTCCGCTACGAATATATCTATGATGCATCGGGATTTCTCAGCGAGGTTAAGGATGTGACGCATGCTCTCTCGAAGAACATGGTCTACATTCACGACGGCGGCGAGAATGACGGGAAGGTCCAATCCATCACGGATTCATTCGGGAATACGACAACACTAACCTACGATTTGACTGCCAAAACAACGACGAAGACGGACTCGAACGGGCGTCAGACAATCGTTTGGTACAATGAAGCAAATCAGACGATTCGTACACAGGATGCCGCAGGCATCTCACAGACCATGGAGTACCGGGATAATTCGTCCAATCCGTGGAAGACAACCGATCGCAACGGCAACACGATAACCCGTGAATATGATGCCAACAACAACCTGATTAAGGTAACATATCCTGACAACAGTACTGTGCTCTATACCTATGATGCCGCAAATAATCGGATTAGTGAGACGGACGAAGTCGGCAAGAAGATATTCTATATCTATGACGCATTTCACCGCCTGATCAAGAAGGCTCAACCATTAAACGGAACAGATATCTATAGCGAGACTGCGGATCAAACGAAGTTCGCGATCACGACGTACGTATATTATACGAACGAAGAGGCCGTGGCCCTTGAATATAGAGCCAAAGGACTCCTGAAGCAACTCGTGAATCCGAACGGTGCGGTGTTCAAGTACACCTATGATCAGTATGGTAATATGGCATCGCAAAGTGATCCGGAGACCGACAAGAAGACCATGTACCAGCGCAATGCAATCGGCTGGCTCATAAGTGAGACGACACCTCTCGGACACACGACGACCATGGACTACGATCTCAATGGGCGTCTCTTGCGCAAGACAGATCCGCTCGGGAACGTCAGTCGGAACGTTTATAATGACGCCGGACAATTCATTTGTCAGATCCTACCGAACCAGTATGATCCTACGGCGGACGGTCTGAACGATCCCACGCTAAGTTATGAGTATCGTGCGACGAATGTAGGAACGAGATTCACCTACAATGCGTCGGGACTTGTCGAGAAGCAAACCAATGCGTTGGATCAGACGGTCTCCTATACCTACGACCTCTACGGCAATGTCGTGACTTTGACCAATCCCGACAATACCATCGTTGAGACGGAATACGACGTCTTGAACCGTGTCATCAATAAGAGATTTAGAGCAGGTACAGGAGCCCCGTTGGAGCTTCTTTCTTCCATACGCTACACGATCAATTCTGACAAAACAACCAGCGTCTACGAGACGAAGTACCTGAACGCGACGGAATCACTTACACTCATCCATACCTATGACTTCGCCGGACGCGAGATCTCGACGGCGTTCGAAGGCTTGTCAATTCCAGCAACAACGACGAAGTACAATAAGAACGGAACCGTGAACCTGATTACGGCAAGTAACGGCGCGAAAACTTACTATCGCTATGATGGATTGAATCGACCGACCGAGGTCTGGACACAGATCGACGCTCTCACCTATGCGTATACTCTGACAGTCTATGATAATCTTGGCCAGGTGATCCGCGTTGAGACTGGCATCACGCCGGTTGGCCTTTGGAGTGTACCTTCGACAACCAAGAGAGTCTATGCGGAGACGATATATTATGCCAATGGCTTAACAAAGACTATATCTGACAGAACCGGACGCACCACATCGTTCTTCTACGACGATGACAACCGTATGACTCGTACAGAAAAGAAGGTCTCAGCTACCGAATCCCGAATCACCGAGATCGAATACGACGCCAACGGCCGCGTTACAAAGACACATCAACTGGTTCGCGCCGGAGATATTGAGGGCTACAATTTCTCTGACAATACCACGATCCGACTGACGACCTCGCAGACCTATGATAAGAACGGAAATGTCATCTCCCTAACAAATCCGGCCGGTGTCCAATCGCAAATGACGTATGATGCATTGAACCGACTGGTCTCGACGTCGGTAAGCAATGTTGACGAATACGGACAGACAGTGACTGTCCAGACCTCCACGTTATACAGATGGGATAACCAGATCCTTGAATCGATCGATGCAAACGGCAATAAAACCGAGATGCAGTATGATGCACGCGGCCGCGTGATCCGCACGATCGACGCGAACGGAGGAGTATCCGCACAGTACTACGATAATGGGGGACGTGTAATCGCTGTCGTCTCACCCTTGCACTTCGATACAACAAGAACCTTAGAAGAGATGAACCGCACCGAGTATCTGTACGATACGTTCGGACGTGTCATTACTGTCACACAGATCTACTTCGATACGAAGGATAATCTATGGAAGAGCTTTGTTGAGAAAGGCTATAAATACGATGTCATGGGCAATAAGATCAAAGAACTCGGAGCCATGGGTTATGCCGCCGGAACCGGATCGACCATTACCGAGAAGATCGAAAGCGGCTACGGTACCGAATTTACCTATAACTATAGAGGCCAGGTTCTGACCGTTCTTGACGCTGTCTCCAAAGAGAGAGGCTTTACCTTCACAGTAAAATACACCTACGATGCTCTCGGACGTATGACGCAGACGCAGAACTCCGCCGGAGTGATCAATATCACGTCCTATGACGCCGCAGGAAATATCATTCAGCAATCCGTCAAGCTCAACGCCTCATCAACGGCCCAGACACTCATGACCGCAACCTATGACTATGCGAACCAAATGCTCACCCAGACGGACGCACTCGGACGCACGACGTCGTACACATGGAACGCCTTAGGACAGACACGAACCGTAACGTTGCCGGGCGATACTACGATCGCTGCAATTACATCTACGACACAGTACACCAGAACCGCCTTGCCAACCGCAAGTTGGACGAGCGCCGGCGTTGTTCAGGCCTTTGTCTACGATAACCTGGGGCACCTTCTCTCGGTGTCCAAGAAAGACGCCGCTGGTAACCAGGCTATCACGAAGTACTACCGCTATGACCAGCATGGAAACCTACGATTCGCGACCGATGGTAATGGGACAGTTACCGAATACACGTACAATGCCCTGCACCAGCTTCTCACGGAAACAACAGACGGCCACACAACGTCACATGTCTACGACGCGAATGGCAAAGAGATCAGCGTCACTGACTGGCTCGGCAACACCTCCACGAACGTCTACGATGCGCTGAATCGCCTGATCGAACGCCATGATGCCGCCGGTGTCACGGTGCAAACCTTGACCTATGACGATGGTGGTCGACAATTAACCTCCACCGACGCTCTCGGACAGGTAATCACCTATACGTATGATCGCAATGATCGTCTCCTGACAACCACGAATCCGGCGGGGAAGACAATCTCCGTCACCTACGATAACCTTGGGAACAAGGCGACTGTCACCGACGCACGTGGATATACAACAACCTATGGATACGATTATTTGGGCCGTCTGACCTCTGTTAAGAATGCGCTGAATGAGACGACCACGTATACCTATGACCTCAAGGGCAACGTGCTCTCCTTTACGGATGCCGCCGGTCATACGACGATCCTCGAATACAACTGTCGCGATTTACTCACCCGTCGTATCTATCCCGGCGGACGATCGGGAAGTCCGGGTAGGTATGTCTATGTCAACAGCCTCGTAACCGGAACAACCTATACCGCCGAAGGACAAATTGCTACCCGTACCGACCGGAACGGACAGACGGAGAGCTTCACCTATGACATCCATGGGAATCTTTTGTCCCGAACGATCGGAACCAACGTTATCACCTACACATACGACAACAATGCCAACCTTCTTACGATGACCGACGGAACCGGAACGACGACTCGTACCTACGACGCCTTCAATCGCGTCCTGACGAAGACCGTTCCCAACTTCGGAACAAGCACCTTCGTATACGACATTACGACCGGACTCTCTCAGGGCCAATCCGCCGAGCGCACCGCCGACCCGGATGGGAACATCACCCTGCGTGTCTACGACCGCATCGGCCGCCTGATCCGCGTCGAGAACGACGGGCTTACCTTCACGTACACCTACAACGCCAACGGCAGCCTCCAGAGCCTTCTCTATCCCGGCGGCGCCCGTGAAGACTACACCTACACAAACCTCGGTCAGATCGAGACCCTCATCAACTATAAGGCCGACGGCACCATCATCGACCAGTACAGCTATGCCTACGACGATGCCGGCAACCTCATAAGTAAGACCGACGCCCAAGGTGTCACGAGCTACACCTTCGACGCGATCAACCGCCTCGCCAGCCTGACCGAACCCTCGGGCAAAGTCACCGCCTACACCTACGACGGCGCCGGCAACCGCGCGACCCAGACCGTCACGGAGACCACGGCGGGCGTCGTCACCATAACGACCTTGACCTATACCTACGACGCCCTTAACCGCCTGACCTGCGTCGACAAACTCGTCGCCGGCGTCCAGACCGAGAAGATCACCTACACCTACGACAACAACGGAAACCAGCTAATCACGACCCGCACGCCCTACACCGCGGGCGTCGCCGGCACACCGGTTGTCATCCAGACCAACACCTACGACCTCAGAAACCAGCTGATCCGCACGGTCACCGAGAACGGCACCGTCGTCGAGAATGTCTATAACGGCGACGGCCTCCGCGTCGCGAAAACCGTGAACGGCGCCACAACGCATTACCTCTACGAGTACCAGCGCGTCGTTCTCGAAAAGAACAGCCTCGGCGATACCATCGGACGCAATGTCTACGGAACCAATCTCCTGATGCGCGAAGTCGGCGTCGACGCCTTCTTCTACATGTACAACGCCCACGCGGATGTCACGGCGCTCCTTACCACAACCGGCACCGTCGCGGCCACGTACAATTACGATCCCTTCGGAAATGTAATCAACCAGACGGGCAATGCGAACAATACTATTCTTTTCGCGGGCTACCAGTACGATCCCGAAACGGGATTGTACTACTTGAACGCGCGCATGTACGATCCGACGACCGCCAGGTTCCTCCAGGAAGACACGTACACCGGCCAGTACGAGGATCCGCTGTCGCTGAACCTCTATACGTACTGCTACAACAGTCCGCTGCGGTATTACGATCCAACGGGACACAACGCCGTAACTCTGTCACATGGACAGACACAAAACACAGACCCAGCGTACGATAATCCAGCACAGAGAGAGATGCGGAAGGCAGAAGAAAGAGCAGCTGCAAATGAACCAAGCAATTCGGCTGAGCGTGAGCAATGGAAGGCAACTGGAAAGTATAATGAGACCACACCGACGATTACTGAGGTTGTTGGATCAAAAAGGGCGGCAGAAAACAATGACGAAGTCATCATTGTATCGGCAAGTGAGTATCAGTCACACATGCAGAAATCGTCAGATCCTGAGAACATGCCAGCTCCAACGGAATTACAAATTTTAGGTGTACATGTTCCGTGGAATCAACAGTATTATTATTTGTGGTGGTATTGCTTAGCTCCTCTAGTCCATGAATACGGATCTTATATTGACTATAATGACAGATACAAATACAATTTTATTGAACCGGCGATTGCTGAGATTCGCAAGTCGCAAGAAGAGGGGAATAAGAACATCACATGGATGATTTCAAGCACGGGCTATTCAGACAGAGACATTGAGAATTTTACAGAAACAGCTGAAAAGTTGGGCGTTAAGGCTGTATTCTTCTCAGATGGCGATGAAATGATTAACTATATCAACACAGGGGATACTCAAAAAGAAGAAGGGACAAGAAAAACCAAGATAAAGTCCCTTAGTGTTTTTGGACACGGACTTATAGGATCTCTGAGTTTGGGATATAATCAAGAAAATTCAGAGGAATTAAGGATCGACATTGCTGACATAAAAGATATAAATCCCGATGCTTTTGCCAAAGATTCTAGTTCAAGTTTCTATACATGTAATTCAGCAACCCCAATTGATGTAGGGAAGAGTGACTTTGCTCAAGAATGGGCCAAGCAAACAGGTTCCGTGACTATGGGTTTCTACGGAAAGACAGAATACACACCTGCCAATTACAAGGAAAATAAAGAAAAAATCAAGGCAGCAAGACAAGAAACCGGGTATGATCAGAATGGAGAGTTTTTATTTCCAGTTGGTGGTGAACTCGATGATGATTCTGCTCCAACAGAAGTAGTCTATTATGACAAATATGGCATAAATATGTATGGATGGTATTATTACACAAAACTTAGGTAAGGAGGAAATCATGAGAAAGAAATTCTTCAAATTCATGGCAATCTTACTGGCTATTGTGATTTTTTCAATTGCTTCATTTCAAATAATCAAGTGTGTAACAAGACCAGCAATCATTAATGAAGCAGGGGCTCTAAGTTTATCTCTTAAGGAAGGACAAAAGGCATACACATTACATTTAAACAAATCATTTGAGTGGGATGCATATGAAATACCTATAAATACCGAGGATGAGACTTATGAATATTATTCGAATCCTAAAATAATCAATGATTTCTTTATACGCTATTTTCAGGAAGACACGAATGTATATGCTGTTGTCGTGCATTTTACTGGAGAGGAAGAGGGATCTTTATTCGGAAATGTTGTGGTAGATGAGTGGTATATTTATGAGAAGGTCAAGAAATGAGGAGTCTTGATCATCTGTTTTTGCTTTTCGAGGAACGAATATGTAAGAAAAAGTAATTTGTAAAGATAGAGGTCTTGCATTATTAATAGGTTATGTAAGTAGTTTTTGTGCTAATGGAGCGTATCGCATACACCACAGGCGGTGGCTGCTTGCGAACTCGTTCTTTTGGAGATTATCATCTAAATAAATTCGTTAATTACATTGCGGATTACAAATAACCGACAGGAATAGAACGGACTTTCTCTTCGAGATACATCAATTCTGGATACTGGTTGATGATCGCGCCTTCTCCAAGCTCCAGATCGCCTGCTTCGATTACCGGCTCAAGAAGTCGAAAGGGTACCGCCATTTTCTTCTGTGGCTTAGCAGTCATCTTAATCTCGATCGGGTAGAGTGCACGTCCGATCTCCAGCACCAGGACGATTTCTCTCTGATCGGTGTCCCGATAAAATAGATATCCCGCATGGATTTTCCCGCATTAAGAAATGACTTGGCGATCTCAGATACAACCCATGTCTCAAAAAACTGTCCGGCTTTTGCGCCGTTTTGAATTGTCTCCGGCGTTATCCATCGGGTCAGGTAGGCCATCAGCCCGGTGTCATGGAAATAGATTTTCGGCGTCTTTATAATTCGCTTCAGATGATTGTTCGAGTAGGGCTGCACGAGTAGGATCAAGCCGGATGTCTCAAGAATCTGCATCCATCTTCGCGTCGTTGATGAAGAGACGGCACAATCGCGGGCAAGACTGTCGTAATTCAGGAGTTCTCCGCTTCTGGCAGCCACCGCACCCATGAATGCGATGAAATCTCCTTTGTTAGCGATATTGCTCAGTTGATTAACATCCCGGTCGATATACGTCGACACATAGCTGGAATAGAATGCTTCCCAATCATTATCAGATGCAACAAGTTGCGGCATGCTGCCGAGATGAATCATTTGCCAGAGTTGATCGGATCCGGTGGGTTCTATATTTCTGAGGGATAAATACACATCATTCGGAGTAGCGTTGACTTGCCCACCTGTCGCGGACCGGTGAACAAAACCGCGGGGAAAGATCGGATCAATTCTGTCATTTGATCTGCGATGGCTCTGTGAATCCAAGTCATTGCGATGCTCCTTCACCTACGAGGTAATGTATCTTTCTGTTCTAACAAACTGCACAATTCCGTTTAATCCACCATGGCGTGACGGATTAAACGGAATTGTGTGAAATTTTGACGCCTTATTACTGGAAAAATCCTGGGCTGTCAAAAAGATTGTAATTTATTATAGCGTTAACCTGCCTGAAGTAGATGTTCGTCATTGATGCACATACGAAACCGGCTCCTTCACGGGTTTTCGTATGTGCGGCGGCCATCCCAGCGCGGTTACTTGTCATTGATGCACATACGAAACAAGCTCCAACCCAGGTTTTCGTATGTGCGCTAGCGATCCCTTGCGATTATTCGTCATTGATGCACATACGAAACAGGCTCATACCCAGGATTTCGTATGTGCGCCGGCCATCCCAGTGCGGTTATTTGTCAATGATGCACATACGAAACAAGCTCCAACCCAGGTTTTCGTATGTGCGCCAGCGATCCCATGAGCGATTATTCGTCAATGATGCACATACGAAACCGGTCACTTCACGAGTTTTCGTATGTGCGGCGGCCAAACGGCGTCGATTATTCGTCAATGATGCACATACAAAACCGGCTCCTTCACGGGTTTTCGTATGTGCGCATGCTCTTTCAGCAATTTATCAGAGAATATTTCCTGAAAAGCGTAACGATTCGCGACAACAAATTGGTTTTTGTTCTCCTAACAAGAAAGTGTCTTGAGACAGCACCTTCGTCGCCTTCGCATGGAGAATTTTCACGGTGACAGAGAACAGGATCACGATTTCTTTCTGTTTGTACAATCTAGCTTATGATTCTGCAAGAAGAAACAGAATTTTCTCGCAACAGAATATTGCGATTAGGAGATCTCGTGAGAAATACCAACCCAAAAGGTACAAATGCGATAAATCGTTTGAACTGAATCCTTACTATGACGATGACCGCTCTCCCGCGGAGCAAGCCTCAACCTCTCTCAGAACACAAAATTCCCGTCCACAAACACCGGCACCTGGCGGCCGTCATGCGTCGTGCCGACAATCGACAGATCCTTCGTGCCGACCATGAAGTCGACGTGCGTGCTGCTCTCGGCATTAATACCGGCGGCGGCAAGCTCTTCCACCGTCATCTCGGTCCCGCCCGCAAGGCAAGTCGGATACGCTTCTCCGTAAGCGAAATGACACGACGCGTTCTCGTCGAACAGGGTGTTGAAGAACAGGATGCCGCTGTTTGAGATCGGCGAGTCGTAGGGGACAAGGGCGATTTCTCCGAGATAATGCGCGCCCTCGTCGATTTCGATCGAGGCACGCAGATTCTCTTCGCCGATGTCCGCGTGAAGATCGACGATTTTTCCCTGCTCGAAAACCAACCGGATTCCGTCGACGATATTGCCGTTTAAGACCAGCGGCTTGGACGCGTACAGGACGCCGTTGACCGCGTTGCGAAGCGGGGCGGAGAAGACTTCTTCTGTCGGCATGTTCGCGAGGAAGCGGATACCGGATTTCGCCTTCTCATCCGCCGCGAGCCAGAGGTGATTCTCGGGCAGGCCGACGGTCAGATCGGTTCCGAGCGAGTTCGTATAATGAAGGCTCTTGAAGTTATATTGGTTCAGGGTTTCCGCGCGTACATTCAGTCGCTCGGCATGCGCGCGCCATTCCTCGACGGCATCGCCGTCTTCGGTGATGCGGACGGTCTGGTAGATGGCTGACCACAACTTCTCCATCGCCTCGTCGTCCGGAAGATCCGGGAAGACCTTGCGCGCCCAGGTCACGATCGGAATCGAGACCACGCACCAGGGGAAGAAGCTGTTCATCTGCAGACGGCTGTATTCTTTGAGGTCGCGGCCGACCGCGATTTCCCATCGGCGGAGACGGTCGGGATCGACGCCTTTGAGGTTCTCCGGATCCGTAGCCGCGATCGCGACATACGCGGCGCCCTCACGCGCCAGCGTGTTTTTCTGGAGCGCATCCCAAGGATAGACGGCGTCGAAGAGGCTGTCCTCTGCATGCAAGTAGTGTTCGCGTGTGCAGAAATCATCGCGCCAGTTGACGAGGACATCCTTGGCGCCGGCCCGGTAGGCCTCCGCGACGAGCTCCCGCGCGAAAAAAGCGCCCTCGACCGGGGAAGCGATAACGAGCGGCTGGCCTTTCTGAAGATTGACGCCGACATTGATGATGAGACGGGCATATTGCTTTAGCATTTTCTGGTTCATATAAACACCTCGCGTTTTCGTATGAGAGAGTTCGGCGGTTGATGATTCTTCGAGAGATGGCATTTCATCGAAATCAAATCTGAATCTTCTTATTTCAAATTCATGAATGATCCAATCAACACGATTACACCGGTGACAGTAGCGATAACGACAATAATTAGGATGATGATCGCAACAATGGGGTGCATACGAACGGGACGGCTCCGAGGAAACAGGCTCGTTGCAATAGGGCGGAAGATGCGACCGAGTAAGGTGAAGAGAAGTTCAACAATGACGTCAAAAAAGGCTTCCATATTCTTGTGTGGCTCCTTATTTGTGCTGGATCGTTGCAGGATTCATCCCTTTGGCGGGCATCGTGATTCCAAGAGATGGATAAGGAGTCTCGGATGAGCGACACTTCGATATCTCCTTCCAGTTTGTCAAAATATCGCGGAAATAGCAATCCTAACTTAATTGTGCGATTTTTCGAGGAGAATGTTCTTGAAGTAACATAATTCGATTTAATGACCATTTAAGAACTTTCCCTGTATAACGGTAGTAACGAAAACAGGGGGGACGATGTATGTTTCTGGGTATTTTACGAAGGGACCTGACGCGCAAGAAGACAATGAACGTGATTCTTCTCTTGTTCATCATTCTTGCGACACTGTTTGTCTCGGCGAGTATGAATAATGTACTTACGGTGACCGGCGCGTTGGAGCAGTATTTTGCGAAGACAAGAATGAGTGATTTTGTCGCGGTGACGAAGTCAGCCGGATCCGAGGAAGACGAGATTCGCGGGATTCTCGATGAGGTTCCGGCGATTGATTCATTGGGTGTTGAGGAGCTTCTCTATCTCACCGAAGACCAGGTTCGCAGTACAGACGACGTAAGTCTGGATTTGAACGGCGCCGCGGCGCTTTTCGCGATTGATGGCGCATACCTTACGTATTTTGACGGAAGGGATCTTCCGATTACAAAAATGGAGCCGGGCGAGGTCTATGTCTACGCGGCGACACTCGACGATAACGATCTCGTTGTCGGCGACTCGATTGTCTTCGAAGCGGGTGATTCGCAGGTAGAACTCCGGATCGCGGGCACCTACAGGGACGTGATGTTCGGGTCGAGTCGCGGCGGGATGACGCGCATTCTTCTGTCTGAGAAGGACTTCGAAACGCTTCAGAAAGATCCGGCCGTTGCCGGAAACGGCGGTTTTTCGCAAAGCCTGACGGGACTTCTATCCAAGCAAAGGCACACAAAACACTATTGATGCGGATGCGTATGCTTCTCGTCCGACACGAAGTGCCTGTGTTCATGCTCGTGTTCGACAATCGTCTCACCTCCGCCGGGAAGGGCGATCAGATGCGTGTGCAGGTGACGGTGACGGACCAGAAGCGTGTCGATCGCGACCAGTACGGATCCGGCTACCATGACTCCGAGCGCGAGAAGAAACGGAAGTGCAATGGTTTCGCGCAACAGCAGTATCGAGAGGAGAACGCCGACGAACGGCGCGATGGCATAATAGGCGCTTGTTTTCGCGGCGCCGAGTTCTTTTTGCGCACGCACATACAGGAAGATACTTAATCCAAAGGCAACAAATCCCAACAGAAGGGCCAGAAGAGCCGGTTGAATCGGCGGGAGCGGCTCGCGACGCATTAGTGCGACGACAGCCGCCCCGAGACCGCAAAAGATGCCCTTGATCATCACGATCTGCAGGGTGTTCTTCGAAGAGATCCTGCGCGTCAGATTGTTTTCGAGACCCCAGCAGAGCGCCGCCGCGACAATGAGTACCGAGCCCGGGGAGAACTGGAGCGACGAGATGTTCTGGACGGACAGCAACGCGCTCGCCAGTGTGATCAATACAATTCCGATCCAGAGGCGAAGAGAGATCTTTTCGCGAAAAAATACAAGGGCCAGCAAGCAGGTCGCGACAATCTCGAAATTCGAGAGCAGTGCCGCACCGGAAGCGGCCGTATCGCTGAGCCCGGCCATGAGAAGAATCGGGGCAGCGATATCCAGCGCGATCATACCGATCGTAAAGGGAAGATCTTTACGAGACAATCCCTCGGTTTTGTTGCCGGGACGAGTCCGTGATACAAGGTAGACAGCGCCGATCCCAAATCCCGCGCCAAGATACAAAAGCGCCGCGAGATAGGTCGGCGCGATCTCTCCGAGGAGCGACTTGGCAAACGGCGTATGGATCGCGAAAAAAACGGCGGCCAGTATCGCGGAGATTGTCGCGAGGACCTTCTTATTTCTCATGGGATAACCTCCCGAAAATGTCTCTGATTTCTAACTACATTGTACATTATCGTGTGACATGATTCGCGGCGTTCGCAGATTGGAGTGGCAAAGAAATATCCTTGCGAAAAATTGTTAGAAAATCTTGTAACGAATGACAGCCTTGCCTCGTCTAATGAATGAGGGCAGAAATGCTGCCTCTTGACGGAGGATATTCTTATGCGCAAATCGGTGATGTTTTTTACTCTATTTACAATGGCTGCGTTGCTTACGAACACATCGTGCTCGCTTTTCGAGACAAATCTAACGACGGTCGCCTTCCAGACGACTGCGGCAGGGGTCACAGTTTCTCCGGATACGTCCGTAGACACCGCGAAACCGGCGCCGCAGGAATCCTCGGAGGCGTCGATCCCGGAACAGAACAGCATCGAATATCTGTTGGATCTTACCGCATCTTCCGTCTCCCTTCAGGGTGTCTATCTGCTCTCTCCGCAGGAGGTTACGGTGGTGGACGATTCGATCGTAGACGGAATTACCGATTCAGTGATCGGCCCGAAGACCTGCATTCCCGGAGGCATGATTGCCCTTCCGATGGATACGGCCGGCAATATTGTATCCGAGATTGACCAAGAGACGTTGTTTGTTCTCCTGGACGGCCGTTGCGTCCGCTTTGACGTGGGCACCACAAGTGACGGCGCTCTGCTCCTCAACGGCTTATCAATAGATAAGATTCTCGGGCGCCGGGTCGCGGACGAACTCTATCGCAAGATGGACGTCCAGCCGGAGGGCGAATTACTCGCGATGGCCGAGCCCGATCCCGATGTAAGTTACGAGATCCTGACCCTTCGAACCGACTGGAACGACGACGGTAAAGAAGATACCTTCCGCCGCGAGGCGATCAGCGATTCCCCGACGGCCAGCGGAACACTCATTTTCACGGATGGGGCGTCCGGAGAGACGACGGATGTGACCGCTCTCTGTGGATCAACGGATGGATACACGTATGTTCTGACCAGTAACACATTCTATTATGAAGACGGTACGGCAATGAAGGCGATCATCGATTGGGTCTACGTGATGGATGGCGATGCCGAGAGCTACATCTATACGTATGATGAAGAGAACATCCTTCATCTCGAGAAGATCGAAGGTCGACTCACCTTGGAAG
>JAEWUD010000056.1 GCA_023397475.1 Bacillota bacterium
ATTGCGTAAAGCCTGTATGAGGTCTGAATTGCGTTGTAGTGAATTATGCAAAAATATATATCTATGACTACGTACGAAATATAAAAAAATTGCCCATTTCGTATGTGCATCAATGAGAAATAACCGCGCTGGGATGGCTGGCGCACATACGAAAACCCGAGTTGGAGCCTGTTTCGTATGTGCATCTATGACAAATAACCGCCATGAACCGACCGGCGCACATACGAAAACCCGAGTTGGAGCCCATTTCGTATGTGCATCAATGACAAATAACCTTTGCTTAGCAGCAGAAATACGATAATTATGAGTGTTCCTGCTATTTTATAGGCGTTTCTGTCCCTTTGGCCTGTGATCATAGGAAGAAAAAAGAAGAACAAAAAACAATAGAATGGATAACAAATACAAACAAGTAACGCGCAACTACTTCATAAGCAGTTCATCAATTTATTCGTGTATACGGAGATGGAGAAAGCAGTACAAAGTCGCGAGCTCCATCGATTTTACGGTAATCGTTGACAATCAATCATTCCGAGGCGCTCTTAGCAGTATTAATCATCTGTACTTGGCGAGCACTTGACGAACTTCTGTTCCGCAGAATCGTTGGATTTTGGGCTTGTGAAGTGTGATGTATAGATAACTACAAGCTGATTCGCAAGACCATTGATCACTCGAATGTGAAAATCAGGCTGTCTTTCCGCTCTCATTTCCGTTCAAACCCTCTGATACCGCGAAAAAACCCCAAAAATGTAATTGATACAAAGATGTAATAGGAGTAATATAAATCCAAGAGATGATTTAGGAGATAAAAATGAAAAAGACAATCGTGATCACTTTAGCTACTTTTCTTACCTTAGTTGTAAGCGCCTGCGGAATCCCGTCAGGGAGTGCAGGGACAGGCGAAACATCGGCTTCTTATGATAAAACGGAGATGGCACCTATGGACAGAACGTATGTGAAGAAGAATGGAATTGATGTGATTTATGTCGCGGGCGGTTGCTTCTGGGGAACCGAGAAGCTAATGCAAACCATTGAAGGTGTCGTTGACGCAACAAGTGGGTACGCGAACGGCGACGAGGATCATGAACCCTCGTATGAGACGGTAGCCGACACCGGTTTCAAGGAAACTGTGCGCGTCGAATATGATCCCGCAAAGGTCAGCCTGGACGCGATTCTTTTCGCGTATTATCGGTCGATAGATCCTACGATCACCAATCGTCAGGGGAATGATGTCGGTACGCAATACCAGGCAGGTGTCTATTGGGCGGACGAGCTTTCCAAGGAAATCGTGGAGAGGATTGCGGAGGTTGAGAAAAGTCGCGTCGAAGAATTTGCGGTCGAGATTGAGCCGCTTCGAAGCTTCTATGACGCTGAGGAATATCACCAGAATTACCTGATCAAGAACTATAACGGGTACTGTCACATTTCGGATGAGGAATTCGAACTTGCAGCGAATATGATCGTGGACCCGGCGCTGTATCCGATGCCGTCCTCGGAGAATATTAAGGAAACGCTCACAGATGAGCAATATCGTGTGACTCAGGAGGGCGGAACCGAATACGCTTTCCAGAATGAGTACTGGGACAATCACGAGAGGGGCCTCTATGTTGATGTTGTGACCGGAGAGCCATTGTTCTCGTCCAGTGATAAATACGACAGCGGGACCGGATGGCCGAGCTTCACGAAGGGAATTGACGAGAACACATTCGTCTACTTCACCGATGCGACGATGAGCCTGGATTACGCCGAGGTGCGAAGCCGGACGGGAAACACCCATCTGGGGCATGTGTTCTACAATGAGTCTTCGTCTCCCTCAGGGGAGAGGTACTGTATCAACAGTGCTGCTTTGCGCTTTATACCCTATGGTGAGATGGAGAAGGAGGGTTATGGATATCTCGTGGATTATATTCTGTAAGTAGAGACTAACCCATTTTTTCGAAAAGAAACGCATGATTTGAGAAAGTACCAACGACTTATCGTTAGATGTTCGAGTTTCGATATATACCGCATGGCGTAGTGAAAACGAGTTGCCTTGCGGTATTTATTTGCTTGCGGGAAGTTCGTGCGGAATCAAATAGTATTGTTCCTGTTTATGGAATTTTGCACTTCCGAATCCAATGATTCGTGATAGAATGAAATTGTAGTTTTATTATGTCAAGCCTGCACCTTAGGAATCGGATAACTCCCTTGTAAAGCGTAGAGCTCTTCCCCGGATCTTTCGTTACCGATTCTTCTATGTGACGGACTTTTTCGCGAACGATTTAACTAATATTTGGCTAAGTTATGCCCGATCTCCGTAAATTCATGTCTTCTAATTTGTCAATAAAATATAACAATCATGGAGGTGCACATGAAACGTCATCAAGGGTTCAAGCGCGTTATGTCATTCCTGTCTGCTATTCTGTTATTGATCTGGATGGTCCCCGTGGCGAATTTATCCGCGGATATATCAGGAGACGGATATTACTACAATAGTTCGAACGGTGTTCTTACGATAACGAACAGTAACGGGCCGACGATGTTTGAAACTTATAACTATGATCTTGTAGCGAATTTGACGGATGTTGTGATTGCATCATCGACCGGAGAGATTTACGGTGGAAGTTTCTATAATTATACGAGTCTCAGACGAATTACGATAGAATCTGGTGTATATGAAATCGGAGATAATGCATTTGAGTACTGCGAGAATTTAGAGAGGATAACTTTCCAAAGCGAGACCCCGCCAAGGTTTTGGTCCAATATTTTCACGTATTGTCCGGCTTTTCTCGTTCTCGTTCCGACCGGATGTGTTCCCGCATACGAGAATTATCGCTCTTCCTTTCTTGAAAACACGACAATATCGGATTTCGTTCCCATTAGTAGTATTTCTCTCGATTATTCTAGCCTTGTATTTAGTTCTGTCGGCGCGAGCCAGACGTTACATGCAAGCGTTACTCCCATAGATGCAGAGAATCAGACTCTCTATTGGTCAAGCAGTGATGAGAATGTCGCCACGGTAAATGATACCGGCACAGTGACTGCAGTCGGTCCGGGAGAAGCTACGATTTATGTGAGAAATTCGGCAACGACCGTATCTACTTACTGCCGTGTTGTGGTTAGTATTCCAGATATGATCAGAATCGACGCACAACCGTCAAACGCCGCTTCGTGTGAATATGGATATTACGATGGGTTTGCGCCAACGATGACGTTTGGTGTCAGCAAGACGGCTTCGGCACCGATTAACAGTACCATCAACTACCAGTGGTATCGTGTTAAGTCAGGTGCCGAGTCGAACGACGTTGCGGTCGGAACGGATTCCTCCACGCTAAACATGCCTGTTGGCCTTCCCGTAGGAACATACGAATTCTATTGTGTTGCTACCTGCGGAGAAACGACGCTTACCTCGCAGCGTGCCTCCTTTTCTGTTTTACATGCGTCTCCGAACCTCATCATCGACATATTGGATTCTCCCCAGTTAACGTATGGAGACAGCTTCACTATGAGTTTGCGCGTGCAATCCGTTGACGGTCCTAATCTTATGGGAACGCTCTCATTGTATGAGGGTACAACTCTTCTGGATTCAGATATAGTAACAGCGGAAACGGTGTATTTAACCTACGATAATTTTAGCGTTGGAGATCATACTGTCCATGTTGCGTTCACGCCTGCAACGGATTCGATCAGCGAGAACTATCAAGTAACAACAACACAATTATACGAGATACATGTAATTAAGAGTAATCAGGATCTATTTGAGATCAACCCTTTCCTCGGGGCGAAAGTGGGAGATGCGAACATCCCTCTAACGACGACCGGAGGCAACGGAAACGGTGCGATTACATACTCTGTACCCCCGGATAATGGGGTTCTTGAGATCAGCGGGAGTGAAGCTATCATTCTCGACGCCGGGAAAGTAACCATCACCGCCGTCAAAGCTGCGGACGATAATTATGAGAGTGCAACCGCAACATATGATATTACAATTGAGAAAGGTAATTCGTGGATCGAGTTCGATCCGTTGTTCGATGTTCTATATCCCTATACCGCAGAAGCAATACCGAATCCGACTGCATCGGATATCGCGATTACGGGGGGGACGTATTCCGATGTAACCTTCACTTGGTATATGGATAGTATTGCGCCGGAGAATTTACTGTCAGGCGCTCCTTCGTCACCGGGAACGTATGTCCTCGTTGCCTCGATCGCTGAGTCAGACGATTATCTGGGTATCGAAATGACGATTGATATCTCCATTATTCCGGATGATACGATCGTGGACATCGAATACAACAACAATCTGATAAAGACCGAATGGTACAACGATGATGTGTCAATTTCTGCTTCCGGCTATACGGTAAGCGATCAGATCACCGGACCTTTCCTATCTGCCTATATCATGTCCGACGAAGGAACAAACGAGAAAGACTTATACTTTAAGAATACATTGACAGGACGCATCACATCCGGGCAGTTGGTAACCGTGAATATAGATCGGATAGGTCCTGCATTCTTGGGGCCTACGGATGGCATCATGCTCGACGGCGTTCGATATAGGACCCTTCTGCCAGCTGTCAGTTACGATGAGATTTCAAATTCACCCGTAAGCGTGCGTCTGTCCGCGACTGTTACCGGATCGCCAATTTATCAATATCGCTACTTCCTGGATACTTCCGGAAGCACAACGGCTATGTCTCGACAACTTCTGAATCAAATCGAATTCGAGCAGACTCCGGATTCTTTTCTCATAAATTCCGAGGGCACATACGTTCTTTACGCCTATGCGATCGACTGGGCCGGGAATCGCAGTGATTATATATGCTCGGACGGATTCGTCATTGATCTTACAAGACCGGAACTCAGCTTGACATCGCCGGGCGCATCGGAGATTACTGACTCCAGTGCAACCGTCGACGCGAGAATGAACGAAAAGGGAACTCTGTATTACGTTCTTCGCACCACGCCCTCCAGTCTTGACGCAGAGGGAATTATCTCGGCTGGCGACGTGTTGTATTATCAAGTATCGAGTTCGGATATCAATATAGATATTCCGCTTGAATTCTCCGAACTATCTCCGAACACGACGTATTACGTCTCTGTCTTTGGTCGCGATATCGCGGGAAATACCAGTGATGTCCGAATGCAGTCGTTCACAACCAATCGAATTGTTCCGGTTTTTGCCGGCGTTCCGACGGTAACCGGCGTCTATGGACAGCAAGTGAAAGATATGCAGATCCAGCAGTTAACGAGCACGAATGGCGTGGCGGGAACCTGGAGCGTCGTAAGTACAGATGTGCCTTCCGTCGGAACAACCGCAGAATACACCCTGCAGTTTACCCCCGAGAATCCTGCGCTCTACGATGTTGTAACTGTACAGGTTGTACCTCAGGTCTCTCCCAGGGCGCTGGACGCAGACGGCGTGTCGATCAGCGAAGTTACGGATTCCTTCACGTACAACAAATTGTCCTGGGAACCCGTTGTTACCGTGACGGATACCGAGGCAGCAATTACAACCGATGACTATTTCTTCACCTACGCAGACAATATCAATGCAGGACAAGCAACAATTACGATCACCGGTCAGGGCAACTATACGGGTAGTCTTACGCGGCATTTCACGATCGCGAAAGCACTGTTACCCAGCATCACTTTCCCGAGTGCGAGCGCGATTACATACGGACAGGCACTGTCCGAGAGTGTTCTCGTCGGCGGCAGCACTGAATTCGGCACATTCGCCTGGGAGACTCCGAATGTTGTTCCGACAGTCAGAAGCGGTCCTATTTCCTACAATGTTGTTTTCACACCCGACGCTGCGTTGCTTGCGAATTATGATATTACAACAATGTCGAGTAACGTTTCCTGCATAGTTTTTCAAGCCGTACCGGACATTTCGTTTGATGTTTCCATCTCCGGATCGGTCGGATCCCGTGTCGCGACAATAACTGTTCGAGTGAACGGCGTCGAGAACGGTCTTGCTCCGACAGGCGAAGTCGTTCTCTCTCATTACACAGCTGCCGGAGGCTTTGAAGAGATTGGTTCTGCATTGCTGGAGAATGGTGTGGCGACGTACCAATGGTCCGGACTTGCCGAAAAAGTTTATGATCTCTATGTCGCCTATGCGGCGGATGAGAACTACGAAAGCTGTGTCGGTGAACCAATGCTGATCGATGTGAGTTTGCAGCGCACACCAGTGGAGGATTTTGTCTATCGGATGTACCAGATTGCTCTCAAGCGTGAACCGGATTCCGTCGGGTTTTCGTACTGGGTTGAACAGATCAACGCGAAAAAAATGACCGGCGCGCAGGTTGCTTACGGGTTATTCTTCAGCACGGAATGCCAGAGCAGAAACCTGTCGGATCGAGAGTTCGTATCTCTTCTTTATCGTGGAATGTTCGCAAGAGAGGCAGACGCGCAGGGCCTCGAGAACTGGCTGAATGTCATGAAGACCGGCGTCTCCCGGAAGTTCGTTCTGGCATCCTTCGTATCCTCACAAGAATGGATCAATCATTGCGGTAAGATCGGCATTGCCCCCGGAACCTATGTCTCAGATGAGGGGCGTGACATGAATCCGAAGATCACAACATTTGTCACTCGAATGTACTCCTCCATCCTTGGCCGTTCCGCAGATAGCATCGGCCTGAACCACTGGACGAGCCTACTGAATCAGCAGAAGATCACCGGTGCGGAGCTAGCGAGATCATTTGTCTTCAGTCAGGAGGTTCTCGCGAAAAATCT
Source organism: Bacillota bacterium (assembly GCA_023397475.1). Lineage (GTDB taxonomy): Bacteria > Bacillota > Clostridia > Saccharofermentanales > Saccharofermentanaceae > Firm-13. The sequence goes on from JAEWUD010000056.1 coordinate 6,715, forward strand.
CTCGAATGAAGCGTTCGTTGAACTTATGTATCAGGGTATTCTCGGAAGAAGCGCGGATTCCGTTGGCAAGGCGAATTGGATCGCGCAACTTGCGGCCGGAAAGAGTCGAATGGACGTCCTCCGCGGATTTGTCTACTCACAGGAGTATGTGAACCTGTGTGCGAGATACGGTATCGAACGCGGGAATATCTAATCCGATACCGATAAACTTAGAACGCGAAGAGGGGTTGTCTCAACACGAAAGTTTTGAGACAGCCCTTCTTTCTGTTCAAATGAAGAATTGGAAGCGTAATTGTTGTATCCCTGTTGTTACTCTAGGGTATAACATGCGTGGATTGGAGACCTTGGGTGATATTGTTTGTCAATGATAATTGTTAGAAATCGATGGACCTTGCGATTATGTACTGTTTTGAGAGAAGTGTGAATAGTAAATTGGATTGTAAATATATCTAGATGCGAATTATTCATCATTGTCAAACCTACTCAATTGGTCTATTCCAGCATTTGAGTAGGTGCGCCTGCCGCTCGGCGAGTGTTTCTTATCAATGACAAACCTACTCAATTGGCTGTTTTGCGCATTTGAGTAGGTACGTCGTGCCCTCGGCGCGTGTTTCTTATCATTGACAAACCTACTCATTTGGCCATTTCGAGGATTTGAGTAGGTACGCCGGGCCCTCGGCGCGTGTTTCTTATCATTGACAAACCTACTCAATTGGCACTTTTACGCATTTGAGTAGGTACGCCGTCGCACCGGCGCAGATTTCTTATCAATGACAAACCTACTCATTTGACCATTTCGAGGATTTTAGTAGGTACGCCGTCGCACCGGCGAGTGTTTCTTATCAATGACAAACCTACTCATTTGGCCATTTCAAGGATTTGAGTAGGTACGCTGTCGCACAGTCACAGCTTTCTTATCATTGACAAACCTACTCAATCGACCTTTGAGAGTATTTAGGTAGGTTGAGCTACTATTCATGGACAGAAGTCAGCGGAATTTATCAATTTGTCGATTATTCCGATGATTATGCTTTTCGCGAATATTCCGAGATATTTTACATGGGGGAAGAGCTGTGGATTATCAGCAGTATCTCGGATAAGTATGACGACGAGATCATTACACTGGACAGCCTTGCTTTTCCGTTCTCCAGTCAGTCCATGCAACAGTTTCGCATAGAGGGATGTAAGAGTGGAGATGTCTTCTACCGAGGAGTTCTTTCCATCGATCTCTCAGCTGCGGATCTGGATGCAGTGTTTTTCGCGTATGACCCATTCATAGTTTACGGTCAGGACCGAAATACTATGAATACTTGGGTCGAGTTCTCCTGAGGATATCCGCTTTATCGTTCCCTAAGCGGTACATCCATACCAACCCGTAGTAGGCGGAAGAGAAGGGTGATCCATACATGCCAGCCCTTAGGATGGATCATTCGAAACACCTTCCGTGAGAGCAATCTCCAACGCCTTGAGAAAGGCGTTGCTACTGGCGGTTGCGCCTGAAACAACATCTACGTCATTGTCTTGCGCTTCACATACGTCTTCGGTCAAGTCGTTGACCAGAGGGGCGCGGCCGCTCTGCAGCTTCGTGGCGTCGATTTCCGAGATACTGTGATCCTTCACGGTGACCTGAACCGTGGTGGTCCAACGGAAGGAAGAATAACTTCCGGTATAGGTTCCGTCGGGAATTCGACTCAGATCGAAGGAATGAATCTCAAGTGATGTAGTTTCTTCAAGTCCGGGGAGAGCCATTGCAAGCGTAAAACCGACAAGGAGCAACATGCTGAGTATGACGATGCCAAATATGATCAGGATTCTTTTTGCGACCTTCTTCATACCATTTCTCCTTTATGGGGTAAACAATTCGAGGACTGGCATTTCTTTTCGCGAGTAAGGTTCTGTTACGATAAATTGCACATGTCTTCAGCAAGTTGGTTTATCTGATCTTCGCGCATCTTCGAGGACCACTGTACGATGCCGGTGGCGAGGACGGACGCGCCCCCTTGTTCGGCCGCCTTAGTGATTTTCTGAACGGAACTCGACGCTCCCATCCATTTCCATGGGAAATGTTGGGTGATGAAGCAGCCGGCTTTCTTTGCATGAAGCGGCGAGAGATGAGTAAGATATTCGCGCATCACCGGTGCAAGTTGACCGCCAATGACGGGGGCACCGAAGATAACAACGTCATAGGTGTTGAGGTCGGGGATCGATAATAGACGGACCGGTTCTTTGGACTTCGGGTCCTCATTTGATGCGGCAAGCTTGACGAGAGTTACCTCGTTACCTTTATGAAGTAGCGCAGTCTTGATCTTCTCGGCGACCGTTAGCGTGTGTCCGGAATACGAGCAGATAATCATTCCGATCTTCATGAGCTTGTCCTCCGTGACAGTAAGAATTCAGCGATGCGGTCCAGTTCTTCATATAGGATTTCTTGGGTCATTCCGTTATCGGAAAAATACAGCGCCATCAGGCCTTGCAGGGAGTAAATAAATGTCTTTGCCAGAATCGGCACATCGGATTCGTGGATTAGTCCGAGATCGACAAAGCTTCGGTAGGTCTTAAGATACTGGCTGCTGAAGTCCGGAACCGGGACATCTGATCTGCCGACCGGATGCAATCGATAGGAATAGAAAAAGCCGAACACGTTAGGATTCGCAATGAAATATTCGACGTATTTGCGATTCTGGAGCTTGACATCCTCGATGTTGAGAATCATCGTCGGTGACTGTTCTTGCATATACTTCAGCAGATCCTTAATCATCTCATCCTTCACGTCCTGCAGAAGTTCGTTTATATTGCCGAAGTAATTGTATATTGTGGAGAAGGTGTATCCCGCGGCATCCGCGACCTTCCGTACGGAGACATTCTCGACGCCTTCTTCGAGAATGATTGTCTTCGCGGCCTGCACGAAATACGATCGGACTCTTTGTATCTTGATGCTTTGCTTGGCTTTTGTGTCGTATTGGGTACCCATGATTCCTCCTTTTTATCTTTCAGCGCTAACAAACAATAACACTGTTCGAAAATAAGAACAATGTTATTATTCTCTCGAAAAAAGTTACTGTCAACGGTGGGCGAGCATTTCATTCGCTCACGAGTCCTCGGCTTACGCCTGCGGAAGTTCGCTCATGAAATACTCGCCCACCTCAGAATTGCGAACTTCAAGAGTCAAGGTAAGCATTGTATGACGATATTGTCACTTCAAAGGTAATGTGAATCGTATAGAATATTTTCAAGAGCACATAACATGTAGCGTTGAACTGTATCGAAAAAATTTTCGATGTTTGAAATCTAAGAGGGAGGACATCAGAACTGATGGACAGAACAAAGCTTCGTCCTATTCTTAAGGTGATCAGCATTCTTCCCGCTATTGTGTTGGGCATGCTTTTACATTATTTCGTTACCCTGGAGCTTGGCCTTAACCTTTTCGGTGCCAGTCGGGCAAACTCGTTTATTATGTTGTTTGGTCAGATTGTTGTTTTTTACTTCGTGTTGCAATTGATCTTTTTTCGCGGAAAATACTGGACGCGATTTGAGTTCATCCTTGCGTTGGTCGTCTATTCGATCGTTATATTTGCCGGCCTAATCTTCCGAGGATCTATTTATATCGGTGGTTTATCTCTTATGGAACAACATCTATGGAATCGCGTGGAATTGAATCCTTTTAGCTTCCTTCAGGACTTTATGGTAGATCGGGAAAGTCTTACGATCGCATTCATAAATTTGGTGCTGTTTCTGCCTTTGCCGCTCCTTTTGTTCTTGAATCGAATCAAACCTCGCTATTGGGTAGCTCTCATCTTGTTCGTCTCAATTGAGCTTTTGCAGTTGTTTTCGCGCCAAGGCATATTCTCTGTTGGAGATATAACACTCTATCTGGTTGGATACTTTTTTGGAATGGCATTGTTGAAATTGGTCCGGGAGAAGACAAATATTATGACAGATCTTTAGTAATGTCGGTCTCGCATTTTTCTCGCTCGCTCTTCAGTAGTGGCAGTCTGCAGGAGAGGTGTATTATCGAAAATCTATCCAGATCGACAAATGCTTATCCGAAACTGCATCTTGTCGGCATTTCGGATGTGGATTTGGTTTGTTCAATCGTTATAAAAATAGAATATGGAGCCGGTGAGCCTCATCAGAGCACACTGATCAATCCACCTGCCATAGCGATTATGACCGTGAATTCGATTCTGATCAACTGTACGACCGGAAAACCCGAGATGGTGAGATTAGAAATTAACCCGTCCATCCAATTATTCGTAAAAGATTGTCCGAATTCGAATTGTTGATTATTATGAGCGAATGAGCAAAGTCTTTGTATGGAGGAATCTCTAATGGAACCACTGATTCTGGACGGTACGGCACTCGCAAAAAAACGGAGTATGATTTGATCGATCGCGTGAGACGTGTCGCAGAAGAGACTGGAAAAACACCATGTCTCGCGACGATACTTGTTGGCGATGATCCTTCGTCCGTTGTTTATGTCCGAATGAAGGTGAATGCCTGCGCCCGTGTCGGTATCTCGTCGCGCAAGATCGAGCTTCCCGCAGGAACGACAACGGAGGAATTACTTCATGTCATAGAGACGCTGAACACAGATGAGAGTGTGAACGGCATCTTACTGCAACACCCCGTTCCTCGGCACATCGATGAACTTCGTTGTTTCGATGCGATCGCACGCGAAAAGGACGTCGATGGTGTCAACACCGCGTCCTTTGGAGGCTATGGCGATGCAGGAGCGTGCATTCAAGAGCGCGACGCCGATGGCGATTCTTTCGATACTCACACACTATGGGATCGAACTTGCCGGAAAACATGCGGTTGTCATCGGCCGCAGCGCAATTCTCGGGAAGCCCGTCGCGATGCTACTCCTGAACGCAGACGCAACAGTGACGGTGTGTCATTCGAAGACAAGAAATCTCCCGGATCTCGTTCGTCAGGCGGACATTATCGTCGCCGCGGTCGGCAAGCCGGAGTTTGTAATGGCTGATTGGGTGAAGGAGGGGGCGGTCCTGATCGATGCCGGATACCATCCGAGCCGTGTTGGAGATGTTGATCTGGTACACGCTGCGTCACGGTCTTCGGCGTATACGCCGGTGCCGGGCGGCGTCGGACCGATGACCATCGCGAGCCTTATCACACAAACCGTTGAATCAGCGGAATGGAAGGCAGGCATCTCGTAAGTAGGTTTTATTTTTTGAATCCCGGTAGTGTTATATCCCACTCCTCACGCAAGATCGCGTAGAGGTATTTATCACACCATGTGTACCCTAGCGAACGGTTGCCTCGACAGCACTTCACGTAGTGCGCTTCTCTGCGCATACCGATCTTCTCCATAATCCGGTACGAACCGCGATTCAATGTGTTGCAGTCTGCAATGATGCGCCGAAGCCCCAAAGTTTCGAATCCGAGCCGCAGAAGGGTTCGCCCGATCTCTGTGCCATAGCCTTGGCGCCAGTAGTCCCGGTGTAATTCCCACGCCAGTTCGGCAGGGTCCTTATCCGTGAACGCGAGCTCGCATGAACCAATGAGCGCGCCGTCCTCCTTGCGAACGACGGCGTACCGATAATGGGGGCAATCGATTTGCTCTGCGCACTTGATCGCCCAATCTAAATATTCCTTTGCTTCTTTCTCGTCCTTTGGATCGGAAGAGCGATAGCGCATGTTCTCTTCGTTGCTTAGCCAATCGTAGACGACCTGGAAATCCTCTGGACGGAATGCACGAAAAAGAAGCCTTTCGGAAGTAAGCTCCGTATGGTTCATCTGATGATTCTCCTGCTATTCGAGTTTTGTGTCTGAACTGTCGGCGAACAGGGCGTGAAACCGATATGCTTATCGATCAGATGTTGCCGAAATCGTTCTTCTTCGACGCATTATTCTTGTTATATTGGTCGATGTTGTAGCGGTCATGGAGCATGCCGGTCAGCTGAAGCCCGACGATCGCGACGGTAAAGATCAGGGCGAAGATTGCCCAGTAGAAGAGTCGTGACGCGAAGGCCGGCTCGGGAAGTGCGTAGGTAGCGATGATGAAGAGAGCACTTCCGAAGAGGAGCCCGGTGAAGCCCGTCATTCCGACGCGAAAACGACGATTGGAGGCTTCAATTTGTTCGCGTGTATAGAAGGCTTGGATCGCCGGATTTTTCTTCTTGAATTCCTCGTCACCCATGCCGGTACAGATCATGACCATAATGCCGGCGATCACAAAGGCAAGCATCGAGACAACAGAGATTGCAACGTGGACACCGAGACTGAGAAGTGTAAGAAGGACCGTCGCACTCACAAACATAAGGCCGGTTCCTCCGGACATAATGTAAGCGAATCGCTTCATATGTCGATCATAATCGTGCGCGTCACCTACTGTCACAGCTTCGGCGTCGCCCCGTAATAGTGTGTCCATGGGGCACGCGAACATCTCACACATCCGAAGCAGTTTATCCATCTCGGGGAACGCAGCGCCGGCCTCCCATTTGGAGATTGATTGACGCGACACATCCAGCCGCTCGGCGAGCTGCTCTTGTGTCATATCCATCCTCCTGCGGTAGAACTGGAGGTTGGTGCTAAATTTCTCATTCATACTTCTTGCCATCCTTTCGATATTGTATCACTCGAAGATTCGTTTGTCAGAAGCGCTTCTGTAATCACAGTATGCGGTTGCATGCTGTCTCCGGAAAAGAAAGCTCATGTTGCGTTTGGAGAAAAACATGTCTATTTCGAGTTGCATGGACCCAATATGCCGCTTTTGCAGATTTTTCTTCGAAAATACAAAGGCTCTTTTTACTTCGCTGAGAGGTTTCATAACGAAAGATTCTCTTGCCGAAGCGGAACTTTTCGCCGATGATAGAAGTGGTTGTATGAGAAGCCAAAGACATGACATGAGTATTCATGCCAGTGTACTGTAAAGGCGGAGTGTTGGATGAACGAAGGACAGATAATCCCATATATTGTTTTCGGTGTAATCTGCGGGTTTATTACGGACAAGATCCGCCGAGATAAAGGGTATGTCAAGTCATGGTTCTGGTGGGGATTCTTCTTTCAGATCCTCGCGATCTTGATCGCTCTGGGTCAGAAACCTGCCGCACAATCCGCAAAGAGTAAGCCGCAAGAAGCCATTGAGAAGTATATCGACCTTGTAAACCAGGCCGGACAACCCAAGAACAGTGCGTCGTGGAACTGCATCTGCGGTCGCCAGAACCGCTCTTACACAGGAACGTGTGCGTGCGGACGCACAAAGGATGCAGTTTTTGAAGAGTTTGAGAGTCGTCAACGATTTGCTCAATCCGGTAACATCGAGAAAATCCCTGTTGAAGAAGAGACCGTGAAACCACATAAGCAGGAAGAAGTTCTGCTTGACGAACGGGCAAAGCTTGTTCAAACTCTTTCTGCTGTTATTTCCGAAAAAGAATCCCCGTCGAAGCCGGCAAGCGATTCGACGACACCGGCTGCGGAAGAGATGCCGACATTGACACAGCCCGATCCGTTACCGCCGTGGAGTGAACCTGAACCTTTGCCGATATGGACTCCGGAGAGTTTTCGTGAAGAAATGATTGCTCATGAACCTGAGCTGCCGATCGTTGACAGAAGAAGGGAAGAGCCGAAGCGCGAAATAGCTGAACCGCAGATTCAAATGGAGCCCGACGTCGGGCGAGAGAAGATGATTCTCGAGTCATCCGAGCCGAAAGTGGCGAAGGTTCTTACCAAACAAGAAGTGATTTCCTTGTTGTCTCAAGCCGAGAAACTTCCGACCGCGGATGAGATCTATTCGGTTCTGCGTAAGTTTCGCGATGATATTAAGACACAAGAGTTTGATGCTCTGATTCAGGAACTTCAAAATGACGCGGCTGTCGAACGAGCCTATGGAAACAACAAAAACACAGCGATGCTGCACATCGACTTGTACCGAAATAATTCCGGCATGCAGACAGATACTACATACAATATGTATATATAATATAATAGAAGAAATAATATAATAAAATGGACAATGTGTCCCGAGTATCTGTCATATGGAGGAAGTTATGAAGATTGCGATTCTTTATCACAGTGTAAGTGGCAATACAAGATCGATTGCGGAGAATATTCAGTCGGGTATGGAGCAAATCCATGGCGTAGAGGTCAAAACGATGTCAATTGACGAGATCGATGACAGTTTTGTCCGGGACGCAAAAGCCGTCGTATTGGGTTGCCCAATCTATGCAGGCTCCTTATCCTGGCAGATGAAGAAGTTCCTGGACACAACGAACCTGCCTCTTTCCGGGAAGCTCGGCTGTGTATTCGCGATGGCTAATTTTCTGGGTGGTGGCGGATCGGTTGGCGAACTAACCATGATCACGGCTATGCTGGTTCGAGGGATGCTGGTCTATTCAGCCGGAGCCGCTGAGGGACAGCCCTATACACATCTCGGAATCGTAGCGATAAGGTCTGGAGACGATTGGCAGAAGGAACGCGCCAGAATCTTCGGCGAACGTGTTGCGCGAAAAGCCACAGAACTATGGGGAGATACGTCGGAGAAGTCTTGACAAGCGGTGTACGCAGGTCTATAACTTGATGATGTTGACGATTTGATAGCAGTCGTTCTGTCGCTCTGGCGTAAGCTGCTCGATACATTGTGTATACAAGAGGGTATACAAGTTTCTTTGTTGAAGAAACGGTGTGCCTTTTTTCGCGCCTTACCGGTGATTCGGTTTATGAGCGCCATAATTAGGAATGAATTTATATATTTAGGGGGATGAAGATATGTGTTGTTTACTGATTCCGGTTGCGGAGGCGATAGTCGTTTCACTTGTAACGCGGGCGATTCGCTCGCGAGAGTTTATAGACGCGGTACCACAAGTAGGAATGTCCGGTGAGGGGGAGTTCAAGATTCCTCTTTCCCGCAAGATGAAGTGGCTCTCGAACTTGTTGTGGGGCGGTTCTGCACTTCTTGCTTTTGAACACGTCTGGCATGGCGAAATCACTCCGTGGTTCCCGTTCATCACGGCGGCCGGGAATCCCGATGCAATGGCTGCGATGTTTCGCGAGATGGCGACGGCCGGTGTGACGATGGCTGCCCTTGTAACGATGGTATGGGCTGTCATTCTTCTGGTGGTCAAGAAGATGGAGAAGCGCGGAACGAATTCTCTTCCCGCGGATATCATCGAGGCGAACGTATGACTCTCCTCATCGCCGTATTTGCAGCGATTATCACAACTGTTCTCTGGTATAAGAGCGCGCCCGGGAACGAGATGAGGCTTGGTATCCTGTGTGCCATGTTCTGGGGAGCCTCTCTGATGTGGCTCGTCGACGCGATCTTCGCGTATGTTGAGAGCGGAATTGATTTCTTCTCGCCAACCCCGGAAATCATGATCAACGACTTGTTTCTCGGCCTCTCGGCCGTAGCTTTTGCGTGTGTCATTTGGCTGGCGATCGTGCTTTTTCGCGATCCAAGAGGCGTTCTCAAAGATCTTCTGCGCGGCAAGAGTTCTTAGAATATCTCGGAGATCAGTCTTCAATCACTCGCGTGAATAATCGATAGATGGGCTCGAGTACGAGGTATGCCTCCGCGACCTTAGCGGCCAGGTCTTCTCGAAAAATCGCTTCTGAAACATCTTCACGTGCATAGAAATACATTGAGCGCATATTGAGCCAGTCGATATCCGCAGCCGGGGCATCTTGGTAGCGCGGTTTCTTAAAGCGGTCTCCGCCCATCGTGAAAATCTTCTGCGACTCATAGGTCTTGCGCGCTTCAAGGTATATTCTATTGCCATCCAAAATCATCTCGCGCAGAGCTTCCATCGTCTTGGCCGGCGCGTTATAAAATCCAAATCCATACTCGATTCCCCTTGGAGACAGGTCGAAGTAGAACCCCGGCAACTCCGTATGCAGATCCTGCTCCCGCATGAAGGCACACCAAACATTGTCGCGAAAAATCGGTCCGCCCGCAGCAAAACGCATATCTCGATGAAGTCGGGAGATCCGTCGAGGATCGACCGGAATCCTGTCGTCGATCTTGTGAAGTGTCGGAGTGAGCGCAGTTATAAAAGAAGAGAAGGGTTCCGCCACATACTCTTGGTAATCCTTCTTGTGTTCCTTATACCATTCCCGGGAATTGTTTGAGAAATTCGTCTCCAGGAAGTCCAGTGTCTTTTGTGAAAAAGCCATTCATATCACATCCTTTCGATAATCTATTCTAACACGCGATAAATTACAGAAAGATGACAAATTCATCGTAAACCGCGTTGTTTGTAAATCCATTGAGGAATATACTAGACGAGGATAATTAACATCAGGAGGACTTCACGATGAAGAGGGGATTTCTTGCTACATTTTTTATACTCATTGCTTTATTAGCGTTTTCGGCGAGCGTATCTGCAGCACCGCTTGTCACATGGCCGGGGAATACAATCTCAACATCGTCCGGAGTATTGAATCTGATCATTGACGATTCAGGAAATGCCTATGTTTCCACGGAGAGTTGGGGCATGAGAAAGTATAACGCGAACGGTACGGTGGACACGTCATGGGGAAACAATGGAGAAACTACAGCTTTCGGTCGAGTTCTAGCTCTTTGCTTTGACGCAAATGGTGATATCCTCACAGGAGCAGCCAATTTATCTCTTGGTGTTGTTCGAGTTGATGCGCAGACGGGTACTGAGACTATCATTATTCCCGGAATCAAGGTCACAGGAATCGCGATAGATGCTGCCGGCAATATAATCGTGAATCAGCAAAATATGATCACGAAATACAGTGGCACGGACTATTCAATCTTGTGGACAAAGACGACGATGAATTCCTTTGAAATGGGCATTTGTGTCCTTTCCGACGGATCCTTCTTTACATCGGCTGACACCAATAGAACGATTCAGAAGTATTCCGAGAATGGTGATCCAGACACAAGTTTTGGATCGGGTGGAACTCTTAATCTCGGGGCATACTGCGGCCTTATATCAAATGACGCAGAATACCTCTATGTTAGCTGTTACTCTAGTAATATCGTAAAAAAGGTTTCTCTTGATGGGTTATCCGTAACTGATTTCATCACTAGCCAGAGTACTGCGTCTTTTTTTGCGAACAAAGACTCGTATTTTGCAACAAACTGGACGAACAAGGCATTCAGTCGTTATGACCGACTCTATCTGGATCCGACAGATACCGCTTTGACTTGTCAGGGTTTGCCGGCGGATATCCTTCCGGGTTCCACCGATCCGATCACGCTGACGATTACATCGGAAATTGCTGCCGCTTATGGAGTTACAGCTATTGTTTATGATGCTGCGAATGATCAACCGATAGCGGACATCTCAACATCAACGAGCAGTCTTTCCGGAGGCGGTGCGGTGTTGACGCTGACGCCGCCGGTGACAGGGTGGGCGGCTGGGGAGTACTACGTTGATCTGGTCTTCACAAACGTTCTCCAGAACATTACCGAGACGGATACCTTCCGAATCGATTCACATATGCTTGCTCACCCGCAGTACACGATCACCTTCAAGGCGGAGGGTTCTCCGGATGTCCTAAAGACGGTCTGGGAGGGCAATACGCTTACAGATATTCCGGCGGTGCCCGCGCGCATCGGTTACACGGCGGCTTGGGATATGGATGACTTTACGGATATTCGGGGCAACCTCACCGTTAACGCAGTCTATACAATCAACACATATTCTGTCATCTTCAAGGACTGGCAGGGCGCGATAATCGATACCAGAACGGTTCAGCACGGGCAAGATGCTACGGCACCAACGGTTCCCGAGCGTTCGGGTTTCCTTTTCACAGGTTGGGATGGCAGTCCTCTCAATGTTACCGAGAACCGTACGCTTAACGCTCTCTACACCTTAGCGCCAACGCCAACACCAACTCCGACACCGACACCGACTGTCGCGCCAACTGTCGCGCCGACTGCGGCGCCGACTGCGGCGCCGACTGCGACGCCAACACCGACATCCGGTACTGCTGGCATAGTGAAGACCGGTGAGAGCGCCGGAATCAAGGGTATTGTGGCGGGAGTTACACTCGTCATTGGCATCGGGTTTATCGTAGCGATCGTTCGACACAGAAGAAAGAAGACGATCTGATTCGTTTATTAGCCTGATAATCCGAAAAAATCGACCTAAACGCAAGGGGCTGTTGCAAAATGAACGTAAAGGTTCAGGATGCAACAGCCCCTTTTTATAGAGACATGCGGGTTTGCGATGTATCAAGGAAGGATCTGATATTCTGCGCGGACGATCGGTTCTGTATCACTTACTCTTCGTTCGAATTTCGTAGGTATTACCGTCAGAAATGATCACCTGATCATTGCGGAAAGGAACGAGCGTATGATTGTCACCCTCCTCTTTGAGAATCTTTGCGACAGCGCTCTTGAATGGGAAGTTCGTATGATGTGGCAAAGGGGAGAACTTGACCGCGCCGATCGAGTCGAAGGATGTGAGTTCAGGTGCATCCGTTACGGAATCCATCCGCTTCACATAAGATATATCCGGGGATAAGAGTATGGATCCGGCAGATTCGCCGATATAAAGTTTGCCGGCCTCGATCTCTTCGGCGAGGATTCGATCCGCGCCGGATCTCTTCATCTCCTGAAGAAGGAAGAAGGTATTTCCACCGCTGATGTAGATCGCGTCATTCCCGCGGAGCTTCGCGGCGATATCTTCCGCAGAAGCATCCGCCACGTCGAGCTCATCGACGATAAAGCCCAGGCGCTCGAGGGCCTTGCGACCGTCCGCGACATAGAAATTGATTTTCTCAGGTCGCGCAGCTGTCGGGATGAAGGTAATGCGTTTCCCGCTTCGTGTCGTGCCGTCAAACTCGGGCAGCATATCACTGACATCCGAAAACATCGAAGATAAGAAGAGTCGTTTCATAGGCACCTCCAGAAATAATTCTGTTCTCATTATACGTGAGAGATCCGGACATACGGTTGTCCGGAATTCTTCTGTGCTTACAATAATTGGGATTCCATGGCATAATGAATCTGTGAACACGGATCATTTCAGGCCGAACTGGATTCGAATTCCGGACATCTGTGATTCTCGTCAATGTACCGACCGCCCTATGAGGGTCCTATATGAAGACGATACTGCTGGCCGTTCTCGGCTTAATCTTTCTCGGACTTGGTGCGCTCGGCGTGCTGTTACCTGTTCTGCCAACAACTCCGTTTGTCCTTTTGGCCGTCGGGTGTTTTTCGGCGGTTCCCACGGTAAGGGAACGTATTCTTCGCATCGGGTTTTTTCGCGAGTTTATCGAGAGCTACCAGCACCGGCGGGGGCTTTCTCGACAAACACTGATCACCAGTCTTGTCTGGATGTGGGGGATGATGATCCTTTCGATGATTCTTGTTCGTGAGATCTGGATTGTCGCATCTTTGACACTCGTAGGCCTTCTTGTTACTCTTCATCTTGTTCGAATGCGTCGCAGGGAAGAGAAGAGAACATCGATCGAACCAGCAACAAGATCGAATGACACGTTGCAGCCGGGCGAGTCCGGACGGGATATTGGGGAGAAGCTGTAATGAAACGCATGTTTGGCAAGGCAGAGGCGATATTCAATGCCTTATACCTAGCGTCGGCTCTTACGATAGGAATTATTCTTATGGTCACGGCGGGTGGATGGAACGTGCGAGCCCTGGCCGGGAGTATGGCTTTACTTCTTGCCGCCGGAGATGCTTTCCATTTGATTCCACGCATTCTGTCGATCTTCGGCCATGATGAAGAGCGCTTTCGTCGTCCTCTCGGCATAGGCAAAATGATTACATCTGTAACGATGACTTTTTTTTATGTGATTCTATGGCACCTTGGTCTTCTCTTGTATCAACCCAACGATGTCGTCTTGTGGACGGCCGTTGTATATGGTCTTGCTCTGTTACGAATCGTCCTCTGCATCCTGCCCCAGAATCGTTGGGAAGAGAAGAACCCTCCCGAGAAGTGGGGAATCTGGCGCAATCTTCCCTTTACCGCAATGGGACTTCTCGTTGCCGGCTTGTTCTTCCTGTTTCGTGATGATCCTCGCGGGATCGGCCCGGTTTGGGCTGCGGTTCTTATGAGTTTCCTGTTCTATTTGCCGGTGGTTTTCTTTTCGCGAAAATATCCGCAAATCGGGATGCTGATGCTTCCCAAAACCTTGATGTATGTTTGGATTCTTGCGATGTTCCTGGCCTTGCCGGGTAGTGTATAGGTAAAAAGGTTCGTTTCTTCTCGGAATAGAGTTTTGGGTGACAATATCTTGTTGTAGATATGCACATAGAAATCTCGAGGTAGAAAGGAGACACACCATGGAGGACAAGAAAAGACTCACGAACGAAGTCGGCGCTCCGGTTGCCGATAATGAGAATTCGATCACCGCCGGGGCGCGAGGTCCGGTTGTGATGCAGGACGTGTGGCTGATGGAGAAGATGGCCCACTTCAACCGGGAAGTGATTCCCGAACGTCGCATGCATGCCAAAGGCTGGGGCGCGTACGGGCAACTGACCGTCACGGAGGACATTTCCCGTTACACGAAGGCGAAGGTTCTGCAGAAAGGGATGAAGACTGATCTGTTTATCCGCTTCTCGACCGTTGCCGGCGAGCGCGGTGCTGCCGACTGCGAGAGGGATATTCGGGGTGTCGCCGTGAAGTTCTATACCTCGGAGGGCAACTGGGATCTGGTCGGAAATAATACGCCGACATTCTTCATACGAGACGTGCATAATTTCTCTGATCTGAATCGCGCGGTCAAACGTGACCCGAAGACCGGGCGGCGGTCGGCCCAGAACAACTGGGACTTCTGGACGATGCTGCCAGAGTGCTTCCACCAGATCACGATTGTCATGAGCGACCGCGGTATTCCGGCTTCTTTTCGCAATATGCATTTCTTCGGAGAACATACTTTCTCGTTCTACAACGACAAGAATGAGAGAGTCTGGTGCAAGTTCCATTTTAAGACACAGCAGGGCATCAAGAATCTGACGAATGAGGAAGCGGCCGCCATTAACGGAATGGATCGCGAGTATCATGGCAAGGATTTGTATGAGGCGATCGAGCGCAAGGACTTCCCGAAGTGGACGATGTATGTGCAGATTATGACCGAAGAGCAAGCGAAGACGCATTATGAGAATCCATTCGATATCACCAAGATCTGGCCTCACGGCGAGTATCCGCTCATCAAGGTCGGAGAGCTCGAGCTCAACCGCAATCCGGAGAATTACTTTGCCGAGGTTGAACAATCCGCGTTTACTCCGGCACATGTTGTGCCGGGCATCGGTTTCTCACCTGACCGCTTCCTGCAGGGAAGACTCTTCTCGTACGGTGATGCGCACCGCTATCGTTTGGGCGTCAACTATAATTTGATTCCGGTTAATCAGCCCAAAGTGCCCGTAGCGGATTATCACCGTGACGGCGCAATGCGCGTCGATGGGAACTACGGTGCGACCGTCGCTTACACACCCAATAGCTATGGAATTTGGGCGGCACAGCCGGAGGTAATGGAGCCGCCTCTTGATCTCACGGGCGCGATGTACCGTTACGATCCGAAAGACGATCCGACAGACGATTGTTTTCGCGCCGGAGGAAATCTCTGGCATATCATGTCCGAAGAACAAAAGAGGCTCCTCATACACAATACCGTAACCGACATGGCATCTGTGACGATGAATATCAAGTACCGCCACGCGGCACACTGTTATCTTGCGGATCCGGAGTACGGCGAGCGTTTCTCCTCCTCGGCCGGTCTGGATTTCGCGAAGGTCTGTGAGTTAAGTCTGCTGGACAACGCGGGATTGATCCAGGCAACGATCGGGTAGCCGTTGCAAAATATAAACAATATCCGAGGTATAAGGAATGAGATTCTCGATGGTTCTCCTGTCGTATAAAATCGGACACAAATAAACTGCCGCCTGAAGTTGAGTAAAAATTCAATTTCAGGCGGTATTCTTATTTGCGGGCAAAATCTTGTCCTATCTTTGTGCGATAATGATGAAGAAATTTACTTTTGCTTTCTGTATATCAATCATACATATCGAAAGAGGTCACTTATGCTTCGTATTCTCGCACGTTCTTATCAGACCATGCTCCGTGTCGCGGCCGTATTCATGCCGTTTCGACGCCCGGAACTTCTTGCCGGAGAAGGTGCCGTTCTAAAGCTTCCGGAGAGGGCCAAGAGACAAGGTGTTCGCCATGTTCTGCTTTTCGTCGGTCGGAGCGGGCAACGGATGCCGTTTTACCCGCAGTTTCTGTAGGCTTTTCGAAAGAGAGGGATTGAGGTGACGGAATATACCGGCACGGTCCCCAACCCCACGATCGCAAATGTCGAAGAGGCAAGGGCAATTTATCTCGAAAAGAACTGTGACGCGTTGATTGCTCTCGGCGGCGGTTCGCAGATGGACTGTGCCAAGGTTGTCGGCGCCAGAATCGCCCGTCCGGGAAAGCCCGTCAAGTCGCTTCGCGGCCTTTTGAAAGTGGGGAAAAAGATCCCTCCGCTGTTTGTTATTCCGACGACGGCGGGCAGCGGCAGTGAGGTAACACTCGCGGCTGTTGTATCGGATCCGAACACACAGGATAAATTTGGAATCAGTGATCCGGCTTTGATTCCACTCGTCGCGGTTCTTGATCCGGTTACGATGATCTCACTGCCGCCGCATATCACGGCGGAGACGGGTATGTTCACGCACTCGCACATGCGGTCGGTGGATCGTATGGGATCGCGCACGACAAAGCCAATGCGATCCTGCTTCCTCTCGTCCTCGAGGCATACGGCGAAGCGGCGCACAAGAGGCTTGCGGAGCTCGCGGATGCTTCCGGAATTTCTTCTTCGACGAATTCGAATGCGGGGAAAGCATCGGAGCTTATTGCCGCAATCCGCAGTATGAATGAACGGATGGGATTTCCGGATCGAATTCCGGAGATTCGCACGACTGACATTCCGGCACTCGCTCGACACGCGGATCTCGAGGCGAATCCTCTGTATCCGGTACCGAGAATTCTGAACCCAAAGGAACTCGAGAAGATCCTCATTCGAGCATCCGGTGGATAAAGGTGACATAGTGTGGGGTAAGACACTATCTCCCGCAACGAACCCAGGCACCGTTATTCGCAGAGGAAGCAATGACGTCATGGACAAACTGTACACCGCGAAGTCCGTCCTCCGCGGTAGGAAAACTTAATGCCAAAGGATCCGGTTCGGTTCCTGTGCGTCGTGCGACAATGGCTTCCGCCGCGTCGGAATACAAATTGGCGAATGCATCGCGGAATCCTTCCGGATGTCCGGCGACGATGCGTGATGCCCGGGCGGCTTCGGGGTGAATTCCGGGTCCGGCCGGCGTGAAAACCATCGCCGGAGCGTGAATCGGACGCCAATCCAAACGTTGCGGAATCTCCTGGCTCCATTCAATCGTGCCCGCTGTGCCGCTGACACGGATGCGCAGACTGTTCTCAACGCCGGCGGCTGCCTGCGTCACCCAGAAGCAACCGCGCGCTCCGTTCTCGA
This sequence comes from Bacillota bacterium, assembly GCA_023397475.1. Lineage (GTDB taxonomy): Bacteria > Bacillota > Clostridia > Saccharofermentanales > Saccharofermentanaceae > Firm-13. Next base: position 24,142 of record JAEWUD010000056.1, read on the forward strand.
AGTGAAGAAGCGCTCCGGCAAAATCGTGTGTCAATCGTCCGGGAACCACCGCGCCGATCTCAGCAGAAAGTTCTGTAATCTCCAGACCGGTGATGAATCGAGTGAGATGGTGCGCGTGTGTACCGATATCTCCCATTACAAGGGAAGGCCCCCCGCGTACGGGATCATAGCGCCACGGAACATCTCCTGACGGATCCGGGTCGTGCTCGTCCGCCTTGCCACCCTGGACATACTCGACCTGGATAAGGCGTATGGTTCCGACCTCGCCGGCATTGACCATCGCGCGTGCCTGTCGAACCATCGGATATCCGGAATAATTATGCGTTAGGCAGAAGACGAGTCCGGTCGTTCGAACCTTGCTCGCGAGAGCTAAGGCATCCTCGAGTGTATTGGTCATCGGCTTGTCGCAGATCACGTCGAAACCGCTATCCAATGCGGCAACCGCATAGCGAAAATGACTGTCATTCGGGGTCATGATTGCTATGACCTCCGCGCCGTCTTCGCGCAAGGACTCGATACGTATCATGTCAAGGGCATCCGAGTAGCAGCGGTCGTCCGGTAAACCAATCGCGCGGCCGTCGGAGAGCGCTTTATCCGGACGCGAAGAGAGCGCGGCGGCGACAATTGTGTATCGCCCGTCAAGCAAAGCGGATTGGCGGTGCATGGCACCGATAAAAGACCCCGATCCACCGCCGATGACAGCGAGACGGAGCGGGCGCGACAGCTTCTCAATAACAGGATTCGTGCGCATATTTCTACCTCCATGTGAAGCAAACCGGTGAACGATATCTGCTTTATTTCTCTTATCTTTATCATACCACGAGGCAAGCTGCGATATACTGGTAGTATGGTGTGAGTATGGGTGAATCATAGAACATACGAGGAGGTATCCCATGGAAAAGCGACGATTCGGACGAACCGGTATGATGATCAGTCCGGTTATCTTTGGCGGAATCATTAACATGAACGAGACGGATCAGACAGCGGCACATTATGTTGATTTTGCCGTCGATTCCGGCGTGAATTATTTCGATGTGGCGCCTTCCTACGGAGATGCAGAATCCCGTCTGGGACCGGCACTTCGCAGGCATCGCAATTATGTCCATCTGGCGTGTAAGACGATGCAAAGAGATGCACAGGGCGCTCGTAAGGAACTTCTTGATTCATTACATACATTGCAAACGGAATATTTTGATGTCTATCAGCTCCACGCCCTCACCACCATGGAGGAGCTCGAACAGGTTTTCGCTCCGGATGGCGCGATGGAAACGTTTCTGTGGGCACAGCGAGAAGGATTGATCCGGAATATCGGTTTCTCCGCGCACAATGAAGACGTCGCTCTGGAGGCATGTCGTCTATTCAATTTCGACACGGTACTTTTCCCGATGAATTGGGCCATGGGTCTCTTGCGCGGTTGGGGGGATCGAATCGCCGAAGAGGTGAGACGAACAGATAAGGGTCTTTTGTGTATGAAGGTAATGGTATCTCGATTGTGGGAGGACGAAGAACCGAAGGTTTACCCCAAATCCTGGTGCAGACCTGTGTTCGATAATGACCGGCTCGCGATCGCCGGGATGAAGTACGGGCTCGAAAAGGGCGGTGCCGCCCTGGTACCGCCCGGTAACTTCGAACATTTTCTCTTTATGCTGAAAAATATCGAGGCGTGCCTGTCCCGCCCGCTATCGGACGAGGATCGAATCTTTCTGCGCGAAGAGGCGGAGAAGGTCAAGGAGAAGTTGATCTTCCCCTGATCGATTGCGTCGGCAGGATAACGTGTGTTCATGTATAGACATTTTCGATGTCCTGTAAAGCGAAGCTCCGATATGTAAGATCTTTACGTTCAAGGAATCCTTCTTTCTCCCAGAACGCGTTGCCGACTTTGTTGTCAATCAGGGCTACAAGCGCGACTTTGGGAATACCCTCTTTTCGAAGGGCATGCTGTGCATGGTTGAGAAGATCTTTACCGATCCCTTGACGCTGCAGCTTGGCATCCACCGCCATATGATAGATAAAGCCTCTTCGTCCGTCGTGACCGGCTAAGATAACACCAACAATGTTGTTCCCTTCTTCTGCGACAAAACAGGTCGAGGGATTACGGTTGAGGTATTTGCGAATACCGTTCTCACTGTCATCAATGTTGGTTAGACCAAGCCCCTTGGTGTTCATCCAGAGATGATGGACTTGAACATAGTCTTCGATATTCATGATACGAATTTTCATACAGCCCTCCGAACAATAATTATGCATAATACAGAATAAAAATGCAGATGTCAATGGCGTCTGTGAAAAAAATGATCGTTACAGGATTCAGGAAGATTCGCGTTGGGTTCCTTTCTTCTTTGCAATTTATGTAATGCAACATTGCTTTTCTATCTGTCAAATATTACTATGATGATGTGATAAGTTTGATGAAATGCGTCAATCAACTAACGTCACCTCGTTTTTTTGTCTTGTCTGTGTTTCGGAATACTTTTTTGTTTTCCGATCATGCACAGTACAGATCACGCACAGTACAGATTGGAGAGATCCGATGGCGACTTATAAGATGCCCTGTATTCATTGCGGCAATCTGATTGATGGGGACTCACATTTCTGTGAGTTTTGTGGCAGCCGATCACCTCTCGGCTATTCATGCCCGTCCTGTCTGCGATCGATAACGAAGGGTCAAATGCGTTGTCCTGGGTGCGGAAGATCCTTGACGATTATTTGTCCGCATTGCGGTAAGAATACTTTTGTCGATGACCGATGCGAGGCTTGCGGCAAGACGCTTCTCGTTCCTTGCGCGAATTCCAGGTGCCGGGAGCAACAGTTTTTTCAGAATGAGAAATGTACCGCTTGCGGTAAGAAGATAACGGCAACATTGAAGAAGTGAGAGGTAGAAAAAGTATGATGCGAGCATTTACCAGAAACTACGAAGACAACTCCTCGGAAGCCGGATTCCAGTTCACTTTCTATTGTGACATTTGCAATGACGGCTATAAGAGCAACTTTATTGAGAGTGAGACGTATAAGCGCGGCAAAGGGTTACGGGGAATCTCGCAGGGTCTCGGAATGCTGGGCTCGTTGGTTGGTGGTGTCGTAGGAGATATCGGTTATTCTGCCGAACGCGGCGGACATATTCTTTCCGAGAATTTTCAAGGACAGTCGCCGGAATGGCACAAGGAACATGAACGATCCTTTGCCATGGCACAGAATGAGGCGCAGAGTCATTTTCATCGCTGCCACAGTTGCAATCATTATGCTTGTGACGCTTGTTATAACGAAGACGAGGGACTTTGTACCGAGTGCGCACCTCGCCAGGAGATCTATGTAGCCAAAGCCCGCGCCGAAGCGATGCGCAGAAACATCAACGAAGCCGGCGAGACTGCGACCGTATGGAAGGGACAGATCGAGAGCAAGACGACCGTTTGTCCGACGTGTGGTAAACCGGCCGGCAACGGTAAGTTCTGCAATAATTGCGGTGCGTCCATGGATCTCAAGACCTGCCCGAACTGCGGGGCTAAGAATGCGCAAACCGTCCGTTTCTGTAATAACTGCGGGACGAATCTGACCGCACCGGTCGCCGTTCCCGGTAAATGTACCGGATGCGGTGCGCAGAATCCTCCCGGTACCCGATTCTGCGGTGAATGCGGAACGAAGATCAGCGTATAAAGCACTGCGATACACTCGCAGTAGGAGAATACATGGTGGATCAACAATGTACGGATCCGACACATCTTATCGAATCCCCGGACCCCGGTGAGTCTGATACGTCCTACATAGGGTTGGTGAACTCTCGTGACCTAAACGTAGAATGCCGCCTTCTGATCTGTCCGGAATTTCTCGAGATTCTATCTCGGAATAAGAGGTCGGAGATATCTTACGCGGATATCCTAATGATCTCTCATATCGGTGAATCTGTACGAGTCGCGACGGATAGCGATGTCTATGAAATCTCCCGAATGGGACGTTCTTGCGAATGGTTTCACCGTGCTCTTCTTGAAGCGTATTATCGCAGGACACTCGAAGCATTCCTTCGTTCGGGGGAGTGCATCATAAGGTCTCACGGACAGTTCACACTCACCGAGAACCGGATAGATTTCGTGGCGTTAGACCGCAGAACGGCTCCTTCCATGGGAGAATCCGAGACGATATCGAGTGAAGGCGAGATCATGGTCTATCCGGACGCGATCTATCTTTTTCCTCCCACGACGAGAGCTAGAAGACTTCCGCTACTCTTTGTCGACGAGATTCAGACGTTGGATCAGACCCTTGTTGTGCGATTGCGCACAGGTGAGACTGCACGGGTAACCATGCTCGGACGCAGTCTCGAACCGATGTTTCAAGAGATTACCACCGCAAGGAATAATCTTCAGAATGCCAACGAAGAATCGATTCGGAGAATTCTTCCCAAGATAACTCAAGAGGATCTTCGAAAAGCATTGATCCTTATGCCTCAAGGTCTTGCTGCGCCGATTCAGGAGATCCACAAGGCATCCGGCAATCTTCTCGCGATGATTTTCGCATTGATAGAGTCGAGTCGAATGTCGGAAACATTCCCGGTAATTACGGAGAACAAGGCAAAAAACAATTCGTACGTCGGAATACTCGAAGTGCCTCCCGATTCTGAGGGAAACATGCAAAACGCACTCTGGGTCGTTGCTCCGGCAGCGGATGATCGAGCGGCGGTTGTCGAATTGGCATTTCCGGACGAACAGGCAGCTACGTATGTTTTTCGCGTGCGCACATCGTTCGACACATTTGCATATATTCTTAACCGAGCCTTCGAAGCGACGGGATTCTCGCGTGAACTTCTGACGATGACGGACGCGGAACTCGCATCCCAGACCAGGGAGAAGGAACGAATGCTGATGATCCGGACTCCGGCTGTACGTGCGATCAGAAGACTCTTCGCTTCGCGTGTGATTCATCGAGGTCTGGACACGTGGAAGACTCATCTTGCCGATGCTTGCCGTTTGGCCTCAGATGCGGAAGATTCCGGGTCAAACATCACAACCGATCCGAATCTGCCGAGGCCGGACGAGATTATCTCGGGAGAATGTGAAGTTTGTCATGCTATATTGGAACCGGGTCTTCGATTTTGCCGCGTATGTGGGACCAAGGTCGGAGGGAAGACAAACCCCGAACAACGATTCTGCCGGAATTGCGGAGAGAAGACGCATCCGGGAGAGCGTATTTGCGGGCGTTGCGGACAACTCTTAGGATGAATAATCATTCGTTAGTCATCCTGTACCAAAACTTGATATGATGGAGGGGCAGCCCCCAAAAGTAGGTTTTGTGACAGCCTTTATTCATCTCAAATTGCATCGATTCAAATGAAGACTCAACTCATTCGAGCAGAAATTGAAAGTATCGGTTAGAATAGATGAGACGGTGCGATTCGCAACGGCATGCATATCCGAAAACGTTTTGTCAAACATTACCGGGGTGTCGATATGCCGCATTTTCTCTTTGTTGTCACAAACGAATGAGAAATACGCAGGGAGAGCCTCGGAGCGTCGAAGGAATCTATGGAATTTCATGAGAAACTGATAGAACTCAGGAAGAAGAAGGAAATGACGCAAGAGCAAGTGGCCGCGGCGCTGTTTGTCTCGCGCACCGCTGTCTCCAAATGGGAGAGTGGCAAGGGTTATCCGAACATCGATTCTCTGAAGAGTGTTTCGAGACTTTACGAGGTTACGATCGACGATCTGCTGTCGGGAGAAGAATTGATGATTCTGGCTACGCGGGAGAATCAGTCGAATCTTTTGCGTATGCGCAGGATGATTTTCGCGTCACTTGATATCATAGCTGTCCTACTTATCTTTCTTCCGTTATACGGGCAACCGTTAGGTGGGCATGTTATCACAGTGTCTCTTCTGGCGCTCACGGATATCACGCCTGTGATGCGGGCCGTTTACTACGGAGGGATTCTGGGATTGGGATTTCTCGGTGTGATTCAGGCGGTGCTTTTCGCAATGCACATCGATCGAGCGCTTGAGGGTATGAAGATTGCATCTGTTCTTGCGTCCGTCATCGTGATCATGTTCTTCATAATGACGCGGCAACCCTATGTGACCGCGATGCTCTTCATGTTGTTTCTTATGAAAATTTTGTTATTATTGCCGGCGAAAAGACGATGACACGAACCGTGTCAGATCCTATCGTGCGTTGTTACGTATAGTGACTCGACATATTGGGACTAATTTTGCGATCATGGACGAAGGACATTATTACATACACAAGATACGAAGGAGATAAATGACATGGAGATTGGGTTTCTTGAAATTCTTAAGGTCATCTTGCTCGGAATCATTGAGGGAGTAACCGAATGGCTTCCGATCTCGAGCACCGGGCATATGCTTCTATTTGACAGCTTCATCCCCCTGGCGATGAGTGAGGCCTTCAAGGAGATGTTTTTCGTTGTGATTCAACTTGGCGCAATTCTTGCGGTTGTCGTCATTTTCTGGAAGAAAATGTTCCCCTTCCAGTTTTCCGATAAGACGAAACCGACGGTGAATCGCAAGACGCTCGCTCTCTGGGGCAAAGTCGTTATCGCATGCATTCCCGGCGCTGTCGTTACGTTATTGTTTGATGATTACATCGACGCACATTTTGAGACGCCAGTAGTCATCGCCGTGGCGCTGATCGTGTACGGTATAGCCTTTATTCTTGTCGAACGCTGGAATAAGAAACGCACGCCGACGACGAAGACGATCGGGGACATCTCGGTTCAGACGGCGCTGATCATCGGTCTGTTCCAGTTGCTGTCGATCATTCCGGGAACGTCACGTTCCGGCGCCACCATCATTGGCGCTCTGATCATTGGCGTTTCACGCGTCGCGGCCGCGGAGTTTACCTTCTTCCTCGCCGTCCCCGTCATGTTCGGATTAAGTGCGATCAAGATGCTGAAGTATGGTTTCGCATTCACTGGGCCGGAAATCTTCGTTCTGCTGCTCGGTTGTGTCGTCGCATTCGGCGTGTCGATTCTGGTGGTTCGATTGCTTATGCAGTTCATCAAGAAGCATGACTTCCAGCCTTTCGGTTGGTATCGCATCGCGCTAGGTATCCTCGTGATCGCTCTTCTGGCTTTCCGATAAACCTGTAGGAGGATGAGAAATGCGAATCGATCATCTGGCACTCTTCGTCCGGGATCTGGAGAAGATCAGAGAATTCTACGAGACGTACTTCTCTGCAAAATCGAATGCGCGGTATTATAATCCGACGACAGGGTTGGAGATATATTTTCTATCTTTTCCCGATGGAGACACCCGTCTGGAGATCATGTCTCGGCCGGATCTTCAAGACAGGACGATGAATGATACGGAATGCGGATATATACATTTTGCCGTATCTGTCGGCTCACGGGAGGAAGTAGACCTGTTGACGAAACGTCTTTCAGATGACGGATATGAGATTAATCGATTCCCCCGTGTGACCGGCGATGGATATTATGAGAGTGTTGTTATGGACCCAGAAGGGAACCGGATTGAGATCGTCGGTTGATTCCGGCTTGCCAGAAAACGATGAGGAGATACGCGCTATGCGATTTCGGATGAAGATTGTTATCACGGTTACCGCGATACTATTATGTGTTCTTGCCGCTGTCGTGATCTTCTTGGCGACGCAGAATCATGTCATCGGAACCGTGAGCGGTATGGAGAATGAGATCATCACGATCGATGATGTCAGTTTCCGGATGACGGAGACGGATCATACGATCGCGGATCGTGACGCATATCTCGGTCAGGCGACAAACGGGACCTTTACCTATCTGGTTTATTCGGTAAAAAACGATCCGGATCGCGACTATATTTATGCGACCGGCGGACACGAGGGTGAATTCTTCCGGCGGATTACCGATGGAGAGGAATAAAACGGATTCGTCGAAATGATTCGTGCTTCCCAAGGACTTCCTTCGGATAATGATCAATATTCATGTCTTCTCAGGGAAAACATTTTCCGTCTCTCTCAGGACAGATAACATAATTGTCCGGTCGTTCATAATCTCTACCCAATACTGCCGACAATTCTCTGCGCTTCCAGAATCATCTCCTCGCGTTTCTCGCAAGTTGTATAGCATCTTCTCGAAATGCAATCATACGCATTCTCACGCACTGCATCCGCGATCGCGTGATATGCTTTGGCAGCCGCGACCAACGGAAGACGGGAAGCAGGGTGGAAGCTTCTGAGTTGAGCTTCGTAATCTTGGTAATATGTGTCCGCAAGAGTCGATAACTCTTCCCACAAAGAAATGAATGCTTTGCGTTTCGAGTTGTCCCAGGCCGCCGCAATTCCTTCGCGGACAGCACGTTCAAGATCAATTCTCGCCAGTCCGTACTTTGTGAGAAGCCGCGCCGGCAGATAGACTCGATTTCGCGTACGAAGATCTTCTCCGATGTCCCGAAGAATATTCGTAATCTGCATGCCGATACCCAGATTCTCGCAAGCTGTGACAAGGGCCGGATCGTTCACGTCCGTATCTTCCGCCGCGAGAATTGGAAGCATCATCATTCCAACCGATCCCGCGACCAACCGAGAATATTCGATCAGGTCTGCGACCGTCTCGCAATCCTTGAAGTCGGCATCTGTTCTCTGTCCGCGAATCTGTGCGCGAAAAGATCCGATCGGAATCGAGAAATGGCGAACGGTATCCATAAAGGCCGGTTTCCACGCCTCGGAACTTCGAAAAATCTCTGGCGAATTCTCGCTGTGTTGGTCAGAGATTACTGCCATCTGATCCAGGAAGCGGTCAAGAGCGTTGAGTTCTTCGAGAGCATGACGCATCGCGGTGCTTTTCGCGAGGAGCTGGTCACTTGTCAGACCGTCAAGCCCGTATTCGGTCGCTGCGTCCACGGTATCATCCGCATAGCGGCAAAACGCGTATACAGCGGCCACTGCCTTGAATCGATCCTCCGGCAGATAGTGAAAGGCCTGGTAGAAGCTCGTCGCGCGATCTCGCATGATGCTCATGGCGTCCGCATAGGAGTCTTCCAATGTTATCGGCACACTCACCGGATATACTGCCCCAATATCGATCATACAAAGTCATCCTCGGGTTCATCTCTGCGAAGTTCTTCTGCGCAAATTCGACCGCTCTCCAGAACGATCGGGACGCCGGCGCCGGGATGCGTGCTGCTTCCGGTGAAGTAAAGTCCTTCGCAGGACATTGATTTTGCCTGCGGGCGAAGGTGATTGCTCTGTCGAAGTGTCGGCTGCAATCCGAAAGTTGCACCGCGATACGCAGAGAAATGACTCTCGAAATCCTTCGGTGTGAAGACAAGTTCTGTCGAGATCTTCTGCTCCAGATCCTCAAGTCCCGGAATCTTTGACAAGGTCGCGAGGGCTTTGCCGCGATAATCCGATACGGCTTCCTCATTCCATTCGTATTTTGAAGTGACAATTTCGGATACGGGCATGAGAAGGTAGAAACTCGATTTTCCTTCGGGGGCCATCTCCGGATCCGAATGTGAGGGAATATGGAGATAAATCGAAGGATCCTTTATTCGTCTTCCGTCGAAGATGCTGTTCAGGTTATCTGTCAGATCCTCGGAAATGATGAATGTATGGGTGGCGAGTTCCGTGAAGGTGCCGTCGACACCCCAGTAGAACACCAGGCAGGAGCAGGAATAATCCATCGCGTCGATCTTCTCCGGCGTATATTTGCCGCGCGCCTTCGGATCCTCGAGAAGATTCTTGACCGCATACGGAAAGTCCGCGTTACACACGACATAGGGGGATTCGATCATCTGTCCGCCGACCTGAATTCCCTCGACGCGCTTGCCGTTTGTATGGATCTTCTCGACACGGCTATTATAGTGAATTGTACCGCCCAGTTCCTCGAAAAGCTTCGCCATACCGGTCGCCATCGTATGCATGCCGCCCTTAATAAACCAGACACCATAAAGAAGCTCGATCATTGGGATGATGTTGTACAGCGACGGACCTTTCTGCGGCGACACACCGATATAGAGTGTCTGGAAGCTCAACATCTGTTGGATGTCCTTATCGGGGATAAAGGATGCCATCATATGGTCGGCGCTGTCGAAGGTCTTCAGCTTCAGTGCCTGACGAAGCATGAAAGGATTGTTGAAATCCGAAGGTTTACGGAAAGGCCTGCGAATGAAATAATCCAGAGCGACCTGATAGCGCTCATAGATCTCCCGGATATAGGAGAGAAATCCTAATGCATTCTCGGGGCCTTTGGACTCGACGAGCTTCATCAGCTCGGTAAGATCAGAGGAGAGGGTATAGTGGCGGTAGGGCTCTGCCTTAAAATAGACCTCATACATCGGATCCAGCTTGGTCATCGGGATATAATCGTCCGGATCTCTGCCGGCAAGGGTAAATACCTCGCGATAGATCTCCGGCATCATCACGAGCGTCGGTCCCACGTCAAAGGTGTGTCCGTCCTTCTTGAGCTGATGCATTTTTCCGCCGGGAATTGATTCCTGCTCATAAATCTCAACGTCATAGCCCGCATGTTGCAGACGGATCGCCGAAGAGAGTCCGCCCATACCCGCACCGATCACAACAACCTTCTTACTCATCCTTGCCACCTCTTTCTTGCTTTGTAGAGACTTGGATCAGGTTCAGAATAATCTTCTGGTTCAAAGAATCATAGAGGATACGTTCGTCAGACGTTAGTCCGAGAAGACAGTTGTCTTCCCAGTTCGACATCGCTTCATGAAGTCGCGGGAGAAGACACAGGCCCTTGTTCGTCAGATGACAGGATTTATTACGACGATCATTCTGATTTGTCTTGCGCGAAATGAGTCCCTTATCCTCCATGTTTTGCAAATGCTTGGTCACATTTGCCTTGTCTGTCTGAAGAAATGGAATCAGCCTTGTTTGCGCGATCCCGGGTATCTGTTCAATTACCATAAGTGTTACGAGCTCGCGCCAATCCACACCGATCGGTTGCAGAGACTCGTCCAGGAATTGTTTGCCAAAGCGGTTCAGAACACTGATGTCACAAATAAACATTCTCGATTCCCCCGTCAGAGAAGACCACGCAGCGTGATGTCATGTAAAAATATTCGTCATGGGAAATTTGTTGTTCGTTACAATTATATATTCAGAATCATTTCTTTTCAATGCGAGAAGCTGGCGTGTAGTTGGATTTACGCGCGAAAAGTTTGTTGGTGGCAATTATGATCGAAGAATAAAAAAGCACCGCAATCATACGACGCGGTGCAACATCTTGGAAGAATATCGGAAGACATTATTCAAAATCGATCATCAAATCGTAATGAAGTAGGACTTCACCGGAAAGAACGAGCTTAATCAATTTCTATTCTGCGACGATTTGTTTCGTTTTCTGCTTTTGGAACGTTGATAGTCAGAACACCATTATCCAGCTTTGCCTTGATATCATCCATCTTGGCCCCGGCCAGGTGGAGACGCCTGCTCATACAACCTTCACGTCTTTCTCTATGAATGTAATTCTTGCCATCCTTGTTAATGTCTTCGGTTCTTTGTACGGAGATGCAAAGGTTCTCGTCATCCATGTTGAGTTCAATTTCCTCTTTACGGATTCCGGGTAGCTCCGCTTCAATGAGAAACTCGCTGTCATTTTCCTGAATATCGATTTTGAAAGTATCGTTCAGGAGATTTCTGCCGGGTAACCAGCTGTCATGGAAGAAGTCGTCCAACATGTTGTAAAAGTCGTCGAATCCTTCGTTCTTACGTGCCATACTGTTATTTCTTCGATTAAATGGAACCAATCCTGCCATGTGTATCACTCCTTTCTGTCTCATGCCAGGCATTAGCACTGTGATAACTCGAGTGCTAATTACATTGTATAAAATAGAAAATAACAGTCAAGAGCGTTCATAAAAAATTTACATATTCGAAAAAAACAGGAAAAAATCACCCGAAGCAATCTCTTAACCGTGAACGCAGATCGCGATCATTGAGAAGAATAGTGCTAACGGGTGATTCATACCCTGGTTTTGAAATTTTAGACTTGCGGTGCCGGTGACTTCACAATAATTAATTCGAGTGTGTCATCGTGCAGATTGCGTACATTCATCTTCGTTTGCACGGGTATCTTCAGCAAAGTACCTCGTTCATACTCGTGAAGCTCCTGATCATTCAACGTGATGGAAAGGCGTCCGCGAACAACCGTCATATAGACATTGGAATTTGAAAAATGCTCCGGCAAGCCTTCTTCTTTGTTAAAGACCATGTGAATATACTGGATATTCTCGTCGAGTAGAATCCTCTCGACAGCTTTGTTGTTATCGGTTGAGAAGTGGAATACTTGTTCAATCATGGTGTAACCTCCCATATAATTCGTGGCAATGAAGTACTATTGGTTTTCTATACATTCAGTATATCATTTGAATCGATTCTCATTTGTTGGAAATACAACGAGGCGATAAGTTTATAATACTTCTATTGATTGATCAGGTTTCTCGTTTTTTTGTACTCTGTTTGAGGAAATCTCCGGAAGATGTATCGCATGAACCGGACATCTATCGGACGACTGTTGCAGTAATTTGACCTCATCGGGTCCTTTGGGCTGTCGTTTCATAATTGCCTTGTGATCTATGATCTCAATCATACCCAATGTTCCCTCCATGCAAATTCCGCAGCCGATACAGGCGTTGCGATCAATGCGTAGCGCTGGCTGCTCTTGATTGGAAGGAAGATCTGAAGGACGGATGATTTTTCCCATGAGAAATGCCATCAGAAAGATGGAGATTACCGTGAGTATCCATCGCAGGATCATGAAATTCACACCGAGAAACTTCGCCTCGTTTGCGAGCATCGGAATCTTGATCACTGCCCAGGCACTTAGTATGACCACGACATTCGCAACACTCGCACCTTTCTGATGTAGCATTTTCGTCAGCGGGAAGGCCGCGTATACCGGCCCTGCCGAGATGCTTCCAAGGAGTAGTGCGAGAGCGTAACCGCGAATTCCGGACTTCCCGCCTAAGCCTTTGACGATTATTTCCTTGGGGACGAGAGCTTCAATGACAATGGTAAGGAGGAAAATAATCGGTAAGACCTGAAGCATTTCAACCAGATAGTAGAGACTACCCGAGAAGGCTTCCCGGGCTTTATCCGGTGCCACAAGAAAAAGTATCAGATAGACGAGAATGACGATGAGAAGAAGTTTGTGTTTTTTCAGAAAGGACATGATGTTACCTTTATTCTCGCTCATAGAATCACCCCCATGGCTAATGCGATAACAATCGCGAAAAAGAGACTTGATAGATTCCTCACCAAAGCGAAACGTGTCCCGAACTCTTTCTTTTCGAGAGGGAAGGTCACGATGCCCACCATAGTCAAAGTTGTGAGGAAGGCAACTGCCGGGACGATACTCGCTCCGGCATCGACAAGAGAACCGATCAAGGGGAAGGCGACGAAGGCAGGGATCAATGTGATGCTTCCGGCAAGAGCAGCCAACAGGGTCGAGAGTAAGGTGTTCGAAGATCCGAGGAACTCGCGGATCAATTCAGGTGGAAGGAATGCCAGAATCAGACCGATAAGAAAGATGATTGCGATAATCTCTGACAGCATGCTGCCCATCATTTTGCGCGATTTCTTCACGGCTGACAGTGTCTTTTTTCGATCCTTCACGAAAGAAACGATCGCCAGCACCACGGCTATGACTAGAAAAACGAGTGTGAAAATATCCATGTTGATCCCCCTCATTTGTGTTTTTCTTCCATAGTAGTGGTAGGATAGGTTCAAAGAGTGTTACCAATGTAACACTTGCCTTGGATCCTCGAGGTTTTTTATGACACGAAATGGACAATTTCCTCCGGATGTCACCTTCCTACAGTCTTTCGATGAGAACCATATCCACAAGTATTTTGTGGATGGTAGTTTTTCCGTGCGAAGATTCGGTCGGGGAGAGGTCGTGCATTTTGTCGGAGAGACATGCGAGAGCCTTGAACTTATTCTCGGCGGCGTCATCGTCATCGAGCGAACCGATGAGTTGGGCGGCATATCTACCGTCGCAGTTTTTCGAGCGGATGACCTTCTCGGCGGGAACCTCTTATTCTCGACTACCGCACGATATCCGATGACGGTTACATCCCGGACGGAATCAGAGGTCCTCGTGATCCGTAAAGACCGGCTTCTGCGAATGTTCGAGGAGAACCTGGATTTTCTATGTCAATATCTGCGATACGTTTCGGATCATGTCATGATTCTCGGAGACCGGATCCGTTATGTTGAGAACACCACCATCCGCAATCAAGTTCTTCGTTTTCTTGCAAAGGAAGCGCAATCGCAAGGAGGAAGCATTATTACGCTCCCGTCTTCGAAGAAAGAACTTGCACAACGTTTCGGCATACAGCGAACCAGCTTATCCCGTGAATTGGCAAGAATGCGTGATGACGGACTGATTAATATCCACGGGAAGCAAATCGAACTGACGCCTGCCGGCGAGAAGATGGCCGAAGGTATGGCTGAATAATTCAAACATGACGGGTTTAAGGGGGGAACATATGCAGAGGGCAAGCGACAAGCAGAGGCCGCCGTGTGCCGGGAATTCCAGGAGACGCGTGCGGTTTGGGTACGCTTTCCCTATGTCATCGGTGAAGATGACTATACGGGCCGACTGCGTTTCTATATCGAGCATGTGATGCGTCACCAGTCGATTGCTTGTGCGAATCCCGGCACATCGGGTAGCTTCATTGACTCCGGAGAGGCTGGGAACTTTCTGGCGTTTCTCGCGAAGAAGTCCTATGTAGGTCCCGTCAATGCGGCATGTAAAGGTGTTCTATCCATCGATGGGATTTGTTCCTTTGTTACGAAAAGAACCGGTATCGAACCGGTCTTCTCTGCCGAAGGCGAGGCGTCTCCTTACGACATCCCGGTCGAGTATTGTCTCGATACGGGTGTCGCGAAATCTCTCGGATATGCTTTCCAACCCATTGAAACAAAGCTTCATGATATTATCGATTATATGATTGACTCGGGAGAAGATGTGTAAAAAGAGCTGCCACTTCCGACTTGTTACCAAGTCGAATGAGACAGCCCAGATTTATATAAATATATCGCCTGACGAGTATCAAAAACCGTTCAATCGAGCATTCTCAGACGGTATATGTGCCGAAATGTCCCTCGATCCAGATCGTCGCAAGCTTCGGATGGAAGGCGATGACGCAATAGTTCGGGTCATCGACCCCTGTGAAATGATCGTACATCCAATCCAGGAAAACGTCCTTCTTGATTTGGGGGTCCGTTACGAACTCGACCTCTCCAACAAGCGTCACGCTGTCTCTCTCGTCATGAAAACATGCGCTTGCCTTCGTATTCTCTCGGAAATGCGCGGTCTTCACGCCCTTGGTACCGGTCGAGACAATAATCGTCCCGATATCTTCCGGCTTGAGACAGGACAATACACAGACGCGGGGATAGCCTTCCGGATCGATCGAAGCCAGAGACACAACACCGGCCTTCTTCAGTAAGAGATTCGATTTGTCGCGCCACTCCTTGGATAATTCTTCATAAGTGCCAGTCTCCATGCTATTTCCCTTCCTTCCAGCAAACGCACTGCGCAATTCTCTTCCCGTCGTCCCCATGTTCCTTCTCATACGCATAACCCGTCAGTACATCACATGGGAAGGAGGAACACTCCCCGCAATGCGAGAGACCCTTGCCCTCACAGCAAGTCTTCACCAGGCACTCACCCCAGAAAGGCTTAGCCATCGTGACACAGCCGACACAACCGGTTGATTCGCGGTAGGTACACGCAGAACACAAAACTCCACACCTTGACTCTATCATAGACACCTCCGATATACTTGATAGATTCATTGTAGTGGGTCGATTACGACAACTGTCTGTCGTGGTTATTCCTCGCGATCAGAGAATTTGCCTCATCGACAACCCGGTGACGTATCTCGTCGGGCGCAACGATCTCGACATGTGAGCCGAAGCTTAAAAGCCAGGACACGAGATGGTCGGTGAATGCGAAGCGGAACCTGAACTGAAATCGTCCGTCTGTGGTCTGCTCCAGCATTGAAGGATCATACTCCTCAATCAATCGATAACGAACACATGGATCGAATACCGCAACCAGATCAATGTCTCCGATAAAGCATTCATCCCAGTCCTGGGGCAGATGATCTTCCGCACGTGGCGTGTATAGGCAGTCCGTCACGTTCAATGACCAGAGCCGCTGTAACTTAAACAATCGATAATCCCCGCGTAAACGGCAAAAAGCAAAGAGATACCAGTTCCCCTAACGAAACAAGAGGCGACAAGGCTCAACAATGCGCTCTGTATCGCCGCTCTCGGCGCTATAGGTGAAGGAAACGCATTGGTGGTTCGCGATTGCCTTCCTTATCTCACGGATCTTCTCGATCAGCGTTCCCGCGTGTCTGTCACCCAAATCAATCTCGAAGGCTGTCGGAAACGATTTGTCCACACCCTGTTCGGAGAGCTTCTCCATCAATCTCTCAGTATAGGACTCCGTAAGGATCGAATCCGTGCCACGCAAAGCCGACAGAAGTGTCTCAATCTCGTCCACGGTAAACACGGATCGCTCGATCGAGTATCCATCCATAATCTCCACACCGCCGGAAGGTCCCTGAAGTGTCGTCAAAGGAATGCCCGCGACCGCGATCGAATCAAGATCCCGTTGGATGGTGCGCACGGAGACGTCAAAGCGTTCCGCGAGATATCCCGTGGTCACGCGCTTGTGACGCAGGAGAATTGTAAGAATTCCGATCTGGCGATCCAGCTTACTCATCTTATAACCCCCAAAAAGAAGAGTGCCACACGAAAGAACGTATGTTCGTTTCAGTGTAGCACTCTGTTTTCGATCAATCAATAGGGTAGATCCGGGTGCTTATTTCGTTTCCTTCTTAGGTGCTGATTTTCTGGAACGCATCACCAGAACGACAACCAGAACCGCTATAATGGCGATTCCGCCAACGACTGCGGCAATGATCGCAAACACCGGAACGGTTGAGCTTTCTTCCGTCACAGCAGCCGGGGATGTTGTCTCCGCCGCTGTTGTTGTCTCGGCAACTGTCTCCTCGGGTGTTACAACAGGTCCGACGATCTCGTCGAGCTCAGCCTGGGTTACAAACTTCACGTTATCCACATACATACGACCATTGAAATCACTCTCGATATCTGCGAAGATGAACAGCATATTGCGAAGAACTGTATCATCGGTGATGTTCTCAACGTCACGTACTTTCAGAGATACAACGAAATGGTACAGACCATCGTCTGTCTTGTCCGCCTTGTCCAATTCCGCCAACTCGATATTGTAGGAGTCCGGAATCTGAGCCCAGTAACTCTCTTCCGGCGGCTGGAAAGCTCCGGAGATCGCAATCGTTCCCGTCGTCGCTCTTGTCGGCGCAATATACAAATCGAATACAACATAATCCTTGTCGCCACGCGTCATCGGATCCAACCAGAGATCCAGACGGGGAGCGGATGCCCAGTTATCTGTAGGCTTGACATCCGGATACGCGAAGGCAAAGGAGAGTGCATTTGATCCGTTGGCCGGTTCGATCGTCAGATTGGTCTTCGTACCGGAATCAACACTCCAATCGAAACCCTGGCGCGTTCCGTCCTCGAAATCAGCCGGAAGCATCGCCGTACCGAGGTCAGCGTGCTCGAGCGGCGGCAGGGCGGAGGCACCGGCACTGGAAATAGTAATGTTGTCGAGCATGACTTCTTTACCGTTCTCCGCACCGACGAAAAGCACCATGTTGGAAAGAAGACTTCCTTCGGTATCGGTCGCAATCACCGAAAGATTCGGAGCTTCCTTTGCCGTCATCTTGACGGTCGCAAGGTAAAGGCCGTCATCCTGCTGGACAAAGTTCTCCGGCTTCGCGAAAACCGCTGCGGACGGGTTCGCCCAACCATTTGTGTCACTCTGCGGTACACATGCGATCGAAACCGTCGTAGGTTCTGCGACGAGAATATCGATGCTGATTGTATCCGCTCCGAAGATATCGATCCCCGGATTGAACTCCTCGGAAGAGATGCGGACATTCGCCCAGTAGTTCGTATCCGAGATATCGATGCTCTTCGTCATTTTCGATAGGACAAGGCGAGATCCGTCACCGGAAAGTTCGACACTCTTGATCGGACTGTCCTTATTCACGATAAAACCCTGCGTCGTACCGTCGTCGAATGTCCAGATTGTCTCCGAGAAAGCTCCCTCGGCGGAACGGTCGATCGGCACATACTCAATGCCCTTAATGCGCGCCCGGACATATTCACCGGTAACGCTCATCTCCTCCGGGGCCCAGACCTGATCCTCTCCGGGATCCAGTGAGGTAGCTTCTGAAACACCCATGATATAGGGGATGAAACAACCGGAGGTCTCATTCTTATTCGTCAGAGACCAGTTACACCAACTGACATTATTCGTATTGCAGAAATCCAGCCAAACATCCGCTTTGTCGAGGAACGGACCGTTGTTGCCGGAAGCTTCGCTCGTGCCCCACTCGGAGATGAAGATTGCGACACCGTTCTCCAGCGCGTAGCGGGCATTCGACATTACGTTCCCGCGGTCCGAACTGTTATCCGAAGCGAAATGGGTACCGGAATAGAAGTGTACGGCGTAGACGATATTCTTCGCGTCGATCGGGTCATCGGCGGCCAAGTCCGGTCGCTGACTCCAGTTCGGGCTGCCGACGATGATGACGTTGTCGCATTTCTCGCGAAGCATAGAGACAATCGGTTCCGCATAGCTCTTGACCTTCTGCCAGCCGGCGGCATCATTGGTCAGGCCGTCGCCGCCATTATTGTTCGGGCTCGGCTCATTGCAGATCTCATAGAGAATCTGATAACTCTGCGGATGATCTTTGTACGCTTCCGAGATCTCGTCGAAGAAATCATAGGCTCCGGCATACACCGGATCATTCGGATCGCCGGGAGCAAGGACGTGCCAGTCCACCATTACATACATGTCATACTTGAAGGCGAGCTCGATGCCCCGATAGACTAGATCCTTGAGTGCCGGATCCGTCGCGTAACCTGATTCGCCGACGTACAGCGCCAAGCGAATGACATTGCACTCCCAATCTTTTGAAAGCGTCGCGAAGGCGTTCTCGTTGACGATTTCTCCAAACCATTGAAGACCGTGTGTGCTCATGCCGCGAAGTTGAATCTTCTCGCCGTTCTGATCGGCCAGCGTCATTTGTCCGTCGATTTCGACGACCTGCAGTGCGCCGGCTTCCGACGGGCGTTTGACATTGTCCCGTCCGGTCAGTACGGATTCGGAATAACCGGCTGCCGTAACAGAGAACGACAGGATTCCGAAGAGCATGAAAATAGCGGTGAGAAGAGTGATACACTTAGACATTCGATTCATGATATGTCCCCCCGGATTGAATTTGCCGTCAGGATAGGCGGCGACTCTGCCTTGCGGCGAAACGTTTTCTGTTCCTATTATACTTGAAACGATTCGGCAAAAAATAGGAGAAAAACGTTTTATTGTTTCGATTTTTTGTGAACCATCGCTACATTTCGGAAAGATATACGTTGAAGTAAGACAATGCTATAATCGTTAAGAAGACAGAAAGGGGTCCATATGAAAGAGATTCCACTTCCTTATCGGCTCCTGATCAAGAGAATCAGAAAAGAAGACAGGAAATACGAGAGCATACTTTTGTACGGGAAGAAGATTATCATCCCTACACGTACCGGACGTGTTCGTGCGCTCTTATACAAACCGGCGATCCTGCGACCGGATATGCCGGTTCTTTTTGATTTTCACGGCGGCGGTTTCGTCTTCGGTTTACCGGAAATGGACGATGTTTTCTGCCGCGAACTTTGCGAGAGGCTTGGTATTGTCGTCATTTCGGGTGATTACCGACTGGCACCGGAGCACCCTTATCCGACAGGCCTCGAAGACTGCTATGCGCTGATCGAGGCGGTTCACCGCAATGCGAAGAAATATGGAATCGATCCTAATCGAATGGCTGTATGCGGGCATAGTGCCGGGGCGAATCTCGCGACAGTGTTGACGATTCTTGCGTCCGAACGCCGCGAGTTCACGCTGAAGTGTCAGATTCTGGATTATCCGACAGTGGATTTCCGCTCAGATATCGGACACCGGGATTCACCCTTAGGCAGCATTCCTCCTCCGATCATGCAAATGTTCGAGGATTGTTACTGCGAACCTGAGCAGTTGTCTGATATTTACGTTTCTCCGCTTCTTGCCGATCATTCGATTCTTGCGCAATTGCCCCCCGCCATTATCATCTCTGCAGGGATAGACTGTTTGAAGGCAGAGAACTGGAAATACGCGGAAAAGCTTCGGGAAGCCGGAGTGCACACGGAGCATTACCATTACGATGAAGTCGCGCATAATTTCACGATTAGCGCCTTTTCTCCGGTGACGCTGTCGTATGCGAACTTCCTTCCGGGGACAACCAATATTATCGAAGTACAGGAGAAGGCGGAAGATGCCATCAGCAATATGTCACATTTTCTGATCAAGTACTTGATCAGCGATTGTGATCAGGATGGCACACCGTGTTACCAACCTTCATAAAAACGACGTGTTTTTCGATTCATAACGATGTGAGAGATTTACAGATTGCCCGTGTACACATAGCTCAGCTGTTCCATGGCAACTGTCTGCAGCATACGTATCGTTTCCACCGATGTGGCTGCCGTGTCGGACATGTGATATCGAGGGAAAAATCGCGAGACATGAAGCGGGATATTTCTGTCGATGCGGGCAATGTGCGTTGCTGTTTGACGCATTGCATCCTGCGTATCATTGAGTCCCGGAACGATGAGACTTGTCACCTCCACATGACAGCATCGGCTCGCATTCTCTATGGCAGACAGTACCGGAGCAAGATGTCCGCCGAGACTTCTGTACCTTGTGTCGTCGGGAGCTTTGAGATCGATATTCATCGCGTCGATATATGGCAACAGGACGCGCAACGGCTCTTCGTTGATATAACCGTTCGTTACCAAGACAGTTTTGAGACCGGATTTCTTCGCGAGAATCGATGTATCCAGAACGTATTCGTACCCAACCAGCGGTTCGTTATAGGTGAAGGCAATTCCGATTCCGCCGGCTTTCTTTGTCTCGATCGCGCGCGCGACGAGGTCTTCCGGAGAAATGTATTCGGCATGTGTCGAGTGTAGCGTACCGCGAGAAATCGACGCGTTCTGGCAGAAGGAACAGAACAGATTGCAACCGTAACTTCCGGCGGAAAGGATCATGGATCCGGGATAATAACGCGCCAGAGGTTTCTTCTCGATCGGATCGAGCGCAAGCGATGTGATATACCCGTAGCTCTCGGAAAGGATACTGTCACCACGACGAACACGTGCGCCACAGATGCCGCGTTCACCTTCCGCCGGCGCACATCGATGCGGACAAATCGGACAATGTGGGGAAGTGGATTCATCTTTGACAGAGCATGTCATTTGTGACGGATCACCTCGAAACGTTCCAAGTCATAGGGCGTGCCCGGACGAATTCCGGCCTTCTGCAGGACGATCTCGATCTGTCGATCCACTGTGTCTACACCTTCCAAATTCGGAAGGAGTATGCCTTGGCGCAATTCGCTCCGGACGATCACGCCATAACGTTTGGGATCGAGTGTACTCTTATCCGCAATCTTCTCCGGCGTGCCGAGAACGTCGACACTATATTCCAAATGCTTAAGTTCCTGATCGGAAATGCAATCAAATCGTGGATCCTTCGTCCCCGAACTGATCGCATTACGGATTATCTCCTCCGCGATACAGGTGGTCTGCGGCTCAATCGTACCAATACAGCCCCGTAAGCGGCCGTCCTTCTTAATGGATACAAATACGCCGGCTTGTTTCTCCAGAAGTTCTTCCGGCAGATCGAAGGGAGCAGGCATGCGCTCCTGTGTCCGGACATAGGTCTCCAGGGCAATTCTTGCCAGTTGGACATAGAGATCTTCGCCTTCCCGAACGTTCTTAAGGTACTTGTCGCGTTGCGCCGAAAGCCTCACCCCGAAGTGCCGGTTCTCATCATGGCTCTGCGGATCGAAGGCACATACCGCATATCCGATGCCAAACGGTCCCTCGTAAGAGAGCAGGTTGCTCTTCACGGTAAGTCCATCCAAAGCGCCGGCCATAATAATGAAGGAGCGAAGTCCGCATTCGGAAGCGCGCTCCGTAAACTCCGGATCAAAGGTTAGGAAGTTCATGAAGTTCGCGCCGGCCATCGCTTTGGTGATCTGGCGATCAAAAACAGGTCCTTCTTCCGCAAAGCCGTACGGACTTACAACGCCGAGTTTATGGGACAAATCCCCGCTCGCGATGATGACAACATTGCGATTCATGAGGTTCGCGGCATTGCCGACACACTCCCCGAACCGATAATGCTCCTGTAGTGACAAACCGGATATGGAGATACGAACCAGTTCATAATCTGTGTAATACTGATCGACAAAATACAGGGGGATCAGCGTGCCGTGATCGATCGAATTGTCCTTCTGTCCGACAACACCGGACGGAATGTCTTTCTTCTTCGCAGCTTCCGCGATCGCATAAATCAGAGAAGAGTCATACTTCTTGCGCATGACAACTTGCGGCGCGCGAAAACGTGACATGTCACCGCGACCTCCCGGACCGGGCGAGATATGGAAAAAATCTGAATACATAACTCCATGAGGTGATATAACAATGATTGTCTGCGGTTTAAGCTCCGCGATCTGCTTAGCGATCGTATGATATGCGTTGACGGTATTCTGAATCTGCAGCTCCTCGCCGCCTCCGATCTCCGGGATAATAAGCGGAGGGTGAGGGACAATAAACGATGCTAATATCGGCATTTTGATACCTCGCGATACATAATAATCTTCGCAAATTTGTGACATGGGTACTACGCACATAGAAAAAAGTTTTTGACAAAATCATTATAGCACCGCAACCGGCCCTTTTCACGGGAACTCTGGGAACGATGTAAAAATTGTCTGATATTTTTCGGGCATGGTTATCGTCATCCCATCCGGCAGAGCGCAATTTTGACTCATCGCGTGAAAATGACGTCGATTGAATGATAGAATAAAAGAATGAGCAAGGGAATTTTTCGCGAAAAATTACGGAAAGCCACATCGATCGGGGATGTGTTTCTCACACGACACTTCTCGGGTAGTACTCTCGATTACCGCCAGATCCTGGCGATTTTTTTGCCGCTTCTGATTGATCAGGCATTCCTGAATACGATGAATATGCTGAATACGGCGATGATCAGTTCATCGGGCGTGGCTGCCGTCAGTGCCGTCAATATGGTTGACTCCTTGAATATTTTTCTCGTCAATGTATTTATCGCTATATCGACGGGCGGAACCATCGTTGTCGCACAATACAAAGGACGCGGCGATATGGGGATGATCCCGAAGGCGGTTGCCTCATCGATCTCGGGAGTCTTTTCCATGGCAGCTGTCATCGGCATATCCGTCCTTGTGTTCAACGGCCCCGTGCTTTCCTTCTTGTTCGGATCGGCAGAACCGGCGGTTCTGGAGAATGGTCGTCTATACCTGATCGGAAGCTGCGCATCGTTTGTGGGAATCGCGGTCATGGAAGCTGTATGCGGAGCTCTTCGCGGCCTTGGGGAGACGCGTTCCTCTCTTGTTCTCATGGTCACGATGAATCTCACTTATGTAATACTCAATCTGATTCTTATCCGAGGATTTGGTCTTGGAATCATCGGCATGGTCATCGCTCTTTTGATATCGAGATATCTTGCGGGCGCTCTCTCCATCCTGTTCCTAGTTCGTCGGAATACGTCCTTTTCTTTTGAAATTCGTGACCTTTTTCGTATCGACTGGTCCATGCTTCGACGCATCTTCCTGATTGGTATGCCGTTTGCGGCGGAGCAGATGTTTTTTAACGGCGGGAAACTCCTGACCCAGAATTTCATCATCGGCATGGGAACCAACGCCATGGCTACCAATGCGATCTGCGCATCGATCACCGCGTTGATCCAGGTGCCGGCAAACTCGATCAGTTACACAGCGATCACGGTTGTCGGACAGTGTGCTGGAAGAAAGGACGTCGAGCAGGCGCGCCGTGTGACGCGGTCTTTCTTCGTAACGGTTACGTTGTCTCTGGCGGCTGCAGCCTTGCTGATTCTTCCGTTTGTCCGCCAGATTCTGATACTTTTCTCGCCGCCGGAGGAGATTGTCGGGGATATCGTTCTGATTCTCGTCGTCAATGCCTCGGCTCAGGTTCTTTTCTGGGCGGCGAGTTTCCTGATGCCGGCGGTTCTGCGGGCCGGCGGAGACTCCCGTTATACGTCGATTATGTCGATGTTGTCGATGTGGCTGTTCCGCGTCGTGCTCGGTTATCTTCTGGGTGTCGTACTTCATATCGGTATTCTGGGTATCTGGCTTGCGATGAACCTGGAATGGGGCGTTCGAGGTCTTATATTCACATTGCGGTTTCGAGGTGACAAGTGGTACCGACATAAGGTTATTGACTGATCCACTGTTTTCGACACACAATGGTAACAAGTAAAGGCAGGTGAATCATTTGGCGGATACGAAGACGGAGTTTCTCTACGAGACACATCTTCATACGAGAGAAGGCAGCGCATGCGCGGCGGATTCCGGTGTGGGGATGGCGCGCGCCTATAAGGCGGCCGGCTACGACGGAATCATTGTTACAAATCATTTTTTTAACGGTAACACGACGGTCTCCCGGCGTTTGCCTTGGGGCGATCGGGTGGAGATGTTCATGCAAGGGTATGAGAACGCGAAACGGGAAGGCGAACGTATTGGTCTGTCGGTTTTTTTCGCGTGGGAGTACGGGGACGGTCGGTGCGATTTCCTTACGTATGGACTTGACAAGCTATTTCTCTTAAGTAACCCGGATATTCTGTCGTGGAGCCTTGCGGATTATGTGGCGGAAGTTCGAAGAAACGGCGGATTCATCACACATGCACATCCGTTCCGCCAGGCGTTCTATATTGATAAGTTGCGCCTGCACCCGGACCTTGTCGACGCTGTTGAAGTTTATAACGCCAGCCATACCAATCCGATCTTTAATCGCAAAGCACTTGCTTACGCGCGTGAGCATCAATTGATCGAATTGTCCGGATCGGACGCGCATGCGATGTATCCGATGCATGGCGGCGGTATCGCTTGTGACCGACCGCTTCACACAATCCAGGATTTCATTGAGCTTGTCCGATCACGACAGGGTTATCGTCTTCTTCGCAGGGAAGATGAATCATGATCCGGCTGCTGGAGGGCGGACAAATCTTCCTGTCCGACGGGACGTGGGAAACGGCGGATATTCTTATAGAGAATGACCGGATATGCCGGATCGGTCAGAATCTTCGCCGGGAGATCGGATCGATTCGCGCGGGGATCGAGGAAATCGTGCCTCTCGCGGGCCGGATGGTTCTGCCGGGACTTTGTGACCTTCATATCCACGGTGCCGGCGGTTGGGATATCTGTGACGAGCATCCGGACGCGATTTCCCATATCGCGGACTACCTCGCTTCGGTTGGCGTTACATCATTTCTGCCGACAACCATGGCGATGAATGCCGGGGATCTGGCTCGTACCATAAGCAGGATCGCCGACTCTATGCGTTCGTCTTCACGCGGCGCAAGAGTCCTTGGCGCTCACATTGAGGGACCGTATGCCGCGCCGACCAGAGTCGGAGTTCAACGTATTGACGTGATCCGAGCGCCCTCCGTTGAAGAGATTCGCGAGATTATGTCCCACTATACGAATGTGATTCGCATCATAGATATCGCTCCTGAGATTGACGGGACCATCGAATTCTGCCGTGAACTGAAGCATGAACTGATCTTATCTGTCTCCCATACGGATGCAAGCTATGAGGAATGTACCGAGATTTTTCATGCGGGGGCAACACATGCGACACATCTTTTCAACGCAATGTCCGGACTTAATCATCGATCGCCGGGGGTGGTTGGTGCTGTATTGGATTCTCCTTCTGTTACAGCGGAATTGATTTGTGATGGTATTCATATTCATCCGGCCGTCTTGCGCATTGTGTTTCAGATTCTCGGCGACCGTGCCGTAATCGTCAGCGATGCGATGCGGGCGACGGGACGGGGAGACGGAATATTTGATCTTGGCGGACAGACAATTCGGGTGAAGAAGGGGAGAACAATCGGACCTGCCGGAGGTCTTGCAGGATCCGTAACTACGCTCCTCCCGGCTATGCGGAATCTTCGTGATTACGGGATTCCTTTGGAACAAATTATCCGGGCCGGCTCCATGAATCCCGCTCGCGTGATCGGTGACAAAGATTGTATCGGTGGAATTCGCGAAGGCAATCGCGCGGATCTCCTGATAACGGAAGAGAACCTGAAGCTTCGCATGACGATCATCGGCGGCTGTGTTTGTTATCGCGACGAGTAGAGATCGGGAATCAGTCTTACAAGAACAAACGATATATCCGGAGGAATGCCTCAGCAAACCGACGGAAAAGAATTGAGGACGTGACATATGATAAAACCTTGTGACGCTTTAGCCAGAACCCTTCTATTTGCCGGACTCGATCGTTCGACTTTTCAGAACTATTGCTCGCTGACCAAGGCGAAGTCCTACAACAAGGGGGAGATTCTCGCGGCAGAAGGTGATGTCTGCACGAGTATCGGGGTCATCGAACAGGGACAGGTGGCCTTGCAAAAGTACACATCAAGCGGAGATTTTACGACCATTGCACTGTTAGGACCCGGAGATTTCTTCGGCGAGGATTTGATATTCGGTAACTCGAATGTCTTCACCTTTACGATTGAAGCGATGACGCAGTCGGAAGTCCTCTTTATCGGGAAAGAGACCTTGCGATCGCTTCTGGATCGAAGTCCTGTCGTTCTTAATAATTTTCTTCAAATACTTTCGGACAGGGTTTCCGCACAGAACAGCAGAATCGCTCTTCTTTCACAGAAGAGTCTTCGACACAAGATCGCGTTCTATCTCTTAGATCTCCGCGGGCGTCAACACCCCGGAAATCCTTCCGAGAACAAGGTTACCCTACCGGTATCCAAGGAGGTCGTCGCAAAACTGCTCGCTATGCCGAGACCGTCGTTTTCGCGAGAGTTGATTGCTATGGAAGATGACGGACTCATTAAGGTGGAAGGTCGAATGATTCGACTGCTAGATATACCGACGATGGAGAATGAGGTTATCGAGGGCTTTCGTCTCGGAAACACATAGAAATGCCGGGCGGAAATATTTAAGAGGTTTTTTGTGAAAAGAAACAGGTTGATGGTTCCTTCTATTGGAAACTTGTCTTATAATAACGATGTGTTTTTCCCGAATAACAACGGAATTTTTCCGATGAAGCGAGGTCCTCATGGACAGTCTGAAAAATATGATCCGCTCCGAAGGCAGAGTGATCGGGACGGAGATATTGAAAGTTGACCAATTTCTCAACCATCAGATCAATCCGGAGCTAATGAAGGAGATCGGAGAGACGTTTGCGACGCTTTTTTCCGGACTTGGAATTACCAAGGTCGTTACCCTCGAGAGTTCAGGAATTGCACCGGCGTTGTTTACCGCTTTATATCTCGGTGTACCGGTCGTATTTGCCAAGAAGACGGAGTCCAGGAATTTGGACGCGGATACCTATCAGGCATCTGTACATTCATTTACACGAGGCGGAGAGTACATTATCCGCATCAGCCGGCGATACCTTGACGCAGACGATACTGTTCTGTTAATTGATGATTTCCTCGCGCGGGGCAGAGCACTCCTGGGCTTGCTGGAGATTGCCGGTCAGGCCGGCGCGAAGGTTGCCGGAGCGGGAATTGTAATTGAGAAGGGCTTCCAGGACGGAGGAGCCCTGATCCGAAACATGGGCATACGGGTTGAATCCCTGGCCATAGTATCATCCATGTCCGAGAAGGAATCCATGATTCATTTTGCGGACGAAGAAGCATGACAATTGAAGGAGGAAGAAAATGAAGAAGATTCTTGCA
Organism: Bacillota bacterium; assembly: GCA_023397475.1. Taxonomy (GTDB): domain Bacteria; phylum Bacillota; class Clostridia; order Saccharofermentanales; family Saccharofermentanaceae; genus Firm-13. The sequence goes on from JAEWUD010000056.1 coordinate 52,022, forward strand.
ATGATCCTTTCCGTGTTGATGATCGCCAGTGTGGCGGCTCTCGCGGGATGCGCCACTTCGGGGACGCAGACATCGGCTTCTGCAGCTGAGGTTCTCAAAGTAGGTGTGCTGTACATTTCGCCGAAGGACGACGGCGGCTACTCGCAGGCGCATGCCGAGGGCATCGCACAGGCGGTTGCGGCATATGGTGACAAGATTCAGGTCATGGAACTCGAGAACATCAATGACGCGGACGCTCAGGCGACTACGACAGCGATTGATAATCTTGTCGGCGAGGGTTGTACCTTGATCTTCACGACAAGCTATGGATACATGGAGCCTACGGCAGCTGCCGCAGAGAAGTATCCGGACGTCAAGTTCTGCCATTGCTCGGGTTATATGACCAATGATAAGAACATGGATGCTTACTTTGGACAGATTGAGACCGCACGTTACCTTGCCGGCGTAGTTGCAGGACTTACGACAGAATCCAACAAACTCGGCTACGTTGCCGCTTTCCCGATTCCCGAAGTCATCCGCGGTATCAACGCGTATACCCTCGGCGCAAGATCCGTAAACCCGGAAGCTACGGTTTCGGTTGTTTGGACCAACACATGGTTTGATATGGATAAGGAGAAAGCGGCCGCTGAATCCTTATTGTCGACCGGAGTTGATATTATGGCCCAGCACCAGGACTCTCCCGCTGCGATTACCGCCGCGGAGCAGGCCGGAGCACTCGCGATCGGATATGACCTTACCTATGCCGGAGCACCGAAAGCTTATCTTACGGCTCCGCTTTGGAACTGGGGCACATACTACACCTACAAGATCGGTCAGGTTATGGACGGACAGTGGAAGGTAGAGAATTACTGGGGCGGTATGAAGGAAGGCGCAGTCAAGCTTGACGCTCTTTCCAGTCTTGTTCCCGAAGAGGCGAAGGCTGCCGTTGAGGCCGTCAAGGCTGACGTCACTGAGCAGGGTAACGCATTTGTTTTTGCCGGTCCGATCAATGATCAGAACGGTGAAGAGAAGGTGAAATCCGGCGAGAGCATCAGCTACGCAGATCAGATGTCGATGAGCTGGTTTGTTGAAGGTGTTATCGGAGAGATTCCGCAGTCCTAATATTCGGACAAAAGAAAGGTCGGGCGGCATTCGGACAAATGAGACGAATGCCGCCCGATATTCCGGTTCTTAGAAGAAGGGAAAGACATGCGAGAGAAAACGATGGACAAGACGGACATTGCGATTTCCATGAAGGGCATCAGTAAGACATTCGGATCAGTTGTCGCCAATGATGACATTCATTTTGAAGTGCGCAGAGGTGAAATTCACGCACTTCTCGGTGAGAACGGATCCGGCAAGAGCACACTGATGAACATTCTTTCCGGAATCTATCGCCCGGATCAGGGGATAATCGAGGTATACGGTAAGGAGAAGGTGTTTCTTTCTCCCAAGGATTCTATCGCGTGTGGCATAGGCATGGTGCATCAGCATTTTAAGTTGGCTGACGCTCTTACCGCAGCGGAGAATATCTCCGGCGGCTCAAGAGGTTTTCTTACGCACCGCAAGAAGGAATCAGAAGCAATACGCACATTTTCTGAAAAATACGGCATGGAAATTCGACCGGAACAGTTGACCAACCAACTGTCCGTGAGCGAGAAACAGACAGTTGAGATACTGAAGGTTCTTTACCGCGGCGCGGAGATTCTCGTCCTGGACGAGCCGACGGCCGTCTTGACACCGCAGGAGATCAGACGACTGTTCCGTGTTCTTCGTAAGATGCGCGATGATGGATGTTCGATCGTGTTTATCAGTCACAAACTCAATGAAGTGATGGATCTATGTGATCGGGTAACCGTGCTTCGTAAAGGCAAGAGCATCGATACCTTTGATATCGATTCGATCGATGCCTATGAACTCGTAGAGAAAATGGTGGGTCGCAAGGTGGACTTATCGATCGACCGTCCGGATCCACCGGTGGATCGTAAGGAATGCCTGACCGTTGACCAGCTGAGTGTACGCGACGAGAACGGATACAGGAAACTCTCCAATATAAGCTTTTCTCTGGCGAACGGAGAGATCCTCGGCGTTGCGGGACTTGCCGGAAGCGGACAGAAGGAATTATGTGAGGCAATTGCCGGAATCCTTCCGTGCGAGACGGGTAAGATATTCTTTGAGGGCACCGAGATTTCAGGGAAATCTCCGCGTGAGATCATCCGCCGCGGTGTGTCGATGAGTTTCATTCCCGAAGATCGCCTCGGCATGGGCCTTTGTGCCTCCATGGATATTACCGAAAACATTCTTCTCAAGGATTACGCCTTTCTTCCGGGTCCCTTCCTTCAGACGTCGAAGGCGAAGGAGAAAGCCGAACGCATCGTTCGTGAGTTGGAGATTAGTACTCCGGGAATCGATCATCCTGTCCGTAAGCTGTCCGGAGGTAATATCCAGAAAGTTATCCTCGGCCGGGAGATTAACCTGAGTCCAAAACTCATTATCACGGCATATGCGGTGCGCGGTCTTGATATAAATTCTTCCTATACGATTTATAATCTTCTCAACGAACAGAAGCGCAAGAACGTCGCAATTCTGTATATCGGAGAAGATCTCGATGTTCTGTTGGAACTGTGTGATCGCATTATGGTACTCTGTGCCGGAGAGGTTACCGGTATTGTCGATGCACGAACGGTAACCAAAGAAGAAGTCGGTCAGATGATGTCCGGAACACGATATGAAGAACTGAAGGGAGGCGTCGAATATGTTTCGAATAACTAAACGCGACGATCTTCCGACGCTCTATGTCTATTTGATTCGAGCGGGTTCCATCATTACCGGCCTGCTGCTGGCTTGTGTCCTGATGCTCGTCCTTGGATATAACCCGATCGAGACTCTCGGTGCACTGGTCAGCGGTTCTTTCGGATCGCCCAGCGCTATACGCAATACGATTACCATCGCGATTCCTCTGGCGATCACTGCGCTTGGGTTAGCGATTGCCTTTCGTATGAAATACTGGAACATCGGCGGTGAGGGACAGATCATTATGGGCTGTGTATTCGCTACTTTTGTGTCCCATAATCTTCCGCCGGAGACGCCCGGTTTTCTGATGATTCTGTTGATGGGAATCGCGGGATTCGCGGGAGGAGCTTTCTGGGCATTAATTCCCGGGTTATTTCGCATTTATTCACGCACCAACGAGACGCTCTTCACGTTGATGATGAACTATATTGCATTGGGCATTGTCCAATATCTGCATTATGTTCTGTGGCGGGATCCCAGTGCCAACGGATTTCCCAAGATTCGGGCGATTCCGGATCAAGCACATCTTCCGATTATTTTCGGTGTCCATTCGGGTTGGATCGCCGTCATTGTTCTCGCCGTCGTGGTGTTTCTGCTCATCCGAAAGACAAAGCTAGGATACGAGATTCGCGTCGTCGGCGAGAGTGCTCCCACGGCAAACTATGCCGGTATGAACGTGAAGAAGGTTCTTCTTACAGGTGTGATTCTTTCCGGCGGACTTGTCGGACTGGCGGGAATGTTGAAATTATCCGGTGCCGTCTATACCTTGTCGCCTTCGATTACCGGAAATGCAGGATTTACTGCGATCATTGTCGCATGGCTCTCCGGACTTTCTGCGCCGGTGATGGTTCTGGTTTCTATCCTGATCGCCGCATTGGAGCAAGGATCACAGGTCATCCAGATCAAATTACAGATACCGTCTTCTGTCGCTTCTGTTATTCAGGGATTAATACTTATGTCCGCCCTGGGTGGGGAGTTTTTCCTCCGTTATCGCGTTGTTAAAGACAGAAAAGACAGTAAGAAAGGAGGCGTGTAATGGATATTTCATTTATTATCGCTACATTTATCGCCTCAGCGGTCGCATACAGTGTTTCTCTTCTGATGGGTACGTTGGGTGAACTTCTCACGGAACGTGCGGGTAATGTGAATCTCGGTGTCGAGGGCATGATGCTTCTCGGCGGCGCCTGCGGCTATGTCGCTGCCGTACGCAGTGACAGCATGCTTGTTGCCGTTCTCGCCGCATCGTTCGGTGCGGCAGCCGGCGCCATGCTGTACGCGGTGCTCACGGTGACTCTGCGAGCGAATCAGAATGTCACAGGACTTGCTCTGACGACATTCGGAGCCGGACTTGCCAACACTCTCGGAAGTACGGCGGCGAACACAAATACTCCGCAACATATTTCTGATTTCTTCTCGTGGCATCCGTTTGCTTTGCCGGATCCGCAGAATCCCTTCCTTCGTTTTATCAATATCGCCTTCCTGTCCCATGATCTTTTCGTCTATATCGCGATTATCATTGCCGTGCTCATGTACTTTTTTCTCTTCCGCACTCGCGAGGGCTTATCGATACGCATGGTCGGAGAGAATCCCGCTGCCGCGGACGCTGCGGGTATTTCGGTTACGCGGATCAAGTACATGTACATTCTGATCGGCGGTGTTCTCTGCGGTCTGGGGGGGCTATATATTCCTCTGGTATTGCAGAAGACGTGGCATGCCGACATTACGGCCGGTAAGGGTTGGATCGTTGTTGCTCTTGTTATTTTCGTGCGCTGGCATCCGATCAAGGCAATCGGAGGCGCTCTGGTTTTTGGGGCTTTATCTATCATCGGATTGACGATTCAACAGTTTCCCGAAATGTCCTCAATGCTGTTTTTTAATCAATACATCATGGTCATGTACCCCTATATTCTTACGGTGATTGTTCTCATTATCACCTATGCTCGCAAGAAGGCATGGAGAGGACCGAATGCAATCGGGTCGGCATTTTTTCGCGAAGAACGATAGCCACGACGAATATGATATAATAGATCGTAAAAAAATGATGGGAGGATGCTTTGAATAACGGCGTAATCGCACCGATCGTGGATTTTATTCGCGAATTGTTTGCTGGTTTGAATAGCGGACTCCTTTTTTTTGGAGGGCCGGCGGATATTGTACGCTACGTCGTCGACATCCTTCTCATTACCTTCGTTATCTACTATTTGCTTCGTGTTTTGCGTGAGACGCGCGCATGGCAACTTCTGAAGGGTGCCCTGCTCATTGTTATCATCACGATGGTTTGCGGGATATTCGGACTGGAGATGGTAGGGTTTATTTTCGACAAGATTTTGTATGTTGTCGCAGTGGCCTTTGTCATCATCTTTCAGCCGGAGCTGCGACGTGCGCTTGAGACCGTAGGTCTTAAGTCATTTTCGCCTCTGTCTGTCGCATTTGCACCGGATTATCAGGATTCACAGCATGTTGTCTCGGATATGGTCGATGAGATGTCTACTGCCTGTATGCAGATGGCGCAAACATACACCGGGGCATTGATTATTTTTGAGCGCAATTCGCGGTTGTCTGAATTAACGCAGCAGGAGAACGCGGTCAAGCTGGACTCGTCGGTAACCATGACGATGCTGTCGTCGATATTCTATAAGGGATCACCGCTTCATGACGGTGCGATCGTCATACGTAACGGTCGTATTATCGCCGCACGTTGCCATGTGCCTCTCGCGGATAATTACCGGATTCGAGAGGATCTCGGGACGCGTCACCGCGCGGCAATCGGGGCAAGCGAGCTGGGAGACGCCGTTGCGATTGCTGTATCCGAGGAGAGAGGTACCGTCTCCATCGCCTTGGACGGCACCTTGTATGTGATGAAGAACCGGGAAGAGTTGCGGAATAATCTGCGGTACCTTCTCGGTGTCGCCGGTACGGTTCCGACACTCGGAGAACGTATTCGCTCCCGGTATAATGACGGGAGGAACAAGGCGCGTTACAAGAAGGCGATTCGAGTCGCTCAGGCCGCGAGAGCGAAGAGCGTTTCGACGGGCACCGCGACGGAGAAGACACCGTCTGCAGACGCAATCGCGGAAGGCGCCGCCACTGCCGGCGTGACATCCAGCGCAGAATTACGTGATGTGGCCACAGCGGGAACTCTTCCTGTGGCCATCAAGAAGCACGCGACAACGGCAACCTATCAGAAGGTTCTGATGATCGCCGCGTCGTTTGTGATTTCGCTCGGACTCTGGCTCTATATTCAGATTACGAGCAATCCAATTGCCGAGAAATCGGTTACCGTTAAGGTTGAGAGTCTCAATGCGGATATCCTTCAGGACAGAGGACTTGATGCATATTACCCGGTTACTTCTGTGACACTCAATGTTGTTGGTCGGAAGGCTACGATCGATCGATTTGAATCTGACGACATATCCGCTTTTGTGGATTTTTCCGATATCTTTACTGCTGGAATTACCGAGATGGAGATACGGACCAACTCCGGAATCTCTGAGTATTTTCGCGTAGAATCGCAGAGCAAAGAGAAGGTATCTGTCGTTATTACTACCGATGAAGAATGACATGAGTGTCGTTCTTTTCACGTTATGGAGGTATCTATGAGTCGCTTATTTGGAACAGACGGGGTTCGTGGTGTGGCGAATCGCGAGCTGACACCTGATTTAGCCTATAAACTCGGAGTAGCCGGTGCACGTGTTCTTGCCGGAGAGACCAGTCACAAGCCATTGATCCTGATTGGTTCCGATACAAGAATATCCTGCGGCATGCTCGAATCCGCGCTTACAGCCGGAATTTGCTCGGCGGGTGCGGACGTTATTGTATGCGGTGTTGTTCCGACGCCCGCTGTTGCATATCTTACGCGAAAATATCGCTGTGATGCCGGTGTTGTTATTTCCGCGTCACATAATTCTTTCGAATACAACGGGATCAAGTTCTTTTCGGGCGACGGGTTCAAGTTGCCGGATTCTATTGAAGACGAGATTGAGAATCATATTCGCGATTATGATGAAGGCAATTGGTCTCGACCGGAAGGCGCTGATGTCGGACGGCGCTTGGAGAAGCCCGGTGCTGCACATGAGTACGCGGAACATCTGAAGCGAAGGATGAGTGTTGATCTGTCTTCGATGAAGATTGCGATCGACTGTGCCAACGGAGCATCGAGTATGATCGCTCCTACATTATTCGCCGATCTTGGAGCCGAGGTCATCGCAATCGCAAATCAACCGGACGGTCTGAATATTAACGCGAATTGCGGATCTACCCATATGGGATGTCTGAAGGAGATCGTCGTTTCCGAACACTGTGATATTGGTCTGGCGTTCGACGGAGATGCGGATCGATTGCTGATTGTGGATGAATTCGGTCAGACGGTAGACGGCGATGCCATTCTCGCGATCGTTGGACTGGATATGAAGACAGAGGGTGAGCTTCATAAGGATACTGTGGTTGTGACCGTTATGAGTAATCTCGGACTGGACATCATGGCGGCCGGAAACGGTCTGAAACTCGAGAAGACAAAGGTTGGCGATCGTTATGTTCTCGAGATGATGCGGGAGAACGGGTACAATCTCGGTGGAGAGCAATCCGGGCATGTGATCCTCCTGGATCATTCGACGACAGGGGACGGAATGCTTACAGCGTTGGCTTTTCTTCGCGTAATTACCCGAAGAAACCTTCCTGTTTCCAAGGTAACGGACGTGATTCATGTGCTTCCGCAAGTTCTCAAACCCGCTCACATTCCCACGGAAAACAAATCAAAGGCAATGGTCGACGAGATGATTTCCGAAGAGATATGTAAGATGGAGGCGATCCTGGACGGTCGGGGACGTATTCTCGTTCGACCTTCCGGTACAGAACCCATGATTCGTGTCATGATCGAGGGAGAAGACTATCAGATGATCGATGACATGGCCCAGAAGCTTGTCGAGCTAATTATTTCTCGTTACGGATCTAAGAAGTAACAATCGGAGGTACCCTATGTGCGGAATCGTTGGATATATCGGGAAAAAGGAAGCTCTTCCTATTCTTATAAACGGACTTAAGAAGCTCGAGTACAGAGGATATGATTCTGCCGGTGTAGCTTTCCTGGAGAACGGCGAGTTGGAAGTTATCAAGAAGTGCGGTCGATTATCGAATCTTGAAGAATCACTTACTGCGATTGATTATCTGTGCGACAGCGACACCTGTCGACGTCCGGGGATTCATGTAGGCATCGGACATACGCGCTGGGCGACGCATGGAGCACCGAGTGACGAGAACTCACATCCGCACCTTTCAGCGAACGGAAGAATTTGTGTCGTTCATAACGGAATCATCGAGAACTACATCGAACTACGATCATTCCTGATGAAGAAGGGTTATCTTTTCGCGTCAGAGACGGATACTGAGGTTATCGCGCAACTCATCGAGTATCATTATTCGAACGGATGCAGTGCAGATCTCTTTAGCGCGGTGCAGACCGCTTTGCTTGAGGTCGAAGGCTCCTATGGACTCGGTGTATTGAGTTCCGATTACCCCGATATGATGATTGCCGCGCGAAAAGACAGTCCGTTGGTGATCGGACTTGGCGAGGAGGAGAATCTCATCGCATCGGATATTCCTGCGCTCCTTGCGCATACAAGAGAAGCTCTGATCCTCGAAGATCGTGAGATGGCGATCCTCACCAAGGAGAAAGTCGTCGTATATGATTTACACGGCACCGTAGTGGAGCGCAGTCCGATTCATATTGAGTGGGATTCGGAAGCGGCCGAGAAGGGTGGATATGAGCACTTCATGATGAAGGAGATCAATGAGGAGCCCGTGGCACTTCGCAACACCATCTGCCCGCGAATTCGCGGCGGAGAGATTGTTCTGGAGAATTTTCCTTTCACAGAAGAGGACTTGAAGAAGGCGGGAAATATTCATATTGTTGCCTGCGGTACCGCTTTCTATGCGGGAAATGTCGGCAAGTATGCCATTGAGAAGCTTTGTCGCGTTCAAGTTATCGCGGATGTTGCATCGGAATTCCGTTACAGAGACCCGATACTCGATGAGAATTCGATTGTAATTATCATCAGCCAATCCGGTGAGACGCTCGATACATTGGCTGCGATGCGTGAGGCAAAGAAGCGTGGCGCCAGAACGATGGCGATCGTCAATGTCGTTGGAAGTTCCATCGCGCGCGAGGCTGATTATGTCTTGTATACTTCCGCGGGACCGGAGATCGCCGTCGCTTCCACCAAGGCGTATAACACACAGGTGGCATCCGTGTATCTGCTGGCCGTCAAGATGGCATGGATACTGAAGACGATTGATCGTGAGACCTATGAGACCTACCAGCGTGAGCTGTGCGAAATACCGGAGAAAATGACGCAAGTATTAACGATGCAGCAGGAGATTCAGCGATTTGCCTCCCAGCATTTCAATGCCGAGAGCATCTTCTTCATCGGGCGTGGCTTGGATTATGCGCTTTCGATGGAGGCATCTCTTAAACTCAAAGAGATATCCTATATTCATTCGGAAGCATATCCGGGTGGTGAACTGAAACATGGAACCATCGCTCTTATCGAAAAAGGCACCCTGGTGGTTTGCCCACTGACACAGGATGCCCTTCTCGATAAGATGCTTTCCAATATTCAAGAGGTTAAGGCCCGAGGCGCCATTGTTCTTGGTATTGCTACCGAGTCACAGACCAAGGCAGAAGCTGTCTGTGACGAAGTCTTCGTGATTCCACAGATCAATCCGCTTTTCGCGGCCTGTATTGCGGTAACCCCTTGCCAGATGTTTGCATATTATATGGCTGTATACAAGGGTTGCGATGTCGATAAACCGCGCAATCTCGCGAAAAGTGTTACGGTAGAGTAATCTCACTCGCTCTCTAAACGGGCCTTGCAATCGGTGAGTAGTGCTTTCTGCTCTTTTGCGAGCTCCGGGTACTTCGGATCGAGATTCTTTAATGTGTCGAGAAGAATTTCGCTGACAAGGGCTCGTGCGAACCATTTCTTGTCCGCAGGTACAACATACCATGGAGAGTGTTTGGTGGATGTCTCTCGAATCATATCCTCAAATGCTTCCTGATATTCGTTCCAGTGCTCGCGTTCGGCCAGATCGCCGGCACTGAATTTCCAATTCTTCTCCGGATCATTGATGCGTGCCAGGAAGCGTTTCTTCTGCTCGTTCTTCGAGACATGCAAGAAGATCTTAACTGGGATGATGCCGTTCTCTTTCAAATAGCGCTCAAAATCATTGATCTGACGGTATCTCTTCTCCCAGAAGTCGTCATCAATGACGATTTTTTCGGGAAGAGGTTGCTTCTTCGGAAGATCGTGAACCCGGGCTACCAGAACATCCTCATAGTGCGAACGATTGAAAATGCCAATCATCCCACGAGCAGGCAACTCTTTGACAATGCGCCAGAGATAGTCGTGATCGAGTTCGGAGGAAGACGGAGCCTTGAAGCAAACAACCTGACAACCTTGCGGATTGATTCCGCTCGCGACATGCTTGATCGTCCCGTCTTTGCCGGCGGCGTCCATCGCCTGGATAATCAGCAGAATCGCACGTGTATTCTCCGCGTAAAGCTTGTCCTGAAGCTTCGCGATCTGTTCGGTATTCTCGCGCATTTCTTCTTCGACAGCCTGCTGATCACTCTCCGAGAAATGCAGTGTATCATCGCATTGAATGTCCGAAAGTCGAAAGTTTTTACCTTCTTTGATACAAAATGATTCGATCTTCATGACGAGAACCTCCTGTTATTTTTCTTTTATTGTATTCCAATGACTGACGTGATGCAAAGAATTGACTTCTCGCGCAATCTGTTATATAAAATATATAACAGATGTTGGAATGGAAGGAGGAGGGTTATATGATACTTGCCGTCGATTTCCTCAGTGAAATGCCCATCTATATGCAGATCTACGAACAGATTGTGATGGCGATATCCACGGGAGAACTGGCGCCCGGAGAGAGTCTTCCGTCGGTTCGACGCCTGTCGGAAGATATTGGCGTTAATATTCACACCGTCAATAAAACATACGCAATACTTCGAGATGACGGCTACATCCATATGACCCGACGATCCGGCGCCGAAGTGGCGACAAGGATGCCGGATAAGTCTGTACTGCTGCCATCCTTAACCGGGCGCCTTCGTCAACTCGCAGCACAGGCATCTGTCCATGGAATCGGAGAAGAAGAATTCCTGCTCTACGCCCGAACATCGTACCGCGAAGCAATTTCAAAAGAAAATGAGGATGTTCTATGACGCCGGACTTGTCGATGTATTTTACTTTGTTTTTAATCGGTGAAGTTTCGTATATCATCGCGGCAATTGCGGTGATTCTGATTCCGGTTTATACGCGAAAAGAATTGCACTTCGGAGTGCGGATTCCACCGGAACATACAAATGATCCGGAGATTATTTCGATGCGCCGCGGATATATACTCTGGATGAGCGCAATCTTTCTGGTTGTTCTTGTCGCGGGAGTCCTTTTTTATCTGGCTATGCCGAGACGGACAATGCTTCTCATTTTGTATCAACCGATCACACTTCTCGCGGCGCAGTTCTTCGTTTATCTTCCGTTCTGGAGAACGTCGCTTCGCCTTAAGAAAGAGAAATCCTGGCGAGTTTCTTTTATCGGTGTCTCCGGTATTGGCGCATCCGCCAACGGCGGTCGAGGGAATCTTCGTGAAATGCCTTACGGTTGGTATATTGCGTCAAGTGCGATCTGTCTGTTATCTGTTATCATCTCGCTCTGGTACTATCCTCAACTTCCGGATATTCTTATCAAGCACTGGGATATCAATATGCAGCCGGATGCTTGGGCACCGAAGACAATCGGCGGTGTTTTAGCTATGCCGATCGTAGCATTTGCCATGGTTCTTCTCATGCTGGGATCGAACGTTCTTCTTTATTACTCGAAATTACAAGTCTCCGCAGAAAATCCGGTTCTTTCCCTGGCGCAACATCGAATCTATCGGCGACTGATCAGTCATGCGCTGGGTCTTGATGCTTTGGTTTTAGCAATACTCTTTCTGATCCTTTTGCCACAAACACTGAACCTGGTTACGCCCGACGCCGGCTCGTTCGGTGTGATCATCTTTGTATTTACCGTAGCAATGTGTCTCCCGCCGATCCTTATCTCTGTGAAAGCCGGTCAGGCCGGATGTAAGCTTCATCCGAATCTTTCGGAGGACGAAATTCATAAGGGAGAGAGCCTCGCCCTGAAAGTGATACCGAGCGAATTCATTGATCGAAGTGATGATCGTTTCTGGAAACTGGGTTTATTCTACTACAACAAGAATGATCCAAGCCTGATCGTGGAAGATCGCTTCGGCAGTAACGGAGGCCTAAATTACGCGAGACCCGTCGCTGTTCTCATTACCGTTTGTATGGGAATTCTTGTGATAGCGACATTTGTGTTCACCACGTGGATCGGGGCAACACTCTCATGATTTTGTGCGTTACGAATCGATCCCGACATCATACGAAATGCAAAAACAATGATAGAATATAGATTATACCTGTCCGTTATGGACGAGATGAAAACGAGGTGATCTTATGATAGAAGGAATTAAGACGAGTAATTTGTTGGATGTATCCAAGACTATCGCCGGAGCGATTTTCGAAGGAACGGAATACGCATGGGAAGTCTTACCCAAGATTGCGAATTTCATTCTGACTCTCGGCGCGAATCTTGACCCGAATATCTTTGAGAATAAAGGGGATGGGATCTGGATTGCCAAGAGTGCGAAGGTTTATCCGTCTGCATTTATCGGCGGACCATGTATCATTGACGAGGGTGCCGAGATTCGCCATTGCGCCTTTATTCGCGGCAGCGCAATTGTAGGGAAGAATGCCGTCGTCGGAAATTCGACGGAGCTTAAGAATGTCATTCTTTTTGATGAAGTACAGGTTCCACATTATAACTATATTGGAGATTCTGTTCTTGGTTTCCGTGCGCATCTCGGCGCCGGTGCGATTACGTCGAACGTGAAGTCGGATAAGAAGCCGACAATGGTTCATCTGAGCACGGGTTCAGTAGAGACCGGAATGCGTAAATTCGGAGCAATCATCGGAGATAATGTTGAAATCGGATGCAACAGCGTGCTGAATCCGGCATCTATCGTGGGTCGTGACTCCATCATTTATCCGCTTTGCATGGTGCGCGGTTATGTACCGCCAATGAGCATCTACAAGAGGCCGGGCGAGATTGCGAAGAAGAGAGAAGTCTGATCAGGATTTTCTCATTCCCTGCGATTTACCAAAAAAAAGATTCCGTGCATCCAATTGGATGCACGGAATCTTTCTAATTGACCATGGTTGGATTAGAAAATCTTTGTTCTTACCTTCTCGTAAGCGGAGTGCGCAACGGCCCGAACCTCAGGATCCGGATCAGCGTAGGTCAGCTTCTTCAGATACTCCTCGCAGTGCTTGGCGTTAATATTGCCTACTGACTCAGCCGCAGCCGCACGAACTGCGGGAACAGCATCACGGAGAAGAGGAATCAGCTGCATACCAGACTCATATGTCGGAACCTGTCCGAGAGATCTTGCTACGGCAGCACGTACTTCATCATCCGGATCATCAACCATCTTAACAAGAGCGCCGATATTCTGCTTCTTACCAAGCTTATCGATCTTCTCTATCATCCTCTCAATTCTTGCCATAGTAGCCCCCCCTTTGCTGGAGTTCAATCTTTAAGTAAATTATGCTCTGAAATCATCGGAAATACTAGGTGCGTAGGAGAAGAGAATGTAAATATAATGTGTACAAAGTGTAACAAGGTTCTAATACATACATAATTATCATTGAATGGAAATGACAATATCATTTCCGCAAAACGTTACGTTATGTGGTTTGAACTAACAAAATCAATCAGAAAATCTAGATAAAAGAAGGGAAAATGAACACGGTTACGAAATATGAAAAAATCCTTTGATATTTCACATGAAAACTTGTCAAAGGAAAGAATGTGTAGGAATTGTGGAGATGATTTGCCATAATTAACCTCTTGCAAGTGCATAAATAACCCCGTATGAAACTGCAAATCAGGATAAAATAATACAGAAAAGTAAAAATCGGAATTGACTTCTTATGGTACACTAACATTGAATCCGCGGAACTTGGTTCGTTCAGGCTTTTGGAAGACAGCTTACGGACAATTTGAGGTTATTCATGTTCAAACACGTAAAAATTATTTTCGCCCTTCTTTTCCTGTTGGTCAACGCGACTGTTTTAACCGGATGTTCGGCCGTTCTCGCTGAACGACCTGAGGTTTCTGCACCTTTGCGCCCGGATGCGGCTCTTGTTGCCAATATTACTCCTGAACCGCCGACGCCGACACCTACGATGACACCGACACCGACACCTACGCCGACACCGACTCCTACACCGACGCCGACTCCGGCGGTAAAGAAGATTGTCGTCAGCATGGTCGGGGATTGTACACTCGGACAAGACGCAGGAACGGAGAACAACAGCAATAGTTATCAGTCCGTCGTTGGAACGGATTATGCATATCCTCTGAAGAATGCAAAAGAGATTTTTGCCAATGACGATCTGACCCTCATAAATTTTGAAGGAACACTAACCGATGCGAATTCGCCTCGTGACAAGGAGTTTACTTTCAAAGGTCCCAGAGAGTTTGTGAATATTCTGACGGAGGGCAGTGTTGAGGCTGTCAATCTTGCGAATAATCATAGTTATGATTATTGGGATAAGGGACTTACCGATACCAAAGAGACATTGGCGTCCGCAGGAATATTGTATAGTGACGACAAGGATTATGCTGTTTTCGAGAAAGATGGCATCAAGATCGGGATGGCGGGATTTGTATTTCCTTATGATCTTGATCCGATTTATGCCGCGATCGATGATCTTCGCTCGCAAGGTTGCCTAATCGTAATCATTTCTGTTCATACGGGCATCGAGAAGATGTACCAGCCGGAAGCTGCCGCAGTTACGATGGCTCACAAGATCATCGATTACGGCGCGGATATCTATGTCGGTCACCATCCGCATCGCCTTCAACCGATTGAAGAATATAACGGGAAGTACATTCTCTACAGCCTGTCGAACTTCACATTCGGCGGTCAACCCTATCTCAGCGACAAAGACACAGCGATTGTTCAGTGTACGTTCTCTGTCTTATACGGCGAACTTATCGGCATGGAGCTTAACGTGATTCCGTATTCGATGACAACAACCTATCCGGGAAACGACTATTGCCCGATCGCCTATGAGAAGGACACGGAAGAATATCATCGCGTCCTCGAAAAGCTGGAATGGACAGAAGAACTTCCGGAGGGTGCAGAACCGTCATCGGAATCATCAGAAGCACTTCCGGATACTACGACGGAGTCTTCTGTCATCTCAGAACCGAGTCCTGCCGGCAACGGTTCTATGTAGACAACATGTCGATTCGCACGAATCTTTCCTGCCCCGTTAGCATAGATATGTGGCAGGGCGTCAGATTGACGAAACCTGATCCTATTGTTACTATTTTGATTGTAAAAGTATTGCTCTGATCCGAAGGTGAAGGAAGGTACGTTCATGGTGCAAAAGAAGGTACTTGTAATCATGGGAAGCGACTCTGATTTCCCGGTCATGGAAGGCTGCTTCAAGATGCTGAAGAAGTTTGACATTGAATTTGAAGCAAGAATCTGTTCCGCCCATCGATCTCCTCATCAAGCCGGCGAAATGTCCGGCGCTGCTCGCTCGGAAGGTTTTGGCGTGATTATCGCCGCAGCGGGTCTTGCGGCACATCTACCCGGGGTTCTGGCTGCCTTTACGACGCTTCCGGTTATCGGTGTTCCTTGCAAAGGCGGAGCCCTTGCCGGGGTTGATGCTCTCTACGCGATCGTACAGATGCCGACGGGAATCCCCGTTGCTACGGTTGCGATCGACGGAGCGGCCAATGCGGCGATCCTCGCGGTACAAATTCTTGCTGTCTCTGATGAGAATCTTCAGACAAAGCTTGCCGCGTACAAAGTTGAGCTTACCGAATCTGTGGCACAACGAAATAGTAAGCTTCAGGAGAAACTGAAGACTCTCGGAGAGTGAAGAAACGATTGATGACGAAGCGAGATTGGATAGAGGAATGTGGCGTCTTCGGCGCATTTGATATGTCACACCAGATGACCGATGCGGCCAGAATGGCGTATTTCGGTCTTTTTGCGTTACAGCATCGTGGGCAGGACTCCGCAGGCATTGCAGTGAACCGTGACGGAAGAATCCTCTGTCACAAAGACAAAGGGCTTGTTGTTGAGGCGATTGATCAACCGGAGCTTGAGACGCTCGGAGGTCACGCCTCTGTCGCACATGTGAGATACCCTGGAGCCGGTGAATCCGGCTACGATTCTGTTCAACCAATACTGATCAAATCACGATCCGGAAATATCGCCCTCGCTCATAACGGTGCCCTTACAAACTCCGTCGAACTTCGAGAAGATTGTAAGAAGAACGGATCGATATTTCAGACCACGGCGGATTTCGAATTGATCCTGGCTCTATTGTCGCGTGCCCGTATCATGACGGATACACTGGAGGACGCGATTCTTCACGTGATGTCGCAGATGAAGGGCGCGTATTCTTTGGTTCTGCTCACGGAGAATGAGTTGATCGGCGTCAGAGATCCTCTTGGCATTCGTCCGTTGATATTGGGCCGCAAGGAGGATACCTATGTTCTTGCCTCCGAGAGTTGCGCGCTCGACGCGGTCGGCGCGACGGTCATACGAGATATTCTCCCGGGTGAATTGGTGATTATCGATAAGAACGGACTGCGATCAAGACACTTTATTCCCGAGAAGATAGCCGCAACCAATGGTAGGATCTGTCTTTTTGAGTACGTATATTTCGCGCGACCTGATAGCGTGATCGACGGCGCCAGTGTTTTTGAATCACGGGTCAATGCAGGAAAGATTCTTTCGAAGGAAGCCCCCTGTGATTGTGACCTTGTGGTTGGCGCTCCGGATTCGGGTGTCGCGGCGGCGATGGGTTACGCGAATGAAAGCGGCATTCCCTATGGTGCGGCTTTGTTGAAGAATCGTTATGTCGGACGAACATTTATTCAACCGACGGAAGTGCAGCGGGAAATGTCGGTCAAGCTGAAGTTCTCGGTTTTGCGAGCTGCTGTCACCGGTAAACGGATCCTTATGGTGGACGATTCGATCGTTCGAGGAACAACGACGCGACACAATATCGCACTGCTTCGGGAGGCGGGGGCATCCGAGGTTCATATCCGTGTAGCTTCTCCGCCGGTATGTTATCCTTGTTTCTATGGAATCAATACACCCGAGCAGAAGGAACTTACCGCGGGATTCTCGTCCGTCGAGGAAGTTCGTCGTCAGATCGGTGCCGACAGCCTTGCCTATATCAGCCTTGAGGGACTCAAGAATTCTACTGCCGGCATCCGGATGGGACATTGTGCGTCATGTTTTGACGGAACATTTCCGGCCGGTGTTCCAGCCAAATCTGAAGATATAATTCATCGGATCAGCTGGTGAGAGAGGGAGCTTGTATGAGAATCGCAGTATTCGTTTCGGGAGGCGGCACGAACCTTCAGGCGATCATTGACCGGATTTCTTCAGGCGACCTCCATAATGTGGAGATATCTCTTGTAATTTCATCCTCGGAAACGGCCTTCGCGATCGAGCGCTCAGCTCGACACAACATTCCTTGCGTCGTTATTCGTCGCAAGGATTACTGCGATCTGGAATCGTATGACCGTGCGATGCTGGATGCTTTGGAGACGGTAAACTCGGATCTCATCGTTCTTGCCGGTTTTCTCTCCCTTCTCGGTCAAGGCGTCGTGCGTGCTTTCGAGAACAGGATCATAAATATCCACCCGTCCCTGATTCCTTCTTTTTGCGGACCCGGCATGTACGGGATACGACCGCACGTCGCCGCTCTTCAGAAAGGTGTCAAGGTCTCCGGAGCCACGGTTCATTTTGTCACCGAAGAATATGATGAAGGACCAATTCTCTTGCAACGCTGTATCGATGTGCTACAGGAAGATACACCTGAGACACTGCAACAGAGGATTATGATCGAGTGCGAGCAGGTGATTCTTCCGCTCGCGATTTCACTGATTGCAGACGGACGTGTCTGTATCGATAATAAGAAAGCATTCATTTTGCCGGTAAGGCAACAAGAAGACGGGGGGAAATATGATTAAGAGAGCAGTTGTCAGTGTGTCCGACAAGACAGGAATTGCCGATTTTTGCCGCAAATTGACGGAACTCGGTGTTGAGATTATCAGCACCGGTGGTACGGCAAAACTTCTGAAACAAGAGAAAATCGCATGTAAAGAAATTTCTGAGGTTACGGGATTTCCGGAGTGTCTGGACGGCCGCGTAAAGACTCTGCATCCCATTGTTTTTGGCGGGGTCCTCGCGATTCGTTCGAACGAGGAACACATGAAGCGTATCGCCGAGCTTGGAATCGATACGATCGATCTGATCGTCGTCAATCTGTATCCGTTCAAGCAGACGATCCTGAAGCCCAAGGTCGAATTTGAAGAGTGCGTCGAGAATATCGACATCGGAGGACCCTCGATGCTTCGCGCCGCGGCGAAGAATCATCAGGATGTCACGGTGATTACAGATCCGGATGACTATGAACTGGTGTTGCGCCAGATCGGTTCTACGGGTGACACAAGTTATCAGACCAGATTCTATCTCGCCCGCAAGGTTTTCGAGCACACGGCTGCGTATGATGCTTTGATTGCGCAGTATTTCCTCTCGAAAACCCCCGAACAGGATATGCCCAAGAGCCTCACGATGACATTCGACAAGGTTTCCGATCTTCGTTACGGTGAGAATCCTCATCAGAGCGCCACATTCTATAAGAACGCTCTTCCGGTCGTAGGGAGCCTGTCCGAAGCTGTCCAGAAGAACGGTAAAGAACTCTCGTACAACAACATCGCCGACACGGATGCGACGATCGCTTGTCTCAAGGAGTTCACGGAACCGACGATCGTCGCGGTCAAGCATGCGAACCCTTGTGGTGTAGGTTCCGCGGATACGATCTTTGGAGCTTGGAAAAAGGCGTACGAAGCGGATTCCGTATCGATCTATGGCGGGATTGTCGCAGCAAATCGTGAGATCGATGCCGCGACGGCCGAGGAGATGAGCAAGGTCTTTCTCGAGGTCATTGTCGCACCCTCATATTCACCCGAAGCGCTGGACATCCTCTGTGCCAAGAAGAATCTGCGCGTGCTCGAGCTTCCCCAGATCACGGCGCAGATCCCTGTCGGCGAGTATAATTTCAAGCGCGTGATCGGCGGCCTTCTGATTCAAGATCATGACCGCAACGTCTTTGATGAGAAGGATTTGAAGGTGGTCACAAAATCGGAGCCGGATCCGGCCTTGCGCGAGGATATGGAATTTGCCATGAAGGTCGTCAAGCACGTCAAGTCGAACGCGATTGTCGTCGTTAAGAATAAGCAGACCATTGGCGTGGGCCCCGGACAGACGAACCGCGTCGGTGCCGCACAGATTGCGTTCTCTATGGCCGGTGACAAGGCAAAGGGCGCAGTTATGGGCTCTGATGCCTTCTTTCCTTTCCGTGACTGTGTCGACGTCGCGCACGATGCCGGGATCACCGCAATCGTCCAGCCCGGCGGCTCTGTTCGCGATCAGGAATCGATTGATGCCTGTAATGAATTCGGCATCGCCATGGTATTCACCGGCGCGCGCCATTTCCGTCATTGATCGGCTGAAAGGAAGGTACGAATGAAGGTACTCGTCGTAGGCGGTGGCGGTCGTGAACACGCTATCTGCTGGAAATTGAAACAGAGTCCGAGAGTAACGGAACTCTACTGCGCCCCCGGTAATGCGGGAATTGCTCAGGTTGCGACCTGCGTGCCGATCCGTGCGACAGCGATCGAAGAGATGACGGATTATGCACGCCGCGAGAAGTTTGACCTTGTCTTTGTCGCGCCGGATGATCCGTTGGCTTTAGGCCTCGTCGATCATCTCGAGGAAGCCGGAATACGTGCTTACGGTCCCCGGGCAAACGCGGCGATCATCGAAGCCTCCAAGGCATTCTCCAAAGATCTGATGAGGCGTTATGATATTCCGACGGCGAAGTATGAAGTTTTTACCGACACGGAAAAGGCTCTTGCTTATATTGATCGCGAACCCGTTCCGATCGTCGTGAAGGCGGACGGACTGGCTCTCGGCAAAGGTGTAATCATCGCCGAAACCCGTGACGAGGCGAAGGACGCCGTCCGTTCGATGATGCTGAATAAGGCGTTCGGGACCGCGGGAAACACGGTTGTCATCGAAGAATGCATGAAGGGACCCGAACTTACGGTCCTGGCGTTCTCTGATGGCAAGACGATTCTCCCAATGGTGTCATCCCGCGATCATAAGAGGGCGCTGGATCATGATCAAGGAAAGAATACCGGCGGCATGGGCGCCGTAACCCCCGGAGCGGATCTGACGGCGGACGACGAGAAGGTTATGTATGACCAAATCTTTCTTCCGACGATTGCAGCGCTCTCCCGGGAGGGACGCCCATTTGTCGGAGTGATTTACTTTGGCTTGATGCTCACAGATCAAGGACCCAGAGTCATCGAATACAACGCGCGTTTCGGAGATCCGGAAGCGCAGGCAGTATTGCCCCGTCTCGAGAATGATCTTATGGACATCATCGATGCCTGTCTGGACGGCACACTGGATACGATTCAATTGCGATTCAAGCCCGGAGCATCCTGTTGCGTTGTCATGGCGTCCGGAGGATATCCGGAGAGTTATCAAACAGGATATCCGATTGAAGGATTGGATCAGGTGGAAACGATTGTCTTCCATGCCGGAACCCGACAGGAAGATGGGAATATCGTAACCTCCGGCGGCCGAGTTCTTGCGGTCTACGCTGATGCCGAGGATCTCGAGTCGGCTATAGATAAGGCATATGAAGGGGTCGCGAAGATTTCTTTTAAACACATGCACTATCGAAAAGACATCGGACGAACCCTTTCGGGAGGCGTTCATTGAGATACGGCGTATTCGGAGGAACCTTCGATCCTTTCCACGAAGGGCATCTGTCCATGATTATTGGTGCTCTGCAAAGCGGAAATGTTGATCATGTATATGTGATCCCATCCGGTTATCCTCCGAAGAAGGATGCTTATCTCGTCACGCCGGCAATCTACCGGTACTATATGACGAGAGCGGCACTCAAGGGGGTTTCCGGTTGCGAAGTGCTTTCGATCGAACTGCAAAAATCCTCGCCATCCTATACGGTTCACACGCTTGAAGCGTTACGTCGGGAGGGTAAGGTCGGTTCGAAGGACGAGATCGTTCTCATCTACGGATCGGATATTCTTTTTGAGATCGAGACGTGGTATCACCCCGAGATTCTTTTTCGTGAGGCGAAGTTTCTTCTTGCGTCCCGTCCGGGCGTCATGAAATCCGACACGCTTGATCGGGTTAAGGAGCTGGAGAAGAAATACCAGATGAGTTTCTCCTTTTTCCCGATTGAGGAGCACATGGCTTCTTCCAGAGAGATCCGGCGTAACCGATCCTTCGGAGACGTATCTGAGCCTGTTCGACGATTCATACACAAGCATGCGCTTTACCCGGAAGACAATCCGCTGCGCCATCTCTCCGATGAGACGCACGAGAAAATCTTCACATTCACGACCACGCTGATCACTGAGTTATCCCAACAAAGGCTCCTTCACAGTATGAACACGGCGGTACTATCGGTTCGATATGCGATTCTCTTCGGAGAAGACCCGGATGACGCCGCGATCGCAGGTCTCTTGCACGATTGTGCGAAGGAGCTTCCGATCCGTCAGCAGAAGGATCTCGCGTCCCGTTGCGAATCCCCGGACATGAGTCTGGATAATGCGACGATACACGCGCCGGCAGGAGAGACATACGCCCGTGAGCGCTATAGGATTGAGAGTCCGTCGATCCTCTCCGCCATTCGCTATCACACCACGGGGCGTGAAGAGATGACGCGACTTGAGAAAATCGTCTATCTCGCTGACAAGCTTGAACCCGCACGAGATTATGCGGATCTCGGACCGCTTCGAGAGCGAGCCGATTATGATCTTGACGGCGCGGTGATGTTTTGTCTAGTCGCAGTGGCGGAGAGCGTCGAGAGAAGGAAAACCGCATTGCATCCGGAATCCGAGCGTGCTATGCGATTCTTACAATCCAAGTCCGCACGAAGTATAATAAGAGAAGCCGTTCAAACCACAAAGGAGGAAAAAATGGATCTTCTTACCGTAGCACAGAAAATTGTCTCCATTCTTAACGACAAGAAGGGCAAGGATGTTGAATTAATTCCCGTCGCGGAGAAAACCGCACTGGCAGAATATTTCGTCATTTGTTCGGGAACATCCGTCACGCACATCAAAGCTTTGTCCGATGAAGTGGAGTTCTGCCTCAAGAATGAGCTGGGCATTATGCCGGATCATA
Organism: Bacillota bacterium; assembly: GCA_023397475.1. Classification (GTDB taxonomy): domain Bacteria; phylum Bacillota; class Clostridia; order Saccharofermentanales; family Saccharofermentanaceae; genus Firm-13. The sequence goes on from JAEWUD010000056.1 coordinate 74,201, forward strand.
TTGAGGGATTATCAACAGGACGTTGGGTTCTTCTTGATTACAAGGATATTGTCGTCCATGTATTTCACCCGGAGGAAAGAGCGCATTACAGTCTCGAGAAGCTCTGGCTCAACAAACGACCGGAGCATCTTGCGGATATTGAAGAATCAGTTCTTTCGAACGAACAAGATCCACAAGAAGATTCTGACGAAGAATAATGTTCATCATCGACCGGAAAGTAATTTCCGGTCGATTGTCGTTTATCCGGTAGATTTTGTCGAATTTTCGTTGTTCTTCTGTGCAAACTTGTCCGGTACGATAGAGGCACCTTAGGGTTTACGGAGGTGCTATGGAGAAGACGGGCAAGTGGCGCAAGATGATCCTTATCGCCGCCGCCGGCCTCGTTGCTTGCGGCTTGAAGCTATGGTCAGACTTTGCGCCGAATCAGCCGGTGGTCTTTACATATGCGGCGGAATCTTCCGTGCCGGAGACAACAAGCCCTGAAGAGAGCTTGGCAGCATTTCTTCCATCGGAAACGACAACCATCTCTGCTTCCGAACAAGTGCTGATACCGGTGTATATCTGCGGTTATGTTAAGATGCCGGGTGTTTATGATGTTCGCGTGGGAACGTTCCTCTATGAATTGATCGAGTTGTCCGGCGGAACAACAGAGGGCGCCGCCGTAGAGAATATCAACATGGTCTACTGTTTTACGGTGCCGGTAGCGATCTATATTCCATCGACAGAAGACATGGGAATGTCAACCGATGAGGGATTCGTTCCGGTCTCCGATTATGTGAGGGATCCCGAAGATCCTGTGATCTGGGGGGAGGAATCTTCTGGTCCGATGCAGGGGGATGCTTCCGACCATCCCGCACTGATTAACATAAACAGCGCGACGCAGGAAGAACTGGAGACTCTGCCGGGAATTGGTTCGACAACGGCTCTGGCCATCATAGCGTATCGTGAAGAGAACGGACCATTCTTAAGTGTCGACGATATCATGAAGGTGGCTGGAATTAAGGAGGGAAGATTCGCTGCAATTCGTGACTTCATTGTCGTTTCGTGAATGTACCCGCTCGGAGGACAATCAGGAAGTGATCGTTGCGGGGTTGCTTTTTTTCTTTCGAAGGTCTATCATCATTTTTTAGAAGGCTATGACGAGGATATGTACCGGCATTTGTCTCCTTGACAGAGAGAGAAGAACGTGGCTAAGATTCTTCTTCAAGGAATTGCATTGGGTATACCACCTTTGAGCCGCGCGGGAGAGACGGATTTTTGCCGTTTGTAACCGTTGCCGCATGACCGGCGTTACAGGGTCTGTAGAGTGGTCTTTGCAGGAATTGCAGAGGCAATTTGGGTGGAACCGTGCATTCGTGCATCCCATGCAGTGAGCTGTATGGGATTTTTTGTTTATCAGGAAGATGGAGGTATGACAATGGATTTTTCGGTAGAGAGTGAAAGAAACGCGTATCGTCACAGTACATCACATATTATGGCGCAGGCCGTAAAAAGACTTTTCCCGACCGCGAAGCTTGCGATCGGGCCGGCGATCGAGGATGGTTTCTATTATGATTTCGACTATGAGGGTACCTTCTCCAAGGACGATTTGGAGAAGATCGAGAACGAGATGCGCAAGATCGCCAAGGAGAGATTGCCGATCGAGCGGTTTGAGCTTCCGCGTGACGAGGCAAGGGCGTTAATGGACAGCATGGGAGAGATTTATAAGGTCGAATTGATTGACGACCTTCCGGCGGATGCCGTGATCTCCTTCTATAAGCAGGGCGAGTTCACCGATCTGTGTGCAGGACCTCATATGGAGAACACGGGAGAACTGAAGGCCTATAAGCTGACACAGGTCGCCGGCGCCTATTGGCGCGGCAGCGAGAAGAATAAGATGTTGCAGCGTATCTACGGAACGAGCTTTCCCGATAAAGAGCAGCTGAAGGCTTACCTTGACCGCATCGAAGAAGCCAAGAAGCGCGACCACAACAAGCTCGGTCGCGAACTTCTCTATTTCACAACCGTCGATTATATCGGACAGGGTTTGCCGATTCTTCTTCCGAAGGGCGCGAAGGTCATTCAGACACTGGTTCGATTTGTCGAGGATGAGGAGGAGCGCCGCGGATATCTTCTGACCAAGACTCCCTATATGGCCAAATCGGATCTGTACAAGATCTCCGGTCATTGGTATCACTATCGCGACGGAATGTTCCTTCTGGGAGATCCTGCAGCGACGACGGGAGAAGGCGGTACGATCAATGAATCGGAGATCTATGCGCTTCGGCCTATGACCTGCCCGTTCCAATATCAGGCATACCTCTCCGAGAGCAGGAGCTATCGCGATTTGCCCATCCGCTACGGTGAGACATCGACGCTGTTCCGCAATGAGTCGTCCGGCGAGATGCACGGTCTGATCCGTGTTCGTCAATTCACAATTTCCGAGGGCCACCTGATGTGCACCCCCGAGCAGTTAACGGAGGAGTTTAAGGCCTGTCTTGATCTTGCGACCTTCATGATGGATGCCATTGGGCTTAGTGAGGATGTCTCCTATCGCTTCTCCAAGTGGGATCCGAACAACAAGGACAAGTATGTCGGAAGTGCGGAAGAGTGGGAGGCCGTTCAGGACACCATGCGCGGCATTCTTGACGGTCTAGGACTGGATTATAAGGAAGCGGTTGGAGAGGCAGCCTTCTATGGGCCCAAACTCGATATTCAGATCAAGAATGTCTGGGGCAAGGAAGATACGCTCGTTACAATCCAGATCGACTTCCAGCAGGGCAAGCTTTTCGGGATGGAATATACGGACAGAGACGGAACAAAAAAGAATCCTTACGTCATTCATCGTACATCAATCGGCTGCTATGAGAGAACTCTCGCGCTCCTGATCGAAAAGTATGCCGGAGCGTTGCCCCTGTGGATGGCTGCGGAGCAGGCAAGAATTCTTCCGATCTCCGATAAGCATGTAGATAAAGCGTACGAGATCAAGAAGTATCTTCGTGACGCCGGGCTTCGCGTAGAGGTCGACGATCGCGATGAGAAGATCGGCAAGAAGATCCGTACCGCGCAGATGGAGAAGATCCAGTACATGCTGGTCATCGGCGACAAGGAGATGGAAGAAGGAACCCTTGCGGTCCGTAGCCGCCATGACGGTGAGCTGGGAGCCATGCCGATCTGTGATCTGAAGGATCGTCTTCTCGATGAGGTCAAGCGTCGCGTTAAGCACTTCAACTGATGAATTTCTACGATGAACATGGGCCGCCGGTGTAGCAAATGGCGAAGCCGGCGGCCTTGTCGTTCATGAACCGCAGATTCGGTTTTGAGCTTTGTGCTTTTCTTTTAGAGGAGTGAAGGATGAAGAAGTCCTTATCGGAAATGAGCCTAGAAGAGTTGTGGCAACTTTTTCCCATCGTGCTGGAGACTCATAAGGTAGAATGGGCTCTATGGTATATGGAAGAAGAAGCTCTGCTTCGGAGAGTTCTGCCAATGGATCAGATTCGAGGTATCTGCCATATCGGCAGCACTTCAGTCGAAGCGATCTATGCCAAACCGATCATCGACATTCTCGTTCTGATGGAAGCAAAGAGCGATAGGCCCGAGATTTGCAACCGTATTGTCGAAGGCGGATACCGCTTCATGTACGAAGAAGGAACACGCATCGCATTTAACAAGGGTTACACGGAGGATGGCTTTGCAGAACGGGTATTTCATTTACATCTTCGCGAGGCAGGCGATCTGGATGAACTCTATTTCCGTGACTTTTTACGGGAACATCGAGACATAGCCGAAAAATATGAATCGATGAAGAAGGAACTAAGCGTCACGTATCGCTATAACCGGGATGCATACACCGATGCCAAGACGGAATTCATCCGCAAATATACCGAAATGGCCAAAATCGAGTATCGAGGTCGATATGATGGCTCTTTGAACGGATGACAGTCGAAGAAGGATTACATGTATCAAAAAAATCCAGTTGACACTGAGAGGAATAAAAAGTAAAATCTCTATGGTCGACATTAGAAAACCATTATCGGGGTGTGGCTCAGGTGGTAGAGCGCTTGCTTCGGGAGCAAGAGGCCGGAAGTTCAAGTCTTCTCACTCCGACCAGTACGACGAACCGCAGATTCGAGACAGAATCTGCGGTTTTTCATTATATGGAGGATAAGATGGAGACACTACGATTCGAACGTGGAAGTATTGAATATCTTAAAGAGATGACAGATGTGATTTGTGAATCGAAACTCGGAGAAGAATATTTCGCGAAAAGAGAGAAGGCGGAAGCATGTATTCGACAGGGTTTGCTTGAGGATGAAGTTTATGTCGCATTTCTCCCGGATCTTTATAAACCCGGTGTTGCGGAATGCCTCATGATGAAGGTCCTGTAGCATCTTTTCGCGACGGATCAAGCGATTTTCCTATTGGTTGGGCATCTTATCGCGTCGATTATGATACTATGATTTCCAAACGCGCAATTGTCAGGAGGATTAGGAATGAGCAGAGCTGACGAGATTTTTGTCGCAAATTGTCGACAGATACTGGATCATGGATTTTCGACGGAGAACGAGAAAGTCCGTCCGAAGTGGAATGACGGTACGCCGGCATTCACGTATAAGAGTTTCGGCATTGTTAACCGGTACGACCTCTCGCAAGAGTTCCCGATTCTGACACAGCGATTTATTAATTATCGGGCAGCAGTCGATGAACTTCTGTGGATCTGGCAGAAGAAGTCTAATAATGTCCATGATCTGGCAAGTCATATCTGGGACGCCTGGGCGGATGAATCCGGCTCAATCGGCAAAGCATACGGCTATCAGCTCGGGGTGAAGCATCAATATAAAGAGGGAATGTTTGATCAGGTTGACCGCGTTCTCTTTGACCTGCGCAACAATCCCTACAGCCGGCGTATCATGACAAATCTCTATGTTCATCAGGACCTTTCTGAGATGAATCTGTATCCATGTGCGTACTCAATGACCTTCAATGTGACCGGAGACCGTCTGAACGCGATTTTGAACCAGAGATCGCAGGACATGCTGGTCGCCAATGGATGGAATGTATGTCAGTACGCTTCACTTGTCCATCTTTTCGCGAGGGCGGCAAATCTTCAGGTCGGGGAACTAGTTCATGTGATCGCCGACGCACACATCTATGACCGGCATGTGCCGATCGTTGAGGAATTGATTGCTCGACCGATGTTCGATGCACCGGAGTTCTCGCTGCTCGAAAAGGGTGAGGATTTCTATTCTTATACAACGGATGATTTCGTGCTCGAGGACTATTCCCATGGTCCCAAGATCAAATCAATTCCCGTCGCTGTATGACAGGAGGAGTGATATGAAAGCAATTGCGGCCGTCGATCGGAACTGGGGAATCGGATACCGGGGCGAACTTCTTGTGAGCCTTCCGGAGGACCAGAAAGGAACATTTCGGGCGTATACGCTCGGGGGAACGGTCGTTTATGGTCGTAAGACGTTGGAAACGTTCCCGGGAATGCGTTTGCTTCCGGGAAGAAGAAATATAATCCTCAGCAGAAATCTCGATTATCGAGTAGAAGGTGCAACGGTGATGCATGACATTTTCGAAGTGTTGCGCTATGAGAAGAGTCATCCGAAGGAAGCGATCTGGATCATCGGCGGGGAGGATGTGTACCGGCAATTCTTACCCTATTGTGAAGAAGCTGTGATCACGCGTATTGATCATACTTTTGTCGCAGATGCGTTTTTGCCGAATCTGGATTATTCGCCGTCGTGGGATGTTTTCGATGAATCCGACGTCGTCCATACAGATAAGGGATATGATTTCACGGTTTACCGTTATCACAATCAATGTGTCCAAATTCTTTGAGGCAAAGTTGTGCAATGTGCATAAATTAAGGGACGTTCGCATGTATAATGTGTACAGGAAAAATCTTGCGTAATGATAAACCCTATGCTATACTTTGGTTGTAAGAAGAACAGAACTTACAAGAGATAGAGAAGAAAGAATCGCAGGGCGATTCGTAGTACATTTCCTAAGGAGGTGTGAACAATGAGAACGTTTAGTATGAACAATATCGACGTCCAGGCTTTTATGAAGGCTCTTGATTCCTGCAAGGGTGACGTGATGCTCATTACCGAAGAGGATGACCGCTTCAATCTCAAGAGCAAGCTCAGTCAGATCGCGGGTATCGTGAATCTGATCGAGGGTGGTAAGCTGGTGAATGCCAGAATCTCTTGCTCAAACCCGGAAGATGAATCCATGCTGTTCAGGATGAATCTTTTCGGAAATTCGACAGAAGCTTGAGGATTAACCTCTTGCGTTTTGTCCTTACGAAGCATACAGAGCCGTCCGGCTTTCACCGGACGGTTTTTTTGTTTGTAACGGAATGATCTGATCTCAAGAATCTGAGATATGGTATAATCAATATCTGTATACGCTCGCGGAACGAAAGGATGTTCGGATGACGAAGTACCGGTACAATGCTCTGGATATCGCCGCTTACCTGAAGTGGACGGGAATGCCTTCCGATCGCGAGAGGGAGCAACTGCGACTCCTCTATGATATGCGTGAACCACTTCTAGCCCGTCCGATCTCCAAGGATATCGAGTTATTCTACCGGGAAGTTTTCCGACAGATGTATCATCTTTGGGCGAGAGGATTTGAGAATGAATTCTCGGATGTGGCCCGGATTGCGGATGAAGGACAGACGGCAATATTTTGTGATCAGGAGTATTTACCGCTTGAATCCTATATGAAGCTTCTCGCTCTTCATCTGATTCTTTCGGATCATCTGCCCTATATCCGGATCAATTTTACCGGTTTGCCGCTTCTGACCGGCGTTGAAGGACCATACCACGATTTCGAGCGGAACGTAGCGCTCTCCGCAAAGGCTCTTTGTTTGTCGATTACCGGCTCCGACGGTAAGGATATCAATCCGGAGGAAGGCTTGCCTGAGGACATTTCCCGAATTCGACTCAATGATGAATTCCGTAGAGAGATTTTCGGCGAGAGCCGCTTCCGCAAACCAAACGGCGACAGCTACACAGTACAGCTGCAACTCCTCAAAGACATTTCGCAACATGAGAAAGCGGCACAAGACTTACTGAAGGAACAAGCCCGCACCCGATCCCGTCGTTCCGCGGTTACAAGACCTGCGACGGAAGACATTGATCCCCCACGGAAGATCGACAGCAAGATCTCGCCGAGTGGTACTTCAAGCGTCGGGGACGCATATGCGGATGAAGATAAGAATATATAAAGTAAAGGTGAACCAGAATGCACACTACCTCACGCGATTTGCGATTAGGCCTTGATATAGGATCTACTACCATCAAGATTGTTCTTCTCGACGATGACAAGATTCTCTTTCAGCAATAC
>JAEWUD010000007.1 GCA_023397475.1 Bacillota bacterium
AAATGCATATAGGCGGTGTCTCCGTTGCCTAAGCTTCCGACGGAAAACGCGCGGATCGATCCGTTGATTTCAATCAAACCGCCCCGAATCTGTAAGGAATCACGATGAGAAAAAAGGTTCTCAATCATTCGATAATCGCTCTCGAACGCATCGTCCGGATCAATTCCCTTCGCGTCACACCAGACCTTCACCAGGGAAAGGCAGGCGGAAATATCATCGGGGCTAATGCTTCGATAATGATAGTTCGGATATAAACGAAGAAAACGATTCACATGGTTTCTTTTCTTGTGAAGAATATTTCCGGACAGGGTACGCAGGGCATTTGCATCATAAACGTAATCCGATGCACTGTCTGAAAAGCTGAGTTCCGCGGAAAAATCCGCAAGATCCCGGAACAGGTCCATCTTACATTCGTCGATACACATGACCTTGAGTTTCCATCCGCGCGCACGGAACTCATCGTCCGCAAGAAGTAACAAACGGTTCAATTTCACGGGGTCAAGTGACCCGAGCGGCATGAGAAGATGAGGGTCAGTGAAGCCGCCGCCATCAGAAATGATCAATGCAGTATCTTCGACAAATGCGATCTCATTGCGGAAAACAGGATCCCATGCCACACGGCAGGAGAGCGTAAGGTCTGTGAGAAGACTTCCGGAACGTTGATAAAGCTCTTGATATTTGGCGAAATCGTCAGGATTTAAACGGTGAAAATGTATCGGATTCATAATTACTCCTGTTTGTCTGTTTGTTTTGTTGCGTCATGAACAAATGCGGGATCAATGCGAATCTGATCGTAGTACAGCGCGGTTCGGATCCCGGCAGTCGGCGGGAAGAAAGTGACTTCTTTGTCGTATAGCAGATCGATGGCGTGTTTCACATAGTGGTTGCCGGAAAGACTTGAGGCGAAAATGTTCCCCATCATGCGTGGATTAATCTCCAAAAGCCCAAAGCTCCCGTCGAGACGCGCCCGGAAGCTGATACACGAGACATACGATAAGCCGAGAAATTCTACAATGCGTTTGCAGTAGTCAAGAAGAAGAGGTTGATCGGCGGTCTCCAAGACCGAGGTCAGGCCGCCGAACATCGCGAGATTCTTTCGCGTCGTCGCTCCGATCAATCGGCCGTTATGTGCCAGAATATCGACATCCCATTCTTCGCCGGGCAGATATTCCGAGACCATAAACGGCGGGATCGTGTCCGAATCCGAAAGGGGTTCAAGATATTTTGCGAGTAGTCCGTGAGAAAGTCGCTTCCCAAGATGGCCGTCTATGACGCAGGAAACATAATCGGTCAGATCATCGATAACGAAAAATCCTGCGGCATCTTCACCGCGACACCGCTTCATACAGACGGCAAGGCCTTGTTTCTCGAGATCATTGATCGCTTGAAAAAGCTCTTGTTTTGAATGGGCTATCTGAAACGGAGGAACGATCGAGCGAAGAATGTGATCTTCGCTGTCCGAGAGTGCGCGATAGAGATTACCTTTGTCATTTGCGATTCGTAAGGCAGAAAGCGGCGGCGTGAGGACGCGTGCTCCGCTAGCGCGGAATATCTCATCAGCAGATTCGGCCATCGACTCCAATTCATCCGTTATGATCGGTAAAATGACATCAATTGACTCTTTGCGACAGAGTTCGGTTAAAATAGGAATATATTGCGGATCTTTATGAGAGACAACTCGATAAAAAGAATCGACCATAGCCCGGTGAGCGGTGTTCTCATCCGTCGACAGACCAACGATCCGGACATCATCGCCATACGCGGCGCGTAGAGATCGGATACACCCGGTAAATGCGGCATCGGTTAGCAGAACATGAAGCATTTTAGATTGTCCTTTCAAGGAAGTTCTGTTTCATTGTAAACAATATATCATATGAGCGCAACGTCATATGATCAAATCACATCGTGAATTATTGCCGCCCCGTGAAAATGTCACGAAAATATCGAAAAATGACAATTCCCAAGAAAGATCCAGAAAAAGTATTGCGAAAAGAATGCGGGCTGAGATAATAGGAAAACACGAAAACGGGAGATAAGGATGAAGTTTGTAAGAAATCTCATGATGAATTTGTTAAGTAAAATATTCGGAGCCGGTCAGGCTGCCGATGATGTACAACGCAAGCTTGCGATGATCTATGCCTTTGAAGGCATACTCTTTACATTAATTATTACGATGGCGCATAACAATAACAGCCTCTATGCCAAACGCCTCGGCGCGGGCGCCTTTGAAATTGCCTTGATGGCTTCTCTGCCGCCGATTATCGGCATGTGTCTGCTCATCCCGTTCACGATGTTCATGGGACGACTGCGAAACAAGAGATCGGTTGTTATTCTGTCCATACTTGCTCTGGGCGCTGTCTATGTACTCGTCGGAATCGCGGCTTTTACGGGAAATTACAGTGTATATATCGTAATTGGGCTTCTGGTTCTCGCGAATATTCCTATGTCCTTGTACAACACATCATGGCAAGCGTTCTTCTCCGACGTTGTTTCAACGCAAGATCGTAATTATGTTTACGGTCATCGGACGCGAATGAATACGGCTGTCGGTATCTTTATTCCTCTGCTGGCAGGATTCATTCTCACGGTTGCGGTCGGCCCGGAGAAGATCGTCGTTCATCAGATTTATTATTTTCTCACGTTTCCGATCGCAATGGCGCAGGCGTATTTTTTGCGAAAAGTTCCGGGAGGGGATATCGAGCAGACACGTATGACGATCGTCGACCTGAAAGAAGCCGCCGGCTCGCTCGTGAAGAACAAGGTATTTCTTGGCTATATGCTTGTCGCTTTGCTGGTATATTGCGGCTGGTCGATGGATTGGTCTTTGTATTTTATTGCGCAATTTGATTATCTGGAATTGAATGAGACGGGTCTGAGCCTGGTCGCCGTTCTGTGCGCGATCGCGCAATTTATTGCCCTGACACTTTGGAACCGGCTTTCCGTTCGAAAGGGCGTCCGTTTTGTGTTCATGATCGGAGCGGCCGGATTTGCCTTCTGTGGCATTTCGATGGTCATCGCTCTGCTTCTGCCCAAGCCTTTCTCCGTTCCGTTTTATTTCATATTTCAAAGTGTCGGAAGCTCGGCGTTCAGTGCTTTTCAGCTCTCTATGTTTCAGTGTCTTTTGGAAACACTGCCGCAGAAGGGTCGCACCTTATCAATCGCGATCTATAACACGATAATCATGTCCTCCAATGTCATTATGCCGTATTTGGGCTCTGCCATTTACCGTTCGCTCGGTGAGACGCGCGACGCTATGATCATCGCCATGGTCGCCATCGCCGCGGTACGGATCGTGGCGACGGCTGCGGCTTTGTACCGCTGGCACCATAAGAGAGCCGAACCGTTAGAAGTATACTAAGTCCAATTCGAGATCAGATTTTACGCTTTACTCTCGAATTATCCGGATATCCTTTTCTTTTCCTGATAATTCGTGTATATTTCCTAAAGACGCACTTCGTTATTTGGAGGGAAAAATAATGTTGATGAAAAGGAACAAGTTCACAGGGGTTCTGCTTTCGCTTCTCGTTGCTTTGAGCCTCTTTTTGAGCTCATGCACCTTAAGCGATAATGCAAAAACAGAAATTGAAAAGGTACTCAAGGACTATTTCTCCGAAATTGAGGACGGTGACTTTGCGGAGAACGATTTCGAATCCGATTATGCGAAAGACACCCCGTTCGAAGATCTATCGTTCGCGGACGACCGTGCAAAAGACGCGATGCTGATCGGCATGGAGAAATTCTCCTATGAGATTGCCTCGATTGAGGCGTCAACCTCTGCCGGCAACGGCACATGCAAGGTTACGATAACCTCGCTGGACATTGAGACAATCATTGAGGAAATCGAAGAGGAAGAGACCCTGACGTACGAGATTTTCGAGGAAGCGATTTCCGCGAAGAAGGCGGCAACGGACGAGTCCGACGTTACGCTGAAGATGTCTTACAACGCTTCCGCCAAGGAGTGGACGATATCTGACTCGGAGGATATGGTCGAGGTGTTTGCCGAGCCGTATCTTGACTTGACATTCGGACCGAAGGCCGGAGACCCGACAGAGACCGTGGCGGCGTTCTTCCAGGCACTCGCTGACGCCGATGAGGACGCTCTTCTTGCAACGACAACTTTCTACGACTTCAGTGATTTCTTCTCATCGGACGAGACGGAAGCGGCACTCGTAACCGCTTCTTATCAGAGCATTTCGTTCGAGCCCAACGGAGACGCTGAGATCGGGGAGAGCACGGCAGAGGTTCCGGTATCCGTTACGCTGGTTGATATTGAGAGCGTTTCTCTGATGGTTTTCGAAGATGAGACCATTGTGACCGACATGATCAAGATCATGATTATGGGGGAGTTGGACGGGACCGATTATGATTCGCAGATTACGGAATATACCTCATCGGTATTTATGGATGCGGTGTCTTCTTCGGATGCCCCGACCATCACGCGAGAAGCGATCATTACTCTCGAAGTCTCTGAAGACGGTGAGAAGTGGTTGATCTATGACATTCCATCGGATCTTTTCGACTATAATGTCGTAACTGAACCTTCCGACGATTTGTATTATACGTGTGCGATCGAAGCGATCAATCAGCTTCTCAATGAGGGTAAGATTGACCAGGCGACGTATGATGCACTGTACAGCGAGTTTACCGGTACACCGTTGGTAACAACAGGCGAGCCGACGTTTACCATTGGTGATAACGAATATGCGGCCGATCTTGTGTTTGCCGACTGGTATGACTATTCTACAGAGGATTACTGTACATTCTATACATCAGCAAATACCGATATGATCGAGTTTGAACTTGCGTTTGGAACCAATTGGGATGGTCTCGAACTGATCTATGAGTTCTACAATGTAAACGGAACGAACTTATCTTTCTCTGACAGTATTGTTTTCGGACCTGAAGATTATTCGGCTTATCTGCAGTATTTCATGGCAGACGGATCTGTGGTTCCGCCGGATACCTACAAGATCCGTGTAATAATGCCGGACGGAACACTTGTGATCGAATCCACGATCCAAGTCGTCTGATTTTATTTGGACCAGAGCTTTGAGAGCTGCCGGATGTCATGTGACAAATCCGGCAGCTCTTTTTTCGCAAAAATACTTGTTAAAAAATCTGATAAATAAATTGTTAAAAATTATTATTTCCATTTATAATATATGAATAATACGTAGCGGGGGAAATGCATATGATACATACGAAAATGCCGAAGGTAGCCGCGATCCTTGTGACAATTATATCTGCCGTTTTACTTTTGTCCTCATGTGACGCTCTTTTTGACAAGTCCAAAGAAGAAATAAATCTTGTTGCGGAGTCCTATCTGGCTGAGATCCAGAATCTGTCTTTCGCTAAGAATGGGTTCAAATCTGATTTTTCGACGGAAGTCATAAGCGAACCGGAATCATTCTATGACGCCAGATCAAAGGATGTAATGCTTCTTACGATGGAAAACATGACCTATGAAATCGTCGAATCGTATGGATCCAAGAAGACCGGAGAGGGAATTTGCAATATCAATATCACCATGCCGGACAACGACAAGATGATTACCGGAGGATCAGAGGATTTCGCGGAATTTTCTACTTATGATGAATATATGGACAAGGCAACATCCTCCGACATTCGAATGAAGACAACGATGGTCTCTTTCTATTTGAAATATAATCAAGAGAAAGGCGCATGGGAAATCAACGACACCGGCGATTTGAAGAATATGCTCGTGAATAATTTCGCCACGCTGAAATTCGGCCACCCCGCCGGCTTACCCGAGGATCGAATCAACCAAATGTTTGCCGCGATGGTCGCGGGTGATCAGGACATGTTGATTACGATGATTGACGAGGATTTTGTTCACAATAATTTGATTCCTCTCGTCGCCGGAACCACGGATTATGCATTAGCTGTCTTATCTACATATACGTATACGATCAAAGAAGCTAGAATCGTTGACGAAAATCACGCAGAAGTAGATGTAGATATTACGTTTGCCAACGAGATTCAAGTTCAGGAAAACTATATGAGTAATGAAGACAAGATCATTGCAATTTATAAGAATATGTTTATTCAGATGATCGGCGGTCAGGAGTTCACGGATGAAGATGAGGTAAGAGCATTTGCCGCGGAGATCAGTGAGGAGATACGGTCTCCCGAGGCTCCGATTTGTGAGGAATCGATCACCTTCATGTTGGAGACAGATTTGTCGGGATCCTTATGGACGTTGCCGGTCGTTCCTGCGGAGTTCTTTCCTCCTCTTCCGCAAGATGAAGATTTCTACGTTCCGAAATCTTTCTATTACTCGTGCCTGCGCAGCGCCATCACGGAACTTTACGAGGAAGAGCGAATTAATTCGTCTCAATATAATGGGGTTCTTGCGAATATCGATGATATGGAAGCCGGAGAAGAAGTATAAGAATCAATTCCGGAGATTTTCGCGGAGTACTTCCAAAGAATTGCATATTATCCAAAGCGGTCGAATTTGCACGAGAGTGAGATTCGACCGCTCGTTTTTGTTATAATAACCGAAATACAGGAAATGCCATGAGGAGCGGGATATGTACCGATCAGATAAATGGACCGATTTTGAATTGCTTTATTCAGGTGACGGTGAGAAATACGAGCGTTGGGGAGATGTGTTCCTGCAGCGGCCGGATCCGCAGGCCATTTGGCCGAAGAGCACATCCGATGTGCCGACCGTATGGCCGAAGCCGCACGGATTGTATCATCGCAGCGAGACAGGCGGGGGATTCTGGTCGAAAGAGAAGCCTTTTCCGTCGAAGTGGAAGATTTCCTACCCGTTCTTAACCGGGAAACTTACTTTTATCATTGAACCGACGGGCTTCAAACACACCGGTTTATTTCCGGAGCAAGCCGCGAACTGGGATTTCTGCGGAGACATAATTACGAAGGCATCGAATTCCGGCCGCAAGCTGCGCATTCTCAATCTTTTCGCGTATACGGGCGGCGCGACTCTCGCCTGTGCCGCGGCGGGAGCGGGGGAGGTCGTTCATGTCGACGCCTCCAAGGGAATGATTTCACGAGCGAAGGAGAATGTTGAAGCATCCGGACTTACGGATTGCTACATACGGTTTATCACAGAGGATTGTGTACGTTTTGTCGAGAGAGAGATCCGGCGCGGCAGAAGCTACGACGGAATCATTATGGATCCGCCGGCTTACGGACGAGGGCCTTCCGGTGAACTCTGGAAACTGGAGGAAGCCCTGTACCCCTTGGTCGAGAAGTGTGCACAGCTACTTTCGGACCAGGCGGCTTTCTTCATCATCAACTCCTATACTACCGGCTTATCTGCAAGTGTTCTGTCGAATATTCTCTCTTTGTCGGTATGCCCGACACACGGAGGCCTTGCGGTTGCCGACGAGATCGGGATTGCCGCATCGAAGATGAATATTGTTCTTCCGTGCGGAGCGACCGGCCGGTGGACAGGTAAAGGGTCGGAGGATTGAGAATGACATCATCCGGGATTCTCTATGAAGATAATCATGTAATCGTCGCGATAAAGCCCGCAGGAATTCTTTCGCAGGCGGATAGTTCCGGAGACCCGGATATGCTGACAATTCTTAAATCCTATCTGAAGGAGAAGTACAACAAACCGGGCGAAGTATATCTTGGACTGCTGCACCGTCTGGACCGTCCGGTTTCCGGCGTGATGGTATTTGCCAAGACCAGCAAATGTGCGTCGCGTATCAGTGAACAAATACGGCAGCGAGCGATACAGAAATCCTATCGCGCGGTTGTTCTCGGAGAGTTTATCACCCCCAAAGGGGTTCTGACCGGATTTATTGATAAGAATGAGAGGGAGAACAAGGTAACGGTTTATTTGCCCGATAAGGATTTGTCGATTCCGGAAAGCGCGAAGAAATCCGTGCTTTCCTACGAGGTTATTGGCACCGCCCGATCCGGCACGGCAGGAAAAGGATCTTTGCTGTCTTTAGTTGAGATAGAGCTTCTGACAGGAAGGTCGCATCAGATCCGCGCACAATTCGCAAGAGAAGGCCATCCGCTTTACGGTGACCGTAAATATGGAACTGTCCCCGAGCACTTCACCGGCGACGTTTGTCTTCAGGCATATCGACTGGCATTTGATCATCCGATCACCCGTGAGCGCCTGACGTTTGAGATATCCACACCTGAGATCAATCCATGGAATCTGTTTTCGAGGAAAGAAGGAACTGCAAATGAGTGATGAAGAGATTGTCGTGCTGTCAGATGAAGAGTTGAAGGAGAACGCCGCGGAGATCAAACGCTTATTGCTCTCGACCAAGCGTCCCGGTATGGAGCATCTTGTCGACTGGATTGAACAGAAGACAGATTTCTTTACGGCGCCTGCCTCGACGAAGTATCATCTGGCTGTAAAGGGAGGACTAGCGAAGCATAGTCTGAATGTTTACTCGCTTTTGAACGGTAAAGTATCCTCCGGTCTCGTGTCGATTAAGCCGGAATCGGTGATCATTGCCGCGCTGCTGCATGATCTGTGTAAGACCAACTTTTACATTATGGAGAAGAAGAACGTACGTGAAGGAAGTAAGATGAATGCGTACGGAAAAGAAGTTCCGAACTGGATCGAGAAGGAAGTCTGGGCGGTGAAAGACACATTTCCCGTCGGTCACGGGGAGAAATCCTGCTACTTTATTCAGAGCTATATTCGCCTGACACCGGAGGAGTACGCGATGATCCGCCTTCATATGGGATCTGACCGCAACGGGTATCCGGATCCATTTACAGAGACAGCCAATATTTATCCGGGCGTGATTGCGATGCACACCGCCGATATAGAGGCGGCATATATTGTGGAGAGCCGTTGAAACGTGGCCGTGCGCAGTTGACAGTGTTTGTCACTCATCTCTATAATAAATAGTCTGAATTCACGCTTTGTGATTCGTCAATCACGAGGCTTCCGAATATACTTCGAATAATTGGGGGAGTTACACATGTATAAGAAGGTTCCGACCGACATGAAGTTCAATGAGAGAGAGATGGAAGTTCTTTCCTTTTGGAAGGAGAATGATATCTATAAGAAGTCGATTCGCCCGAAGAAAGAAGGAACCCCCTCGTTTACACTGTTTGACGGACCTCCGACCGCAAACGGCAAGCCGCATATCGGACATATCAAGACACGTGTAATCAAGGATGTTATCCCTCGCTATCACGCGATGAAGGGTGAGCGGGTCGAGTTCAAGGCCGGTTGGGATACTCATGGTCTTCCGGTCGAGCTTGAAGTCGAGAAGATGCTCGGGATCAATGGCAAACCACAGATTGAAGCCTATGGCGTCGAGCCCTTCATCAAGAAGTGCAAGGAATCGGTCTGGAAATATAAAGATGAATGGGAACAGATGTCCGAGCGTGTCGGATTCTGGGCGGACATGGAGAACCCCTACGTAACCTACGACAACAACTACATCGAGTCGGAGTGGTGGGCTTTAAAGACGATGTGGGAGAAGGACATGCTCTATAAGGGCCATAAGATTGTCCCGTACTGCCCGCGTTGCGGAACATCGCTGTCGAGCCATGAAGTCGCGCAAGGCTATAAGAACGTCAAAGAGAATTCCGTATTCGTGCGTTTTGCGGTAAAGGATACGCCGGATACCTATTTTGCCGCGTGGACGACGACACCTTGGACACTCCCGTCGAATACCGGCCTTTGCGTCAATCCGGAAGAACAGTATGTGCGAATCAGTGTCCCTGTAGATCTAGACGGGGCGGAGAAGACCGTATACTACTACATGGCAGGCGTTCTTGTGCCGCAGCTTTTCGAGGAGTACACCATCCTCGAGAAGTATGAAGGCAATGACTTGGTCGGCATGCGCTACGAGCCCTTGTTCCCCTATGGCGCGAAAAGAATCGCCGAGACGAAGCTCGATGCTTTTCGCGTCGTCAGCGATGATTATGTCACGATGAATGACGGTACCGGTATTGTTCATATCGCGCCCGCTTTCGGCGAAGATGACGCCCGTGTCGGCAAGATCTTCGGACTTCCTTTCCTTCAGCTTGTACGCGAAGACGGAACTCTGCCGGAAGAGGCCGAGGAGTTTGCCGGATTATTCGTCAAGGATGCGGATCCGCTCTTGATCAAGAAGCTCAATGTTGAGAAGAAGCTGATCAAGCGTATGCCGTACGAACATGACTACCCGTTCTGCTGGCGTTGCGATACGCCGTTGATCTACTATGCGAGATCCTCCTGGTTTATCGCGATGACGAGAGTTCGTGACGGTCTTATGAAGAACAACGCTTCGGTGGAGTGGTATCCCGAGAGTATCCGGGACGGACGTATGGGAAATTTCCTTGAGAACGTCGTCGACTGGGGTATCTCGAGAGAGCGCTACTGGGGTACACCGCTCCCGGTTTGGGAGTGCGAGTGCGGCCATCGACATTGCGTTGGTTCCATTGAGGAGCTGAAGCGTATGTCTTCGGATTGCCCCGATGATATCGAACTCCACAAACCCTATGTCGATCAGGTCCATATCCGTTGTGAAGAGTGCGGCGGACAGATGACGCGTGTTTCCGAGGTCATCGATTGCTGGTTTGATTCGGGAGCGATGCCCTTCGCGCAATATCATTATCCTTTCGAGAACAAGGAGTTTTTCGAGGCGCATTATCCGTCGGATTTCATCTCGGAGGCTCTTGACCAGACGCGCGGCTGGTTCTACTCGCTTCTCGCGATCGGTACACAGCTTTTCGATCAGTCACCCTTCAAGAACTGTATCGTCATGGGCCTCGTTCAAGATAAAGACGGGCTGAAGATGAGCAAGCACAAGGGGAATGTTGTCGATCCCTGGGAGATTCTCAATAAGCAGGGAGCGGACGCCGCCCGTTGGTATTTCTTCAGCGCGAACGCACCGTGGCTTCCGAGCCGTTTCGCGGACAGCATGGTGTCGGAATCGCAGCGGAAATTCATGGGTACGCTCTGGAATACCTACGCATTTTATATCATGTATGCCGAGATTGACGGGTTCGATCCGACGAAGTATACGTTCGACAGATCCAAGATCACGACGATGGATCGTTACATTCTTTCGCGTCTTCACACATTGATCGGAGACGTCGATGCGCGCATGGCTTCATATGACATTACGGGAGCGAGCAGAAGTCTCGAGACTTTCGTGGATGATCTCTCGAACTGGTATGTCAGAAGAGGACGCGAGCGCTACTGGGGTGAGGAGATGACGGAAGATAAGGTCAGCGCATATATGACCCTCTATACGGCACTCGAGTCATTGACGCGCGTGAGTGCGCCGTTTGTGCCCTTTATGACGGAGTCTATTTATCAGAACATGGTTCGTTCCGTCGATGCGACCGCGCCTCTTTCGGTCCATATGTGTGATTATCCCGCGTCGGATCCGACATGGATCGACAAGGATCTCGAAGAAATGATGGATGCGGCGAAGCATATTGTCTTTCTTGGACGAGCTTGCCGCAATGCCGCCGCGATGAAGAACCGTCAGCGCCTGAGCAAGATGTACGTCGTCTCAGAGACGGTGCTAACACCGGATTACAGTGAGATCATCCGCGAGGAACTCAACATCGCTGAGATCCTGTACATGAAGGATGCATCGGAATTGGTCGACTATCGTTACAAGCCGCAGCTTCGTACTCTCGGGAAGAAGCTTGGCGCGAAGCTCTCCGTTGCCAAGGATTTGATCGCGTCACTGCCCGGGCGTCAGACGCATGATGATTTGCAAAGCGGTAAGGATATCGTCCTTGTCATTGACGGGGAGGATGTTGTCTTAACAGCGGAAGATCTGATCGAAGAACTTGTTCAACCGGAGGGGCTGTCGACACAATCCGACCGCGAATACACGGTTTCACTTGACACGACCTTGACGCCCGAGCTGATTGAAGACGGTTTTGTCAGAGAAGTCATTTCCAAGGTACAGACGCAGCGCAAGGAGACGGGTCTTCTTGTCACGGACCGAATTCGGCTGATGTATCTCTGTGAGGAGCGTTTGGCCGGGATTATCACAAAACATCAAGATTTTATCGCTTCGGAGGTCCTTGCTTCGGAGATCCTTGCCGGTGAAGGCGTGGATTCCAAAGAATGGGATATCAACGGAGAGAAGGCGACGCTTTCCGTCGCGAAGATGGCGTAAGCCATAAGAAAGGGATTTCATGATCACAATGCTCTTAAACTCCGGTTATACCCTTCCGCAGATGATCATTATCGGCGGAATCTTCATCATCGTCCTCGTGTTCTCTTTATCGATTCACGAGGTGATGCACGGGTATGCGGCCTATAAACTCGGTGATGACACAGCCCGTCTTCAGGGACGACTTACGCTGAACCCTCTTGTCCATCTCGATCCGGTCGGCACGTTGATGATGCTTCTTGCCGGGTTCGGATGGGCCAAGCCTGTACCGGTGAACTATAACCGATTGAAGAGATTCAAAGATCGCTTCATATCCATACGCATTGTCAGTCTGGCGGGTGTGGCGGCAAACTTCGTCATCGCGTTGGTCTCGTATCTTCTTCTCAATACTCTTACCGTCGTCGGACTGTATGCGGGATTCTTCCGTATCCAGGATTCTATCGGCGATCCCGGACTCGGATTCGGGACGACACTTTATCTTGTTGCGATGATGCTGTTCCAGTACCTCTATTTCTTCAATCTCATGTTGATGTCATTCAACCTTCTGCCTTTGCCGCCTCTCGACGGATATCACTTTATCGAGACATTTTTACCCTATAAGATCAAGCAGAAGATCGCCGCTTATGAGAGATATTTCGGACTCGTTCTGCTCGGTTTGATTCTGGCCGGGAATTTCCTGGGTATTCCGATCCTGTCGTCGATCATCAATTTCATCATGATACCTTTTAAGTTTGCGATAGAAGTTCCGATCGACGCTTTATTCGGTCTTTTCCTGTAAACAGCAAAATATACGCCAGCGGAGGCTTGACTATGCAGAAAAAAGTTATCTTATCCGGTACACGTCCTACCGGGAATATCCATCTCGGCAATTACTTCGGAGCGATAGCGAACTGGGTCGCGTTACAGGATGAGTACGATTGCAATTTCTTCATCGCGGATTGGCATGCGCTGACGACGGGATACGCCGACACAGATGCTTTGCGTCAGAACACCATCGGATTGATGGCCGACCTGATGGCTTGCGGCGTGGATCCCAATAAATCAACGGTTTTCTTGCAGTCCCTTGTCAAGCAACACGCGGAGCTGTTCCTTCTTCTCGGGATGAACACCCCGATTTCGTGGCTGGAACGTTGCCCGACCTACAAAGATCAGATCGCCAATTTGAAGGACAGAGATATTACAACTTACGGCTTTCTCGGTTACCCGGTTCTTCAGGCCGCCGATATTCTGATGTATCGTGCGAACTTTGTTCCGGTAGGAGAAGACCAGGTTCCCCATCTGGAGATATCACGCGAGATGGCCCGCCGTTTCCATTTCCTTACGGGAAGCGATATTTTCCCGGAACCGTTGCCGCTTCTTACGAAGGCGAAGGTTCTTCCCGGCACGGACGGTCGCAAGATGAGCAAGAGTTACGGCAATACGATCGCGCTCGCCGATACACCGGATGAAGTCAAGAAGAAGGTCATGAACATGATTACGGATCCCGCCCGCATTCGCAAGGATGATCCCGGACATCCGGAGGTCTGCGCTGTTTTTGCCTTCCACAAAGTTTTTAACGAGACTGAAGTGCCGGAAATCGAAGAACAATGCAGAGGCGGGAAGATTGGCTGTGTCGCTTGCAAACGCAATCTTCAGGAGAAGGTCGCGCAGTTCCATACGCCGATTTATGAGAAGCGCACAGAACTCATGGCATCACCGGATCACCTGAAGGATGTCATTCGTGGTGGATCGCGCACCGCATCCATCAAGGCGGAAGAGACGATGATTGCGGTACGCGATGCGATTCAAATCGGAATCTGATTTGAGAATTATCGCTGATGAAGGAAGAAGAGGAGGAGCCTTGATGTCGCAAAGACAGGTACCCGAACTCAAAATTCGTCAGTTCGAGGGCCCCTTGGACCTTCTTTTCCATCTCATCGAGAAAAACGATATCGACCTTTATGATATTCCGATCGCTGAAGTAACCGATCAATACTTAACGTTTCTCAATGACATGGATTCACTTGATATGGAGGTGGCGTCAGAGTTTCTGGTTATGGCTGCGACACTGATTCATATCAAATCGCGGATGCTTCTGCCGGACAAGCGCCAGGCGTTAACCTCGGAACAGGATGACCCTCGAGAAGAACTTGTCATTCGCCTTCTTCAGTATCGTCGTTGCAAAATGTTAGCCAGAGAACTTCGCGATCGCTACAAGCTTTATCAGGATCTTCATGTGCGCCTGCCGCTGACGCCGGATTCTTTGGGAGTCAAAGCCGAGTTGCCGCCGCAGGAATTTGACGCTGAGCAGTTCCGCCAGTCGATTTCTACCGTCAGTGCCCGTAATGAAATGCGTTTTGCGGATATTTCGTCAAAAATCACGCATATTTTACAGCGCGACAAAGTATCGGTTCGTGATAAAATGAGATTCGTATGGCAGAAGATCGTTACTGGAGGGAGAGCATTTTTTCACGAACTCTTCCCGGTTTCCGGTACGTCGAGAATTGATAAGGTCGTAGGATTCTTGGCGATTCTTGAGCTTCTACGGGGCAATCGAATCACTGCCGTGCAGGATAAACCCTTTGACGTGATTCTTCTCGAGAAACTGTCGGACCAGGAACGGGCAGCAAGAGATTTGTCGGATGACGTGGCCCCGCGCCATGCCAAGGAGAATTACTCGTATGACGGATAATGAACGTGATGATTTCACACTGACGGTACAAGAGCTTCCCGCCGCACTGGAGGGAATCCTTTTCGCGGCCGGAGATCCGGTCTCTGTCTCGCGCCTCGAAGAGATCACCAATGTTCCCCGCGAAGTTCTTGAGCAGACGCTCAGCAAGATGATTTCCGATTATGATAACAACCCGTGGGGCGGGCTCTTGATTCGACGTCTTGAGCATGACTATGTGATGTGCACCAAGCCCAAACTCAAGTCGGTTTTCGAGAGAATGTTCCGACCCAAGAGCCGGCCGCCGATGTCGCAGGCGACCTATGAGACCCTTGCCGTCATCGCATATAATCAACCGGTGACAAGATCACAGGTTGAATCCGTCCGCGGCGTCAGTTCCGATAGTATTATTTCACGATTGCTTGACAGGGGATGGGTGGAGGAGTGCGGAACTCTTGATGCACCCGGTCGTCCGGTATTGTTCCGGACCACACAACAGTTCCTTATGGAGTTTGGCATAGAGAGTGTCGCCGAATTGCCTTCAATGGATTTAATGATGTACGGTACGATTCGTGACCTTGAGGAATCTTTGGAGAGCGCGGCCGGTAACCGCGATAACCGTCAACTCTCCATGGAACAGATGACTGACGGTATTTTATCTTACGGACATACGGCGGACTAGACCTCGTGTCTGTCCGATGTCGAATATAATGGCAAGGAAGAGGTGATTGGTTTGGGATCTAAGGAAAAAATGGCTGCGTTTGTCGAGAAGACGACAGCAAAGAACGACCGTCCGTTCTCGGACAAGAAGAGTGTGGAGCGACTGTCGGCATTGTTCGACCAGAACAGCTTTGTCTCTCTTGACAGTCTCGTGGTCTCCCGTCCGTTCCGATCGGTTTTTGATCGTCCCCCGGTAGAAGGTGACGGCGTCGAGATCGGTTACGGAACAATTGATGGAAGGCTGGTATACGCTGCGGC
Organism: Bacillota bacterium; assembly: GCA_023397475.1. Taxonomy (GTDB): domain Bacteria; phylum Bacillota; class Clostridia; order Saccharofermentanales; family Saccharofermentanaceae; genus Firm-13. The sequence continues at coordinate 15,727 of JAEWUD010000007.1, forward strand.
ACAGGATCCGTCCGTCTATGGCGGGTCGATGGGCAAGGTTCATGCGGACAAGATCAATAAGGTGATCCGTCTTGCCGTTACCGCAGGAGCTCCGTTTGTGTTTCTCATCTCCTCCGGCGGAGCCAGGATCGAAGAAGGCATTGTCGCTCTGGAGGGACTCTCTTCAGTCATCTCTTCGCTGATCGAAGCAAAGGGTGTCATTCCGCTTCTCGGAGCGATTCTCGGACCTTGTCCCGGCGGACTTGCAATTGCCGCAGCCAAGATGGATTTCCTGTTCTTTGTCGATAAGATTTCCGGCATGTATATGAACAGTCCTTCCGTTACCGCATCTGTTTCGAAGAATCCGGAAGCGGCGAAGACGATCGGAACTGCGAAGACACATGCGTCGAAGACCGGCCTCGCATCCTTTGTACTTCCCGATGAGAAGACATGCCTTGATCGTATTGTTGAACTGCTATCCTACCTTCCGGTGCAATCCGGCGAAGCGATGCAGTTCTCACGTGCGTCTGTTGTGTCAGATGATCCGAATCGCAGCGATGAGGCATTGAACGCGATGGCGTCTTCTTCGGATGACTCGAGCATTGACGTTCTCTCGATTCTTACGAGTGTCTCTGACGGTAATAAGATTTTGATTTCCGGAGAAGATTATGGCGCGGACATCGTGACAGCGTTTGCCCGGATGGATGGAGTTCCTGTAGGTTTCATCGCGAATCGGGAATCGAGAATCACGAGAGACGGTGCGAAGAAGGCAGCCGCTTTTGTCGATTTCTGCACGGGTAGTATGCTTCCGATTATTACATTTACACAAGCTGAAGGATTTGTCATCGGAGAGGACATCGAGTCTTCCGACATTATTTCGGCGGCGGCTGATCTAGTCACGAGTTTTGCGGCCTCGGATGTTCCGCGAATCGGAATCTTGATCGGGAAAGCTCTCGGAACAGCGTATATTTCGATGAACAGCAAGATGCTGGGCGCCGATATTGTTTATGCCTGGCCGACGGCAGAAATCGCCGTGATGAAGGCGGATACGGCCGCGAATATCCTGTACAAGGACGAGATCAAAGAGAGCGAAGATCCGGCATCTTACCGTGAGGAGAAAGTCCGAGCCTATGCGGATGAGATCTCTGCTCCTTCGGTTGCCTGCGGACTCGGACAGGTTGATGAGATCATTCTGCCTTCCGCGACGCGTGCTCGCATTATCAGCGCTCTTGATATGCTTCTTACCGCGTACCCGATGAACGATTGCGAATAATGAACGGAGGATAACGTTTATGTTGAAGAAATACAGAATTACCGTCGAAGGAAAATCCTATGAAGTTGAAGTGGACGATATGGCCGGCGGTGCGGCAGCACCTGCAGCCGCACCCGTAGCCGTCGCTCCTGCAGCGGCACCTGCCGCGCCCGCCGCACCCGCCCCGGCCGCTCCTGCTCCGGCACCGAAGGCAGCCGTCGAGGTTAAGGGTGAAGCTCTTCGTGCACCGATGCCCGGAACGATTTTGTCCGTTTCGACGGCAGTCGGAAAGAGCGTCACAAAAGGCGAAGTCCTACTTGTTCTTGAGGCGATGAAGATGGAGAATGAAATCGTCGCACATGCAGACGGAACCGTGGCTGCGATCTATGTACAGAAGGGTTCCTCCGTCAACGCCGGCGACCCGCTCGTAGCGTTTGCCTGAGCGAGGCAGAAAGGATTTGACGAACTATGGTTAAGATAACGGAAACGATCCTTAGAGATGCGCATCAGTCATTGGCCGCAACTCGTATGACTTTTGCGGAGATGGAGCCGATGCTTCATGATCTAGATAAGGTCGGTTATAACGCTTTGGAATGCTGGGGCGGAGCGACCTTCGATTCTTGCGTCCGCTTCCTGAACGAAGATCCGTGGGAGCGCTTACGGAAGATCCGAGCAGCATGCCCGAATACGAATCTTCAGATGCTGCTGCGCGGTCAGAATCTTCTCGGGTATAAGCACTACGCCGACGATGTCGTCGATTATTTTGTGGCGAGATCCGTAGCGAACGGCATCAATATCATGCGTATTTTCGATGCGCTGAATGATTATCGCAACATTGAACGTGCGATGAAGGCATGCCGTAAAGAAGGCGGTCACGCTCAGGCGGCCATCGCCTACACGACCAGCCCATATCACAATAACGAGAAGTTTGCCGCCGATGCGAAGCGTCTCGAGGAGATGGGAGCGGATTCCATCTGCATCAAGGATATGTCGGGGCTTCTCCTGCCATACGCTGCGTATGACCTGATCAGCACGATTAAGAAGGCAACGTCACTCCCGATTGAGATTCATTCACATTACACGTCCGGTGTTGCATCGATGATGTATCTGAAGGCGATTGAGGCGGGTGTTGATATCATCGATTGCGCGCTTTCTCCGCTGGCTCTCGGTACATCGCAGCCCGCGACCGAACCAATGGTCGCAAGTCTCAACGGCACACAGTATGATACGGGACTTGACCTGAATCTCTTGTCCTCCATCAGCAGCTATGCGTCGACGATTCGCGAGAAGTGGATTGCATCGGGCTTGATTGATACCAAGGTGCTCGGAGTCGATGTCAATGCGCTCAAGTATCAGGTTCCGGGCGGAATGCTCAGCAATCTCGTCTCCCAGCTTAAACAAGCCGGTAAAGAAGACAGCTTACTGCAAGTGCTGGAAGAAGTCCCGCGCGTTCGCGAAGACTTCGGATTCCCGCCTCTCGTAACGCCGTCTTCACAGATCGTCGGAACTCAGGCGGTAATGAATGTTGTTACCGGAGAACGCTATAAGATGGTCCCGAAAGAATCGAAGGCAGTCGTCAAAGGCGAGTACGGAGCAACGCCCGCCGCGATCTCGCCGGAGATTATGAAGAAGATTCTCGGCGACGAGACCCCGATCACGCATCGTCCCGCCGATGACATCGAGCCGGAACTTGAAAAGGTCAAGGGACAGATGGCCTTCTATCTGGAACAGCCCGAAGATGTTCTGACATGGGCGATGTTCCCGCAGGTTGCGGAAAAGTATTTCAAGAAGAGATATGACGAACATCATCAGATCGACACGGCGATTGGAAGCGCGGATCAAGCTTATCAGCCGGTATAATTCAAATAGGTTCCAACAAAATGAAAGTCTTCGCAAGAAGGCTTTCATTTTTTCCCCGACAAAACCGTCGTTTGTATGTATAATAAGCATGTAATCCGATGCGCACACATAAAGGAGCACCGTTATGCCGGACAATGATGTTGAAACAGTAGGGAACAAATATATCAGCTTAGTTGAACATATCGAATCGGAAATGCCGAAGATGAGCAAAGGCCACAAGGCGATCGCTCGATTCATTTTGTCCGATTATGAGCGCGCCGCATATATGACGGCGGCGAAGATAGGCGAAGAAGCCGGCGTCAGCGAGTCAACGGTTGTTCGCTTCACAATGGAACTCGGATACGAAGGTTACCCGCATTTTCAACGTCTGCTTCAGGAAGAACTTAAAGTGAAGCTGACGTCCGTTCAGCGATTGAATGCTTCCCGACGGTTTGCCAATGATGATCAGGTTCTTCAATCCATTCTGGAGAGCGACATTTCCCACTTGAAGAGTACCCTTGAGAATATCGATCCGAAGGCTTTTCGGCTGGCTGTAGAGACGATCGTCGGTGCCAAGAGAATTTTTATCATGGGACTTCGTTCATCGTCTCCGCTATCGTCTTTTCTCCATTTCTATTTCACTTTGTTATTTGACGATGTTCGCCACATCCACAGTAACAGTGCCAACGAGGTCTTTGAACAAATTCTGCCGATCGGGCCGGGTGATGTCTTGATCGGTATCAGCTTCCCTCGCTACTCGGCACGGACAATTCAATCGATGCAATATGCCAGAGAACGAGGCGCCGCTGTCGTGGCGATTACCGACAAGGCGGACACGCCACTGGCCCGTCATTCGGATGTCGCACTTTTCGCAACGTCGGACATGGCTTCCTTTGTCGACTCTCTGGTTGCCCCGCTCTCCGTAATCAACGCACTGATTGTGTCTCTCGGGATGCGGAAGCGCGATCACATCGAACAGACTTTCGAAGCGCTCGAGCATCTATGGGATGAGTATAAAGTCTACGACAAGAGCAAGGATCGCAAGTCGGATCTGCCTGTTTGAGATTTTATTGGAAAGGATCAATTGCCGATGAAGGATTCGAAACCCTTAAGTAAGATCGCCGCGTCCGCCGCGGTTCGTATGGCTCTGTCATCGTCGAGAGAAGAGGAACATGACCTCAAAGCGGTTTTTTTCGCGGATAACATTCGCGTGGCAGCCGTGGATTTTGGCGGTGAGTTCATCACTTCCGTCTCGAAAATCATCGAGAGAACTGTCGTTGCCGCCAAAAGAGAGGGAATCATCACAGATACGCACAATGAGGAAGGTGCCTTGGCCGGCGCGGCGCGTGAGGCGGTTTCGCAAATCACGTCGAAAGCAATCGGTCTCAATGTCGGTGGTAAGATTGGGATAGCCCGATTGGATGATCATATCAGCGTCTGCTGTTTTTTTGGAATCGGACTTCTTCATCTGAATGAGATTGCGATCGGTCTCGGTCACCGTGCGATATGAGAGGAGTACTAGACATGGATCCATACCAAATTGCCATTGACGGACCTTCCGGTTCCGGAAAGAGTACCTTGGCGCGCTCCCTGTCGCGAATTCTCGGCATTTTGTATCTTGATACGGGTGCGATGTATCGTGCCTGCGGTCTTAAGGCGATTCGCATGGGGATTGACCCGAAGGATGAGCCCAAAGTTACCGAAATGCTCGGATCACTGAATATTGACATTCGCTTTGTCGATGGAGAGCAACATGTTTTCCTCGACGGCGGCGATGTCTCTTCCGAGATCAGACAACCGAACGTATCCGTTGCGGCGTCAGACATTTCGTCGCTGTTTCCCGTTCGCGAGAAGATGGTCTTGATGCAAAGAAAAATTGCCGGGGAAAGAAGCGTTGTCCTTGACGGCCGGGATATCGGATCTCATGTTCTTCCCGAAGCCAGATTCAAGTTCTTCCTGACCGCCGACCCCGGGGAACGGGCGAAGCGACGTCATGAAGAACTGACGCTGAAAGGCATGGCCAGTACATATTCGGAAGTACTCGAAGGCATATTGTATCGGGATCGTCAGGACTCATCCCGTGCTTTCGCACCTCTTCGCAAGATGCCGGATGCCATAGAGATCGACACGACGTACAACACTCCCGAACAGACCTTGGCCGTGATTCTTACTCACCTTGCTCCCGTGATCCAAGAAACGACGCAATCCTAGGAGACGAATATGGCACAGATCAAATTAGCAAAATCGTCCGGATTCTGTTTTGGCGTCGACCACGCGGTCAAGACGGCCTATGCTTTACTCGCAGACAAATCCAGAAAGCGCCCGATTTTTATGCTCGGAGCCATCACGCACAATGAGATTGTTGTTGCGGATCTGTTGGACAAAGGCTATCAACTTGCCGAATCAGTTGATGAGATTTCTCCGGGCAGTGCGGTTGTCATTCGAGCTCACGGAATCAGCCCTTCGGTTCGAGAAGAACTGGAACGACTTGACTGTGATGTCATTGATTGCACGTGTCCATTTGTTTCCAAGATTCATCGCATCGTTCACAGAGCCGGGGAAGAGGGGAAGAAGGTTCTCATTTCCGGATCCGCAGGGCATCCGGAAGTTGAAGGCATTATCGGAGAAACACCGGGCCCGATTGAGATCGTATCCCATGCGAATGACATTTTACAGATGCCGCCGGAGGATTCCGAGGTTGTTCTCGTATCACAAACAACGTTTTCCACAGAAGAATTCCATAAAATACGTGAAAACATCAAGAATAAAATTGCAAAAGCGGAGATTTTTGATACAATATGTAGTACGACGGAAAACAGGCAAAGAGAAGCGAGAGAAATTGCTTCCTCATCGGATTACATGCTCGTCATCGGTTCACGAGGCAGCTCCAATACGATGAAGCTTTTCGATATCTGCGAACGTCACTGTGCGAATACGTACCTGATCACGAATACTGACGACTTGATGAAGATCCTTCCATCTTTGGATTTGCGATCGGAGAGTGTACGAATCGGTATAACGGCAGGGGCGTCGACGCCGGAAAGCATAATCAGGGAGGTTATCCGAACAATGAGTGAGAACGAAGGAATGGCTAATCAGGAACCAATGGACATTAATTTTGGAGACTACATCGACAGTATTCCTCAGCTGAGAAAGAACGCTACTGTGAAGGGAGCGATTACTTCGGCGGATAATGAGTTTGTGTATGTCGACGTCCATGATAAGTCCGAAGGAAGGATTCCTCGTCATGAATTCGCCAGTGATCCGGATTTCGACCTTGATACCGCAATCGCGAACCATCAGGAGATCGAGGTTTATGTCAGAAGCGTTCGCAATTCTGATATGGGCAAGGAGATTCTCCTTTCCAAGGCACATGTCGACTTCGGCAAGTACAAGACACAGATCGAAGAGGCGTATGAGAACAAGACACCGGTCATGGTTAAGATTACGAATGTCGTCAAAGACGGCGTGATCGCGACCTTCGGCGGTGTTGACATTTACATTCATCGCACACAGCTCGAGATGAACGCTGTCGACGATCTTGACGCCTACAAGGGCAAGACGATGCAGATTCTCATCACGCAGTTTGATCCGGACAAGCGCCGCCTGCGCGTATCCGGTTCGCGCCGCTCTCTTCTTCATTCACAGAGAAGAGCGAAGGCTGAAGAGGTCTGGGGTACGATTATTCCCGGAGCGGAGTACGACGGTGTCGTCAGAAGCCTCACGGACTTTGGCGCCTTTGTCGACATCGGTGGAGTTGATGGACTCGTACACGTATCTGAGCTTTCTTGGAATCGTATTCGTCATCCTTCTGAGATTGTTAAGGTCGGCGACGTCATCCACGTATTTGTTAAGGATTTCGATCCGGAGAAGAAGCGTATTTCTCTTGGCTATAAGAAGCCCGAGGATGATCCGTATCATGATATCGAGGAGCGTTTCCCGGTAGGTTCGATCGTGCACGGTAAGGTTGTTCGTATGTTCCAGTTTGGAGCATTCGTTGAGCTCGAGCCCGGACTTGACGCACTCTGCCATGTATCCCAGATTTCGAATGTCCGACTGAATAAGCCGGATGATGTTCTCAAGGAAGGTATGGAGATTGACGCTCGCGTTCTCGAGGTCAGCAACGAGGCCAGAAGAATCAGCATCAGTATCAAGGAAGTTGAGCCGATTGACCCGGTTTATGAGGAAGAAGTTCCCGTTGTGACGGAAGATGTTGCGACGCAGGAAGAAGAATCCTAAGTTCTGGTAACAATTTGTTCATACAATTAATGACGTCCGCGTGTAACATTTATACGCGGACGTTTTTTATTCTCGGAAGAAATTGATTAGTTTGAAATACAAAATATAACTATTTTGTCCTAGGGGGCTCGACGTCTCGTTCGAATATCTAAAAAATACCCTAGAATATAGCGTTTTCTCAAGGTAACATTCTTGTGCTTGAATTTCGAACAAATGTTACAAATTGCCGCAAAGGGTTTTCGGAACTGTTCAATTGCACTATAATTAACCCAGAATTGTGATTGGATATGATCAATTTGTTGGCAATCGAGTTTGACGTATTTGTAAACAAGACCGAGATAATCGGGAGGAACGATGAACCATTTCAAGAATCGACGCAATAGAAATTCCAGAATTTTGCGTATCAAGTTATCCGGAGTATCCACATTGCGTGGAACTGCCGCGGTACTTGGTATTATTTTTGCCGTCTCTGCGATACCCTTCTTCACGGTGGGGTATTCTCAGGATGTATATCTTCAGATTCCGACGACAGCTTCAACCGAAGAACTGATGTACCTACCGGTAAGTCAAGAGATGTATGATCTTTCGAATCGCAACATTGATTCAGAAGCAGCACTCCTTGCTGTGAACAATACAGATGTTTCCGAGGGCGCGGATGAACAGCAGCTACTTTCCTTATCCGACAACGCATCTTCTGACATTCTGACCAATACGTATATCATCACCGGAGATGAGACGGAGAACGGTGTGCCGGTAGAACTTCTTGATCCCACCTTGTTTGCCGAAGACGAGACAATCGTCTATATTAATACGTCGGGCGTAAATGTTCGTTCGATTCCAGGTGTGAGCGGGGATCTGGTTACTACACTTTCGTACGCGTCATCTGTTCTCCGTACGGGAATCGGCTCATCCTGGTCTCAGGTAACACTTGTGGATGGCCGAATCGGCTATATTCTTACGAGTTTCGTATCCACAGAGTTCATCGCGACGCCTACGCCTACGCCGACACCAACGCCGACGCCAACACCTAAACCGGCGGTTACGGAGACGAAGACCTCGGGAACGTATTATGCAGTCGGTGAGATCAATGTGCGTACCGGTCCGGGAACGGAGTACGAAGTGTTGAAGACATTATCCGCCGGATCTCCTATTGAGGTCATTGCGAAGACAAGTAACGGATGGTACCACACCGTTAAGGATACTTATGTTATGTCAAGTCTTGTTACATCCGCGGCGCCCACATCAGGCAGCGCACCCTCTTCCGCAACGCCCGCACCGTCTTCCGACACAGGAAGTTCGAATGCTTCATCCGCGGATCCTTCCTCTGATCTGGCGACGTATTGCAGGTCCTTTATCGGAGTGCCGTATGTCTACGCCGGTGCATCGAAGAACGGATTTGACTGTTCGGGATTTGTCGGTTATATCTACAGCAATAAATACAACATTTCGTTGCCGCACCGTTCGTTTGAGATCGCTACGATGGGTACCGAGGTTGCATCTTCGGATATCGCCCCCGGCGATGTTGTCTGCTATGATTTTAGCGGCGACGGAACGGTGGATCATGTTGCCATTTACATCGGTGACGGGGCGATCGTGCATGCGTCCAGCCGACGCAACTCGGTTGTTGAGGGTACTTTTAGCACGTCGAGTGTGACAACGATTCGAAGATTCCTGTAATTCAAATAGGACAAAGCAAGGGGCTGTTGCAAAAGTGATTGAGTAATCACCGGCGCAACAGCCCTTTTTTTTGAAGAATAAAAGTGTATCAACAACGGTGAAAAAATCGTCTAGACGCTCTCGGATAAGGATTGAATCGCTTCCGCGTACAGATCAATAAAGAGATAGAAGATTTCTTCGTTAACGCTCTCATCCACGCAATGGGCCTGATCTTTGTCCCACGGAAACTGAGGACCGAAAGCCACAAGGCCGGGCATGGATCTCGCATAGGTTCCGCCGCCGATTGCCACCGGCGTGGAGTCCTGTTCTTCCAATCTTGCATCGGCCGGGCCGGAAATTGCAAAGGCTTCCGATGCGAATCTATGATACACCTTCATTAATGACTCGATGAGCGGATCCTGCGTATCCTTATGTAACGGAAGAGCGTGTGAAAGAATTTCGG
>JAEWUD010000021.1 GCA_023397475.1 Bacillota bacterium
AGATATTGTTTATGTATTTGATAAGAACAAATAGGGGTTTAGCCTCTTAAACGGAAAAAATGAGCCAAGCATAAACTGTTTGGTTCATTTTTATGAAATATCAACTATTAATTGTGACACAGCCAAAAAAAATAATCGATTCCCATTACGACAAGAGCAATGATCCAGCGGCAGGCGCATTTCACGAGTCAACCTCAACTCGAAGGGTTCATTGCTCCCCCGGAAATTGATCTCTCAACCAAATGTATTGCGGATTCTCTGAAACGTACTTCATATATCGTTTCTGATACGCGTCCAAAGGCAAGTCGTTTGATCCACCGCCCAGAAAATCATCATCATTCTCCCACCCGCAGAAATGACAGATCGCATAGTCCTTACTCTTTTCGAAAACACTCATCCCGCAAACGGGACAAATCACCCCGGTATTCTCCATACAATCCCCCCCTTACCGCTACATTTAATGCGCGAAAATGACAACAAAAGCTACATAAAGCGGGATACGTATACGCCCCACAGATAACTATAATGTAAACAATCAACCGAATACAGGATGAACGCGCCGGAGCCTCTCGCTGTAAGGAGCACCTATGAAGAAGTGGAATGCGGAACAATATCTCTTGTTCAAGAATGAGCGAACTCAGCCAGCATGGGATCTCGCGTCGCAGATCGATCTGGATCAGCCCGCTTCCATTCTCGATATCGGTTGCGGACCGGGAAATAGCACGGCCGTTCTGGCCCGGAGATATCCCGGGGCTGACATTCTTGGAATTGATAACTCAGAAGAGATGATTGCCGCAGCCTCCGCAAATTATCCATACATAAGGTTTCAAACCTTTGACGCGGGAAAGGATCTGGCGCGGTTGGAGCAGACCTTCGATATTGTTTTCTCAAACGCGTGTATCCAATGGATTCCGAATCATGAGCGTCTCATCAAAGATCTGATGAGTCTCCTTAGGAGCGGTGGCGTTCTGGCGGTTCAGGTGCCGATGATCTGGGAGGAACCGCTGCACAAGGAACTCAAGGCATTGGCCGCCTCCGAGAAGTGGTCGGGCCTGATGCATGTTGAAGAGTGTTTTCACCACCTTCGTTACGAAGAGTATTACGATGTTCTCGCGGAGAATTCCGCGGATTTCCGTGCGTGGGAGACGGTGTACCTGCATCGGATGCCGTCGCACGAGGCCATTCTGGAATGGTATCGTGGCACGGGGATGCTACCCTACCTGAGCGCGCTGCCGGAGGAGAAGCGAACTGCTTTTGAAGAGGATTACCTTAACTGTCTTAAGACTATCTATGCTGTGCAGAAGAACGGCGAGATTCTTTTCCGGTTCCCGAGGTTCTTTTTTGTCGCGAAAAGTGTCGACTGATTTCGTATGGTTGTAAGCAATCCTTATCGAGGCCATGGAGAACAGCTGGTGTTCACATTGCTGGTGTCTCCCGTAGCCTAATCATCTACTTCTTAAATGAATCCACTCGGTTTAGCGTTTTGAGAAGAAGTACTTCTGCCGATCGTTCCATCCGTCATCACCGACCCCTCCCGAGGCTCATCAAAATTCTGCGAGTCGTGCGAACGTGAATCACTGATCTCGATAAACTCGAGCGCGGTTTCATCAAATTTCCAATGCGGTACATGAAACCACAGATTCATATATTGCTCATAATCCACGTTCTTTGCTTGGTAAGCGAGCTTCGGCGGCCCCCGCATATCTGACTCATAAATATCCAGACCGACGATATCCGAGCTGTAACTCAGCGCTTTCTGCAAGATATTGTCCGGTATCTCCGCGGGCAGCGTGCCCTTGATCCAGCTTGGGTCGATAATCATCGTATCTCCTGAAGCGAAAAGCTCCGCAAAGAGTTTGCCCAGAGGGCTTATGTCTTGTGTAGCTATTATACTTTGATTTTTTCAATACATCCATGGTTGTTAACTCTCGGCAATAAATGCTGTAAATGGCATATTAATAATTAGAAACAGAATCAATACGCATTATGTTGCACATTAAATACGCTTGCGATATGATAAGGATAACAGTAAATTCAACTTCGAATGAGGGTGAAGAAATGGGTAAGTATTTGACGTCTCATCAAGCATTGACCGAACTTGCGGCAAGACTCAAGGCATACCGGATCGATTATCCCTTGACGCAGAAGGAATTGGCGAACAAATCGGGGGTTGCCCTTCGCAGTATCTTGCGTATGGAGAGCGGGGAAGATGTACAGCTTGGCAATCTAATCAAGGTGCTGATCGCGCTCGATCTGGATGCTAACCTCGCGATGCTCGTTCCGGATCCCAGGAAGAGGCCCTCGTTCTATGTGAAGGATGCGGCGGCCGGTCTGCCGAGGAGGCGGGTGAGGAGAAGGGATTTCCGAAATCCGAACAAGGAACTTCGATGGGGAGATGAGAACGAATGATCAACGCGGCGACGGTCATACTGTGGGGGACGACGGTAGGGTATTTCTATCTCGAAGAAGGCGCGAGTTTCGTGTCCTTTGAATATGACAAGGATTTTCTTCGTATGGGCATCGAGGTATCGCCCCTGATGATGCCCTTGTCGAATCGCGTCTATACGTTTCCCGAATTGGCAGCTTCGTCTTTTCGAGGGGTTCCGGGCTTGCTGGCCGACTCTTTACCGGACAAGTTCGGGAATGCCGTGATCGATCAGTGGCTTGCAATGCAGGGGAGGACTCCGGAATCTTTTCAGGTCGTGGAGCGATTGTGTTATACCGGCAAACGCGGCATGGGCGCGTTGGAGTATCTGCCGGCGACCGATTTGGACGGATACGACAATGACAAGATTGACGTCGCGGGATTTGTGGCGTTTGCCTCGTCTGTTCTGGAGAACCGTGAGAACATCCGCCTATCAGCCCTGGATGATCTGACGTACAAGCAGCTGTTGCAGCTTGGGACCTCGGCCGGAGGCGCTCGGGCGAAGGCGATTATGGCCTATAACGAGAAGACAGGGGAACTGCGTTCGGGGCAGATTGATCTGGATCCGGGGTATGATTACTGGCTGATGAAGATCGACGGAGTCTCGCGCAATGGAGACCATAGTCTGGAGGACGTTCCGGAATATACGCTGATCGAGTACGCGTATTATCAAATGGCTGTGCGGGCGGGAATTACGATAAGCGCCTGTAAACTTCTGGAAGAAAATGGGCGGAAACATTTCATGACGAAGAGATTCGATCGGGTAAATGGCAAGAAGCTCCATATGCAGTCCCTGGGGGCGATCACGCATATTGACTACAATCAGCCGGGCCTGTGTAGCTATGAGATGGCAGCGATTACGGCGCGACAACTGGGCCTTCCGAGTAGTGACATCGAACAGTTCTTCCGAAGAATGGTTTTCAATGTTCTCGCGGTGAATCAGGATGATCACGTCAAGAACATCTCTTTTCTGATGGATCGGAAAGGGATCTGGTCATTGTCGCCGGCCTACGACATAACATTCGCCTGTGATGCAGGAAACAAGTGGCTTCAGGCGCATCAGATGACAATCAACGGGAAGAAGGCAAATATCCTGCCAGAAGATCTGCTAGCCTGCGGTCAAACGATGGACATGAAGCCGGCGAAGTGTAAGAAGATTATCGCGGAAGTTGAAGCGGCCGTTCGTGATTGGCCGTCTATAGCGCATTCCGTTGGAATCAGGGATAAGACGGTTCGATTGGTTCAAGTAGAAATGGAAAGAAGGCGTGGCAAGTAAGGGCAGAGAAGTCGAGAATTCCGTAAAATTTGGAATATACGCCATAAATGGCGTAATAATATTAGAATACGAATATAATAGGCAATATATTGCGTGTTGCTTCGAAAAGTATCGCCCGCCTACTCATTCACCGACTTCGCCGGAAAAAAGCTCAATCCTGCGCCCTTATTCTTTTTCGGTCTTTGGTCGTTGACACGCACGAGAAATCCGGGTTCGTTTTCGGTTACAGCCTTATAGATTTGCTTGCCGACTCTTTCGTTTATCATCATACCGGAAGGCGTTCTCGCTTGAAGAAAGTAATCGGATTTTCGACCGCCAATCGGAGAATTCTTGGAGACGACGACAGCGTCCAGGATTTGATAATCACCGCTTACGATTTGTTTCGTTTCCTTGGAGGCAGCGAGCTGGAGCCTAACCAAAAAAATTTCTACTCCGACACCCCCCAAGGCATATGGCCAAAATTTATCGAAGGTCGACTGACCGGTGAGGACCAAGACCAGCATCGCGATGAGAAGAAAAGGTAGTAAAGCCAATCCGACTATATTGATCGGTCGGTTGGCGCTACAGATTTTGCGCATCCAGGCGGCGATTCTCTCTTTTTCGGAGACATTCGGCGTTCTCCATGCGCTGTTAGGCGATTGATTTGTCAAGCTCTCGGCCGGCCCGACTGATTCGTTTATCGGAATAAATTCGGACGGTTTCGCTTTATGAGAACCGGCGTTCTTGCCATATCGAAGAAGGAATCCAGGTTTGTTAGAAGTTATGGTCTTGGAAGCGTTCTCGCTTATTTCGACGTCCAGCAGCTCGTCAGATGAAGTCATCACCTGCACGAGAAATTTGCCGGAAGGTTTAAGAAGCGTGGTGATTGCGACCGAGTCTATGATCTGATACTCCCCACGACGAATTTGACGCAACCGGTACACGCCGCTCACAATGAACATTATTTGGATTGTAAAAAGAAGCTCTACGAGCGCTGCAGTCAGAAACAGTATAGATCCCCATATGCCGGTCATCGACAGAACGATCAAAAAGATCGGCACAACGAGAGAAACCCCTAAGAAATAAAGGAGCGGTCGCCCGGCTCGAAGGACTTCGCGCTTCCACGCAAGGATTAGCTCCGCCTCAGAAGCGGTCGGAGCTCTCCAATCTCTGTTCGCATCCTTCTCGAATAGGCTCTTGTCTCTCGTTGGATCTTCGAGATTCGAATTGTTATGCATTGTTGTCTCCTGACGCGAAAAGCTCCGCAAATGTACTGTATAAGATTCGCCCTCACAGGCTTGTATACAGTATACATAAGAAGTCATATCTGGCGCACGAACAAAACCAAATGAACCAATCCTAAATAGTAAAAAATAAATTAAGTTAATAATTTGTTTTTATTCATCAAAATGAATGAGTATATAATTAAGGAATAGAAGTATTGAGGAGCCACAAGACCGATGACGCATGGATTCGCAAGGGAAGGAGCGGGTCCGAAGTGCGCCAGATCATCTGATTTGTGAAAGGAGATACGATCATGTCAACGGAAATGATTATGCACCCCACGGCGGAAGAACACGCGAAGCGTTTCAAGGAGACTCACACGGGGAAGGGCTTGTCAGACCAACAAATCGAAGACATCTGCACGGCCATTCGCGGCGCGAAAAGAGTCGGCGCAGGAGTTGGCGAAGAGGTAGCACCCTATTACAAGGCCAACCTCATCAGCGCTCTATTCTACATCAACGTGATGATCAACTGCTTCACGGACACCCCGCCTCGTTTCAAGAAGTCCTTTGTCGGACATTGCGGCGGCCTCGCCATTCCCGGCGACTCCTTCTTCCAGTCTGCCGAGCTTCATACCTGCGACCCATACACCTTCGAAGACATTTACAATAACCAGTCCGCGATCGAAGTCGACGCGGAGTCCATCACATGCTTCATCCGTTTCTTCGACAAGCACAGCAATCTGCTCGGATGGTTGTGGGGCGCCGGTGCCGGCTCCGTGATCGGAGTCATGGGTGGCAAAGGCGAATGGAAGGACGGATTACTGGACGAGTAATCTGTAAGTTCGCGACAATTCCCATCCCTCCAGGAGCTGTCTGTTCTCGTAACAGGCAGCTCTTTTCTCGCGAAAAGAATCGAGACTCGAGATCAACGCCGCTCTATCAGTGAAACTCACGTCGGTGCTCCGCCCGTTTCTCCATGTCAAGAAAAATGTCATCCACCAATTCGTCCATAGGAACATCGCACCCACATTGATCACATAACATAGAGACCTTCCATTTCGAGCGAAGGCGCCAACTGCGATAAGACCTTTTTCGTTGAGAATAACATAATAGAATAGCGAAAATCTTATCCAGCCTCATTATAGAAACCAAACGCCGACTCGTAAAGAGACCGGGATTGCGCCTCGTCACCCCAGGACAAGGGATCATCCGCATAGCTCAGAGCCCAGAAGGGTTGCTTATCGTTGATGTATCCGGGGAGTATATTCCAGATGGCATAGCACTTCTCTCCGAATGCCTCGATGGAGAACCGATTGGACTCGTACACTCTTCGCAAATTCGCGAAAAGCACCTTACCGAATTGATCAAGATCTGTAAGAGTCGCTTCGTACGTAAAGTAATGGTACAAAATGGCAAACGTGTTCTTACAGTTATTGGAACACGACTCCAACTTCAGCAGAAGCTCGCTGCTGGTCACATCGTTCAGAAAGACCTCATTCAGAGCAACATTGTATTGCTCCTCTGAACACAGATTCATGGACCAAAGAAGTGCCAACGCGTATAGACCTTCCATCACTACCCTCACTCCGCCGCAATCTCGTGCAGCATTTTCGAGAATTCCACCGACCTGGACTCCAGAAGTCCATGCGTCGAGCCCGCCATGATGAACATCTCCTTGTACGGCGCCTTCACCTCGTCGAAATACTCCTGCGCCAGCACGTAGTTCGTCTGATAATCCCGATCTCCGTTGATGTTGTAATAGGGCACGGCGTACTCCGTCTTGCCGAGTAGGGAGAACTTGCTGAACTCGTCGGAAAGAATGAAGTCCATGTACACCGAGTAATCCGAACCCATGTAATTCACGAAGTCCCCGATCGAATAATAGGGATTGAATATACACGTCAGCGGCAAGCTATAGTCCGTGCCTTCGACCATCATACCGTAGCCGTATTTTTCGAGAATCTGATTGCGCGTAACCAGATGCTCCTTCGTCAAACGCTCCGGCGTGAGGAGCCCGAGGCTCTCCAGCCCCTCCGCGTCATCGCCGACCCATCCCGCGGCGACCTCTCGCAAAGCGGCCTCATTCTCGTTCATATCGACCATTTGCCCGGTCCCGATGTACGCGTCGTACAGCTCTGGATACGTCAGCGCCAGATTCGCTCCGAGATAGGTTCCCCAAGAATGCCCCAACAGCGTAATCTTCTCCTTGCCCAGATAATCCAGCAAAAACGTCGTCATATCCAGCCCGTCATCCATGAACAGATCATAGGTCAACGCGATGCCGTTCTGCCCCGCGTCGTAACTCTTGCCGCAATTCCGCTGGTCCCAGGTCACGACCGTATATACGTCCGCCCATTGCCGCGTAAAAGCGTAATCATAAGGACTCGTCGCCGACCCCGGCCCGCCGTGCAGATACAGCAGCACCGGGTTATCCAGATCCTCGCCATAGATGCTGATCCACTGCCTCGTCCCGTTGATCTCCACGAACATGGACTCATTCACGCCGCCGTCCGGCACCGCCGCGTTCACCCGCTGCCCGACAAATCGCACCGCGAAAAAAAGCACGATCAGGCCCGCAAGAATGAGAAGGATATTTCGAATGATCTTAAATCCTTTGTTGTTGGTACTCTTCATGTTTGTTCTCCCGAAAAAACTCGCGTCGTCGCTTAACTCGCATGGTAAAAAGAACGAGCTCATTATCTAATCATAAGAAAAATGTCAGAAATTGTCATCCGCTGGTGGGGAAATGGGAAATGTTGAAGTGTTTGGCCTCGTAGCCGCACGCCAGATGGCCGGCGCACATACGAAACCCCGAGAAGTGGCCTATTTCGTATGTGCATCAATGACAAATAAACGCCGCCAACAGGCCAACGCACATACGAAAACCCATGAACTGGCCTATTTCGTATGTGCCTCAATGACAAATAAACGCCGGCAGCAGGCCGACGCACATACGAAACCCCGAGAAGCGGCCTATTTCGTATGTGCCTCAATGACAAATAACCGCCGCCAGCAGGCCGACGCACATACGAAACCCCGAGAAGCGGCCTATTTCGTATGTGCCTCAATGACAAATAAATGCCACCAGCAGGCCGCCGCACATACGAAACCCTAGAAATCGGCCTATTTCGTATGTGCAATTGTGTGAATGTTTACATTCGCCCGACGCTAACTCAAACTACGGGATCACGATCCAGATCACTGTAAGGGTAACAGCCGGCCTCTTTCAGTTTCTTGAACAGCTCCGCACTTCCGTACTCCATCGCGTATTCCATTTCGCTTCGGAAAACCTCGATGCACACGAGCAGTCCAAACTTCTTTCCAGCAATTAGAATTTCCTGTCCATCAACCGCATATTCATCAAACACCAAACAAGTATTGTCACCTTTGTCATTCGGGATTTCGCACGTTTCACCAGGCTCCAATTTTGCCGTATAGGAATAGTGGCCCATCATTGTAAATATCCCGCAGATCCTTCTTTCGATCGTGTCAAAAGGATCTCCTTTCGCGCCTGTCATCGCGCCCACCTGCTTATCAACTTTATGTCTGGTGAACGCTACTAGCTCATACATGCCGTTTCTGTTGGGAATGGGTCCCTTATTCTCGCTTTCGATCAATTCCATCGTCGCAAAGGCCGTGCCTTCCCGTGCGTTCGGGAAATAGTACATATCAACCGCGCCCCCGACCTGGAAAGGTATAATCGCATGCCCGACAAGTCCATACATTTCCCCGAGGATACTTTCCATAGCTTCTTTCTTGGCTTGATAAAGCGGATCCAGCTCATCCGCCTCATCCACTTTTTGCCTATCCATCATTGCCGTTTCTTGTTTTTTCTCGAAAAGTTTCTTGAAAAACCCCATATACTTCCGCCTCCTAATGGATAATAGATCTCTATTGCATCTGCAACTTTGCACGAGATAAAAATGGACACGATCTCCATCAATTATATATTTCCTCAATCAATAATTGACCATGTGTGTTTTATAAATAGTCAGCCTTATACTGCTTGGATCTCATGTAACAAATGTGATGGAGATGCGCCCTCCGCGTGAGTTCACAAAGGCCGAACTCTCCGGCAAGCAGCTGAGAAGAAACTTTTTTATCTTCAGTTACATCCCGTCAATGCAGAATCTGCTCGAGTATCGACGGATCTTTCAGCTTCTGATCCTCCGCGAAAAGCACGACTTTGGAGAGAATCTCGGCGGTTTTCGGATCCTCGTCGAGGAAGGGCAGGAATAGGCGGCCGCGCGACTGCGTGTGCACGGGTAGGACGTTGATCTGAGCTCCTCCGATTTGATGGACGACGCCGCTTCCGAGATGGATGGAGTACTCGGCGCGGGATCCTTGAACAATGGCGAAGTTCTTCTGGAGCGTAACGTTGGTCAGGCGGAAGAGGGGCAGGCTGAAGGATACAATCGCAGAGCGCATCTCAATTGTGGAATGGCTTGTTTCGGGGTCGACGCCGCCGGCATGTGCCACGCTCACAGCTAGATCCACGTCGCGCATCACTTCACTGAACAGAATCTCCGGAACTTCGGTCAGGTTTACAATTTGCCCGGTCTTACGATGGGAGAATTCAACCCATTCGAGTGTGGGAGCGAGGATATCGCTCGGGGAAAACCAGTCGGCCATAGCATAGATTCTGGCGACCAGGTTCTCCTTGTAGAACACTTTCTGCAGACCATCTTCATAATCCGCGATCCAGCGACGTCCTTTGAGAACGGCGACTGTCTTCTGCGGATTGATCTGATTGCCGGCATATCGCAAGGAGTGCAACGCGTCTTTCTCATCTTCGGTCTTGAGATAGAGTTCGCGAAAAACCTGTTTAAACGGCTGCGCGATGGATTGCGTGTATAGGTATTGTTGATACGCTGACCAGATACCCAATGAATACAGATCGAATGGATGCGCAATTCGTACCAGTGTATCCGGTGAGACCGGAATTTCCCGGCCTTGGGCATCACATAGGACTTCGTGACGAAGGAACCCGGCGAGAGGCTTCGCTCCCTGCAAGTCCGTGACAAATACGAGAGGGCGCAGTAGCGGTCCGATCACAGGATTTTTTTCGAGCATCACGAATTCGGATACACGGAAAATGGTCTTGTCCTCCATGGCTTGCTCGAACATTTTCCTGCTCCGGGAATACTGTTGTTGCAGCTCCTTATTGAACGCGGCGATCTCGATGTACTGCGGATTCTTCTTGATATTCGCCGGCGCGGAAGCCAGCGTTTTCGCGGCGCGTTTACAGATGAGGGACGCTTTTCCCTCTTCGGAAACATGAATGGACACGGTCGTGTTCTCGATGTCGATTCCTTCGAAAAAACCGGCATTTGCGCTGAAGAGCTCGTTCTCCATCTGGATGGTTAATCGCATCACGTCGGAGTATCCGGCGTTGAGGGCCAGATTTGCCAACGCGATTTCGACGGCTTTTGACTCGCTGGCTCGTCTCTGCGCACCGAATTGTTTGCTGTCCTTCAGGAATTTCTGCAGGAAGCGGTAGCGGTCGAGAAGATCAGCGCTCTCGTCTCGAAGGGGGATCAAGGAGTAGCTGATTAGAAGATCTTTGTTTCGTTTGTCGAGAATCTCCGCGGCGGTTTCCTCAAGATTGAATTTTCCGGTTACGGCGTCGGCATATTTCTGTGCGCGGGAATGCTTCGAACCGGTGGTGATGTATTTCGCGCTTTTGTAGAACTTCTGGAAAAGCGCATCGCCGACGGTGGCGTAGGCTTCTTTGAACCAATTGATATCGAAGGCGCCATTGTTGAGATCCTCGGTGGATATCGGCGTGAATTTTGCGATTCGGGCTGTCAGCTCTTCGTCGAATGTCTCATTCATGTGGGCCATGAAGTAGTAACAGCATGAGCGGAATCCCTCGTGCCCGAGTGTATCCCCGATGAGGTCGACCCATTGCGGGGCGTACATCGCGGCTTCGATCAGCCGAAGCTCCGTAAGATCTTTTCGCTCCGGCATCGCGCGCAAGGTGTCGGCCGTATCCGTGGGAAGAGGGTAGCAGACTTTCAGCAGGTGACTCAGCGAGTCCTTCTTGGGAACGGGTTGCGATCGGGAGCCAGAGAAATAGTAATACCGATTGCCGCGAGACAGCTTCTCTTCGTCGAGGGCTAAGAGGATCGAGACAAAGTAACGAAGTCCGAAGATGCGATGAATCGACGGAATCTGACGGGAGAAAAGGGTCTCGCTGTCGCCGCGGCGTAACTCGATGGATAAGATGGTCTCGACGGCACGCATATAAAGGACCTGCGCATCTGCCGCGATGGGACATCTCTCTGCTAAGGCTTCCACACTCAAAGCTTCGGACTCATTGATTCCGAGGGTACTATAGAGATTTCTCCTCTCATAAGGGGTCAGATTATCTCGGACTGTGGAGGAGAGCAGTTTGAGAGAGTCGCTCAGATTCAGTTCCTCGAAAAGAGCTTTGTAAACGTTATCCTCCGAGAGGAGTCCCAAACATTTTGCACGAATATAATGCAGAATGTTGATTCCTACGCTCCCTTGCTTTGCGGTCATGTAAGAATATACTGCGGGGTTATCGGACACTTTCCGACGCGTTTTCCATATCTTGCGGTCTAGGGTATGAAGAAGGGGAAATATGGAAGAGAAGATCTTGTCATCCGGGCTCTGCAGCAAGGAATATATGAAGGGACGAAGTATGGGCTCATTTACGATATAGGATATACTTTTCCCCCATTTCCGATCGATTACCATGCCCATGTCATCATCTGTCTTTGCATTAATTCCTTGAAGAACGGCGCAGGCAAGCGGGGCCAGGACCGATTCGTCTTTATATGTATCGAGGTAGGCATCGAGTAGGGTTTTGATATGTTTCTGATATTTGGGTCGAACCGGATCTGCCGTAAAGAGCGTCGGCCCGAAAACAGATAGGAAGAGAACCCGGAATGCTTGGTGTTCTGGTTCGATGAACATAGCCATCCAATAGACATAGACTTGAAGTAGCGTTCCGTAATCGTGAATCTCCTCCTGATAGAAAGTTCTCCAAAGATCTGTGCAAGGGAGCTTGTCGATTCCTACGGCAAAAGAATCATAGGAGACAATACTAAACCGGTCGCCCAGAAGGTAGGCTTCGCTGGATAAAGATGTACGGTATTCCAGCTTCGCGTTCGCCACAAACAATGCATCTAACTTCACAATGACACCGCGCACCTTCTCGGACAAAGCATTCTTCTTGCTTCCGAAAATTGACTGAAAGATCGTTTTCTTCTCCTCGCCGAAAAATTTGCGCAGCATTCCCGTATCGGTTTTCTCCGCAGGAAAATAGATGACTGCCTTGGGATTGTATAGTCCCAACCCCTCTGTAGAAAGAATCTGAGAAGATTTGGTATCCCCGTTAATTTCTTCGATCAGAATTCTCTCGCTTGGCGAAGGAACCGGGATGTGCTGGGTCAAATGCACGGCTTTCTGGAATGTCGCGCAACGGGGAAGATCCTTGGAAAGTCGCAACAGTAAATCCAAACCGCCGGCCCGCTTCTGGGCGTCATTGGACCGGATCAGCCGCTCGATACAAGGGATCAAGTCTTCGTCACTCTGACGGTACAGCAACTCGGAAATATTGGATCGTATTACAGCAGATTTGTAGGAGAAGAACTCTTCGATCATACGGTTCTCGGAGGGCTGCAAATCGATTATCTTACAATACTTATATGCTTCATCGGCAGTAGAAGACTCCTTGTCCGCGAGTAATCTTATGAGGTTATATCGTTGAACGGGTGTTCTCGGCCGCTTCAGAAGGAGCTCAACAAACACATGACGGGCGGAATATCCGCCGGAGGACATCGCGGGGATCAGCTCGACGGCACGATCGGTATACGCGTCTTTATTGATTACCGCAGCAATCAGAAACAGGCGCCGGAGAAGGTCTGATTTGTTGAGCGAGACACTATACCACGGGAAAATGCACGGCGAGAAAATTATGTCTTTCTTCGGCAGGCTCGAGGCTAACCGATAGAGGAATTCAAAATGTGTAACTGCCTCCGCTTCGTCCTCAAAATACTTATGCAAAGATAATAGGCTTGCGCGATCCTTCTCGGAAGTGCCGGAGTTTCTGATCTGGTATTCTTTGCCCACGAGATTGCCGAGATAGGATGGCATGAAGCAAGCAAGAATCTCGTAATCATCCGGATTCTGCAACATGATGTTCTTCGAAAGCCGGTTCATCGTATCAGTCTGGTCGAGACTTCGGATGAAGTAGGAAACCAACAACTTCTGGTGACGCTCGCCATTTATAAACAAATCCTCCAGGATTGGGAAAGTATCTTCAATCGCGTAGAAGCCGATGGACCAGAGGGCAATATAGAGTTCGACCGAGTCCCTGCTCTCCAAGTACTGTTGGCGGGAATCCGGCGAGTTCAGGCACTCGGAGATCAGGCGCAAAAGCTTGTCGCTGATACGTTCGAGATGCTCTTCGCTGCAGATTCCGGTCCATGTGGCGATGGCACGCTTCACGGCGGGAAACCGGTCCAGGTGATTTGTCTCGATCACTTGGAACAAGCGTAGAAAGGCTTCCGGCGTGCCGCAATCGATATTCTCGCAAATCGCCTGCCGAAGTCCTTCCTGTAACCGCGCCGCAAGAAGTAAATCCCCGAGCAGGAGATGCATTCTCACGTTCTTACTTTTCGCGATTCCGCGAATCATGCTTCGGGTCACGATATTTGTATTATTATCGGAAAGGAACGTCTCCCGGATCAGGTCCTCAATCTCCCTATTCCCGATGTCCAGCTCAGCAGCGAGAATATTCTCGTAATTGAAGTACATGCCCATCCTCTCCCGATAGGTTGCAAGATTGGCATCGAGATCTCCCTTCAACAGGGCGTGCAGAGAACAGCGGAAGACACCCATCCGATCGAACTCGACAAAGATTCTCAGGACGTTCCGGAAGGAGGACTCGAGATTTCTCGATCGCATCGACCGGCGCGACATACTTGTAGCATATTGGAAGGAGGGAAGACGGTCGATGATGTAGATGAAGTCGTCGTGAAACTGCTTCGGGAGGTATCGAAAGACGGCCCCAAACAAGTCCCCTTCAAAAATCTCACTGAACTTCTTGTACTTTCCATGGACGGTATCGGTAAGAATCCGATCCAGCGTTGGGAAGGGCATACTCTTCCCGTCGACGAAATTCCTCGCCTCCGTAACGAATGCATTCCCGTACGCGCCGAGAACGGCAGCCTTCTGCTGCTGTTCATGATTATACGCATTGATCAGCTTCTCGACCTTCTTCTTGTCGTACACCTGCATTACCATAACCTCCCGGCGAGCAAAGTTAATCGGATGAATGTCAACACAGACTGTTCTGTCAGATGAACAGGGTCAGTCAGGTTTATCAGTTCCCGGTCATCGAGGAATACGCGAAAAATCCCGTCGGAAAACGCCTGCACGGCATTATCCTGGGCTTCCTTCAAGACAGGCACATGGGTGTTCGCGAGGTCTCCGAAAGAGATCTTCCCAAGTTCGGCCTGATCCTGGATCTGCTCCGGCGAGATCGCGGTCAGAAGATTGGCATTGTCCACCCGCTTCTGAAAGCCGTCGACACAGATCGCGACCGTATCGCGTATGAGCTGCTCGACCGACAACGGCACCGGCTCATAAGCAAAAGGCACGGCCTCTACGACATTTCTTCTCTTTCCCAGGACCTTCATGTTAACGTGAACAATCATACTTCACCTCTCTCTTCCGTGCGAAAAGCCGGATAGAAACTATCGGTGATCCTGCTACGTATGTACATCTTCAAGTCGG
Organism: Bacillota bacterium; assembly: GCA_023397475.1. Taxonomy (GTDB): domain Bacteria; phylum Bacillota; class Clostridia; order Saccharofermentanales; family Saccharofermentanaceae; genus Firm-13. Next base: position 14,675 of record JAEWUD010000021.1, read on the forward strand.
AACTTGTTTGTGCAGACATTGTCTCCTACTCATATCCTATCGCGAAAAACTGTCGGCGCGATTGCCCCGGATATTCCATAAATAAATACTATCATAACGTACGCAGCAAAGGGAACAGACTATATTGCTCCGCTGCCCGCCGGGGAAAACCGGCGACGTGACAGTTCTTCCGGGTGTGACATCCATCGGAGACTTTGCGTTCAGAGGGTGTGAACGAATCACCTCCGTCACATTGCCGGACGGGGTGACCACACTTGGAACTCAGGCATTTTACGGTTGTAAGGGAATAACCTCGATCGTGTTTCCAGACAGCGTAAAGGAAATCGGCCCGGATGCATTCATGGGCTGTGAGAACCCTACAAGCAATACAATTCCCGACAGTGTGACAAGTATCGACGACTCAGCATTCCCCGAGAACCGCAATACGTCCCTAGTCATCTATTGTCACGAGAACTTTTACGCGCAGACGTACGCAAAGGACAATAGAATTGCATATGAGTTGATCGAGTAGGGAGTGCATAGTATCCGATTGTTCTTCGGACTATGTCGGTGATTTCGAATTTGGGGCGCAACGAGTGCGAAAAACGGGAGGGGAAGCGTAACGGGATAGAAGATAGAGGAGTAACGCATATCTATCTTTCCTGATGTATAATAAACGTATTATTCTTGTAGAGCGAGGCAATCTATGATCCGATGGAGAGATCCGACAGAAGCAGAGACGACCTATTTCCTTGCTAAGCTCAAGAAAGATCTTCTGATCGATGCGGCCTTTTGGATCATGTGGCTTATTGTTGCGCTGCCATTTCCTCTGGCTATCATTGTCGTTTGTATTAATTCATTTATTGAGGGGAAGCTGAAGCCTGACGTGACCCTTGTTCCGGTTCTCGGATTCTTTGCTGTCTTTGCATTCATCATCTATGCTTGCATTCGCTCGTTGATCAAGGTTTACGACACACCCGGTTTATATCGAAGAGGAGAGATCGAGATAGTGTCCGGAGTCTTGCAACAGAAGTGGATGAAGCAACACATGAAACGCAGCACGGAGTATTTCGTGAGAGTTGAAATGGAAGATGGTTCAACCATTGATCAGGAAGTGAAACGCGGTTTATACAATAACGTATCAGATCGGACACCCGTGAATGTTGTCCGCGTAAAGTCAGAAGACTTCATGTGGAAAGACGAATACGGTATTTTTATGATCGAATGACTGCCGATCACGACAGGTTTCTTACCCGGCATGCATTCGCCGCCGCCGATTATTCCCGGTTGTCCGGAGTTTTCCCCTCGTGAAAACCCGGGTAGAAGATATCGGGAATGATAGTCGGAGAATCGAGGGGAGTTATATGGAAGAGATTCTTTTCTGGATTTTCTTGCCCGTTTGTTTTATCGCCGGGATCGTAATGATTGTCCGCGGTTTCATCTTTTATAAGGAACCGTTCAAATCGAAGATGCAGTTCTTCTTGAGCGGTCTGACATTTCTCGCGCCGAGGGAAATCATTCTGGCTTTTTTCATTTGGCATTTTGTGATTTCCGGATCGCCGGAATATGCCCAATTTATTGCTGTCAGCGAGATTATTCTGCTGTTGGTTTTCTGTACCACACTCCTGGGGAAGAAGATATCTCGTGTTTTCCGGAATTATTCGATGTGCTTTTCGTTTTTTTTACTGTTGCAGCTGCTTGGTATGACGTTGGTTGCCGGTTTCTTTTCCCTGACATCCATGTCATCCGGATCGATATTGAAGACCTACTTCCAGTGGTCCGATGGCTTCCGGTACGTTGAGCATTCCAATGAAGTTACGATTATGCAGTATACCGGCGATGAAGTGAACATCGTGATCCCGTCTGTTATTCATGAGAAGCCTGTGACGGAGATCGCTGAGGGGGCATTTCAAAGTAATGATGATATGACAAGCATCACAATACCGGAGGGTGTATCGGACATTGGCGACAGTGCCTTCGAACACTGTGACTCGCTTACGGACATAACGATTCCGGATGGGGTGACAAGGATTGGCTTCGAAGCCTTCAGTTCCTGCGACTCTCTGAAGAGCATTACGATTCCTGACAGTGTGATTACGATCGAAAAGAATCCTTTTTTGTACTGCTACTCGTTAAAAGAGATCAACGTGTCAACGGCGAATACTGCCTTTGCCAGTGTGGATGGAATTTTGTACTCGAAGAATGTGGAGCAAATGATTGCATGCCCGGGAGGGAGAGCAGGAGCTTTTCAGATTCCCGACTCTGTGAAGTATATAGGAGAAAGCTGCTTTGCAGGTTGCGGCAACCTGCAAAGTATCAAGATACCCGACCAGATTAATCGTATCGAAAGTTGGACTTTTAACGGATGTTCGTCCCTCCGGGAGATCACAATCCCTGACGGTGTTACGAGCATCGGTTATTATGCATTCAGCGGCTGCCAGTCGCTCGATGAGATACAGATTCCGGCCGGCGTCACGTCGATTGACAGTTTAGCCTTCGATTATTGCAGCAAGATGACCGCAATCACCGTTTCTCCTGATAATTTGAACTTCTCGAGTGATTCGGGGATCTTGTACAATAAAGAACAGACCGTGCTGCTCCGCTGCCCGTCAGGGAAAAGCGGTAGCGTGACTGTTCTTCCGGGTGTGACCTCTATCGGGGATTATGCGTTCCATGGATGTGAGCAAATCACCTCCGTAACCTTACCGGACGGGGTGACCAACATAGGAAATTCAGCATTTTTCCTCTGTTCGGCACTCACTTCCATCGAGTTGCCGGACGGCGTTACGGACATAGGATCGGGTACATTCGCATTTTGCAAGAACCTTACAAGCATAACAATTCCCGACAGTGTGACAAGTATCGATCGTTCTGCATTTACATACCCCGGCAGCTTCGACAGGATCTCCGTTGTCATCTATTGTCGCGAAAATTCCTACGCGCACACGTACACAAAGGACGAGAAAATTGCATATGAGTTGATCGACTAGCACGGATATCGGCGAAGGCCGGGAGAGGTAAGATACGACCATGTGGAGAGATCCGACAGATGAAGAGACGAAGTACCTTCTTTCACAACTAAGAAGGAGGAATTTTTTCGACGGGGCTCAATGGATCGCCATATATGGCATCCTGATTTTCTGCTTTCTGGCTCCCCTAAACAGCGCAATCCGGTTTGCGATGGAGATGGATCCCAAGAGAATTATTTTCGTTATTGGGAATGCCCTACTTACGGCCCTTTTCGCATTATGCATCTACGCTTGCAGAGATGAACTGATCAGGATCTTCAGGGTACCCGGAATGTACCGAAGAGGCGAGATCGAGATAACGTCCGGGGTCATGCTGCGCAAGTGGAAGACAGTATCCTATCGATCCGCGAGTTATCACATGAGGGTACAGCTGGAGGACGGTCCGGCCGTGTCACAGGAAGTGAGTTGGCTATTCTATCGCAGAGTGTGCGAACGGGCATCGATGATCGTTGTCCGCGTCAAGGCAGACGATAAATTATGGAAGGATTACTATGGTTTCTATGAAGCGGAATGACCGGCTTCATTCGCTTCGTCATCTGGCATTACAATTTGCTTCAGCTTATCGACAAACGTTCATGAATTGAATAGATCTGCATGTGTTCCCGTTCTTGTGAGTGTTAGAACAAGCCGATCGCCGTCGATCCGGTAAATCGTCCGGTGACAGATAGCTCATATTTCATTCTCGACCTCTGTTAGCAATTCGGAGAAATCGGCATATCTCTTTGCATTTGGATCATTTGTGATAAGGTCGGCTTCCTTCATCGCTGCGACGGTTCTGGGGTTAGGGACAGAAGGCCGTAAATCAAAAGGGAGGCCGCCGACATTTCTTGACTGATAAAGAAATATATTAATCGCATCTGTTATGCTCATACCATACTTCGAATAAATCGCCTCAACCTCTGCCTTCACGGTCGGATCAATACGAATATACATGCTTGCACTCTTAGTCATAGGAACTCCTCCTTGTGAAGTTGTTTGCACACACGTTCATGATATCACAAGAGGAGTACAAATGATATACATTGTGATTGAGCCCGCAGGGATACCTAGATGAGAAACACATAACCAGCCGGCAGAATAAAGCTTCAACATCTAAAATGTAGTTACAATATGATATATCCCAAAAGCGAAAATAATAACGTAGAGAGTCATAGAAGTAGCCAGACACCTGACGTCATTGCCTTTCTTGGCTAGAAGCTTCCCCCGATCGACGAGAGCGTTGCCCCGCGCTTCACCTGAACGGCTTATAAATAGTCATACTTATACTGCTTGGAGGTCATGTATAGGGCCTGATGTAGATGTTGCTATGTAAGCAGTAACTCATGAACGAGAAAGCCCTAAGGGATATGGTTGGAAAACCACATGCGTAAATAAGGCTCTCGAAAAGCACGACTCGCGCCTCGTAAAAAGGCTGATCATGTCCCTCCTTGTTCATTCGATAGCTTTTTCAAGTATACTGTTGGTTACGGGTGATCTGATTCTTCCGGAACAGGAATATCTGTTACAAAACTTTTAGAAGAGGTGGACAAGGATGTTTCTGTCAAGACTTGGTAACGTAGAGGATATTGACGGAGTATTGATGCTTCAGGAGAAGAACCTGGTAACCAATTTGAACGAAGATTCGAAGGATAATTCCTTTCAATATGGACCGATTTGCATTGATTCCCGTTTGCGTGGAACCGAGGCGTTTCCCATTCTGTTCCATGAGATGCGAAAAGAAATGTCAAAGCGCTTCCGGATCGGAACAACATTCATCAACAAACAGAATGAAAGATCGTATCAAGCACATATTCGAAAAGTAAAGATTGATGTAATAAACGAGTTTACATTCAACAACAACCATTATTACGGTCTTGCATTCGAGACGGGTCTGTAAGCGAAGGGATCAACAAGCCCTCAGCAAATTGGCAGGATCAGATCGCGCCTACCGGAATGATGCGATTTTTCGCATCGAGAGGGAGGATCATGGACGACAGACATATGATGGCACCCTCGCCGATTTCGTTGGGCAGAGAGGCGAGTACGGAGAAATTCTTCAGGGCGTCTTTGCCCGGATTGGCGGACTTCTTGATCTCGATGGGGTAGAGGATGCCGTTCTCCAGAATCAGCAGATCAATCTCCTTGCCGTTACTATCGCGATAATATGCCAAGCGACTGCGGACATCGATTCCTTTGTTCGAGTACTGCTTAATTATTTCCGAGACCACATAGGTCTCGAACATGGCTCCTGCCATAGCGGACTGTTCGAGTACACGCGGATTATTCCACAAGCTCAGATAACAGGCCAGGCCGGTATCCATGAAGTAGATCTTCGGGCGCTTGACGATTCTCTTGATGGTGTTTCCCGAATAGGGCTGAAGAAGGTAGACCAGACCGGAAGTAACAAGCAGTGAGAGCCAGTGATCGGCCGTTTTCGCGTCGATCCCGACGTCCTTGCCGATATCCGAGATAACCAGTTCCTGCCCGGTGCGAACGGCCACACTCGACACAAATTTCAGAAACTTCGACTCGTTCCTGATCTCGACCAGGTCCCGGATATCGCGCTCGATGTAGGTCTGCATATATGCGCCAAAATAGCTCTCCGGTGTCAATTCCGGATCAATGATCATCTTCGGCATTCCACCCCGGTAAATCTTGTCGAAAACTGTAGTAATGGTCTCCTCTGTCTTAACATCGAAAATGCTCCCGGGAAGAAAAGGCGCCTCATCCGTGTCCAGAATCTCGGCCCGACTGAGTCCAAAGAGTGACAGAATTCCAACGCGCCCTGCCAATGACTCACTGACGTTCTTCATCAATCGGAACATTTGGGAGCCGGTCAGAAAGTATTGTCCCGAATCGCCGTTCTCATCAATGCGGATCTTGATATATGGCAGCAACTCAGGCGCGTATTGAATCTCATCGATAATCACGGGCGCAGGATATTGTTGCAGAAAGAGTTCAGGATCTGTACGCGCCAGATCTCGCAGGCGAGGGTAATCAAGGGTCACGTAGGTAACCGCTTCGCCCGCCCCGCAGACCTTCCGTATCATGGTCGTTTTGCCCGTCTGTCGCGCCCCGGTGATCACCACGGCCGGATAGTGCTTGGAGAGATATTCCAACTGATCTTCGATCTTCCTATGAATATACATTCGTCACCTGATTTCTTACGATAGAAGCTTCGATAAGGAAATGATAACACAAGTAGATTTCAATATCTATGCAAAACTGGAATTCAACTCCAGAAATGCATGAGAATCGTCGTGAACAATCTCTCGAAAAGCCCCCGGAGAACATCCTCATTCATCATCGCAATCATTTTGTCGAGATGTGTGGCTTTGGCTATGAGAAGAAATCAGAAAACGTGCTTGTCCAGTTGACGAGAAAGCTTGTTGACAATGAAGATGATAGAAAAGCAGTGATTACTTACGTTCGATAAAAACTGGTGGTGCGTCTATTTTCATCAGGCGAGCAAGGGTGGGTGCTGGGTGCGAGAGGCATTTCTTGCTGTCCCACATCTTAGTCATGCCTGTCCTCCGATCCGTGTTACGATGACCCATAGCTCGTTATCCATGCTGATAAACATCGAAACTTCTTCGACGCCGACGTCGCCACCATCCAGACCTCCGCCATCACCATCTTCTCCTCGGACCTCGAAGACAACGACATCACGACCGTCGAGGACGTCGAACTCACCTTCCGCATCTACGACTCCGCCATCTTCTCCTCGATCGTCGAGAGTGATCCGATCACGTTTAAGGTGCAGCGAGTAGGGGAGGAAAGAGCAGGGATGCTAATGTAGTAAGTTTAGTTTATAGAACAGATCATCATATAAACGTCTTTTCGAAAAGAATCATTGATTCGTCCTGATCACCAATCATTTCAACCGAAATCGTATCAACAGTCGTTGCAAAAAAATCGTTAATCCCTTGTACCGTTACGTATGCCTCTTGTAAATCCTGGACTGTTTCCAGCTTGCCTATTGTCATATGCGGTTCATAAGGAAATCCATAATCATATTCTTCCAGTTCGTCAGAATACAATAAATCATGTATCTGCCGCAGTTCATCTCTGCCTTCTTTTACCTGCAAAAACAGATAATTTCCGAATGCATCTTCCTTCTTAATAACTCCCTGCAACCGAATATGAAAAGGCCGAACATGCTCTAATTTTCTTTCCAGAAAATCACGCAGCTCTTCGTCGCTCATTTCCGATTCAAATGGAAAAACTACCGTAATATGTGGTGCTACGAGCTTTGCCAAGGGATCATATGTATCCCTGATCCTGCTGATCACTTCGATATTTGAAAAATTCGGAAAGATCAGAATCGTTCTTCGTGCCATAAACCACCGCCAAATTCTAGTTTAGCTCACTTTGCGCAAATCGAAAGGATCCATCTACCTACAGGATAATCTACCCCGGCGTTACATTTACGAAATTTTATAAAACTCACTTACGTTTCCATTCCATTAATAGTATTTACACTTGCCGTCCGCCGCAGTTGTCAAGGAATCCTTGACAACTGCTTCCGGTTATAATTCACCTTCTTTAAAGACATTGCCTAATTGAAATAGACATACGGGAATAACCCTTGTACCTTCTTCATATAACGCAAGCATCTCTGCCATTTTTCTGCCACATATGTGCCGGTAGATCCGGCACAAGAGTGGTAGAATCGGTATAGGAGCGAACTCTGAAGCGGATCACTTCCTTCGATTATGAGGTCTTCGGACACAGATTATCCCCCCCCAGGAGGCCCACCATGCAGATCGCGTTAACGCAGAAACTGATGACCGCTCTTGACCAGAAGCTTCCCCCGATCGACGAGAGCGTTGACCCGCTCTTCACCTGGACGGCGAACTGGATCAAGGTCTGGGACAACCGCAAATCCGAGGACATGCTCGTCCTCGTGAACCACGCCACGCGCTTCACTGTCGCAATCTACCAGGTCAAACGCAAGGATCTGAAGAACTTCCCCCGCATCGTCGAGACGGCCATCGCGAACACCCTGCTCACCATGAACCTCAACCCGGAACTCGTACTGGCGTACATAGAGCTGGCCGGCGCCTTCCATCTCGTCCGCAACAATAGTCGCGCTACCACCTCCTGGGTAAACCAAGCCGGCCTCGATTGCTCCTTCTTTGTCGCTGAAAATTACAACTCTATCGCGAAAATGTTCTCCGACACGATCGGCACAACTTTGAATAACCAGATCGTTAACACATCGAAAAGCAGGAGCGAAGCATATTGCCCCGCCGATCGAATGGTTGAAACACTTGCCCAACGCACGGGCAAGCAACCCCTATCGATAGAATTTCCCAACGCTCACAATTACGATAGATCTGAGGTGCTCTGATGGAATATTTTTACAGGTTCTTTGTCGCATGCCTCTTCGTCGGTATTGTCTTTCTAATTGGCGGGTTCATCTTTTTCGGCAATCTATCCCGATCCAAAAACGCATTCTTCGTCAGCGGCCTGTCGCTTCTGATGCCGCCGCTAATTTCCCTGGCACTGTTTACCGTAGATTGTTTCCAGAGACTCAACACTTCGGGAGACGGACGCATCCCCTTCGAACTGATCATTTTCGAGGGCCTCCTGACCGTCGTATTTCTTGCGACGCGATTCGGGAAATCGTCAGACCGTGTCGTCCGAAACACGCTCCTTGGCTTCAGCATTTTCTTCGTACTCCAGCTGTTGGTGTTGCTGTTCTTCGCAGGACTTGGCGGAATGGGCACGTCGGCTGGACAAGAGGGACTCGGTTACCTGTAATTTAGCGGCGCGCGACTCTCGGATCTCGAATCAGTGTGTCCGCAGACGGTTTTGGTTCTGTCTGCGGTCGTGAGGGCACCCGGAACATCATCGATGGCGTCCTGAACATTGAACACCAAACCAGAGCTGCCGGATTTATATACATCTTGCATGAGATTACGCGAGACAGTAGAATTGAGCATGTGCGATAATATGTAATCTTGAAAAAAGACGAAATGACGAATGACTGTGAGGGCCCTATGGGACTGAAGATTATTCCCATCAACTGTCCGAATTGCGGTGCGGCTATGAACATCGAAGAGGGGCGCACACAAGCATTCTGTACCTATTGCGGCGGCAAAGTACTCATCAATAATGAGAACGAACACATCATTCGAACCATCGACGAAGCCGCCATCAAGCAAGCCGAGACAGATCGGATCATCCGGCTGAAGGAATTTGAGGTCAAAGAGAAAAAGTCGGAGCAAACAAAGAAAATCATGATTGCCTGGATCATCGCGACAGCCGTGCTGATGATACTCGGCATCGTTGGCTTTGCGACAAACAATTTTGGCTTAATAACATGCCTTACGCTCGCTATCCTTTCAGGATTATTGGGTGCTATTATCTTGAAAAAAGAGCAAGAAAAAAAGGACGGGAAAATCAAACTGCCGCAATCGGTGGTTGACTTCCGAACCAAAGACTATCGGGTTATTGAGCGTGAATTATCCGCTGCCGGCTTCACGAACATACAATGCATCGTGCTGAATGATCTGATGATCGGCCTCTTCAAGAAGCCCGGAATCGTCGAATCCTTGTCTGTGAACGGCGAAACCATTGCGCTCCAGGGAGCCAGATTTATGCCGGACGTTCCGATCATCATTTCGT
>JAEWUD010000039.1 GCA_023397475.1 Bacillota bacterium
CTGCCGTTCGACTACAGTGAAGACGGAATCTCTTATACGTTCTCGATCTTGCCCGCGACCCTCGGAATCACCCCGGAGGAGCAGGAGAATAATTTGTCCGGTTTGCTGGACGGGTATTTTACCGACGGCGGCCACCACGTCAACATCAACGTCATTCAGAGAAAGCTTCTTCTCGACGCGATGGAGCACCCGGAGAAATATCCGCAATTGACCATCCGCGTATCCGGATACGCCGTGCATTTTGTCCAGCTGACCCGTGAACAGCAGCTGGAGGTTGTAAGAAGAACCGTACATGCCAGGCTGTAACCGGGATATGGACGAGAATACCGGAAACATCATCGGATATATTCACAGCGTGGAGACCCTGGGCGCCTCGGACGGCCCGGGTCTTCGCTATGTCGCTTTCTTGCATGGATGCCCTCTGTCCTGCGCATTCTGTCACAATCCGGATACATGGCACGGCAAAGCGCCGGAGACGATGACCGCTTCCGAATTGTGCGAAGACATCCTTCGGTATCGCGCCTATCTTACGGGAGGGGTTACGTTCTCCGGAGGCGAACCGTTGGCTCAGCCCGGATTCGTCTGGCAGACCGCGAATCTACTTCGAGCGCGCGCCGGCATGCATACGGCGATCGACACATCCGGAGCGATTTTCTCGCGGGAAGTTACTGAGGCGATCGATGCGGTTGATCTTATCCTTCTTGACATCAAGGCGTTTGAGGACGAGACTGCGGTTCGCCTGACCGGTTGTGATACCCGAAATGCCTGGAAGATCCTGGAATATTGCGAGGAGACCTCGAAGAAGGTTTGGATCCGGCAGGTTCTCGTACCCGGATTTACGATATTTGAGACGGACGAGCACGGAGAGTGGATCACGGATCCAGAGATCTTTTCGCGCGTGAATGAGAAATTTTCGGCGGGAATTCGGCGTCTGTCGAAGTTTTCCTGTGTCGAAAAAATCGAACTGCTGCCATTTCACAAGATGGGTGAATTCAAATGGGAACAGCTGCAGAAGGTCGCTCCGCTTCGTGATACGCCTGAGCCTCGACAGGAGAGCGTCGATCTCGCGCGCGAAACGGTCGAGAGTATACTTGCAAGTCGCGTCGTGCGGTAATCGCAAGAGGTCGAGATATCTTGGGGGTATCAGGCGGCGTACAAGGCGTCTATATACTCGAAAACCATACGGGATACTTCCTTGATGGTCTCCTGGGCTTCCGCGTCGCTTCCGGATTCCGTCATGACACAGAGAATATAGGTCTCGTCGGCAAAGACGATTCCGATATCGTTGTTCGCACCGTAGGAGGGATTGAAACCCACCTTGTGGGCAACGACGACACCGGGAGTGACACCGGCGGGGATTCCCCAGTTATATTCTGTTGTCTGCAGATTGTTCATCAGAGGCTTGTAGGCTTCGGGCGAGGCCTGATACAGGTCATATAAATTTTTCGCGTAAAGAGCCAAATCCTGTGCGCAGGTACGGTGTCTTCCGGTCTGCGCTGCGCCGAGGTAATCGGTGTACGAGACGCTCGAACGATAATTGACGATCGAGCTTACCGGTACCATATACCCGTCATTCACGGCGTCGATTCCGCCGAGATAACGCAAAACCATATTCGTCGCACAATTGTCACTGATCGTAATCGACAGCTTGGACAGTTCGGCGAGCGTATATTCTGTGCCGTCGGCCGCATTCTGAATGATCCCGGTTCCCGTCTCAAGATCTCCCTCCGGATAGGGCGCGGCGTTATATTTCATGACTTCATCCATAGAGAAGGTTCCGGAGGCCGCTTGTTGGTAGAGGTAGGTATTATAGGCAATCTTAATGGAACTTGCCGCAACCATCGGCTCCGCTTCGTTAAATCCGAATGCCTCCGCGTTTCCGGCATTCACATAGTAAACACTGTAGCGTCCGTCTTTTGCTTCAAGATAAGAGGCGATCGAAGCTTTTAGCTGAGTAAGTTTGGCTTCGCGATCGTTATCGCTGATCGTAGATTCGGGGGTCGGGCTTGCCGTAACGACCGGCTCTGTCGATTGACTTGTGGGATCCAAGGAAGAGATTGCAGTTGTCTCGATGATATTCGATGAACCGGAAGTTACAATCGCGTTCTGAGATTGCCGATCGAGGATATCTCTGATCAACAGGAAAATCGTGATGACGCAGACGACACAGATAAAAATACAGAGCACAGCGATCAGACGGTTCTGACGATGTTGTCTGTGATGTCTTGCGTCTGATATGTGATGCAGATCCGTTCGTTTCATGTCATCTACCGCGGCGCCAATCCATAGCGCCTGTCCTTACGTAATGCCCGGGAACCATATGAATTATACAACGCGGAAACAAATCCGAAAAGAAGAGGATTTTATCTGGCTCTGTGATCTCGGTTCCATCGCAATTATCCCGACTTTATGCTAAAATTAAATAGCAAATAATCTTGAATTGCTCCTTCGGGAGATGTTTATGTAAGGGGGACAAATATATGAATTGTTCAAAATGTGGGGCGGATCTGTTTGACGGAGCGAAGTTTTGCGCCGTCTGCGGAGCAAGAGCAGAACAGGAAGAACCAATGGCGACGGATGTATCCGCGGCGGCTCCCATTGCGTCTGTTATTCCCGAGTCATCACCGGTTATCTCTGCGATTCCGGAAGCGGCTCCCGTCACTTCGGTAATTCCGGAAGCGGCTCCCGTCACTTCGGTAATCCCGGAAGCGGCTCCCGTCACTTCGGTAATCCCGGAACCCGCGCCGGTACTTCCGATGGAGTCGATTTCGACTCCTGTTGACATTCCACAGGCAGAACCTGTCGCGGTCGCGCCGTCCGAGTTCGTTGTCGGCGCTGCGCCGGTTACGGAGTCGGTTGATGTTGCCGCTCCCGCAACTGCCGAGGCAACACCGAAGAAGGACAAGCCGAAGAAGTCAGGGAAGAAGCTCTTAATCGCGATTCTTGCCGGTCTTGCGCTGATCGTCATCGGAGTAGCCATTTTCTTCGGCGCTCAGGCTTTATCCGGTCTTTTCGGCGGTTCGTCTCAGATCAAGCCTTATCTTATCGTTAGTGCCCAGGATGAGTCATATGTCTACAGCGGAGCAAACGATCCGGCGAAGATCGACGGATCATCCGATTGGCAGACGACCTCCTTCGACGGGAAGACGATTGGCTTCGCCATGGAGACAGACGATGACGGATTTTTTGAACTTGTCGTCTTTAACGGCAAGGATACCTTGACCGTAGAAGACGAAGTATATGACTTCAAGATTTCCGACAATGGATCCAAGGTGATCTACCTGGCGGATGTTGATACGGACGATGCCACGGGAACCCTCTATTCCTACGATGTCTCCTCGCAGAAGAGTGAAGAGATCGCGGATGGAGTAACGACACAGGTTGGAATTGCTTTGTCTCCCGACGGCAAATCGATCGGATATTCTGCGGATGTCAAGACGGATGATTTCGGTTATACAGAATCTTTCATGGGATATGTTGTGAAGGATGGCGGAGAAGCTGAAGAACTTGGCGAGAATATGAGTCCGGTCGTTATCTCTGACAAGGCGACCTATATTTATTACCTGGAGATCGACCTTGAGGATTCGGATACTACCCTTTTCGTATCGAAGAACGGCGACGAGGTCAAGCTCGACAAGCTCGAGGATGACAATACGTTCTATTTCAACAAGGATTATTCCGAACTTCTCTATGTGAACGACGGATCGACCTATCGTACGGTCGGAGGGGCGGACGCCGAGAAGGTTTCTTCGGATGCGATTACTTCAATACTGCTTCCGCGCCAGACCAATGCGAGTTATGAGTATGATTCTTCCTACGTTATGCGTCTGGATGTGGCAAGTCTCAAAGATCGTGTCGTGACGATGAATTCGGACGGAGACACGGTGGTCGGCTATATGAACGCCTCCTATGAGGTTTCCGAGATTGAGTCACTGGACAGCGACTACTATTACTACAGCATTCAGGTTTCCAAAGACGATAAGTCCCTGTGTTTCTTGAATGACAAGGGAGATCTTCTGATTTACTCCAACTATCGCGATTTGAAGGCCGAACCGGTGAAGATCGCTGCGGACGAAGATATTATCGACGTGTATGCGGTATCGGACTTCAAGACTATCTACGTTATTGACGAAGAGGGAACGCTTTACGCGGTGTACAATTCGCAGGAACCTGTTGAAGTTGCCGAAGATGTTGATTCTCTGACCTTCAGCTTCGATGAAGCACGCGTGTTCTTTACCTCGGACGCAGATACCAAGGAAGACTATATCACGGTTGGCACGCTGAACGTGATGGACAACAAGTCCGGAGCCAAGCCCGAAGAACTGGAAGAAGATGTGTATTGGGTAGAAGCCTCGGCTTTCGGTGTTGTTTATTATGTGTTCGAAGAAGTGGATGAGGAGACGTATGAGACCATTTGTGAGGCATTTTATTCTCGCGATGGCAAGACATTTGAGAGCGTGACGGATGAAGCGACCCTCTGGTAAGTGATCTGTATCAGGTTTTTTAGAGAGCCTCCGCGTTATGTGCGCGGGGGCTCTTTTCAATGGGAAGAGAAAAATGTCATAAATGCCCGAAAGATGCGAAATTTCGGCGTCTTTCGGGTCTCTTTGTCTTGACACTGCCGGATGCAAACCGTAGAATTTTTCTAGTGTTATGAAGTGCCGCGAAGATGCGGCAACAAAGGAGGAACAAATGGCTCAGTCAACGGAAAAAGTTATTGGCTACTTACCAGATGAGACCCCTTCCGTAGGAAAACTGCTTTTGTTTGCGTTCCAGCAGATTCTTGTCATGTTTCCGGCTACGGTCACCGTCGCGTTGCTGACGGGATTCCATGTTTCCACCACTATTTTCGCAAGCGGTCTTGCGACAATCTGCTTCCTGCTGATTACCCGTGGGAAGATTCCGCTCTATTACGGTTCCAGTTTCTCCTATATTGCCGCGATCCTCAGCATCACCGGCGCCAAATTCGGCGAGGTCGCTCCTGACGCTCTGATCTCTCAGGCGCAGTTCGGTATTATCATGTCGGGTGTTGTATCCATCATCGCCGGATTGATTGTCAGCCGTTTCGGAATGAACGTGATCGAGAAGATTCTTCCCGCTACGATCACGGGTTCCATCGCGATGGTCATCGGAATCTCTTTGGCCGGTGTCGCGATTACCTCCGCCGCGAATTTTGACGCGACGACAGGGTTGGCGAATGACAAAGCCTGGATTGCCGCTCTTGTTACACTTCTGGCTACGATCATCTTCTCGGTTTACCTGAAGGGCGTGTGGGGGCAACTGCCCATTCTCTTCGGAATTATCGTAGGCTATCTGGTCGCGATTCCTTTGGGTCTCGTCGATTTTGCGAAGATCTGGACCGGACAGATTGTCTCCGTTCCTCACTTTACTCTTCCAATGCCGAGCTTGGCGGCGGTTATCGCGATCATGCCGATCGCGATCGCGACGATCCCGGAATCGACAGCTCACCTTTTCCAGCTTGACATCTATGTCAATGATCTCTCGAAGAAGAAGGGCAAGGGCGAGTATAAGATTGCTGACAAACTTGGTCTGAATCTGATCGGTGACGGTGTCGGCGATATCGTGGCCTCCCTGTTTGGCGGCCCTGCCGGAACAAACTATGGCGAGAACATCTCCACAATGGCGATCACCAGAAACTTCTCGGTCAAGGTTCTCGGAGGAGCTGCGATCATGGCAATGTTCCTCTCGTTCCTGACACCGATCTCCAACGCAATCAATTCCGTTCCTTCGAGCGTTATCAACGGCGCATGCATTTACCTGTTCGGTGTCATCGGAGCTCAGGGTGTTGCGATTATGATCAATAAGAAGGTTGACCTCTTCGACGCGAGAAATCTTGCGGTCATCGCCGTAATCATTGTCATCGGACTCGGCGGAACCTATGGATTCCCGAACGGTATGATCCCGTTCTTCGGACAGAAGCTTCCTGCGATCGCGACAGCGGCGTTGGTGGGTATCGTGTTGAACCTGATCCTCTCGATCGGCAAGAAGGCAACTCCGGTTTCCGAGAAGGAAGCGGCGTAAACCTCAACATATCCGGTTGATATTCTGAAACAGACGAATAAGGGGCTGTTGCAAAAGTGATTGAATCACTGGCGCATCAGCCCCATTTATATATAAAAGGTCCGGAGGTCGGCGATCCGATCCTGATTATGGACGAAAACGATCAGAAAGCTACTTTTCGCCCATAATCCGCGCTCAAGAAGTATGGGCGATTAAACTATTTTCAGGAACTCTCGTTAACATCGCCTCTTGTCTTCAGATCCTCGACGATCATCGAGAACTTCTTCTCATCAATCTTGTACTTCAAGAGATATACGACAAAGCCCAATACAATAAGGATTACCGGAAGGATGAGCATGGCGGATTTCATCAGAAGAAGCCCTTCCTGTGTAACATCGTCCGGAGATTTTGCCGAACTGATTCCTGAGGTAATGATGGTCGTGTTTACGATCGCTGTCCCGACCGCGGCGCCGATCTTATTGATGAATGGTTGGATGGAGAAGGTAATACTCTCGTTTCTTTTGCCGAGTTTCCATTGGCCGTACTCGATGGTGTCCATCAAGAAGACCAGCATCAACAGTTGGATGAAGGCCTGGCCCGCGAAAAGCAGAATTCCCGCGATGGCGATAAAGAAGATATTCATCGGAGAGAAGAAGAAGACCACATATCCGGCGACTACAAGAATTGTCGCGAGGATGTACATGTTGCGTCGCGTCATCCGTTTGCGAAGGATGGGAAAGACGGCGAAACCGATGACTTGCGTAATTCCCAGAATCAATCCGAAGGCGGAATACATGTTCTCATCTTTGAAGGCATACTTGAAGAAATACGTTCCAAATCCGGTCGTCGTACAGTAACCGATCATGAACAAGGCCATCGATAGAGCGGTAAAGAGAAGCTGATCATTCTTTCCAATCGCACGAATCATCTGGCGAAAGGTCGTTGGTTCCTCTGCTTTGAAGAGGCCTTTGGGTTCTCTGACCCCGAAGAGCGTGATACACTGACCTGCAATCATAATGGCTGCGATGATCAACGCCATAATACTGTATCCGCGGGATAATCCATCGGTCATTTCGCCGATTTTTTTCGTGACGGGAATAACGGCGATGACGACGACAAACATACCGCCGTTCGCGCAGATTCTTGCGGTTGCGCCGATCTTTTCCCGGACCTTCTGGTCGACGGAGAGAGAAGGGAGCATCGACCAGTAGGCGATGTCATTTGCCGTAAACGAAATCTCCCACAACAGATAGATGATGGTGAAGGCGACAAGGTACGCTGCACCCCGAAAACCGATGTCAGTGAAGAAAAACACGGTCATTATTGCCGCGCCGAGTGCGCCAAACGCGATCCATGGCTTAAATTTGCCGAATCGTGAACGCGTGTTATCGACAACAATTCCCATGAATGGATCATTGAAGGCATCATAAATTCGTATGATCAGCATGATCACGGTGGTTCCCCACAGCGTCTCGTCCGGAAGATCCAGTGCTTCCGTGAGATAGAAATTCAAATACGTGCCGACGAGCGTGTAAAGCATGTCTCGGCCGATGGTTCCTAATCCGAATGCGTATCGATTCCTTCGAAAATTTGCCTCCTGCATAGAGCCTCCTATTCCTTCTCCGTCGGTACGGGATGCTCCATTGTTCTTACGGTATACAGGTTGGATCCAAAGTCTAAGAGCAGTCGCGTCTTATCGTTAAAATATGTGCCTGAGAACGCATTATATAAAGGGATCCCGGACATCAAGAGTCGCCCGGATCCGGAGTAGGTCTCTACCGCGTCATACATACGGTACCAACGATCGATTAAGCGTGCGACAAATCCTCTCGGATGAATGCGCACCGGCAGAAGGAAGTTTATTAACTCGCCGAAACGACGGACGTAGACTCGCTGCGGTCGCGTCCGAACCTGATAGGTCTTCTCCGGATCCAAACCCGATATCGGCAAGTGATCGATTCCTTCTGCCGGAAAGGATCGGGTTTGGAAGAATCCGACGATCGCCTCTTCCTTGTCTTTCGACACGACGGACCAGTGAACTTTGTTGTCCTTGTGAGGATCATGCCGGTAGAAGCGCCCGTACTGGAAGGTTGTTCGGTGCTCCTTGTAGAAGCGGACTTGCTCCTTGATCTCCTGCTTCTCCGCGCGGCTTACGAAGGAGAGATCCAGCTCATATCCGAGACTTCCGAATGATGCGGTGTTGAAACGCGACACCAGAGTCGTATCCCGCAGTGTCTGCTGGTGCGGCGCCGAGGAGACATGCGCACCCATTGAGGACAACGGATACAGAAGGGAGAGGTTGCCCTGCATATCGAGACGCTCGGCGGGGTCGGTGTTGTCCGAGACCCAGATCTGGGGAGAGAAGCAGAGCATACCGAGGTCGAACCGGTTTCCGCCACTCGCGCAGGTTTCCAGAAGTATCTTCGGCCGCGGTACAAAGATACGAGTCAACACTTCATAAAGACCAAGGATGTAACGATGCCCGAAGGTTCCCTGTCGATCGAGCGTCGGCGAATACATATCGCTCATATTGCGGTTCATGTCCCACTTCACGTAGGAGATGTCACAGGAATCGAGAACATCAGAGACATGAGAAATAATGTATTCCCGGACGTCGGGATTGGTCAGGTCGAGTGTCAGTTGATTGCGCCCCATCGAAGGCTCCCGGCCCGGAATACGAACGGCGTATTCCGGATGTGCCCGAAAAAGATCGCTGTTCGGATTTACCATCTCGGGTTCGAACCAGAGGCCGAAACGAAGGCCGATTTTCTTCAAACGCTCGGCAAGGCGCGGCAGACCTCCCGGCAGTTTGCGCAGGTTAACGGTATAATCGCCGAGTCCTCTCGTATCGTCATCTCTGTCGCCAAACCAACCGTCATCCAGAACAAACAACTCCATTCCAAGGCGTTTCGCCTGACGGGCGAGGGAGAGCAGAGAACTCTCATTGAAATGAAAGGACCGTGCTTCCCAGCTGTTAAACAAAACGGGGCGCTCCTGATCCTTCCAATCTCCTCGCGTGATATGTTCTCGCACGAAGTTGTGAAAATGATCGCTTGTTCCTCCGAAGCCTTCACAGCTTACGGTCATAACAACCTCGGGCGTCTCGAAAACCTCCTCATGATGAAGCGGCCACGCAAAACACTGCGGATGTATGCCGGACATGACGCGGATCAGATCCCGTTCGGATTTCTCAACGGCAGAATAATGATTGCCGCTGTAGATGAGATTGAACCCGAAGACCATACCGGAGGTTTCCGTTGCACCGGAAGCTGCGAGAAGGAATCCGGGATTGTGCCGGTTGCTGGAACATCCGGTGAGGCTCTCGTTCACACGAAGCCCGTAATCGATCGCGGAGACCTGCCGGCGTGCCTCCCGAATCCATCCGCCATGCAATGTGATGAACTGATAATCACGATTCGGAAGATCGATCATCATGCTCATCAACTTCCGGATCACAAGCGTCTTCTCGTTGTGATTGCAGAGTGAAACGCGACGCGTAATAACGTCTTGAGCCGGATAAACCGTGTAATACATCAGAAGGGTAACCTGGGTCGGTTCGTCCGTAAGGGTAATCTCCAGCGTTTCACATTCGTCTTCGGAGCCGTAGGAACACGGCAGCGTAGAAGGCTTGAGATTGCCGCGGACAATGCGATGGGAGACATAACGGAAATCATTGGTGTACGTCTCATCCGGCATCTCGATCTCGCTCGGCGAGTGCCGATAATCACCTTTGCCAATGCCGGACCATTCCAACGGGTAGGTGTCCAGCGCGTACATCGGATCCGACGGATCGTAGGCGGTTTGCGTTCCGATAATAACCGTGTGTTTCACAGAAAGCGGCTCCAGGTCCTTGTCAATCAAGCGCTCTCCGTAATAGATGCTCTCAAGATGAAGAAACTTCGTTACGCGAAAATAATACCCGGTATGATCGGTCTCCAGGCGAAAATACCCGTTGTCGTAGGAAATCATAAGCCAGCCACCTCGTTTCGTAGAATAATCCCTTCATAGGGGAGAAGAACACCGTCATATATATCGCGTCCATAGGTGGAGATCATAACGCTTCCTGAATGCATCGCCTTAACTCTTGCGGCAGAGAAGTTTACCAATACGGTAAGCTTCTCACTGTCTTTGACGCGATCGAAGGAGAACACCCGATGCCCCGCCTGGCGCAGGAGAAACGATCCGTCCTTAAGCGTCGTATTGGACCGCCGCAGAGCGATCATCGACCGATAGAAGAAGAGAATTGATTCGGGATCTTTGAGCTGGTCTTCGTAATTGATTCGCGTATAGTCCGGATTCACAAGAAGCCATGGGTTCCCGGTTGTGAATCCGGCGTTCTTCTCGCGATTCCATTGCATCGGCGTTCGGGCAGTATCACGACCGGCCGTGCGGATCAGTCGCATTCGGATCCGGGATGGGACTCCCTTGGCGCGGAGAAAAGCATTGATGCGGAGCGATTCGACATCCTTCACCTCCCGGATATCCCGGAAGGCATAATTCGTCATGCCGATCTCCTGACCTTGATAAATGAAGGGTGTTCCGCGCAAGGAGAACAGAAGAAGAGCGAGCATCTTGCCGGATTCCTTGTGATATGCCTGATCATTACCGAATCGCGTGATGCTTCTGGGCTGATCATGATTCTCGAAATAATTCGCGTTCCAAGCAAGACCGTTCTGCCAGGCAGCCAGCGCCCGACCGAAATTAGCCGGACGGAAACGGCGTTTAAACCATTTAACGAAGAATTGATCGGTTTCCATATGTTCAAAGGAGAAGATCATGTCGAGTTCGCCTCGTGACGGATCACAGAGATCACGGCCTTGTTTGGGTGAGACGAAGACTGTCTCGCCGACCGTGAAGCAGTCGTACCGGGACCATACCTCCGAGCGCATTCTTCGCAGCAGCTCGTGCGTCCCCTCCTGCGAGAGATAATGTTCGCTCCCCGTTAAGATGAGCTTCTTCCTGCCATCCTCGAGAGAACTCTTGAATAGAACATTGATGACATCACAGCGAAACCCGCTGATCCCCATATCCAGCCAGAATCGCATGATATCAAGGACCTCGGCGAGGACCTTCGGATTGCGATAATTCAGGTCCGGTTGTTTTCGCGAAAACAGATGAAGATAATACTCACCGCTTCGATCATCTTTGTCCCACGTACTGCCCGCGAAAAATCCGGTCCAGTTGTTCGGCGGGCCGCCGTTCTTGCCGGGTTTCCAGATATAGTAGTCTCGATACGGACTATCGGGGTCACGCGATGCTTGAAACCAAGGGTGTTCGTCCGACGTATGATTGATAACGAGGTCCATGATGATCCGTATGCCCATTGACTGTGCGTCGCGGATCAGCGCTCGCATGTCCTCCATTGTTCCGAAGTCCGGATGGATGCTGCGATAGTCCGAGATATCATATCCGTTGTCGTCGTTCGGAGATGCATAGACGGGAGACAGCCAAAGAATCCCGATTCCAAGATCGCGGAGGAGAGGAAGACGCAAACGTATCCCGGGAAGATCTCCGATACCGTCACCGTTCGTATCCTGGAAACTTCGGGGGTAGATCTGATAGGCGACAGAATCTTTCCACCATGGCATACGAATCTCACCCCCGCAAGTTCATGACGACGTATATAGGACTATTGATTCTCGAGAAGTTCGCAACAGAAAATATTGATCTCATTTTACGCCAAAATCGATCGCCGCGTAAAGACGAAGCTGATTGCACTACCGTTACATTGCGACAAGGAGCGGGTGACGACGCTACGAATTTTTGTGCAGATTTTTCGGCAATGTCCATTGTTTTTCTCGAGGGAAACCGTTATGATGATAGCGAATTAGACGCGTCTAACATTTTTCGAGAGGTGACGGACATGACACTTGGAGAACTTCCGGTCGGTAAAGCGGCGAAGATACTAGCGGTCAACGGTAACGGAGTCATTCGCGACAGGCTTCTTGATATGGGCCTTACCCCGAGAACGAGAATCATGGTACGTAAAGTTGCTCCGCTGGGTGACCCGATTGAGTTGTCGGTACGAAGTTACGCACTGACACTTCGTAAAGAGGATGCGAACAACATCCTTGTGGAAGAGACGGAGGTATAAGATGAAACTTGCCCTGATCGGCAACCAGAATTGCGGAAAGACAACGCTTTTTAACCAGCTCACTGGATCCAACCAGCATGTGGGTAATTTCCCCGGAGTTACGGTGGACCGCAAAGAGGGAAGTGTACGGCGCCATAAGGGTGTAACGGCCGTAGACCTTCCCGGAATTTATTCCTTGTCCCCATACTCCGGAGAAGAGCTCCTCACACGAGATTATCTGATCGGGGAGAGGCCGGATGCGATTATCAATATTGTTGACGCAAGTAACATTGAGCGCAATCTGTATCTGACCTTGCAGCTTCTCGTCCTTGATATTCCGATGGTCGTAGCGTTGAATATGATGGATGAGGTTCGAAGCAACGGAGGAATGATCCTGACCGAGAAGATGTCGGAAGCATTGGGTGTCCCGGTCATTCCGATCTCTGCGGGCAAGAACGAAGGCGTCGATGAACTGCTCGACAAGACGGTTCGTGTGGCACGCACTCGCCAGAAACCGCGCATTGTCGATTTCTGTGAGGGGGCTGTCCATCGGACGATACATTCTGTCGCTCATCTGATCGAGGATCATGCAGAGAGACTCAACCTATCTTCTCGCTTCGCCGCAGTGAAGATCGTAGAAGGCGATATTCCGCTTCTGACAAAGCTGTCTCTTTCGGAGAATGAATTAGAGACGCTGGATCATCTGGTCTGTGAGATGGAGACAGAGGCCGGTACCGACCGCAAAGCGGCGGTCGCCGACATGCGTTATGCGTTTATCGAGAACCTGGTGAAGGAGACGGTGACAAAGCCCGAAGAAAGCCTGCAGCATCGTCGCAGTATTAACATTGACAAAATTCTGACACATAGGATTCTTGCGATTCCGCTGTTTCTCTCGATCATGGGACTGGTGTTCTATCTGACGTTTGGTTTGATCGGACCGTTTCTTTCTGATCTCCTGGGGACTGCGATTGAGACACTCACAGAAATCACGCGGGAGGCGATGATCGGAATCCAGTTCAATTCGGTTGTAATTTCACTCGTATGTGACGGGATTTTTGCCGGCGTAGGAAGCGTCCTATCTTTCCTGCCGACGATTGTTGTCCTCTTTCTGTTTCTTTCGATCTTAGAGGACAGCGGTTACATGGCGAGAGTCGCTTTTGTCATGGATCGACTTCTCCGCAAGATCGGCCTCTCCGGAAGAAGCTTCGTACCGATGCTGATCGGTTTCGGGTGCACGGTGCCCGCGGTCATGGCAGCGAGAACTTTGCCCGGGGAGCGTGATCGCAAGATGACAATCCTGCTGTCGCCGTTCTTCAGTTGCAGCGCGAAGCTACCGATCTATGGCATGATTACGATGGCCTTTTTCCCATATGACGCAGCGCTTGTCATGATCATCCTCTATATCGGAGGGATTATATCTGCTCTGTTGGTCGGCTTATTGATGAAGAAGACTCTGTTCCGCGGTATCTCCTCGCCGTTCATTATGGAGTTACCGAACTACCGTCTTCCCAGCTTGAAGTCTGTCGTTCTCTTGCTTTATGAGAAAGCGAAGGATTTCGCGACCAAAGCATTCACCTTGATTTTCCTGGCTTCGATTGTTGTGTGGTTTCTCACGAGTTTTGATTGGAGATTGAATGTCTCTTCGGACGGCATCGGGAGTATGCTCTCAGGACTCGGACATATTGTCGCTCCGGTATTCGCGCCCTTAGGTCTCGGGGACTGGCGTGTGGTGACAGCACTTGTCACCGGATTTGTCTCAAAGGAGACCGTCGTCAGCACGCTGACCGTACTTACCGGCGCTTCATCTGCTTCCTTGCCGGAAGCTCTTGCAGCGATAATGACACCGGCAGCCGCCGCATCGTTTCTGACATTTTCGCTACTCTATACGCCTTGCGTCGCGGCGATTGCCGCCGTGGCAAGAGAGACGCGAAGCAAGATGACCGCGCTCGGCATGGTCGTTTTTCAGACCGGATTCGCGTGGGTGGCGTCCTGGCTTATCTATGTTGTCACGTCATATATTTTTTGATACGTGAGGCGGGAGAATCTTTCGTAACATTGTTACAAACGTAGCTAATCAGCTTAGGACCGTGTATCTTCGTCCGGGGTCGATTCTAACGTAGGAAGTACCTTGTCGACAAACAGATCCGCTATGGCGGGGTCATACATTGTCCCGGCGCAGCGGCGGATCTCAGCTCCGGCATCCTCCGCGCTCAGGGAATTCCGATACGTGCGAACACTTGTCATGGCGTCGAAACTGTCCGCGACGGCGATGATCCGGGAGAACAGCGGGATCTCTTCACCCTTGAGGCCTTTGGGATATCCGGTGCCGTTCCAGCGTTCATGATGCGAGAGGATACCTTCTGAAATCTCGGCGACTTCATAGGAAGAGCGGATAATCCGGCACCCGATCTCCGGATGCATCTTAATCTGATCAAACTCCTCCTCGTTCAGCCGTCCCGGCTTGTTAAGAATCTGTTCATCGATCGCGATCTTGCCGATATCGTGCAGGAAGCCGATCAGATGCAACGTTCGCAGTTGCTGATCGGTCAGTTCCATCGCCTCGCCGATCTTCTTGCAGAGGTCGCCGACGCGGGAAGAATGTGCTTCCTCACGCGGATTCTTCTCGTGGAGTGTATTCATGATGACTCGGATCGTATGGCTGCGCATACTGCGGCTCTCGATAATCTTATTCTTGAACATGATATCTTCCGCATTCTTGAGGAGCGTCTTCATATCTTCGGACGGATCTGTCCGGGTATACCAACCGAAAGAAATATCGATCGGAATGGATCGCACATTCCTGACTTCGCATTCCTTCTTGATCCGTTCCACAGTCTTCTCGGCCGACAGCGAATCGAGCCCCGGCAACAGGATGATGAACTCATCTCCGCCCCAACGCGCGATGATGTCTTCCTTGCGGCAAGCGGAACGAAGTGCATCCGCGGCCTGCCGAAGGATCTCATCGCCCGTTCTGTGTCCGAAAGCGTCATTGACCAGCTTCAACCCGTTCAGGTCACCGAGGATAACCGAGATCGGAAGAACCTCGTCGCGTTCCATCCGGGCAAGAGACTCTTCATAAAATCTGCGATTGTAGAGATTCGTAAGCATGTCGTGATAACTCAGGAAGACATTCTTCTCCTGCGCCCTCTTGAGGGCGGTGATATTCATCGTGAAGCACGTAAGTCCGATCGTCCTGCTCTCCGCGTTCTTAATCGGGGAGAAGTACATCTGCCAATACGTCATCGCTTCACGATCACTGCCGGATTCCTCGACGACATTGAAGTATTCACCGGCAAGCGTTCGGTCGAAGTATTTCTTCATCTCTTCGCGCTGGGTGTCGGAAATACTCCCGCCAAAATACTCTCGACCAACCGCAATGTCGTTCTTCCAAAGAAGTAGAGCATTCTCCTGATGACGACGGTTGAATGCAGTATAGCGGTACTCCTGATCCAACGCGAAAAAAACCATGTCGGGAGAACTCTCCAGAATGGCGGAAAAAAGCGTGTTCGATTGTTCGAGCGAGGCATTGATCTGACGAATCGAATTCTTGGACTCGATGACACGCAAGAATTCCGCGTGGGTGAGAAAGAAGAGAAGAGCGGCGGTAGCAAAAACGTAGAACCAACCCTTCGCGATATTGACGGCTGTCAGAACTTCGACATTCGGAAACAAGGCTCCGACGATCTTGTCCGAGAGAATGATCCACAAAGATCCGATGAGAAAATAGATTCCGGAAATCTTCAACGCCTGCCCCAGCGCGCTGTCTTTGCGATGGGAGTTGCCGTTCTCGTTATCGATCTTCTTCGTCTGCGGGTCGATCGGGATCGGGCCAGATGAATCTGCCATTCGTATTCCTCCGAAAGATCTACATTTCCGACACTTCACTTGTAGTGTAACAGGAAAAATCTATCGGATAAAGATCTATCCGTAAGAATTCAAATTCCGGGGGTTTGAATTCAAAGGAATAGTGTGCGACACTGGTTACAATACTTCGCAAAAAGAATTTTATGGAGGAGCCATCGTATGCGCGTTACATTTGCGGGAGCCGCCAAAACCGTCACGGGTTCATGCTATCTCGTCGAAACACAGAAGACTTCCTTTGTCATAGATTGCGGGATGCATCAGGGTAAATCAGAGGAGACAAGGCTGAATCGCAGCCCTTTTCCGTTCGATGTGGCAAGTATCGACTTTATGCTTCTGACACACGCGCATATAGACCATAGCGGCCGTATTCCGCTCCTGTACACGAAGGGATTCGATAAACCGATCTATTGTACGAAGGCTACGGCGGAACTGTGCGGTATTATGCTTCCTGACTCCGGTCATATTCAAGAGTCTGAATTCGAGTGGTTGAAGAAGAAGAACGCGCGAGCGGGAATCCATGTCGAAGAACCTCTCTATACGATGCAAGATGCCGTGGAAGCATGTAAATTGTTTCGCCACGTATCCTATGACCGGGAATTCCAACCGGCCGAAGATATCCGCGTTGTGATGCGCGATGCCGGTCATATTCTGGGATCGGCCTTGATTGAGATCTATGTAACGGAAGACACGGGCAAGGAAACCAAGATTGTTTTCTCGGGAGATCTCGGCAACAAGAACATTCCAATCATGCGGGATCCGACGATCATCGACGGGGCGGACTATCTGGTGATTGAGTCTACTTATGGCGATCGTTTGCATCAGGAGACCGGGGACAAGATTGATCTCTTCTTGCGAGCGGTTGAGGAGACCGTTGAGCGCGGCGGCAATGTCATCATTCCTTCCTTTGCGGTCGGCCGAACGCAGGAGGTCATCTATGCGTTGAACCGTGAGGAGGAGAAATACCGGGGAAGACGTTCGCGATTTATGAGTACACCGGTGTATGTTGACAGTCCGATGGCGGTATCCGCCACGAAGATTTTTCGAGAGAATGAAGATTGCTTTGACGACGAAGCGAAGGAGTATATCCGTAACGGGGACAACCCTCTCGATTTTGATAACCTTCATTTTACCGAGACAAGTGACGAATCCCGTGCGCTGAACTTTGACGAGCAGAGCAAGATTATCATTTCCGCGAGCGGGATGTGTGACGCCGGTCGCATCAAGCATCATCTCAAACACAACCTCTGGCGCAAGGACTCTTCGATCCTTTTTGTCGGATATCAGGCGGTCGGAACACTCGGTCGCAGAATTGTCGACGGAGCGAAGAAGGTCAGGATTTTTGACGAGGAGATCGCTGTGAACGCGAAAATCGTCAACATAGAGGGCTTTAGCGGGCATGCGGACCAGAAGGGTTTGCTGGACTGGATTCTTGCGATGAAGCAGAAACCGATGAAGATTCTTCTGGTACACGGTGAAGAAGAGACGATTGAGAAGTTCTCACAGATCATTGCCTCGAGAATCGGAATACCGACCATTATTCCGAGCCTGGACGAGACCGTAGAGCTCGGGCAGGAAGTGAGAAGACCGGCTATGGCGATCGCCCGGACGATTCCGGATTCATCTGTCCCGGCAAGCCCGGTCAGCGATAATCTGGATGATCTTCAGTCCCAGTTCGATGAGCTAATGGTTCGCCTGAAGAGAAGTCTTACAGGCGTTGCGGTTCAAGAGGAGCGCAGTCGTATTCTGTTGCGCTATCGTTCGATGATTCAGAAGGTCACGGATGAGGTATTTTCGCGACTGAAGTGATGATTCATCATGCGGCGGCATCCGATGCTATGTCCAGAAACAGGTCGTAATACTTGTCGTTGTCGCCGACGGCGATGGGTTCCGCCAGACCCTGGGCGAGGAGAAGGGCACTGATATTTCCTGACCGAACATTCTCCGGAGTAATCTCTTCGGGTATCTCGAGCCAGATATAGGCGAGTAGGCGGCCGTATTTGTCGCGATCATCATTGTCCATTTCGAGATATACATATTGGTCAAGGATCATCTCCCGCGTATAATCAGCAGCTTCCTCGGCGAGAGGTTCCGCAGCCTTGTCCGGTTTCTCCGTCTCGGGAGCGTCGACGCCGATCAGACGGATTTTCTCTTCAGAGCCGTCCGACATTTGAGCCCAGACCGTATCACCATCGATTACGTTGGTGATATAGATTTTCTCGAAGCTGTATTCGACCTGCCGGAGAATATCCTCTTCGGAAGCGGGAAGGATCTCAAACGTACCATCGTACAGCGCCAGCGTACCTCGAAATTCAAACGTGACGCCGGGCGTGAATTGCAAGTCGTTTACGCCGGTAGATTTTTTGATGTAAACAGGGAAAACGCTGTCATCGGTTTGAACTTCAATCAGTAGATTGCCGCTCTTGGCGCGTGAAATCGACAGAATCTCCCCTGAGACCACAAAAGACTCTCCGAGATGATCCTCGGTGAGATTCTCTCCGGCGAGACGAGGCGATGCATCGTCGATCAGCGTTCCTCGATCGATGGTTACATCCGGATCGCTTTGCGAAGCGGGACGATGGACGGAGCTTGACGGCGAATCAATGTCCGGTCTCGGCGGCACGGCAGATGTATCCGGGGAAACCGGAATACATCCTGTCATAAGAAGGATTGAAATCAGAAGAAGCAGTAGTGTGAACCGAAAACGGCGAAAGGACATGAAAAAACCTCCGGATGCAAAGGATCGGGTGGATACGAGTCTCGCTCAGGCAAGCGCGAATCGTTTGTCCTTTCCGATATTACCATGAACCCTAAGGTTTTTTCGTTATTTCGACAGTTTATCTACGATTTCCATGATCTCTTCGATCTTCTTCCGGCTTTCCGGATTCGGCATTGATTCTTCGACACAACAGGAAAGATGGCTGCGCAGAACCTGACGGTTACAGTTGCGGAGAATTGCCTGAGTTGCCAGAATCTGGTTACTGATATCTATGCAGTAACGATCCTCTTCAACCATTTTGAGAAGTCCGTCCAGTTGTCCGCGAGCTGTCTTGAGAAGACGCTCAACCTTGTCTTTGTCTGCCTTCATATTGCGACTCCCTTACTTTGCCGTATTCTTATTGCGAAAGAAGAATCCTTTCTTCTCCGGCACATCCTCGATACTCTCCACCTCATATCCGGCATCTGTAATCAAATCGACCATCTGTTTATCAGGAATCTGTTCGGGAGAATCAACGATACAGGTTCTTGTCTTGAGGGTTACTTCAGCTTTCACTCCCGGAATGGTCATGAGCGCGGTTTCGACTCTGCGCTTGCAATGATCACAACTCATATTATTGACGATCAGTTTCTTTCTCATAGAAGTTCATCCTTTCTTGTGGCGACTTGCGCGAAATCGGCGCAGACGCAATGCGTTTGTAACGACAAAGATTGAGCTTATACTCATGGCCGCCGCAGCGAACATGGGATTTAGAAGAAGCCCGGTTAGAGGAAAGAGAATACCGGCGGCCAGAGGAATTCCGATGACGTTATAGAAGAAAGCCCAGAAAAGATTCTGACGGATATTCCGAAGCACGGCCCGGCTGAGTTCGATGGCGTCCGCAACGATGCGAACGTCGCTTTGCATAAGGACGATGTCGGCGGATTCGATGGCGATATCCGTACCGGAACCGATGGCGATTCCGACATCCGCTCGGGCGAGGGCGGGTGCGTCGTTGATGCCGTCGCCGACCATCGCAACAACATGTCCCGCTTTACGAAGCAAACGTATCTCCTCGTCTTTATCCTGCGGCAGGACCTCCGCGCGAACATAATCGATTCCCAGGCGTTTTCGAATGGCTTCAGCCGTTCGTTTATTATCACCCGTAAGCATCATGACGGAGATTTTTTTCTCGCGAAGAATACGGATCGCTTCATAACTCGTTTCGCGGATCGGATCTTCAACACCTGCGATACCGAGGATTCGTTTCGTGTCGTCAAAACACAGGATCGATTTTCCCTCGTCGGATATGTCTTCGGCGATTTTGCGCCAGGCTGTGTCGATCAAGCCGCGTGATTCGGCGTTTGCAAAGCTGCCCGCGATATATCGCTGGCCGTCGAGCACCGCCTCGAGTCCGATGCCGGGAGTGACGGCGAAATGCGTCACTTTCTCGGGAATGACCCCTTCTTCCTGCGCCTTCGTCAGGACGGCAAGCGCAAGCGGGTGTTCGGAATACTTCTCAAGTGATGCGGCTATGCGAAGAAGCTCATGGTTCGTCAGTCCTTCGCATGCTTGGAGAAAGGTGATGCGAGGAGCCCCTTCCGTCAAGGTACCGGTCTTATCGACGACAACGGTATCGACACCTGACAGCTTTTCGAGGGCTTCGGCCGATTTGACAAGTATTCCTGCCGCAGCACCTTTACCGGTGCCGACCATGATCGCCACAGGCGTTGCGAGACCTAATGCGCAAGGACAGGAGATGACAAGCACGGATACGGCCGCGGTCAGGGCAAATTCAGCACTCTGTCCGAGCAAGATCCAGACGACGGCGGTAATCACGGCAATGGCGATGACAATCGGTACGAACACGCCGCTGACCTTATCGGCAAGCCGGGCAATCGGAGCCTTGGAAGAAGACGCTTCATCCATCAAACGTATAATCTGTGCAAGGGTGGTATCCTCGCCGACCTTCACGGCGCGCATCAGGAAGAATCCGTTCTGATTGACCGAAGCGGTGACGACAGAATCGCCGGGCATCTTCTCGACGGGAAGACTCTCTCCGGTGATTGCGGATTGGTCGATCGCACCGGACCCCTCAACGATCACACCGTCGACGGGTACACGCGTACCGGGACGAACGGCAAGTATATCACCGGGAACAATCTGCGAAACAGGAACTTCTTTCTCCTCTTTTCCGGAAACAAGAATCGCGGTCTCCGGAGAAAGTGAGATCAATTTGTTGATCGCGTCCGAGGTGCGTCTTTTCGAGCGTTCCTCCAGGAATTTGCCGAGCGTAATGAGGGTGAGAATTGTTCCGGCAGATTCGAAGTATATATTGTCCAGAAGCGGCTCGACGGACATCAGATCACCGCGGCCGAGGAGAAATCCGATGCGAAAAATAACGTATACGCCGTAAATCACCGCAGCGGATGAGCCGATGGCGATGAGAGTGTCCATATTGGGAGCGCGGTGAAGCAAGGTCCGAAATCCGACTTGGAAAAACTTGCGATTTACATAGAGAATTGGAAGAAGTAACAAGAACTGTGTGAAGGTATATGCAATTCCGTTCTCAGGTCCGTGAAAAAAGTCGACGATGAAACCGGGGACCGGCAAACCAATCCACATCTTCAGCATGTGGTGCATTGCAAGATACATCAGGGGAAGAAGAAAAGAGAAGGACAGGATGAGTCGGAATCGGGCTGATGAAACATCGTTCTGAACGGCGGACGAGCGAGCTTGCGGCTGTTCGGTTGCGGGAGAGACTTCGCCGGTGGAATCTTCAACGGATGCACCGTAACCGGCTTTGACAACTGCGGCTACGATTGCATCATCCGTGATTTGTGATTCATCATATTCGACGGACATTCGCTCGGTCAATAGATTCACTTCAGCATGCAGAACTCCGGTTTCTTTCGATACAGATT
This sequence comes from Bacillota bacterium, assembly GCA_023397475.1. GTDB lineage: Bacteria > Bacillota > Clostridia > Saccharofermentanales > Saccharofermentanaceae > Firm-13. The sequence goes on from JAEWUD010000039.1 coordinate 21,578, forward strand.
TCTGCACCGCGGAGGAGCAGGCTGAACAGGACATGCCCTCGATTTTGTAACGCTTTTTCATATTAACACCACCAATACTACACCCCCAGAGGGGTATTCATCTATCTCAATTGTACTTCATATCATGAGTAAGTCAATGCGCCATTCTTTGAGGATTCGTTGGTTTGATATCCTGCGGTTCTCATCAAAGATTTGACGTGATATGATGGGGGAAAGACCAATGATACATGCGAATGAGGATCCATAATGAGACTGATATTTGCCCCTGATCCAGAACAGAATACATCCGGGAAAACCGTTCTCATTCAGGATGCAAACGGCAAGACCAAATGGGTCGTCGGAATAACAGGCGAATCCCGCGTGACTGTCATTACCATAGAAGGCAAGCACGAGGCATCCGCATCGATTGCTCTTCATCGCGGCATTTTTTCGACAAAGGCAGAGTTTACAACTCTCTCCGGCGACCGGATCAAGGTCCGTCGCCAACGAAGCAAATTGCCGGTTTTCGAGGGGAATGATTGGGCCGTTAAGGGCAAATCATATCCGGAGGAGTTCTATATCGATGCCGGTTATGGGAAGATTGCTACGGTTCATGTGCCGGTCTCAGGAAGAACTGACACGACGAAGAAGAAGATTGGTCTTGATCCGCAACGTTTCATAGATACGACGATCGATTGCTCACTTACAGCAATACCGATGGATGTTGTATGCGCAGTCTTATCGATCCTGGCATTGTGATTAGAATCATGGAGGAAATCTTATGACTATCAGTAAGAAAATCATCGCTACAGAGAAGGCTCCTAAGGCAATCGGGCCCTATGTTCAGGCCGTTGAAAGCAATGGTTTCTTATTCTTATCCGGTCAGCTCGGCCTCGATCCTACGAGTCTGCAACTGCCAACCACCATCGAAGAACAGACAAGAAACTGCCTTGCGAACATTGAAGAGGTTCTGGCAGCGGCCGAACTGACAAAGAACCACGTCGTGAAGACAACGGTGTTTCTTACGGATATGCAGAACTTTGGCACTGTAAATCAAATATATGCGGAATTCTTTACGGAGAACTTTCCGGCGCGTTCACTTGTGGCCGTCAAGGAGCTTCCCAAAGGCGGCTCGATCGAGATCGAGTGCATCGCGATTCGATAAATGCAAGATGCCCATCGCGGCTGTCGCGATGTTTCTCCTCGACAGTTTACTTCGATGCCTCCGCGGGCCCCAAGATGGAGTCAAGTAAGCGATCCACAGAAGCGTCGAGTCTCCGTTGGGAGTCCGCGAGTTCTGTTCCTCTTGCGATCATCCGTTCAACCTCGTCTGATAGATCGATGATGTAGGATCGAGCCGGAGTCTCGCTCATTTCGATGCGTTGTAGGAGCCAGCCGTTCCTTGCGAGAAGATCGCTCAGGTCGTTCTTAAAATGTTCGCAGAGATTCTCCAGCGTCGGATTAACCGCGGTGAACGGATCGACGGCATTGATGTTGATATCCTGGTAAAACGAGAAATATTTCTCAACTTCTTTCTCAATGAAATCGAACTGAACAAAGTCATCCTTCACCTTGATGGTATCCAGAGAGATCTCCCACGTATGAGGATGATTCTGTCCGAGTACACCATTCAGGTAGATGGCATGATTGGCGTTCACGTAGAACTTAAAGGTATATTCAGTATATCTCATGCTGCTCCCGCCGCCTTTCTCGCTCGTTGAAACGCTTCGTCAAGCGTCTCGTCCGACTCTCTTATTGCCCGGCCGCAGCTAAAGGTCGCCTCAGAATGCAACTCAGACAAAGAAAAGGCAATTCTTCTCTCCATACGAGATAAGTCTTCGGCGGTAGCCCCGAGGATGATAACTGCAAATTCCGCTTTGCCGACACGTGCCGCTATCTCCTTCGAAGACAAGTTCTTCAACAGAGCTTCAGCGGCGTCCTGGATCAAGGACGTAACCGTCTGGTATCCATATTGGCCGTAAAGAAGAGCGAGTTGGTCGAGGTGAATCGAGAGGAAACCGACTTCCGTCACCTTCCGGGAGGGGAGCCGTTCGAGACAGGTTCGGAAAAAATCCTCCGTATACAAACCGGTTCGGATATCCGAAACATCATCTGTTTTCTCATCTCGGTCGGCGAAGAGCCGGTCGCCCTGTTCTTGAATCAGGATATTCTTATCCTTCATCTCATTCTTCATACGCTGGATGTCCAGATTTTTGCGATAGTTCAAGATCGAGAGATAAGAGACGGAGGCGACAAGAACCAAGAGGGATGCAGCTACAAGTATGCGGAGCTGCATCTGTGCGGATGCATAACCCGTGGTTGAGAGAAGATAACTTTGCAGGATCGAGATTGTGACGCAGTAGGTCTTTCCGTCAATCTCGGTACATGCTCCGCTGATCAACTCATTGCCCAGACTAACATCCTTGACCATCAATACGGAGAAACTTTGTCCGGATCGTATTTGTTGAATGAGTTCCTGTATTCCTGTTCCGCCGGCGCGTATGTACTCATCGGACAGGTCTTCCAGTGACATGCCGGACAACTCGTCGGTACGCGTAGCGTTCTTCTCGTAAACAATGCTGTCATCTATGACAAGAGACCAATACGAGACACCGTCAGACGGTGCCTGGGCTATGATCTCGCTGGCACTGGACGGATCGGCAGCACGGGACTTCAAGTCAGTTGCCATTTGCTCGGCGAGGGCTACGTTACGGAGCGAAACCCCCTGCATATAGCCGCTCTGCTGGGCTTCTTCCTGTGCCAGAAAATAGAACCATGCGGAGATCGCCAACAGAAAAGTGATGAAGGCAATGCCAAGAGAGGCGAGGATATTCTTACTGTTTCTCGAGGCAGATTCCATGGGATTCTCCGATCTTTACGTTCAATCTGTATTGACCAAGGCTCTCAATTTCGTAACGACACGTGTAACCCGCGTAAGATCGCCGGACAGAATGGAAAAGAATCTCTTGCGTTCATCTATAAATGGATCCACTCTCCAGCCGCTGCGACGGCGGATGCTGTTGATGATGGCAGCATACCGTATCCAGAATATATATAAATTATACATCGGCATCATCGGAAGGATATACCATTTTTTCGCGTAATAGCGACGAATCTCCTTGAAATCTCGCAAATAACCCAGAATATTGAGGTAGAAAAGGAACGCGGAAAAGACGTACAAGACATAAAGAATCACGACAGATCCCGCGATCAATGCAAAGGGATAGTTGAAAAACATCAAACAGATCAACGCAAAATACCAGATCATTCGCGGGAACGCGAATGTATGATCATACGTGAGCTGGCGAACCATGAAGTCTTTGAAAAAGCCTTGCGTTTTCAAGTGATCGCGAAGGAACATGTGCGAGACCTCAAGCTCACCGGTTTGCCAACGCTGGCGCTGCGTATATAGCTTTCCGAGATTCTCTATCGGATCGACGAAAAACAGTGCATTCTCGCAAAGATAAATACTCTTCTTCATCAAGCGACGCACTTGAAATGTTACCTGTGTGTCCTCACATACCGTATCCGTATTGTAGAGTTGCGTCTTCAGAATCGTGGACTTGCGAAATGCGGAGAAGGCACCGGATAAGGTGTAGATACTGTCAAGTTCTGATTCGTAGTTGCGTCCGGCGAGGAATGCCTGGCAGTATTCGAGGAACTCGGCACGGCGGAAGAGCCGCATCGGCAAGGTCTTCGTATCCTCGATCATTCCGGGATCCGTGAGAATAACGCCTGTGAGGCAATGGATGTGCGCATTTGCTTCGAATCGCTCAACCATGTTCTTCAATGCTTCCGGATGTAGTTTGCCGTCACTGTCGATGTGAATAATATACTTGCCGTCGCTGTTGAATAATGCCAGATTCAATGCTTTGGACTTGCCTTGCTTTGCGTTCAGCCATTGCATGGAGAGCTCGGGGAATCGGTTCTGTGCCCGGCAGAAGACCTGGAAACTATTATCCCGACTCTCGTTATTGACGAGCATGACATGGATCATGGAGCGTGGATAGGAGGAGTTATAGACCGACGATAAACACTCTTCCAGGGAATCCGCGGAGTTGTATACGGGAATGATAAGCGTAATCTCCGGATAGCGGATTGGAGGCTTGGCAGATTTTCGCAGGAACCGCTTCTTGAGCAGAATGAAGAAACCGCCAAAGGCGGGGAGAATCTCCATGATGAGCGGGATGATTACCCACGCCATCCAGAAGAGCATTTCTTCAAGAATTTTCCGAAGTAAGAACTCCATACTTAAACTTTCCTACCTTCTGCTTAATGATCTGCGACCGCGTAAAGACATAGAAGTACAGGAGAATGGACAGACCGTAGAACACAATTCGTCCGAATATCGCGTGCGCAAAAAAGAATATATTGTTTCCGAAAAAATAGACCATCACACTGATGACGGTAAGTCGGACGATGTTCGCCGCAAATATCCAGATCAAACCGGTGATGTTGATCATCAGCTTCTCCAGAGTGTTGTACAGCGGGAAGAACCAGATCAATGCGGTAAAGGCCAGGAGCTCGATAACGCCGGAACACTCATAATCAATGTACAGAGAAATCGACTCGCGACCTTGCTCGATAAATACCAGGGAGTACTGCGGATAGGCGTGAAACATGCCCGTTACTTTGCCGATTACACCCGTTGCCGCTGCCACCGCCATCGACAATGGAGACGTAATCAGGGGCTGCAAGAGGATCATCATGAAAATGAAAAGGCCGACGCTTCCAACGAGAAATGTGAAAAAGGTGAGTTTCGCTCGCTTGAGAACGACAACCAGATAGATCCATACAGCCAGCATCGCGAGTAAGAATGGAATCATTTGGCACTACGCTTTCTGCGCTTAATCCCGTAACCCACTGCCGCGATGACAAAGCCCGTGCCGGCAAGCAGGAAGGGGAGTGTCGGCGTTCCGGTGGCGGTGAGCACCTGTTCGCCGAGGTTGGAACACTGGAACGTTATTGTTCGAATATTTTTACTGGCTCCGGGGAACGCTTCAAGCGGGAAACGAAGCTCCCATTCATCAGGTTGTCCGGCGGTTCTTGTGACATAACCAACGGAATCATAAATTACTTGATAACCATTCTGGCGGCGAATTTCTAGAAGGTTATCACCTTCGACGATCGACGTGTTGTTCGGTGTGATCGCAAGAACATAAAAATCCTTATTATCCGCCCGGAAGAGATAGTTGTATCCATTAAACTGCGTATAACTGGTGGGGCTCATTCGGACATGAAGATAGACGTACGTATCGTCACGATAAAGTGCCGCAGAGTGATAATTATTCCCGGAGTCCCAAGAATACGAGAGTTGTGAGTGCGGCTTGTCTTGCCAATCTTCATAATTGCCGTCGATGGTAATCGGGACATAGGAGGTAGCATCCGTGCCGACATCAATCAGACCGCCGGAAGACGCGGCTACAGGAGTTGAGGATAAGAGAAGCATCATGGCCATTGCCGCTGCGATTACTGCGATTCTGTTCAATTTCATGCTCCTCACATCCTTCCTCTTAATAACATCAAACCTTTGATAAACACATCTTAGCACGATTTCTTCACATTTTCTACACAATTCGGGTTAAAATTCAAAAAAGTTTCATAAACATGTAAAAGGAATGTTATATGCATTGTGTTCTATTGCTTAAATATCATGAGTTTTCGATAGAGTTGTTTTTCGTTCTGCGACGACGTCCTAAGGGATCCCGGAGTACGATATAACAGATCGCGACCTCGATTAGGATACCGAAAACGCTCACGGCGATACCTCGGGACAGATACGGATACTCCATCGTAATCACGGTTGTACCGGAATCAACCACCAGAAGATGATTCACTTCGCGGATACTCTGCTCGCTGCGGAATATATCCTGATACGCAATGGTTGTATTGACGTTGTCCTTGGATGAGACAATCGTAATCTTATTATTTTCGTAGGTCACCTCGAGTGGTACGATCAATCGATTCGGAAGGCCTTCTTCATCGAGCGACATAATTGAATCGAAAAGTGTCTTGACTTCATTGTCTCCGGCGGTATACGCGTGAAACAGTAAGTTCAATCCGATAAAGGTGATGTTCTCAGTATCATCGGTTCCGACAAAATCCAGTTTGGTGTTCTCAAACCATGTGTATCCTTGGGAGTTCTTGAGTTCCGTAAGGTAAACCGTGTTCCAACTCTCGTATCCTTCCGCGAAAGGTGAAGGATCTGCCGTAATCTTGTCGGTGATCAGATCGGGATAGCTTCCTTCAAAGGTGATCGGTTGCGCGGATACGTCGAGGAAGGTCATACGATTTGTAAGTGGATCGGTGGGAATTCGACTCATGTCGATATAAACTTCTACACCCGACCGTGCGACCTCGCGAACAATATTCTCCGCGGTCTCCTTATCATTATAGAAGAAACCCGATAAATACAGTCTCTCGTTAACCATCAGTTCCTCAACGGTATAATCGTCGATCATCAATTTATCGCCGGGATGGAAGGAAGGGAGGATGCCGGGAACGAGCTCCGCTGTCGTTCCGATCGCAAGTCCGGAATATTTTGTCACGAGACCGAAATTTCCTTCTGCCGGGTAGCTGTAAAGCAAGGCGTCATCCGTTTCTTTCTGAAGTGTGTATCCGATTCGAGCCGCGGCGTCATCCAGAGATTTTCGATAAACGTCATTATGAATCTGATTCTTATCAATTATGACCGTATCTGCGCCAAGCTCAAGGTTGCGATCAAAGACATACAAATAATTGTGGCGTTCGAACGCTTCATTCAGATACGCAATGTTATTTGCCGTCGTCGCACCTTGCCAGGCCCAACCGAAGACATAATCAATCCGCCGGTCCAACCCGCTGAAGGCATAGGAGGGAAGCGGTCCCCAAGCACTCAAATCCATCAAGGATACCCGTTGTTTTGTCGTGTCCTTCGCTGCGGAGTAGAGATACTCCTCCATAGTTGCGGGAATATCCTGAACCGTAGCCGGCTGGCCCATCGCCTTGTCGTAGGCGAAGAGATTGAAGGATAATACTGAATCGAAGGCGATCAGTGTGCAGAAGGCAACCATCAGGGGTTTCTTCAATTTACGCCACTCAAGGACAGCGATCAGAAACATCGCATAGACAATCGGGGTGAATCTGCGGACCCAGAAATACTCGCTCAACGGAAGAACTTGAACCAACGGTGTCAATGCCGTTGTTGTTCCGAGCATGATGATGATAAATGTCATGAACCCCGAAAAACTCTTTCGATTGGATAAAAACAGACCGACGATCGCGATCGCCACGATCGAAATGCCAAAATACAGTTCGGTGATCGGGCCGAAGATGCGATAGACCGGATTAAGACTGACGGAAAGAGGCGCACTCCAAGAGGCCATGACGGCGGACGTCGCGTCGGACCCCATCGATGTCAGACCGCCGACGAGCGAGGGATAGAGCCATATCCCCGCTACGGCGAATGCGAAGAACATCGCGAAAAGTGCCTGTATTGATTCAAGAAAACGTTTATTCGCCAAGGCGTAAATCAGCAGATAGATCGCTGTGGCTACACCGATCATAGCTGAAATCATCAAGTGACTGAAAACAGATACAATCATGATAAGAATCAAAGGAATAATCATTTTCTTCCTGCGATACTCCACGAACTGCCAAACGCAATAGAGGACATAAGGAATCAGCATGGTGACAAACATGCGAAGGAAGTTTCCCTCGCCGAAAAAGACGCGAAGATTGTCCGGAAGCATGAACCAGATGAAAGCCAGAAAAAGTCCAAGTCCGGGGCGGTTGGCTTTGCGGCCGAAGATCAACCATCCGATGCCGCCGACGCTGAAAGATAGGAAAATAAAAGCTAGGTAGGATGAGAACACGTCTCCGCCGAGAAGGAATTGCAGTCCGGCCAGCGTATAGTACGGCAACGGAGCCCAATAACGAAACGGCTGGGTGCCGTTATACCAGAACTCTGTGAAGAGCGGATAGATATTTCCTTCGAGTATTTCGTGATATAATAGGTCGGATTTGAATAGATGACCATGAATATCCAGTCCAAGCGGATACATCTGGGTAAGGCGAACGTAGGTCATCATTGCAAATCCGGCAACGAGAACCAAAAGAATCGACAGGATAAAGAAGATCGGGGACGACTTCTTGCCGAGGGGTAGCTTCGTTAATTGGTCGACGGCGATCGGATCGGCGGCGGGTTCCACCGAGGCTGCGACCGGTTCCGGGACTATGTCGGATGCCTCTTGACTCGGGGTAGATTTGGACTTATAGGTTCTCATCGCTTCAGAAAGGCGCATGCGAAGAATCTCATCCGGCTCATCCTCGGTGACGGCGTAGACACGCTGCGGATTCTCGTTGATCTCGAGCTTTGTTAACGCGAATCCGCTTCCTTCTAATTTCTCGGCAATACGCAGGAAAAATTCGTCGCCCATGTTCTCCAAAGTGGACGGAATCTGGTCGAAAGGAGCTACATCGTTGAGGACAACATTTGTATATTGACTTAAGTAATCGGTAACGAGTTTCTCGGTCTCTTCATAGGCAGAAAACTGTTCGGATAAGACGCGCAGATAAACCGTGATCTCAAACGTGTGACTGTGAACGTTGCCGCCACGAATCGATCCATGTGATGCGTTGATTCGAAAGGTGAACTTATAGATTCCAGCTCGCATATAGTTGCCTCCGATTAGAATTCACTGCCGCCCGATTCTTGTAAGTTTCTGACCATTATATACTCGTCGGCGTAGGTGTCGTCTTACTACTTAATCGCTCTGCTAAGGCGTCCGTATACCTCGAAACCGTCCCGATGGCGATCAGTTCGCTCTCGCGAAAAAGAACCCGCATGAGAGCGTTCGCAGAATCGTTTGTTTCTGCGATTCGGGTCTCCTGGTCACCGGTGGTTTCGGAGAATTCTTCGGGGTAACGTGCGAGAAAGGGAGACTGCTCCGCGACGGCGCGAAACAAATGAAGGATGGCTTCCTCGTCGCCCGTATCCGGACTGCGAAGTATTGCCGTCGAGGGATCGTTGAGCCGTAACGTCTTGGGGGTGAAAAGCATAGCGCCTCCGTTTCACATTTACTCCATTCTATTATCGCACAGTGGGATTTCTACCGTGTTTCAACGTGTTGTTCAGAGTTTTCGTATTGTTTACAATTCGAATTCCGCATAGTGGAGTATTCATTGCGTCTATATTTGGCTGGTCGCGTGATAATAAAGTTTATAGTACCTAGACGCGGCAAAATCGTCATTAAGACAGTTGTTCTTTTTACCCGATGTGTTATTGTAAAAATAGCAAAAAAATTTGTTCGGAGGCGATATCGTGAGAATACGTTCCCTTCATATGAAGAATTATAAGAGATTCATCAACCTTAAGATTGATCTGGGAGATCATCCCGCGCGCATTGTGGTGATGGTAGGTCCGAATGGTACCGGTAAGAGTTCCGTGTTTGACGCGATGCTTTTCGCAGACAACCACTCGGATATCGGAGATACCGGAGGTCGCCCGTCGCTCTACCATCGTATGGCCGGTGTCGATTCTCCTGCATCTGTCGAAGTGGATTTTCTCGAGGGCGACTACTATACTGTCCGCGCCAAGAAGCTTCTGGAGAACCGTGAGAACACGATCTTTTCTGTTCGCAGTCCGTATCGATACAGCGACGGACATGCTTCGTCCGCCGGCGCGCCGATTGCACGCAATGCTTACGGTGCGTCTGACTTTTCGGCTCTTGATCGCAAAATGAATGAGAATTACGCACGTCTTTTCCGGAAATACCGTGAATATATGGACGAGAAGGACTGTCGGCCGAGCGAAGCGAAGGCTCATATTATGAAGGAACTTAACGCGTCGATCGAGCGTTGCCTGCCGCTCGCGATCGACAGTCTCGGTGATATGGATTCGGAGGAATCGGAGATTCTTTTCAGCAAGAAGGGACAGCGGGGATTGATCCCCTTCTGCGTACTCTCTTCAGGAGAGAAGGCAATCATCGATCTTCTTTTGGATCTTTATATTCGCAAGGATATATACGAAGACTCTGTTTTCTTGATCGATGAACCGGAGATCTACGCGGAACCGGCGGTTCAGAAGAAGCTGATTCGAGAGATCACCGGTCTTGTCGGAAAGGGCAGTCAGGTATGGATTACCGCGAAGAGCCCTTCGATCATCAAGACCTTGACGACGGATCTCAAAGAAGATGTCCAGTTCCTGTTCTTTCCCGCGGAGAACGAATGGTCCGAGAAAGAGTATGATATTACACCCGTGAAGCCCTCACGTGAGATATGGAAGAAGGCATTTGCGTCGACGATTGATGATATTGCGAGTCTTGTTGTTCCGAAGAGAATCGTCTATTGCGACACTCGTAAGTCGCAGGAACGTGCCAATGCCGAGCAAGGTTTTGACGCGAAGTTCTATCATCAGATCTTTATCGAGAAGTATCCGGATACACTGTTCTTCTCGAGCACGGGCGGAACCGATGCGAAGGATAGCAACTTCCTGGCCGTAACGCTTCTGCAGGGCAAACATGAAGGTACCGAGGCGATTATTCTGAGTGAGCGGGAACCGGGTATGGATGAGAAGATGCGTGTTGAGGTTCTGAGTCATTCCTCGGAGGGGACGCGAATCCTGAAGCGTCTGGATATTGAGAACTACCTGTTTGATAAAGAAGTTCTGAAGAAGTATTGCCAGTCGAAGAATTTTCGCTTCGATGAGTTCGCGTACAACGATTATGTCACCGATATCGTTAATCAGAATGTTCGGGACCGGACCGGTTTCATTAAGAATTTCTGCGGGATTACGGTGAGTATGAGTCCGGCGGAGTTCAAATCGCAGTTGATTGACTACATTACCGAGGATATGAACGTATATAAGGAATTGGAGCAGGTGGTTTTCGAGAAGAAATGACGACTTGTTCGCTGGCAGATTTTGATACATAACAATGGAGCAGGACTGTCTCTCAACGGAAGCCGAGAGACAGCCCTGTTTTATTTTCAAACGACGATGGTGCAGCCTCGCATATTTTTTGCATTCGCAGATAAAAGGGTCTTCAGGTGTACCGGATACCACTCCAATAGACATGGTCGGCCATGATCGCTTTATCGTCCATGGAGACGTCCTTCAACGCCCACTTCTTGTACTCCTGGAAGCCTGTCCGGTCGATGATGTAGCCGATATGTTCTTTGCCGCCCGGCGCGTCTGTGTCGATGTATTTTGATACGAAGTCGTAGGTATTCTTGATTATTTTCACGATCGTATCTTCGTCGACCCAACGGATGAAGTCTTCGCCAAGACGGGGATTCTTTTTTCCGGTTCTTCCCATGAGCGTAAGCCGGTAATATTTCTTCTTGGAACGGGTCCACGCACCGGTCGGGCAATTGAGAACACACTCGCCGCATCCGATGCAGTGCGTCGCGTCTCGGATGATCCGATAATTCTCTTCGCTCAGAACGCCGGTGGCTTTGCGCTTGCAGGCCTTTACACAAGCCTGGCAGTTGACGCAGCGCTCCGGATGGTATTGCGGCTCTGTCATTCCCATGATGCCGAAGTCGTGCATGCGAACCTTCATACAATCGTTGGGACAGCCGGTTAATGCGACTTTGAAGTGAAGGTCGTGAGGGAAGATACTCTTTTCGATCCTCTTGGCGAAGTCCGTTGTGTTGTAATTGGCATAGGGACAGACATTGCTGCCGATGCATGCGCTGATATTTCGGGTTCCTGCCGCCGAATATCCTTTGCCGGCCTCTTCCTGATTAATCTCATATAAGTCGATGATCGGCTGCAACAAACGATTGACGGCAGGCATGTCTTCGAACCGGATATCCGGTATCTCGAACCCCTGCCGGGTTGTCATATGCGCGGTTCCGTTCCCGTATTCCGTAGCTATCTTCTGGATGATCTCCAGCGACTCCACCTTGAGATACCCGCCCGGTATGCGGATCCGAATCGCTGTAAGTCCACGCTTCTTCGTGATGCGCCAAGCGTTTTTCTTGAGCTTCTTGACATTGATATCCATAACGCCTCCTCAATCCTTTAACGTCTTTGCCTTCGAATAATTGAAGACGGGGCCGTCGAGACAGATGTAGGTATCATCCATCTTGCAATGACCGCATTTCCCGATGCCGCAACACATTTTACGTTCGTAGGATACCCAGATATTCTCGTCCGCGATGCCGTGTTCATCCTGAATGCTCTTGACGGCGAACTTCATCATCATCGGCGGTCCGACGACAATACAGCTCGCGTTCGCGGGATCTCTGAACCTGACCTTCGGAATGTACTCCGTGACAAGTCCGATATTACAGAACACATCATCATCGGCACAATCGACGGTAAGGATGACGTTCGATTTCTCGCTCCAACGGACGATGTCCTGGAGGAAGAGAATGTCCTTGGTTGATTTGAAGCCCGTGATCAGAGAGAAGTCGGCCACCTCATCACGATGGACCGCAAAATGATCAACGAGCGCCCGCACAGGGGAGAGACCCGTGCCGCCGGCTACGACGAGAAGCTCACGGCCACGGTACAGGTTAAGATCGAAACCGTTGCCGTAAGGTCCGCGAAGCATGAGGCTTTGACCGGCGTACGACTCGAAGATCTCTCCCGTAACTCTTCCGACCTTGCGAATCGTAAGGTCAATGCTTCCGGGCGCGATACCGCTGACGGAGATTGGCGCTTCACCGAACTTTGGAAGAGAAACCTCAAAGAATTGCCCCGGAAGGACCGGACCGTCATAGGACATGCGGAAGGTGTACTCAATCTCGGTGTGTTTGAGCACCTCGAGGATCCTGGAGCGAAAAGGAATATACGCATTGCCGTGAGAGTTGGTGTCCGAGTTGTTCTGCACGGAAACAACCGAAAAAGTGTTGCTCATCGGGATACCTCCTCCATTGCGGCTTCGAGCCGGTTGATGTTGTTGGAAAAGGAAATGTACTCCGGGCAGATATCGTCGCATCGACCGCAACCGGTGCACATATGATAGCCGAATCTCTTCTTGAAATCATATACCTTATGGAGGACCTTGAATCTCATTCGCTGGCCTTTGTTGTCCCGGAACTTCATTCCGCCGGCCATGTCGGTATATCCGTCGACATGACAGGATGCCCAAACGCGTCTGCGCTCTCCGGTGCTCGGATTATCCTTGTAGAAGATATCCTGCATCGTGAAGCAGGTGCAGGTGGGACAGACAAAATTACAGCGGCCGCAAGCGATGCATCGATTCGCGTATTCTTCCCAAATTGTACTGTTCATTACATCAAGGGAAAGATTCTCGGGAATTCTGACCTTGACGGCATTCTCCGACACGAATCGAGGGGCAACGGGAAGCTCTTCGCCGGCCAGCGGCCGGATGACGGAATCAACAAATTCTTCCTTGGCGTCAATGTAAATCTGACCGTCCCGAAGCATAACCGCGGCGGCATATTCTTCGGTTGTGTTGGTTCCCATCGAGGCGCAGAAGCAATTCTCAAAGCTCTTCTCACAATCGAGCAGAAATATTTTGATCCGGTCTCGCAACCGCTTGTAATAGAAATCCTCATATCCGTTATTCAGGTAGATCTGATCGAGCCGTTTGAGAGAGTGTACATCGCAACTTCGCATAAAGATGATCGCGCCCTTCTCTTCGACGGAGGGGACAGAAACTTGATCCTCAGTGAAGTAGAAGAGGATTTCGGAGATCGGCGTGAGAACTTCTTTGAAGGAGTAATGCGACTTTGCGTCAAAAACGATCTCCGAACCTTTGTCGATACGTTTATATCGAATGCTGTCCGTATCGGCGAATGATCCTTCCTTCTCGAAAACCGCCGGAGCAAACACGGCGTAGTTCTCCGACCAGGCCGCCAGCGCCTTGTCAAAATTTTCGGGTGACAAAACATATCCCATGGACTAGACCTCCTTCTTCTTCCCGGCAATGATATGGTAGGGTATGGCCAGAAAAAGCGATGCCCCAACGATATTGCCGAGAGTGACGATAAGAATATTGTACAGGTACCCGGATAGGGATACGGTTGCTTCGGCGGGTGCAAGAAGCGCGATCGTCAAAAGAGTCATATTGGCGACGCTGTGTTCGAGTCCGGTGGTGATGAAGGCAAACAAACACCAGAAAACCATGATCAGCTTTGCCGATTCACTCTTCAGTCGATACGCAGACCATACGGCAAGGCAAACGAGAATATTACAAAGGACTGCGCGAAAAAACAGATCTCCCACAGGAAGCGACATCTTGGTCTCGGAGACGGATGCGATAAATGTTCCGGTCGCGCCGGTCGCAAGTCCCGAGAGATAGAAGAGAACGCCGGTAAGAATAGATCCCGCAAGATTGCCCGCATAACAAAGCAGCATGAGAACGGTTGCTTTGCCCGGTCGCACGGTCCTGCGCAGGAGGCCCGCGGTCATCACAAACACGTTGCCGGTAAACAGTTCAGATCCGGCGATGATGACAAGACTCAGTGCGATGCCGAACGCCAGTCCCATAGCGATCTTGGTGAACGGGGATCCGGCGGCATTAAGAGCGCCGCCCACAGAGAAAATAAGTAGAATTCCAATGCCGACATAGGCTCCCGCAAGCATGGAGGCGAGGAAATAACCGAAGGGATTCGTTGTGGAGAATTGGATCTTCTTGTCGGCGGCTTGTGTTACCGCGAGAAACTCTTCTTGAAACATACATGCATCCTCCGCGTGGGTTTTTGATTACAAATATTGTATCCGAGTGATCGACAATATTTATGTTGGAATTGCAACCGTGCTAGATGTCAGCGCATCGTAGGATGAGAGCAATAGAGTATGTTGCTTTCATTGTACAGGAATTGCACTTGAAACGATAGAGGAGGGCGCACAGCGTGCAAAACCTTCAAATATCTCAAAGACTTGACAAATTGAGGTAAAAAGATAAATATCAAATAAATTTTCTCCCAAAGATGACTAAAATATGAAGAATATGAAGATTTTCTTCGTTGACACGTAAATGTGAACCTGATACATTAATCACGAATGAGAATGGTTTTTAATGATGGGGGGAGAATCGCATGGCGATAGATTTGGGGTCCATGGTTCAGTCTTTTTTTGGCAATTACAAATATAAGAAACTCTTCAAATCCAAGACATACTTGCCCACGTTGCGTGTTTTCGTCATGGGAGTGCAGTGCGAAGGGTTTGCCGTGTCACAGAAGGCAGCGTTCCCGAATCCGGAAGAGGACTTCTACGGCGCTGAGGAGATCGCGATGCGTGACATCGAGGACGTTCAGGCTTATAATTTCGACGATGTAGAATGTGTCAGAATTACGTACAAATCACGAACGTTGTCTGGCGGACGCAAATATATCTGTGTTCCGGGAATCAAGAATAGCAATATTGTTGCGGAGACGATACTGACGCAAATTGAGAGATGGAACCGCAGAGGCGCGTAATTTCGAGATATCGATAAGGATCCCCGTGATAAATCCAATGACAGGAGTGGCTCGGGGATTTTTTTATGCCCAAATATGAACAATGATGATGATATACTAAATGTTGAAGGAAGGTGATTTTTTGCGAACAGGTAAATTATTAACTCGGGGAGCCTCTATACTATTGACGATGGTGCTCCTATTCATTGTGTCTTCGTGTGCTGCTGCCGCGCCTCGCGCGGAGAGTATCCGGATTGCGGGCCTCAAAGGAGCAACCTCGATCGGACTTCTCCAATTGATGGATCAATCCGAACAGAAGAAGACGCAGAATACGTATGAATTCGGTATCTATGCCACCGCGGATGAAGTTACACCGAAGCTAATTCAGGGTCAGCTGGACATCGCTGCGGTGCCGGCGAATCTCGCTTCGATTCTCTATAACAACACCAAGGGTGAAGTCGTGCTTCTGGCGGTCAATACACTGGGTGTTCTCTATATTGTCGAGAACGGAGAATCGATCCAATCGTTGAGTGACCTGAAGGGTAAGACGATCTATGCCTCCGGCAAGGGTTCGTCTCCGGAATACGGACTTCGTTATCTGCTTCAGTCCGAGGGTCTTGATCCGGATTCGGATGTGACGATCGAATGGAAATCTGAGCCGACTGAGATTGTTGCGGCTTTGGCCGCGACGCCCGGATCTGTCGCGATGCTGCCGCAACCTTATGTGACCATCGCACAGGGCAAGGTCGACGGTTTGCGCGTTGCCTTGGATCTTGACGAGATCTGGCAGGAGACGACGCCGGACAGTCTAATGGTTACCGGAGTTCTCGTTGTGCGCAAGGCCTTCGCCGAAGCGTATCCGGAACAGCTTTCCGCGTTCCTTTCCGAGTACAAAGCATCGACAGATTTTGCGAACGCATATGCCGCCGAGACAGGCCTGCTTTCCGATAAGTTCGGATTGTTCCCGGCCACCGTCGCAGAGAAGGCTATACCCGACTTGAATATCACATATATTGCCGGAGAGCAGATGCGACCGGCCATGGAGGGTTATCTTCGTGTCTTATTCGAACAGAACCCCAAATCCGTCGGAGGACAGCTCCCGGGAGACGACTTCTACTACGCGGTTCCTTCGAAGAATTGAGAAACCTGCGGCGATTCTGATCGCTCTGTTGGCGTGGCAGGCGGGCGCGATGCTCTTATCGCGTCCGCTGTTGCTCGTGTCTCCCTTTGAGGTGTTTCTCACCCTTTTTCGATTGATTGGACAACAGGATTTCTGGTTTTCCGTCGGGTTCTCGTTTGTTCGAATCGGAGCGGGATTTATGATCGCACTTGTTGCGGGGATTCTGCTTGCGGCTGTCGCCGCTCGCTTTCGTCTGGCCGAGGTACTCCTGTGGCCGTACATGGCATTTGTCAAGGCAACACCGGTCGCTTCGTTCATCATCCTCTGCCTTATCTTCCTCGCCGCTTCCGAACTGTCTGTATTCATTTCCTTTCTGATGGTTTTGCCCCTCGTCTACACGAATGTTCTTACGGGAATACGAACAACGGATAAGAAGCTCTTGGAGATGGCACATGTGTTTCATATGCGGCCGTCGCGCCGCCTTCTTCATCTCTATATGCCGGCGGTCAAACCTTTTCTTTTGTCTGCCGCTTCGTTAGCGGCGGGATTGTCATGGAAGGCCGGAATCGCGGCGGAAGTCATCGGGATACCGGAGGGCTCCATCGGGGAACGACTTTATGAGGCGAAGGTCTATATCAGCACGCCGGATCTTTTCGCGTGGACGTTCGTTATTATTGCAATCAGCATTGCTTTCGAGAAATCTCTGGTATTCCTGCTTCGTCGACTCTATCAATCGGGGAGGGGGACATAATGGATATCGTAGTCGAGAATCTTTCGGTCCGTTATGGCAAATTGCCTGTTCTTTCAGACCTTAACGCCTCCTTCAAAGAAGGTGAAGCGACCGTTGTAATGGGTCCCTCCGGTTGCGGAAAGACGACGCTTCTTTCCGTCCTCCTTGGTCTCGTCCGGCCATCCGGAGGAAAGATATCGGGGGTTCCGCCGCGTGTCGCCTGTGTGTTTCAGGAAGATCGTCTTTGCGAGGATCTCTCGGCCTCAGAGAATATTCGGATTGTCCTAAGGCACCGGTCAGATTATTCGTTCGTGGAACCGGCTTTGCATGCGGTGGGTTTGGAAGACAGTATAGATAAGGTCGCGAGCGAACTGTCGGGCGGGATGCGTCGGAGAGTAGCGATTGTTCGTGCACTTCTTGCGGAGAGCGGGATGGTCGTCATGGATGAGCCGTTAAAAGGCCTTGACGAAGTGACGCGTGACCGCGTTGTCGCGTTTATTCTGGAGAAGACCAAAGGGAAGACCCTGATTGTCGTCACACACGACGAGCGGGAAGCACAACTGTTCGGGGCGACTGTACTTCGGATGCCGTCGGTACAACAGGCAGATCCCGCGTGATGGTGTCTGGTCGAAAACACGTCTCGCATAACACAGCAACAAAATGCCCGAGGCAAGCAGCGCGCCTCGGGCATTTACGTATGCCAATAGTTCTTGGGGTCAGGTATTCTTTCCGACAGAACTTTGTGTGGAGAGTCGTTTGCTGAACGCAACATGCAGAGCTTTTGCTACGGCACCGCCGGCAACCATGCATACACCGGCTTCGATCGCCGCATTTACGGTGACGAGAGTCGTAGCGATAGCTATGGGTGTATCACCGAATTGACGGAGAAAGTCGGAACTTCCGAAGAAGAGGATCAACGCTCCGACAAAGAGTACCGTGTTAACCAGGGCTCCGGAGAGCGCGGCAACGCCGAAGGAGACGATTTGCGTCTTGTCGAGCTTCATTAATGCTCGAAAAATATAACCGGCGATGACTCCGATCAGGATACGCGGAACCATGCAGAGGATGAATGTGAGAAATGGATTGATGGAGAGAAGGGCAAAGCCGAACGGACTGCCCTGTAATGCTTGAATAAAACTCGATAATCCGAAGACGGCGCCCAGAACGGCTCCGCATCCCGGCCCTACAGCGATTGCACCGATAACGACCGGGATCATAAGAAACGTGATCTCAACGGGTCCGATGCGAAGATAACCGAGGGGAGTGAAGGTCATGACGATGATGATTGCCGATAGTATGGCCGTCTGTGCCATCCATAGGGTCTTGGGGTTTCTGGTCTTTTGCATAAATAACACTCCTTTGCTGTCGCCCCGCTTCTTGCGGGTGCAATGCGTATTTCTAAAAGCAATCGCTGCCGTTTGCTCTTATTCGGAATTTAGGACTTCAGTATCCCACGTCATTTCATTATGGTCAAGAAGCTGGCTTTGGGGGAATAAGAATATATCGCAACTCAAAGAAAAGTATACGGTCCGGAACGAGGAAATATATCTTCGAAAACAGGTTCCCTCATCTTGGCTCCGCAATACGAACAGATCATGGAAACCCATCGATCCGCAAGAGATACTCTAGCGCACGAAGCACATATGCAATGCTCGCTCTCTGGCTTTCTCAGACCGTCTGATCCCCGGCCGACTTGCGCGATGGCGCGTTCGCGGAAGGGCAGCATCAGCTCTTCCGGCATACCTGTATAGTAATTGAAATACCGCCATATTACGTAAAGAATTCCCTGCGTTGTGTCGGACCAACGCATCTTCTGACATTTAGTCTCCGGACGCGACAGCATTGTACGGATGAAGTCTGACGGAGGAATGTGAAATTTCTCTCGAACGATATCAGCGAGGGCATACAGGATCGAATACAGTCGATGATAGTATCGTTCCAGGTTGCCTCGAACATAGATTTTGTCAGCGGCATCCGGACTAATCTCCGTAGATACATATGGGTCGAGTTTCCCTGAAGGAGGAAGAAATTCTTCAGAAGGATCATGATAAACCTTGAAGTCATACACTCGAGGAGATGCGCCCATCGTGAAAAAACTCACTGAGGGCGGAATAAAAAGTGCTGCGAAATCAAAGACTTCATCCAACGGCGGGGTGATGAAATCCCCGCAACAGTAGGTGCAATTCTTCCAATGAATACTATGTATGAACGGACTTTTGCGACCGCAATCTTTGCATTTCAGGGTGATCGGCGTACATGCACGAGGATTTTTTTCCGCAGCAAGAACAACACGTTGTATCATATCCTTTTCCGCAAGATCGAAATACTCCCGAAAGACAATCCACATGGCCTCGGCACCCGCATAATGGCGAATAATGTCAGATTCAAACTGATCAAGCGTGAGGTTCCCACCGGAAGCCCTGCGCTGTATCAGAACACGATCGGGTGCTTTTGTCTCCGAAATCATATTCTCTCCTTAGTTAAAGTCTTTCTGGCATTCAACCGATATATCTTATGAAGACCCGAGAGGGTAAGATTTGGCTCTACGCGCAAGGAGTCTTTATAGTCAGAGAAAGGGAGAATCTGTCCGGCCCACTCACCTGTGGCAACGATATCCAGAGAACGGTTGCCCCACTGGCGACTGATCCGCTGTAACAAGCCGTCGATCATCGCTGCATGTCCGTAGACAACACCGCTTGCCATAGAATCGTTTGTGTTCTTGCCGAGAAGCTCTCTGGGTGACTCGACCGCGATACGTGGTAATTCCGCGGCATTCTCGGAGAGCGCCTGTAGTGCAGAGGCGGCTCCGGGACAAATGATGACTCCGCTGAGTTCACCTTCGATATTGATCGCCGTTAAAGTCGTCGCCGTTCCGATGTCGACGACAACGTAGGGTGGACGCATCAGGTCAGCCGCCGCTACGGCATTCGCCACAATATCACCGCCGATTTGCGAAGGGAAGTCTGTCTTGATGGATAAGCCGGTCTTGATTCCCGGTCCCAGAAGCAAAGGACGGACTTTGCAAAGCTTCTCTATCGCTCCGCGTATCGTCGCGTTCATCGGACGCACGACGGAAGCAAGAACCGCCCCGTCGATCTTGTCGACAGGGATGTTGTTCATGGACAGAATTCCGGAAAGCAGAATCGCGTACTCGTCAAGACTCTTCGAGTCGCGCGTGGCAAGTCGGGCGTCGACGATGAGTTTGTCATCAGCGAAGACTCCGAAGGAAATATACGTGTTTTCGATACTGACGGCTAATATCATATGTTCCTTCTTCTGCCCGATCTGCGGACTGCGTTCATTTGGGTTTCAAGTTCTGCGTAGAATCATCGGCAAATAGTAGAAGGTTACAGCCTCGCGGGGAAGAGATCCGCAACGGTCGTCGCTCGCATGCGCTTCCCGCAATACGGACACACGCAAATGATCTGTCCGATGGCGGATGTCTCACGTCCGCAATGCGGACAATCGGTCTTCTGCAGATCGTCCCGGAATCCCCGCATCGATCGTTGCGCCTTAATCTTCTCTCTCTCCTCTTGAAAATACGAGACATTCAAGTCTGTCTCGAAAGATATAAAACGCCATAAGACAGAGAGCAGAACATAAGGGTAGGTAAAGGAACCTTCTCTGGGGTGTTTCTCCGGAGGCTTGGTTAACATTGCTCCGATAATTGCCGGTGCACTTACGCCATCCTTCTCGGATAATAGATGAAAAAATCCGGATAGAATCGGAAACATACGCCGGTAATGCGTTTCAAGTCGTTTGCTGTGCTGCAAAACTTCCTGTGTCTTATGGTCGAGTCGCAATTCATTAAACTTCTGTACATTCTTCGTTTGCTTAGAGCCGGTTGTGTAATACGAGGACAACGAGGATCGTATGGAGTCATTGTCTGCCATAAGGAAGACCGGGGGAATGAAGAGCGGCGATAGGTCTTCGATCTCCATGGTCTTCGGGGTCCGTAACTCAGCGGCACAATACAGACACTTCTTGCGCAAGGAAGCCGGTCCGAAAGAATTCGGGCGACCGCACTCGTTACAGAGCAGAAGAACTCCCTCCGCCGCGCTTCGCAGAACGGGCTCCGCTTTCTCAACTCGCGCGATAATGTCCTCGTCGGTCACCTTATAATGATCGCGAAGGATATTCCACATCGCCTCGATATCCACGCACATCTCCTGGAGGTTCTTCTCAAGAGTCATGGTTATATGATCGCGAATTTCCAACTTTGCCGCGGATTCCTCCGGACTCTGTAATGTGGCCTCAAGTCGAATCACACTGTCACGCATACGTGTCTCCTCCTTACTCTTCCAAGGGTTCTTGGGTTCTGTCGCGAAAAACGCCGACAAGCGGCTCGTATTGATGCAAAGCATCCACTCCCAACGTCGACAAGCTATAGGTTGCGTCTTCGTTGCGATCAAACCACCGATAAAAGTTCGACCGTAAAGCAGGTCCCGTCTTCTTCGGGTCCGCGCCATGTGCCCGTAATTGCTTGGCACTTGACGGTCCGTAGCGCTCGATCAGGAAGGCCAGAAACAGCGATGTCTCGCGGTAAGCGGTGACAAGAGGGACGCCGCGAGAACCTCCGACATTCAAATCCATGCTTCTTCCGTCAAGTTCACGGGAGAGCGCACTGCGCTTGCGTTTGTTCTTTCTCGCCCCGTTATCTTCCGCGGGAGAAAGGGCTTCTTCGACGAACGCCACCCCATGGATGACGCTGACGAGTAGAAGTCCGAGACCCAGTCGTGAGAGCACCCGTTCTTTCGAACGAAACGCTTTGTCATTCTTGAATCCTTCCGGCTTAGGAATGGCGACGTAGACCGCATCGGCGAAACTCTGGCGCTCGACGGCCTGTTCAAGCAGATCAAAGGATAAATGGCGCTTCATCTCCACAACGATGATCTTGTCGTCTCTCTTGGCGGCCAGATCACAGGTGCGAGCCTCCGCGAAAACCGCGAATCCTTGCTGAATCAAATGATCGCGCAGGGGCTCGTACATATCCTTCTCATAGCGAATGGCATCCATCTTTCCTGCGTCTCCCTCAAGAGTCGGTATAACATATAGTGTACCACAAAGCGGCAATCTTATTTTTAAGAATAAAGGATTCTTGCGGAAATGGTCATGTTGAGTTTTTTCGGCGTGCGGTGTACACTTTTATATGTTTAGGATCGGTAGGTAGGTGTCGATTTCTCGCATTTTACAATTCATCCGGCGTAGAAGGGTAGTTGAAGTATGGTAATAACGGATTTTCTCGAAAAGAACGCGAAGCTATACCCGAAGGAAGTCAGTCTGGTGGAGATCAATCCATCGAATATGCCGGATCATACCGTCACCTGGCGGGAATATAACTTGATCGAGACGACGCACCGTGATGTGTATCGAAGAGAAATGACGTGGAAGGACTTCGATATTCGGGCCAACCGATTCGCCAACCTTCTGCTGACACGCGGAACCAGGAAGGGCGACAAGGTCGCGATTCTCCTGATGAATTGCCTCGAGTGGCTCCCGATTTATTTCGGAACCTTGAAGACCGGCGCTCTTGCCGTTCCCATGAATTATCGATATACCGCTGAGGAGATTGAATATTGTCTGAATCTTTCCGAAGCGAACACCTTGATCTTCGGGCCGGAGTTCATCGGCCGTATCGAACAGATTTATGACCGGCTGAAGGGAATTAAGACATTCTTTTTCGTCGGAGAGGAGACGCCGTCTTTTGCGGACAGCTATGACCGTTTGGAGACCTATTGTTCCTCGACGGCGCCCGCAATTCCGCTCGCGCCGGATCAGGATGCCGCGATCTACTTCTCTTCCGGTACGACAGGATTTCCGAAGGCTATCCTACATTCCCACGCAGCCCTGGTATCCTCGTGCCTAACTGAGCAGAATCATCACGGGCAGACGCACGAGGATTGCTTCCTGTGTATCCCGCCGCTCTATCATACAGGTGCGAAGATGCATTGGTTCGGTAGCCTCCTGACGGGCGGCAAGGCTGTATTGTTGCGCGGTGTGAAGCCCGAATGGGTTCTGCAGGCGATTTCCGAAGAGAAGGCGACGATTGTATGGCTGTTGGTACCGTGGGTCCAGGATATTCTCGACGCGATCGATCGCGGGGATCTGAAGCTTGAGGATTATCGTCTGGAGCAATTGCGTCTGATGCATATCGGCGCGCAGCCGGTTCCGCCGAGCCTCGTGAGACGCTGGATGAAGATTTTCCCGCATCATCAATACGACACCAACTACGGTTTGAGTGAATCGATCGGACCCGGAGCCGTTCACTTGGGTGTGGAGAATCTACACAAGGTCGGTGCAATCGGTAAGGCCGGCTATCTTTGGGAGACGGCGATTGTCGACGAGAGGGGTGTACCGGTGGAAGCCGGTCAAGTCGGTGAGTTGATTGTCAAGGGTCCGGGCCTGATGAAGTGCTACTACAATAACAAAGTCGCGACCGACGAGGTCTTGAAGGACGGCTGGCTTTATACCGGAGATATGGCGAAGATGGATGAGGATGGATTCATCTACCTGGTCGATCGCAAGAAAGACGTCATCATCACCGGAGGAGAGAATCTTTATCCGGTACAGATCGAGGACTTCCTTCGCGCACATCCGGCGATCAAAGATGTCGCAGTGATCGGCGTTCCCGACGAGCGCTTGGGCGAGATAGCCGCGGCGATCATAGAGGTGAAGCCGGACGCCTCGCTGTCCGAAGCCGGAGTGAACGAGTTTTGTCTGGAGTTACCGCGGTACAAGCGGCCGCACAGGATTGTTTTCGCGCCGGTTCCGCGCAATCCTACGGGCAAGATAGAGAAGCCGAAATTACGTGAGATGTATTGCGGTGAGCGACTGGTCGAGGCGCAGACGACGCATTAATCTTGTCTTCTCGTTGCGTATATATTGATTCATGACAAAGACTTGTAACCTCAGAATGAAAAGGGTGAACGTTTCGTAAACACAAGAAGCACGGTGGGGATCGCAAGGAATCCTGCCGTGTTTTTCTGTTACAATGAATGTGATTTTTAGAAAATAAAACGTCCGATCAGATCATCACAGTGGGGATGTTATTTGCGCAGTGTGTAAAATGTTTGGGGGACATGAGGGAAGTGTATATGAAGGAAATGACGAAGCGTGTTCTGATGACGATCGGCGGAGTGTCGGTCAGCGGGTTCAGTGTCGGCATGTTCGACTATTCGGATTTTGGCATGGATCCATTCCAGGTCCTATCACACGGTATCGCAG
>JAEWUD010000026.1 GCA_023397475.1 Bacillota bacterium
GAAATCTGCGACCTCAAATGGGATAGGTCTGTCCTGAGAACGGAAACGCCACGAAATAGTGGCAATAGATGGTCGATTTTGGGTTCAAAATGATAATGATTGGACTGATTTTACAGAAAACCAAACCATTTCAGTCATAAAGAAATTTATGCACGATTAATCAGCGGTTCCATAGGTATTTATCCGAATTATTATGCCGCAATTAATCTTTCCGCCTATCCTAATTTTCGGGCAGTTTTTCTTTCCGGCACAGTCATTCTCGATGTTCGTTTTCCGCTCGAAATGAGCGAGATTCTTCCCTATATGCATGCAGCACAGGAGCTTGGGTTTGGAGAGGAAACACTCAACTTCGAAGCGCCAATGCCGGAGTTGCCAGATACCATGATCCTTGGCACGCAGGAAGAACTGGCGGAGATACTTGCGACCGAGAATTTAGTATTGGAAAAATACGAAGATAGATCTGACATCTACCTCGCTGATTCTGACGATGGAAGTGTTAGAGTTATCCTTGCTCAATACGATTTTTATACCGCCTTAAGGTTGAAGCTTCTAATGTTTATGTATCCTCCAGAACAAGACACTTCGTCCTACCAGCTATCCTACGAGGAAACAGATTCCTATCGCTGCCTCTCATGGTCGCGTGCCGATCAACAAACCTATGGGATACAAGTCGATCAGAGAGGTGGATGGTATCTTACCGTTCAAGTCTCGTGGTCTGAGGATCCAACCACCGAGGCCGCACAGCGCGCCTATGCCGAGGACCTTCTGAAGAAGCTGTGCTTCCCTGATGCATAAGGCGGGCTTGCGCTTCTTCGCACGGGATTCGATCCTCGTCGGCAGTGCCTTATATTTAGGCTTCGCCTTATATGTCGGCAGTGCCTCCTGCGGAGAACCCGTGCGATAGAAGGCATCGCCCGCCTTCGGAATGTAACTGTTACTGAGGCGGACAGTGGCATAGCTAGAGAGAATTTCATCAATAGGGAAAGAGGTATCCATGATTAGTTTTATGAACGTTCTTCTCGATATAAGCCTCGTCGGCACCTATTGTATTCTGATCGTACTCGTGCTGCGTCTCCTGCTGCGAAAAGCACCACGGATCTTCTCCTATCTCCTCTGGGGAGTTGTCTTCCTTCGGCTCGCGTTCCCGATCTTCCCGGAAGCTCCGGTGAGTCTGGTTCCGCCGGCGATACGTTCCTTTTCCGTTACCTCGTATTTCGTCGCCGACGAGAACGAAGGTCTTACGGATCTCGTTACAACGGATATCGACACAGGTTCTGAAGTATCGCCGGAAGCCCTCAAGAATTCTCCGGAGCTGGTTCAGGTATTCCCGGCGAACCAGGATACCGCGTCCGCACCATCGAATTGGGTTGACTTGATCGCAACCAGTTTCCCTTCGCGGGATTTTGTCGGTCAGGCTATCTTTCTTGTCTGGTGCACAGGCATCGTTCTTCTCGCCACGTATAATCTCATCGCGTATCTCCGGCTGCGCCGTCGACTGACCGATGCCGTCCGGGAGGATGGGGCGTTTGTCTCGGATAAGATCTGCTCTCCGTTTGTCCTTGGTCTCCTGCGCCCGCGCATCTATCTGCCGGTTGGTCTCACTCCCGAGGAAAGATCCTTCGTTATTCTTCACGAGAAGGCGCATCTGCGTCGCTGGGATCCCGTGATCAAGCTTCTTGCCTTTCTGGTCACATGCCTTCACTGGTTCAATCCGTTCGCATGGATCGCCTTTCTACTGTTCAGCCGTGATATCGAGACGACCTGTGATGAGAGTGTTGTACAGAATTTGACTGATTCTTCTCGAAAAGAATATTCAGCGACGCTCGTGTCTGTCGCTTCGAGAAGAAACATCCTTCGCCCGATGCCCTTAGCTTTCGGAGAAGGAGATCTCAAGGGACGGATCAAGAGTATTCTGAATTACAAGAAGCCCGCAATCTGGCTCATCGGACTCGCTGTAGTCTCGATTGTTGTTATTTGCATTGGACTTCTTATAAACCCGTTAGGTTCCGGGAGTGAGGAAACTTCCGACAAAGATGCTAAATTCACCCGGTATGCTGCCAATTTTCGCCCGAATTACGATCCGACGGACATCCCGGTCAAATACGGCTCTTCAGTAGAAGACTTTCTTGAAGAGGCGGATACTCGGCGATCCGAGTGGCTGTATAACTGGTCAGCGGAAACAGAAGCAGATCCGGATGTTCTCGCGGATGTTCTTACGAAGTATGACTATACAATTTCCAAGGAAACAAGTGATATAACTGGTTCGACCTATCAAGCTGTCGGCTCGGACGGAGTTAGCACGGTTACGTGTACCCGTTACGCCGATAAGGATTTCGCTTACGAGGCGATGGATAAGTATATTCTGACGATGTATAAGAACTTAAAAGAACCGAGTGACGTGCCGGTTAACGAGCTTCAATACTCGGCTTTTCTTTATCATACGAAAAATTGCCTCTATGTAGTTGCGAGTCCCATGGGGGCAGGTATCACTTCTTTCCGCGGAGCTTATCTCTCCGGTTCTGTCATGATCGAAGTAGATATCAAGTACGAGATCGATGCGATTCGAACCTTCGTGTATGCGATGCAGGAATTCGGCTTCGGGAGTCCTCTCGTGAAGACAGATAATTCTCTGCAGAACCTGCCGGATACCATACAACTTTGTTCATCTGAAGAATTTATCGAAGTCCTTGAGAAAGAAAATATCCCATTGGCATACAGGAACACAAATCCTATTCTTAAAGCAGTCTCCGAAGATCTAAATGTCCGGGTCATCCTCGATGATTTACAAAACCCATCCTATATCGAACAGCGGTATATAGCTTTCGCATACTCGGGATTCTTTGATTCGATGGAATATGAAGAGGCGAACGCCTATCGCATCCTCACTATTTCCAGCTCCGAACAAGGGCAATACGGAATTCTTCTGAAAACAGACGATCAGTTGCTGACGATCATTGTGAACTGGAATCCCGGCGATGCTGAGCAGGAGGCCAAGCAGCGCGCCCTGGCTGAGAACCTTCTAAAGAAGCTGTGCTTCTCTGACGCACAAGGCGCATAGATCTTCCCTCACCCCGGTCATGGACATCCCTTGCCGAGCCTTAGCTGGCTTTCCAACCGGTGAGATGTCATATCCGAGAAGATGCGCTTGATCGCGCAAGCCTCCGGAAACCCAAGCGGGCCACTCTCCCTTTACCGGGAGTTGTCGGTCCGCTTGCTTATTCTAGCATTCATACTCTGCCTGAAGAATCGCAACAATCCAGCCTCCCCTTGCGAATATCGTTGCGAATCCCCACTACGCGTAGTAACATCAGCATAGCAAGATGTTTTTCGCGCACAAAGGACTGTGGGAAGGAACGATCGTATGGACTATGTAATCATACAGCTCTTGATCATCGTCATCGGAGGCATCTTCTGGGGTGTCCTCTGGGGATATGCCACGAAGTCTGTTGTACAGAACAAAGGCTATTCCGACGATTGGTTCTGGTACGGTTTCTTCTTCGGTCTTATCGCTCTTCTTCTTGCCTTGGCGAAACCGGACCAGAATTCGCAAACTGGATCTGTCCTGGCGCAACCGTGGATCACCGATTCCTGGGTATGTCCGAATTGCTCCGCCAGGAATAATTCCTATGCGATAACGTGCAGCTGCGGAACCAATCGGCCGGCTGTGACCGAGAAACCCTCGGAGAAGACTCGCTCGGAGAAGTCTCGCAAGGTGTCGCGGTCTTCGAATTCAACGGTTGACAGCAACGCGAAGATTTTTCCCGTTCGAAATTATTATCCCGGATTTCCGGTACGAATATCCAGCGTGCGATTTCAGCCTGCCGATGCGGAGACCGTACCGGTCGAGATGGTCAGCCACTTGTATCAGGAGGGTATCGCCGCTGTACGCATCGAGCTTCTTCTGACCGACATCTGGGGCGAGCAGAAATCCTTCCCCGAGATCGATCTGCAGATTCCACAGGGAGCGCAGGGCAAGATTCCCTTGTCTTATCTGTTGCGTCTTCCTTCTGAGAAGGTCTCAACTATTAAATCCGTACATGTGGCCGTTGACAAGGCGCTCATTCATTTCGAGATTCGGAAGAACGAGGCTCCATCGACGGAGATTCTTCTTGCGGATCAGGAACTGTCAGGCCTTCGCGAACGCATGGGCGAGGATGCCGTTACGGAGATCGTGATGGCTTCGACGGAATGGACCTGTATCTGCGGAACAAGGAATGATCGCACGCAGGATATCTGTACATTATGCGGACGAACCCAGAACGGTGCCGGCGGGAAGGATACCCTGGATATCAATCTTCTCCTACAGCAGGCGAAGGAGATGTCCTCTCTGAAGGAAATCTATACATTGCTCCTGGGGACGAAGGAAACTGCTTCCGATGAAAGATTTCTCGCGCTATTACAGGAGCTCGAGACCAATGTTGAAGTCGAGAGGCTCTACGGAAATATGAAGGATACGGCAATTTCGCTGCTCATGAATTTTCGCGACGATACAACCGGTACTACCTAACCGTTTGTTCTTCCTGTGGAGAATTTCGACCCTCTTTTCGCGGAGAGAACTTCTCCGATCAGGAGAGGTCTTCCCTGATGTACCCCATCGCTTCCCGTTTCCGCAGGATTCTAATTATCCTCGGGCGGTTGTAGCGCTGCACGATCATGCAGGGTAAGTTCACAATGAGCGCGTAGGCGAGCATCATCCAAGGAACCTGCGGCGGTGTGAAAAACCAGAAGACCCAGAACGGCAAGATCGCGAGAAGGTGCGTCATCTCTGTGCGACAGGACTCGAGCAGGAATCGTTCCAAATACTCGGAGGTATAGCTGCGAAGCTTCTTCTTCCGGAAACCGCGGGAGTTCGCCATGAGACTGCCGTCCGGCAACATCTGTTTCCAATGACTGACCCCGAGAAACTTATCGTAAATTCTACCATCCTTCTCCCAGGAGAACGCGCGAAAAATCCAACTTCGGGGAGAGAAGAATCGATTGGGTAAATAGAGGCACAAAAGAGCGGAACCTACCTGAATAATCGGCCACACGATGAAACACAACAAGATCGTATTGAGTTCCGTCAGGTAAATGAATCGCACGATTATCCCTCCGCTCGGACGTCTGTTGCTGTCCAGATACTATTGAGAATACCATAAACAGACACGTCCTGCCAATCATGCTTTCCAGGGTCGTGTTTTCCCAAGCCTTATTGGCGCCCATGCCCGCGGCAGTCGAGATCACGACCGCCTTCTTCTTGAACATCCAGGCCTTCGGGCGATGCGACATCCAGATGTCGAAAAACAGATCGATGAAGGTCTTCATCGCGGCGGAAGGAGCCATGCAATAGTTCGGCGTCGTGAAGATCAACAGGTCCGCCTGCTCCATCGCGTCGAGAAACTTCTTCTTTTCGAGAAAAAACGGACATCGCTCCTCGTCCTCAATGCACGCGTAGCAGCCGACGCAGCAGTGATTCAGGTCGCGCGGCAGGAAGAACTCCGTGAGTTCGCCCTCCGCTGCGAGGCGGTCAGCCAGCATTCGACCGATGTGGTACGTGCTTCCCTTGTGATTCTGTCCGTTGATGGTGACGACTCGCACAGGAATCCCTTTCTGTCCTTGGTTGCGACTGCTGTAGAATGTTTACTGATATTCGTAATATCTCTCTATGCTATTTTTTCTCTGCGGGTCTTTTCGCGCGGCTGAACCAGGCTTCGAGGATAATGCCGTAGATTATGCCAGCCACGAAGCTGACCGGGTCGCGAAAACCTGTGGACGCGTAGAATGCAAAAGACACGGCAAGACCGAAGATTGCGCCGCGTGCAATCGCTTTGCCGCGTGAGACCACCGGCCAGGGCGCACCGATGACAAGTCCGAGAAGGAGCCGGTTATACCAGAGAGAGAACACAAAATCCGCTGTCGCCGTCATCCCGGAGCGAACGTAGGCCCCGATGACGCAGAATAGACCGAGAACGGCACCGCCAATCAGACCCTGAATCAAACGCTTCTTTATTCTTCTACCTCCCGGAGCTATTGCTCGAAAACCAGATCCATTTCGCGGATCTTGCCGGTTGACCAGAAACTCAGCGGAATAAATCCCGCATAATGATACCCCTTGTCCGCAAAGGCCTGAATCACTTCCCGATGACCGACATGATTAGCTGTGACCGCCTGTCCTTCCTTGATCTCAACACGAACAAACTCTGATTTCATTTAGCCCCTCCGTTATCCTTCCGGTCTTGATTCTCGGCACCCATATCGACACTGATCTCCCAATCCTCTTTCGTCAGACAGGAGATGTGTTCTGTCCGGATATCTCCCATCAGCGGCCACGGTACATTCGCACAAGTCCGTACAAACTGAAATCCGCACTTCTCCTGAACACGTCGGGAGTTCTCATTTCCGTCGAAATATCCACACCAGATCTTCTCAAGATGCGAATCCACAAAGCCATATCGCAACAGTTCCCGCACCGCTTCCGGAATCAGGCCCTGCCCCCAGAAGGGAACTCCGATCCAGAATCCGATCTCGCCCTCCCACTCCGGGAGATCAAGATTACTCTCTTCACCGACCTTGAGTCCGATGCTGCCGACGGCATGCCCCGTGCTCTTCATGACGACCGCGAAGGTCAATGGCTTCGCCAGAGCGGTGGCAATAATCTTGCGGCTCTCCTCGATCGTCTTGTGAACCGGCCAGCCGCTGATCGGCCCGACGTCCGGATGGCTAGCATAAAGGAAAAGATCCTCCGCGTCGGTGTCGAGCCAGGGACGGAGGATCAGACGTTCGGTCTCAAGTATCATAAAGATCTCCTTACGTGAGGAGTGGACCATCGAATTCCTCCGATTGGCTTCCCTCCAGTTCAGCCTATCACGTGTCGATTTCCTTGACAATGAGATGTGTCCGATCAGGAATCCGTTCGCTCCTTCATCTGGCGCATCAAAGGAACATTCGGCCGGCTCGACGGTGTGGTCGCCAATGCCGGACAAGGCGTTTCCGGACGTGTTCTTGATACATCCGTTCAGGATTTCCTATCACAATACGAGATCAAATTATCCGGAATCCTTCATGTAATCCATGCCGCACTGCCGGACTTACGTACATCGGACCACGGCCGAATCGTGATCATAAACAGCGTCACTTCCGGCACTCCCGATCCTTCGATGGCGGCGGTCAGTTCCGCCAGAGCAGCCGTACAACAAGTCGCGAAAATGCTCGCACAAGATCTGGCCGTAGATCATATTTGCGTTAATCTGATCAATCTCGGGGCCATCGAAACCGATCGCCAGTTCTACCGGTACCAGAGTTCCGGACTATCGATGCCCTATGACGAATGGATCGAACTCGAAACGAAACGCCGCGGAATTCTCCTCGGTCGCTTCGGCAAACCGGAAGAAATCGCACCGCAGGTGCTCCTTCTTCTCTCACCACTCGCATCCTATATCACCGGAAGCTCAATCGACATCGCCGGTGGAATTTCTTTATAAGGTGCGCCGGATCGGTGCAACGAGACACGAAAGTAGATTCAGCACTAAAAATATACACCGGGAATCCGGCGTACCTACTCAAACGCATGATTTGGTCATTTGAGTAGGTGCATCATTGATAAGAAACATGCTCCGGGAAGCCGGCCGACCTACTAAATCGCTAGATTTGGTCATTTTAGTAGGTTTGTCATTGATAAGAAATCCGCGTCGGGAAGGCGGCGGACCTACTAAATCACATGATTCGGTCATTTTAGTAGGTTCTCATTGACAAAAAACACCCCGTCGAGAAGGCGGCCGACCTACTAATTCGCATGAATTGATCATTTTAGTAGGTTCTCATTGATAAAAAACATCGCGCTGGGAAGCCGGTCGACCTACTAAATCGCATGATTCGGTCATTTTAGTAGGTTGTTCTATGATAAATATTGTGCGCAGTTGCCTTAAATCGCCCTCAAAATCAAAAATTGACCTTTTCAATGCATAATCACTGGCAGAAAACGAAGGATATCAGCCCTAAGAAGATTTCGAGACGCGCCGCAGCACACGAAGGTTGCCTTGACGAGTGGACGAGAATTTGAGCGAGTGTTTTCTCCGCAGGATCGAAGATCCGAGGACGCAAAACGCGAGGAAAATTCGTGTCCACACCATCCTTCATTCCATCTCCGCAACTATCTCATCAATGCATTTCAACACGACCTGCATCGCTCGTATCTGTTTCTCGAGTTTTGTATAGGTCACGCTCCCAGGCGCATGCTTGGCAACAGCTCGCTCACATTTATGAAGAATCGAGGCGAGCGGTGCACGCGCTGCCTCGAGTTCTTTTCGCGATAATTGAACATCCTTCGATCGGGTCATCAACGCTTGTCCAATCCGAAGCGCCGACAAGCGGTTCACCAGAAGCGTACGCTGTGACGTTCCTTCCGCGAATTGCGGCAAGACTTTCTCGCATCGCTCGATCAGTGTTTCGAGTGTTGTAAGCGTCTCCGCCTGTTGTTCCCGTGTCAACTTCATCTCCCTTGCTCCCTGACCCTATTTGCTCATTTCTTCTTCTGTACCGGAATCCAGATCTCGCCGTAACCGTTCTGATGTCGTGCGAGTCCGTAGTACATCTCGAATTGTGGGCCCTCGATCGTCTCATACTCCGACGGCGGGAACCATTCGGACCAGATCCGCCGCCACATGCTTGGCACCTCGCGCCCCTCGACGTCGAAGATCGCCCATGTCTTTGCCGGCACTTCCAGGATCGAGAATTGCGAAGGTACGTTCATGCCCTCCGGCAGGAACTGCCACAGCATATACGTGAATTCTGTCTCGCCGAAATCATAGAGCGCTGAGTGGGTGCAGTTGTCCGGAAACCTGCCGAGCAGCCGGTTGATCTCATTCGTCGAGCCGTCCTCGTCGCACTTCCGGAAGAAATCCGGAACCTGTTGGAACGCTTTCTCATGATCGGTACTGATTCTTGCCGTCGCGCCGAATACGCGAAAAGCTTCTCTTTGTTCGATTCGATACCTCATCTCTTTATCTCCTTTGATTGATATTGAGAAGGACATCCTTGGGTAAGCCTTCAACACGGTGCCGGGTTTGCGCGCCGCCGCCGGCATGATTCCGTGCAGATTCTTGAAGGCGCGACTGAAAGCCTCCGGCGACTCGTATCCGTACTTGAGCGCCGCGTCGATCACCTTGATTCCACCGGTTTGGAGCTCGAAGGCCGCCATTGTCAGGCGTCTCCTTCGTATGTACTCCGACAGCGGAAGATCTGTGATGAACGAGAACATCCGCTGAAAATGATAGGTGGAACAACATGCGATCTGCGCAACCTTGTCGTACGAGATCTCGCCTGCCAGATTCTTCTCGATATAGTCCATCGCCTGATTCATCCGTTCCGGCCAATCCAATAGCATATCCTCCTTACACGATCTATCCTAACGCCCGGGAGATAGGATTACCTAGCATCTGGTGCACGGGATTGTCAGGTTGCAAAAGATCTGAGCAACGCGAAAAGCATTGCAGAATTTCTCGCATTGTCATGTCTCGTGATTCTTCGACTGATCCCCGTATGTCTTGCCGCAACGCGCACACGTTCCCGAATGAACGCAGATCACGCCGCCGCATTCGCCGCATGTCCATCGCGCGGTCTCCTCCGCGATGAACGCTTCTAGTCCATTTTCGCGAATGGATACGAGATTCTCGTCCGGAGATTCCACGAGCGGATACTCCGTCGTATAGCGAGTCTGCTTCTCCATTACTTCTTCGCAAGGATAATCCGGACACGCGTCACAGAAGTCCGTCGCGAAACCCGACCGTTTGTCGCATTTTCTTATCGGACATCGGTTACGGCAGTAGTCCGCCATGAATTCAACAGGTCCCCTACATCCTTTGCAAGGATTCACGGGCTCCACGGCTCTATGGCAAATTGTGCAATCCAGGCCGCAAGGGGCGATCATTAATAGATCAAACATGGGAGGCCTCCTTTTTCGCATCAGCTCTCGGCGCGATCGCGAGTGTTATCCCCGCCGTAATGACGCCGGAGAGAAGAACAATCAGGTAATCCACCGGTGCCAGGAAGAGAATTCGTTCGTAAAACCATCCCGTCCCGAACTGATAGAGATGTCCGTGGAGAAGAATCAACTCCCCGATGTACATAACGACGGCCATGAGCATAGCAAGAAGAGTGGGAACAATGACCGCGATCGATTTCTTCCTATCCTGCAGGAAAGAGCCTGCGAACAAGCCGCAGGTCACCCCATGCGTCACGAAAAATATCCCCATCAGCCAGGCGGATGTCGGGGACACCAACAATTCTCCGCCGCGATAGAATGCCGTGAAACAAGCCCAGATGCAAAGGCCGAGAAATAAGCCACTCACGATCGATAACAAGATCAGAGAGCGGCGGCGCTTCGTGTCACCGGTCTGGACCATGCGTCCAAATCCATACAGGCAATTGATCAGGGCAAGTACCATAAGTATAGCAATCACGTAGAAATGCAGCTTATAGAGAGGAT
Source organism: Bacillota bacterium (assembly GCA_023397475.1). Classification (GTDB taxonomy): domain Bacteria; phylum Bacillota; class Clostridia; order Saccharofermentanales; family Saccharofermentanaceae; genus Firm-13. The sequence continues at coordinate 10,463 of JAEWUD010000026.1, forward strand.
CAAACTCCCCGCCAAGGATATTTACCGACGTCCACGTGCGAGACGCAAAGCCTTCCGGCGGAACCGCACACATGTAGGTCTGCCAGTTTTCGATCGAACTCGATCCCTGTGTCGTGACTATGACCATGTTCTCGAGCAACGTCTCGGTGACGAGGAAGATGACGACGGATATCCCCGAAGCCAGAAGCGTCGGCCTGCGTTTGACGTGCTTCAGTATTACAGGCATCAGTAGAACACCGAGAATCACGGCAACACTGATCGGCGTATACGGAATTATATACTTCGGGTAGTTCTCGCCCTGCACCGTCCCGTATGCGATCATGTCGGAGATAACGCGCGCTCCCATATAGAGGGGGTAGAAGGATGCTGCGAATACAGCAATCGTAGCGAGAACAGAGTACAAGGTGAACTTTTTGCTCTTCTCCATAGGGGCTCTCCTCTTTATTGGCAATTTGCTTTCGCTCTTCTTTTCAGTAATCGATCCGCGAACGCTCGTGTCTCGTCGTAGGAGTCGTATTGGCATTCCCTTAAGATTTCATCTGTCAGAATCTTGTTTTTCGCCATAGCATCAATGACCCAGCGGCGACAAAATCCACACTCGCCGTTTCTATAGGTATGCAACAGGATCTTCCCGCAAGAGCAAGACCTATGTTTCAGGTATAGCTCTAGCAGATTCATTTGCATAGCATGCGTTACGCGGCGCGATTTGAGCACGATTGATTCGATAAGAGCGTCATCGGCTTTTCTCCAGTTCTTCTGCAAAAGAGTGAGCGCGAGATCTGCTTCATTCTCCTCAATCAACGAGACGGCCAAGTCATGAATGGATTTCTCTCGAAAACGGCCGAGTGCCTGTACAGCAGCTTCACGAAGCTCTGCATGATTTGAGCGGGCAAGTTCCAGGAGGAATGCCGGGTCAAGCGGATAATCAACATCCTGGTAAACCCTCAGCAAGCGTGCCAGCACGGCGGGGTCCTCTTCGGACTTGATCCGCTCAGCCAAAAGGACAAGCTCTGCCTTGCTCGCTTCACGTCCGAATCGCAGTATTTTCCCAATCACCCTGTAAGGTTTATCATCCGAAGAAGAATTCTGTATATCGGAGATCAGAAGATCAGCCGTGATCGGGCTCTGCACACGTTTCTTGTCTCTTTCTTCTGCGAGAGCCCGTGAAGCCTCGTACGCGTCTCGCATTGCACGAACCCGAGGAGATGTCTCCCCCGCCGTATGCAAGTACGTTTGTACTCTTTGTTCGCCGAAACGGTCTTCGGCACATGCAAAGAACCAATCATACTCGGAACACAAGTCTTCCCCTCTTTTGAGGATAATTGCTCCTGCGTTATGTATAGCGTTCTCAAAAGATTTCCACCCACCGCGATAAAGAAAAGCAATCTGCAGTGTCTCAAATTGTTCGCGTTCACAATAACGGGTTGGAAACGTTTTCTGTGTTTTGAGACGTAACCATAGTTGTTTGTGTTTCATGCGCAGAATATCGAACGCTCTATTTGATCCGTTCCGCTCGCATGCTGTCAGAAGATCCGTGATTTGAACCATGAGACCATGGGGAAGCCGGCGCAGATAGACATCCGGAACTCTTGCAAGAAATTCGTCTTCACAGCCAAGCGTAGAGATCGCCTGGTAAAGATAATCCCCCTTTGTGCCCTCCGATTGTATGTCGTATCCAATATCTTTCAGGCAGCATCGAAGAACGATCTCTTTGAATCGTTCCCTCTGCTCATTATCTTGGAGTTCAACAATCGCGCTACCGATGCCGCGACGAAATTGATGCAAGAATTCCCTGTCGGTCATGCGCTCTCCTGTAGAGAAACGGAAAAATTTCGCAAATCACAGTGATACGCGAAATAATCAAATGCCTTGCGAATCATGAATCTGATGCAAGCCCTATTGGAATATATTTTACACAAAACAACGTGCATTGTGTGATGTTTTCAGAAAACAGGCAGCCGGTTGCCTCGCCCTACGTTTTTCCTTCGTACGAATCCCTTTCGACCCGCGATATTCCGGCGACAACTACCGACATCTGCTCAATAAGGGAACGGATCATTTGCTCTTGTGTCCAATCTTCATTGGAAATATAGGTAAGTATGTGGAATCCGAGCAACGAATAGATCGCTTTGGACGCGACTGCGACCTTCTCCTCCTGAACGACATCGTCCGTCAATAATCGATCACGCAGAAGCTTATGAAGTTCCTCGATAAATGGCCGGTCAAAACGCTTTTATCTTCATTGCAACGATGGTACGTGACCTACTCGAAATACTTTGGTATTTCAAGTTTTTTCGAGTAGAAATGCGTTTGAGAGTTTACGTATACGCTACGTGAACGGCGGACAGATCTCTCACCCTCGCTCTTCCGTCTCCTGCTGATATGCCTCCATCAGGTATTTGCGCACGCCGCCCCACAAGACACCTCTCGTTGCACGTCTGATCTCGTCCGGATTCGTGAAGGCCTTGACCGCTCGATATTCGCGAAGCGGGTAGCCTTCCTTGAGCACGAGGATTTTTCCCATGCCCGGCTTCAGGGCTTTCTTCGGGCACGCGTAGAGACAGTTGAGGCACAACTGGCAGGCGTCGCCGAATACCGGCTTCTTCTCGTGCATCCGGATATTTCCGGCGGGACATTCGCGCGCACAGAGGCCGCAACCGTTGCAATCGCCGTTTATGCGGATTCTCTTCCCAACCAGGTGAGCGCCGACCTTCTCCATCTCGCAGAGGCGAGATAGGATCTTGTCCGGGCCGAAAGGCCGGGTTCGCAGCGTCCGCCGATTCGAGATATCCCAGACGATCGATCCAATTAATCGTGGCAACACATAGAGGATGTGTTGTGCCAGAGGTTTCTCGACACCGACGAAGGCATTTGGGGGCATCACCAGCATTTTCTCGTAGAAGACCGGATACCCTTTCTTCTCCAGGCGTTTGATGCAGGTCACACGGCACGCCGTATTAGGTATCACCTCGCCGCCGCCGGATACTGAGATCACGACTGCCGGAGAATTCTGCACGGTCGGCAATCCATCAAGGAAGTGATACACCGGTTCCGGTGCGTTACAGGCATGGACGGCGTAGAGAAGAAGAAGGATGGAATCCTCCCGAAGCCGTACCTCGTTGTTCTGGAAAAGCCGGCTCGCTATAACATCGTAGCCCTGCTGGCGACATGTGTCCGCGAAACACTCCGCCACCTGCTTCGTGCCGCCGGTCCCCGAATAATAGACGATATCGATTCTTCTTTCCATGTTCATCGCCCCGCTTGTCTCTCATCGCACTGCAAACATGCGATCGGATGCGTTATGATAATGATAATTCTACCGCTTTATAGAGAGTTGAGTGAAAGTTTATGGACGACGTGATTCTGCTTCCGGCCGGCCCGGAGTACAAATCCCAATACCTTCGATTTATCGAGGACTGCGCGGACGATATCCGGAAAGTCGGATTCTCCTACGCGCTATTGCTCTCCACTGCGGATTCCTTCGAGGAGGATATGCGAAAACTTGCCGACAGCCAACTCGGGATCGGACTACCGGAGGGATATGTGCCGGAGAGCGTTTACTGGTTATTTGAGACAGCGCCGGACCGGATTATCGGCGCGATCATGATCCGGCATTGGCTTACGCCCGCACTCGCTTTTCGCGGCGGCCATGTCGCCTACTACATCCGACCGGACGAGCGGCGCAAGGGATATGCGACGCGTATGCTGTCGCAGGGACTGGAGGTCTGCAAAGTAATGGGACTGGAGAAGATCCTGATCACCTGCGCCAAAGAAAACATCCCCTCCTCTCGAGCGATCCGCAACAACGGAGGCGTGCTCGACTCGGAAGACACGGATCAGGGGGAGATTTTCGAGAGGTATTGGATTACGCTCTAGAGTGTGCAGTTATTCCGCCTTCGAGCCATCGTGCAGTAACACCATCTGTTTTATGGGATAATGTGTCACATTCAAATAGAAATCTGTCGTCTCGAGATACTTTTTTTCGTCTCCGACATAGAGAGCCGGAACGCCCTCGATTTGGTACGGAATATGAAATATCATGTCGGTATCGGTTCGAATCGAGAACCCTTGCGGATCCGTCCCGAGTTTTGGATAGATTGCTCCAATGAGCTCTGTGTTGGCGGCAAGCCGATTATCTGATGAAGCTAGATAGGTATAAACGAATGCAATACCACCGTCTTTTTCATAGCCGTCATTATATACATGAACTTCAACATCTAAAATATAGTCCGCATGCCAAATGCTGGTTTCAAAGGCTGGTACTCCCATTATTTTCTTGTACTCGTCCCATTCGTACACCTTTGCAGACATAACTTCCAAGCTATACCCATCTATAACTTCAGTTGATACATCATAATAATTGTCGCCGAAATAAACTCGGTCACCGACTTCGTAGATCTTCTCTTGCTGCTGTTCTACCGTACTGTTGAGAGAAATAACTCTAACAAGCCAGACCAGCAGCAGAATTGCGGTTATGCACGTTGGTATGATCCATTTTCTCCTCATATCCGGGAACCTCGCTCTTCTCGGTCCACAATAACTCCATTCTCAATTTTGTAAATCGTATCAGATAATCCTTGCAGGACACTCAGATCGTGGCAAGATATGACGACAAGAGCCCCTCGTTGTCTTTGATGTATAATTATATTCTTCAGCATTTCAACTCCGTTAGAATCAAGGGAGTTTGTCGGCTCATCCATAATTACTATATCCGGTTTCTCAACAATCGCCGCTGCAATTCCAAGGCGTTGCTTCATGCCAAGAGAGTATTTTCTATATTTCTTCCTGTCATCCGGATCAAGACCTACTTCGGTAATGGCCGATCGTATATCCTCGCGCGTAGCTTCTCTGCGAACAGATGTCAGAAGCTCAAGATTCTCATATCCGGAATAGGATTCGATAAATGCAGGATTCTCCAGAAGAAGTCCACAACTCTCCGGAAATGAGATGTCTCTATGTAACTCTTTGCCATCGATAAGAATCTTACCTTCTGTGGGGTGGATCAATCCGGTCATCAGTCGCATCAACATTGTCTTTCCTGAGCCGTTTATTCCCATCAGACCAGTTACTTTTTCGGATGTCAGTTTCATAGATACATTATTAACAACGGTGCTTTCTCGGAGCCTTTTTGTTACATTTACAAGTTCAATATAATGTTCCATCTACATCCTCCGTATTTAGCTCTCTGGCAGAAAATGATTATTCATCTCGCAAAGTTTTAGGCAAGATATCAGACCGGTCGAAGATCAACATTCCGAGAATAATGGACACGGATGATACAAGTACCGCAAGAAGCGCTCCGTTTTCTGCGGTCACCCCTTCCGGGATAATCACATTGCTTCTTATTGCCATGCAATAATTCCCAAGAAGTAGTGGACTCATATAATACGCTGAAGTAAGAAATATCCCAACTGATACAATGAAACTATATATCGGTGAAGTCATAAGTGAGATCGTCATCTGAACAAGAGCAACCGCTATCGCAGAAAGGACTGGCAGCACATAGAGTTGAATGAAGAATCCTTCAGGAACCGGAAGATGTTCAGGAGTATTACTCGTTAGGATTAAAGAGGATGACGTCTTTACAGCGCGTTCATAAGTATCCTGAGATATTTGAGATGATAAAGGGATGTGCATGAGCAAGCAAAAAATCACGACCACAGAATAAATTACAGCAAAATACGTTGTAATGTAAATAATCACCCAGGTGCATTTCGATATCCACCATGTTCTTCTTTTAACTTGTATTAGTATACTTTTTCCAAATCCCAGGAGATCATTAAATGGATAATAGATAACAAAGAACATCGGCATCAAAAACAATAAAATCCATAATGCAGGAAATATGAAAGGTTTGTCCGGTGCAAATTCATAGTTAGGAATTCCTGAGAACGCGAAGAATATCACGTCGCCGAATGTCTTGTGTTGTAATTCTTCGACATTGGGTCCGAAACGATAAAGAAACTGTAAGCAGAACGCGATGCTGACGGCAATGGTAATTCCGAATTTCTTGTAGTCTGGGAGCATGCCTTTTCGAATATCATATCGTAAAATTCTAAAGAACATCTTTCTTCCTTCCCATCAACAAAACAACGGTGATGACCGATATGAATAGAATCAGAGCCTCACCTACAACAACAAAAGTAGATACCAGGCAAATATTTCCTGCGCCTAAGAAACGCAAAGGAGAAATCTCATAGATTACAGGAAATAATGTATAGCTATAGTTGAGCAAAAGAAAAAAGATCATGGGTGAGAACAATATAACAAATCGATTTCTCGTTAAGAAGGTGATCGCAAAACTCATCGATGCGGCAAGTCCTGCATATAGAAAAATCGTAGCAACCCTCAATACAAGGTATAGCCACGGAGTAGAATAGAATAATTCAGACCCGAAGGAGAAGGGTTGAACTGCATAATATATATCATAATTAAGATCTGGCTTATATGCCGGGATAAACATTGCAACGGCCATAATGTTCAGGACAACAGGAAGTGTAATTACCAACCCCCCGGATAGAAATACGGCAATTATCTTATTGCACAGATATTTCCCACGAGTCTCCCGAAGAACCATCTGTGCCATATATCCGGAGCGGCGTTCCTGATAAAATGATAATCCATAGGGTATAACAGCACACAGAGGAAAAACGAAGAAGAATATCGAAGATAGCGGGCTCATCCATTCTGCACCGATCCATCGATTAAACAATGTATTCATCGGCAAATATGGATTTCTCTCAAAACCGTCTCTTACAAATTGCAGGTTTGTCTCATCATTATAAGCGTTGATGACAAACATTGCACAAAACAGCGTTATGCAACAGAGAACCCCAAGGGTTGCCCAAAACTGCCATCCCGAGAGAGATTTTCGTATTTCTGTCTTCACTTATTCCTCCGAATCGGCCAAAGCAGCCAAAATAGCATCTTTCCCGTCGTATTGTATGAACATAGCATTTTTACAATCGAAAGAAGAAGCTACAAAGTATACGAGTTTACAGTCAATCGACTCGCCCTCATTGGGAATGTTCGCGAAATATAGTTGCTTCGATTCTGGCATTCGAGATATTTCGGGTTGAACAAAGCCAATCATTTCGCTATTGAGCGTTTCATTCTTTAGACCTATAATAAACCAATTTGAAAGCGAAAAATCCCCAAGCTGCTCGGAATCTGAAGTATATTCATTCGGTTTGCCTTGAGAAATCTTCTTAATCTGAACATCAATTACGAGCAATTTCTGACCATTCGGCGGAGATTTCGCATCTTCAAGAAAACATTCTGCAATGAACTCGGAATCAATATCAGCATATTCCAAATTGTCAACCACTTGAGCCCCAGTAATTGTCACTTCGTGTGTCTTCCCAATATCACTCTCTGTGATGGTTATCGGGGTACCAATGGGTATGATGCTTTCTTTCGCTTCCAGCACCGCATTCAGAAAGATGTCCGGGCTTACTGTTACTGCAGCTCCGGCATTCTCGGCCATAGGATTGGCCCCCGGGCTGATGAAATTGCATGAAGATAAAGAAACGCATATTATTCCCGCGAGAAATGCAATTGGGATCGATTTCTTGATCATAATGTCTCTCCGAAGCGATAGTCGGGGCAAGATGTTGCTCGTTGCCCCGACTGTATCTCTTATCTTGATTGTTAACGATTTGCAATGCTGCTAATAAATCTTAGTCGATCGATTATCTTTGATCCCCCAGACTTAATTAGCGGGCGTATAGTAGCGAGATGAATCGGGGCTCCATTTTCCTTTAACGGTTTCTCCGGCTGTTGTGTTGTTATATCCCTTAACGCCAAGGAACGCGTATGCATAACCATTCTCATAGCACATTGTTCTTACAGCTCTGATTTGTCCACCATACATTCTTGCCCCAGCTCCTTGATTACAGTTAACATTGGCTACTGCAGTGGAACTATTGCTCCCTCCATAAATAACAAAATACGTACCGTATGCCGTCATCCCGTATGTTGATGAAGTGAAGTTAACGTACACTGATGTTGCGTTCGTCTTGGCACGTCCTGAAGAAGCAAGTACAGTCACATCCATATCCGGACAAGTAATAGAAAATGAAGTATCTGTCGTATTTGCAGCACTAACCGGGAATCCAATACTTAACACAAGCAGAACAAGGGCAAGAGCTAATCTTAGTTTCTTCATAACATCCTCCTGTTTATTATTCAATAAATATTGTATTTGGATATTACAAAAAAAAAAATACTCTTGTCAACCGATATTGATAATATTTAGATAAATTATAGCATATTAGCTATCTTGCACAATGCTTACATGCGACTAATGTGTAAGATCACTTCATCTTCTTTTCTTTCGAAATGTTTGATTTTATCGAATCATTCAACCACATCCCCTCCTCTCGAGCGATCCGCAATAACGGCGGCGTACTCGACTCGGAAGACACGGATCAGGGGGAAGCTTTCGAGAGATATTGGATTACGCTCGAACGTTAATCTCCGTCCCAACTGACGATATATTGGAGATCCCCTGCCACCGAGTCCGGCTTCTCGATCGTCCACTTGCCGCCGAGTCCCAGTTCATTCGCCGCGTACTCGAAATGACACATCGCAATGCCGATATCGAGATTCTGGATCTTGATGCCCTTGAAGGCATTGTTGTAGGCGGCGTCCTCTTTGAGATAGAAATGATAGAGGTTCTTCTCCCCCTTGATGATCCGCCAGGGCTGTTTGTTGGAAGCCGACGGCGCGCCGCGAACCGCGTCCAGGGCTGTCGCGTAGTCGCCGATCGAGCCAAGATCAAGCGGGGTCCCCGCTGTTTTCGCGAAAAAAATCTCCTCCGGCTTCTTGCGATTCGCCGCGCCGGCACTCATCCGGATCATACGATCGATCATCGTTCGCTTCTCCGCTTCATATCCCACGGGCGTGACCGCCGGAATCACTTCCTCCGCGGTCGTCTTCAGCTGCTCCGAGAAGGTGCTGCGGTTCAACGATCCGCCCAGCCAGCACGTGCCGAGTCCGAGCCCGGTCGCATGGAGAATGTTCTTCTCCATCAAGTAGCCATAATCTTCCATCGAAAACCCGCCCGGATTGACCGCACCGGCGATGTACACGCGAGAACCCTTGATGAAGCCGTAGGTACCGAACTTCTTGAGCTCCGCCGCGGGATAATCCGAGGCGTCGATCAGGGCAAAACGGACCCTGCTACCCAGAGGTCCGACTTGATTCTTATCCAGTTCCGCCTCCAGTGCGGCAAGCTTCTCTGCCTCGATCGGATCCGGTCGATAGCTTCGCACCGAACGCCTTGTCTTCATGATCGCAATCATTGATTCCATAAATTTACCTCCGAGCCCGCTTGACGGCCTTAATCAAAGCATAGAACATCCGCACGTCCATGACCAGATGCTCCGCGTGAATACTTCCGTCCTTCTATTTCTTTTCGCGAAAATCTTTGCTGAGACAAGACTTCTTCAGCCTTCCCGACCGGATCACGAGCGGCCATTCCGCCATTTTGTACGACAGTTGGTAGTGGAAATAATTCACATATTCCGCTATCGCGAAAAGAAGAACAAAGATCGAAATAGCAAGGCTTATCGCGGGGAACCCAAGTTCACGAAAACTGCCGACAATAAAGAGAATCAACGACAAGCCTATGAGTCCGAGATCCAGAATCTGCAGAATCCGAAACGCTCGAATCGCGCCGAACGGCATGGATGCTGACTTCATCTGAAGGCTTCGATACTTAAGAAACCAATAGAGACTCCCCTGCAGAAGAATGAATTCCAGGGTGAGAAGCGCACTCCAGAAGGGCCAATGCGACAGGAGCCGCAGCTCCGGAAATCGCTCCATCAGCAGGTAAACGACGATCGCGAAGACGACCACCGCCGTCAATTCACCGGTCGCCAGATGGGAAAACTGTTTCAACATCTTCTCGCGCAAGAGAGGTCTCCTTACTGACAAATAATCTTCCTCTATTGTCATGCATGTTACTGGGGGCGTCAATCAGATCTTCGGTCTCTCGGCGCGCCTTCCAAATTATCTGTTTATGGGCGAAAAGTACCACAACCCTCCATTTCGCCCAGACTCCTTATCTCCTCTTTATGGGCGAAATCGATCACAACCCACGTTTTCGCCCATAATTGGCGCTCCCGGTGCGCGTTCCACGTCATCCTATTATGGGCGAAAAGCACCATAACCAGCCATTTCGCCCAGACTCCTTCTCTCCTTTTTATGGGCGAAATCGACCGCAACCTACGTTTTCGCCCATACTTGGCACTCTCGGCGCTCGTTCCAAATCATCATTTTATGGGCGAAAAGTACCACAACCCGCCATTTCGCCCAGACTCCTTATCTCCTCTTTATGGGCGAAATTGACCGCAACCTACGGTTTCGCCCATACTTGACGCATCCGGCGCTCGATCCAAATCATCTTTTTATGGGCGAAAAGAGGCACGACCCACCATTTCGCCCAGACTCCTTCTCTCCTCTTTATGGGCGAAATCGACCTCAACCTGCGTTTTCGCCCATACTTGGCGCTCTCGGCGCGCGATCCTTACGTCGGAGAGCCGCCCAGCGGCTCGATTCAAAAACATGAGCGCCGATTTCGGCGCTCATACAGCTCAAATAGTTCAATTTACACTGTCCAGCCCTTAGCTCGCCACAGTTGCAGTTACACCTGACAGGCGAGCGAAGCCTTTCCCGAACGGCCGCTCCGATCCGCTCACTACCAGTTTATCTGCCGCGGGCGAGTGGTTTTCTCGAGCATTTTTTCCGCAGGATTGCAGATCCGAGGACGCAAAATGCGAGGAAAATCCCGAGACCGCTACATATTCCAAACAAATTGTTCATACCGCCGATCAGCTCGTCGAGCAGCCACCGCGAACAGAAGCAGTGCCATAATCAATTCGGGAAGAAGATAGTTACCGTTACTCCATATTGCCATGGTAATCAAATTGAACGCCGCCAGCCAGAGTATGGTTCCGATGATTCGGTGATTGCGGAATATTTTCCCGGTCGAAGCCATGATATACCCGAACAGGATTTGTGCGGGATACACGATTGCAGCTTCAATGAGAAACACCGGGAATATCCATCCCTTTGGAATTCTTTCGCTCGGAAATACAGAAAAATATTTCGTACTTTCCGTGTTGAATCTTTGAAACACCGTTATTGCCAGAAACATCACTCCAACGGCAATCAACGCTATGGCAAGGTTCACGATGCTTTTCGCGAGGATTGACTTCCACATCTCCACTCCGGATGACCGCTCTAATGCGTAGGACTTCTTGCGAAAATCGCAGATCATGTTGTACATCGGGTAGAACATCAGAATCGGAATCGTGAAGATCAGACAGAACGACAGAATAAACGCGATAATGTCCGTACCATGATCCGATGTCCGGAATAATCCAACCGGAACAATGGCCGATACGGCAATAACGCATGCTTGGAACAGCAAAATCCCCCACAGTCGCCTTAACGTCTTAATGAATTCCCACTTAATGATTGACAGCATCGGACATGACCTCCTCATAGTAATCATCAATCGACTGACCGCGCTCGGCCCGGATCTCGTCCGTATCGATACTGATGATCGTTTGCTCCTTCATAATCAGAATCTGATCGAAAAGCATCTCGAGATCTTTCAGAAGATGGGTGGACATGATAATCGTCGCGTCCTCCGGAAGATTCTCCAGAATGAATCTCTTGATGCCCCTTTTGAATGTCGGATCGATGCCGCCCAGGGGCTCGTCCATGAGGTAGAGCTTCGCATTTCTGGAGAAAGCCAGAATAAGGCAGACTCTCTCCTGATTCCCCTTGGACATTCGATCGATTCGCTCCTCTGGTTTTATTCCGATCTCGTCACAGATCCGGTACGCCTTCTTCGTGTCGAAGTCGGGGAAAAAATCCTTGTGGTATGTGATCGCGTCCTTTACCCGCATCCATTCAAAGAGATGATCCGGTGCGAGCAGATACACGATGTTTTTCGCGACGGCGGCTGAGACCGGCCTATTTTCGATCCGGATCTCACCCTCGTCCGGCAACTGCATATTTCCGAGAAGGCGGAGGAGTGTCGTCTTACCGATGCCATTGTTGCCGAGGAGTCCGACAATCCGACCGGACGCGATCGATAACGTGAGATCCTTGATCACAACCTTATTATTCAACGATTTCGATACTCCCTTTATCGTAATGAAATCATCCATTGCCCAATGCCTCCTTCACTTTTTCCAGAATAAACTCCGTGGAAAGACCCACGTTGCGCATTTTCGCGACAAATTCCTGAACCTGCTGATCGACCATTCGGGCCTCAAGATTCTCCCGGCAGTCACTGAGGACGAAGTTCCCGATCCCCCGCTTCGCCTGAATAATCCCCTCCGCGTCGAGCTGGGCCAGCGCGCGCTGCATCGTCAGCGCCGACACCTCAAACAGAAGAGAATACTCACGGACCGACGGCAACTTATCGCCGTAGCTCAGAGACCCACTCATGATCTGCTCCTTGATATGAGTCGCGATCTGCAAATAGATCGGAGTGTCTGTTCGAAATTCCATCCGTCCACCTCTATACTGTGCTACCTTTGTATAACACTAGGATAACACGGAATGCGTGGCTGTCAATGAAGAATGTGGAAGATTTATGGATAGTAGATGGTATACGATTTCGTTCATCGAGAAAGGGGTGGTGACTCAAAAACATATGTGAGGCACCCCATTACATTGTCAAATGAACAATGGCGTTATGTGTCGATTTAGAATTATCCTGAAGAACAAGAATGCTACTTCCCAGAGTTTCGTAATAGCGCGGTCTCTTTTCGCGAGAATTCCTTAAGTGATGCATAATGAGTCTCGAATTATATATACGCCTACTTCCATGCGCTTCGGAGGAAACAGCGTCGCAAGGATTTGTGGACGAAACCGGTCATTCATGTGCACGCGAAACTAGAATTCAGATATATATTTTATTGATAGAAAGCCTGGAGCGAGTTTGGGTCAATGATTACCGTTAAAACTCAATGAGCCTTGCAATTTTAACTTAACTATAGAGAGCCTGGAGCGAGTTTTGGTCAATGATTACCGTTAAAACTAAATGAGCCTTGCATTTTTAACTTAACTTCAGTGAACCTAGAGAGAGTTTGCCACGTACATAATACAAAGAGTCGGGCGTATGTGTTGGTAATCATTGACAAAAATGTTGTCGGACGAGCCGCCGCACATACGAGAACCCGAGAAGCGACCTATTTCGTATGTGCATCAATGACGAATAATCGCGCTGAAATGGCCGGCGCACATACGAAAACCTGTGAAGGAGCCTGTTTCGTATGTGCATCATTGACAAATAACCGCCACGAAATGGCCGGCGCACATACGAAAACCTGTGAAGGAGCCTGTTTCGTATGTGCATCATTGACAAATAACCGCCACGAAGAGGCCGGC
>JAEWUD010000032.1 GCA_023397475.1 Bacillota bacterium
ACGGCAATGAAGGCGATCATCGATTGGGTCTACGTGATGGATGGCGATGCCGAGAGCTACATCTATACGTATGATGAAGAGAACATCCTTCATCTCGAGAAGATCGAAGGTCGACTCACCTTGGAAGACGGCGCAATGCAGCTTCAGGAGAGAAGCCGTGTTCTCGGGAACCTCGAGGATATGATTGTGCCGGTCACCTTCGATTCGCAGTCGATCGTTGTCTCGACGAGCGGAATCGAGACCTATTGGAAGGCGAACTACGACGCTGTAAGAGATGCCTCCATCCTGCCGGAATTCTACTCGGTTACCCTACAAGACATCACTGCGGAGAAAGAGATCGACGGTCAGATCGATGTCGTGTCGATCCCTGCCGGCGTCGCCATATTTCCCATCTACACGATCGAGGACGAGGACGGTACCGGATATTTCTATTTCCGCACCCTGGAGCAGGGCGAATGCCGGTTGCAGTACACGGCTCCCGCGGACGAACCCTGGAACGTGACTTTTCGCGAGGCAAGCCAGACCGAGATCTTCTGGTGCGGCTTCGGCGGCTGAAGCACTCTCTCGAAAAAATTCATGACGCGAGAATGATAATGGCTGCCGAAGGGCAGCCCTGGATACATATGTATCAAATAACTTATGGAGGAAATAGATATGAAGAGATCGAAAATCGTTCCGATCCTGATCGTGATGGCTCTTCTTGCATCGAACGCTGCCTGTTCTTCACAGAACAAAGAGGATCTAGAGGATCTTGCAGAGAGCTCCGCGGTGACCAGCGAGACAATGGCCTCGACGACGATCCAAAAGGCGACGGAACCGGTTGTCATTGTACAGGAGACAATGCCTGAGATCATAACGACACCGACTGAGGCCATCACCGAATTGGAGAAGGGGATCGAGTATCTTCGAGTGCTTCCCAGTTCGCGCATCTCGGATGGATCCTATTTCCTCCTGTCCGAGCAGGATGTCAAGATGATCGATGTACAAGTTGCCGACGGAATTGTTGCAGAAGATCTGGGATCATTGTCCCTAACCGCGGGAACGATCCTCGTACCGCTCGACGCGCAGCACAAGCCGTCGATGGAGCTAACGAAGGATACGATCTTTGTGATGCTTGACGGCAGGTGCGTAACGTTCGACATGACCGTCGGACAAGAGGGAGAACCTCGATTCAACGGGCTTGCGGAAGCGAACATTCTCGGACGCCGGGTCTACTCGGAGTATAAAGAAATGGTTGTGAAGGAGACTGGCGAGTTGCTCGCGATGGAAGAACCCGATCCGAATCTGACGGTCATGGTTCTGACCATTTCAACGGATTGGAACGAAGACGGCGTGAAGGATACGTTTCGACGCGAGTTGATTGAGGGATCAGAAGAACAAAGCGGAACGCTGATTTTCACGGACGGAGCGACGGGCGAGGCGACGGATGTCACACAGTATTGCGGGACTAGAGATAACGGATTCTTCGACGTGTTGACCAATGGGGCTTATCTCTTTGAGGATGAAGAAGGGAATCGAATGATTCTGGATTCCTTTGATGTCTGCAGCGGGGATGTCTCGACCTTCATATACACCTATGATCCTGAAACCATTCTTGCGCAAGCCGAGATTTATGGAGACTTCGACGTCGATCACGGGGAACTGTTTCTCTTACGAAACAGTACGGTATTCGGAAACCTTGAGCAAATGATCTATGCGGTCACGATAGAAGAAGGAGACTTCCGAGTATGGGATAAATCGATGGAACTCTACTGGGCAGAGAATCGAGATGTTGTGGAGCCTGCCTCCTCTACGCCATCGGTTTTCACATGTGCTTTGCAGGAACTTACCGCCGAGCGAATTACGGGAGATGTGGTCGAGACGATTAAGATTCCCGCAGGCGTAGCAATCTTCCCACTCTATACGATTGTCGACGAGAGCGGAGTCGGCGTACTCTATTTCCGAACCCTCGCGGATGGGGATTGTCAAATCAGTTATTGTAATTATGAGTATGGAGAAAGCGCTTCTGAAGTGACCTTCGGAGGCAAGGCGCAGACAGATCTGTTCTGGTGCGCCTTTGGCGGCTGAGCAGAGGAGGATTTCCGGTGATACAATAGAGACAGTCACCATACTTTCCATTGTTGATACGAGAGGCGCGACTTCATGCGGAACCGACATCTACAATCGAATCTCCTTCTACTCCTGACGGCCTTGATCTGGGGCTTCTCCTTCGTCACGCAAACCGTCGGCATGAAGACCCTCGGACCGTTTACGCTGAACGCGCTGCGCTTCTCCCTCGGAGCGATCTCCCTGTTACCTATCCTGTTCTATTTCCGCAGGAAACGCGCGAGATCAGCGGCCGCCAATCTTGCATCCGCGTCGAACGAGGGTACGACCATCATGCCACCGGCACATGAACCGGTTCTGTCACGAGCCTCGATCATTGCGGGCGTCATCATCGGACTTGTCCTTTTCGCGGGCATCTCGTTTCAACAGGTCGGCATGCTCTATACATCGACAGGCAAAGCCGCCTTCATCACGGGCATGTACATCGTGCTCGTTCCTGTCTTCGGGCTCTTCCTGCGGCAACGTCCGCGGCGGAGCACCTGGGTCGGTGTCGCGGTCGCGGCGGTCGGACTCTATCTGGTCAGCGTCCGAGAGGACTTTACGATCGGCTTCGGAGATATCCTTGAGATCATCGGCGCCGGCCTCTGGGCCGTCCATATTCTCGTCATCGATCACTTCGCGAAAAAATTCGACACGATCCTTCTGTCGTTTCTGCAGTTCGTCACCTGCTCGACCTTGAGCTTCGGCGCGGCGCTGCTTTTCGAGAACATCACGATTGCGGCGATCGGCACAGCGATCCTTCCCGTACTTTACGGCGGTTTCCTCGCGGTCGGCGTCGCGTTTACGCTGCAGGTCGTCGGTCAGAAACACGCCGATCCCTCCCATGCCGCGATCATCTTCAGCCTTGAGGCGGTGTTCGCCGCGATCGGCAGCGCGCTGTTGTTGGGCGAGAATCTTGGCGTTCGCGGTTACGCCGGCTGTGCGCTGATGCTTCTGGGCATGGTCGCGACGCAGATTCTTTTCGAGAAGAAGGAAGTGTAGCTTTTCGAGAGGCAGAAGGGAAATCGCGATTCGGTATCGCACTGTCATTATGTCCGGCGAGCCAATACGTCGTACAGTGTCTGCAACCCCACGCATGCTGAAGCATTTTATGATTGTTATGCATGACGCACGGGCGCGATGAATTTCTTGCCAAAAATCTTTGATATTCCGGTGTTTTTTCGCGAAAAGGAGGGAGGCGATTGTCCGTTCTTCGCGTATAATGAGAAAAAGGATCTCTGTCCATAGAATGGGGCTCGTTCCCGGCGAGGATATCCTTGCCAAATCTACCGAATTGTCGCCTAAAGGAGAACACGCATGAGTGCCAAGCGAAAGACACCCGAGTCGCAAGATCCCTGGTCTATCGATATCGATCAGTTCAATGGTATCGAGCCGGAGAGGATTAAGGTCGGCAAGAGGGAGGCGGATCCGCGCGAGACGTTTGTCGTTTGGATGCCCGGAGAGCCGCACGCCTCTGTTTCTTCTTCGCTGGATTATAATTTCGCGACGAGTGAGTATCCGAAGGGCGATCTGCGGAGACGCTTTGCCGACGCGTATCGCAAGAATCTGAAGGAATTGTCGATTCGTCTGTACAATGTCCGTTTTGATTCGCCGAGCGAATCGAGCGAGATTCTGAATGTTTATATCTACCTTTACGAGGACGACCCGACGGTCTCGTACCGCATCGAGGACACGAGCCACATTCTGATTACCACATTCTATGAGACGCTTGAGCAGGCACCGCTGCCGAGCTCGCCATTGTATCGACAGTTTCTGGTGAAGAATATTCGTACGGTCATGCGCGAGACTTTGCTTCACAATTCTGTGGATCGGCTGGAGACGGCTCTCGCCGAGGCATTTCCCGAAGTCGTGCGCGTTTATGCGATGAATACGGTGTATCTTTTCGTGCGAGGGGATGCTTTCGACGCTCTGTGCGCGGATCCCGTCCGCCTCGCCGCGCTTCGAACCTTTGTCTATAACCTGCTCAAGGAAGAGGATGTCGATCGGGTCCTGCGACGTGAGGATTTCCACATCCGCGTGGACAATGTGGAGACCTATATACAGACCGGCGGACATCACTATTTCAACAGTGATTATATGTATTCTTGTCCGGAGATCTGATCGCGCCAAGTCGAGCTTTCCATATGCCTCTCGTTGAATGACATCTCATCCGGAGATCCGGTCGTGATAATCCGCGCTTTTCGCATGCATCGCATTGAATGATTATCTCAAAGGTGATATCATCGCATTGGAGATTTTCTCCCGGGAGAGCTTATGACGGACAATGCCGGTCGTTTGAGAATGACGACAGACCAACGTACGCAACGCAGCGCGATTCTTGTTTTTTCCCTTCTCAGTGCGGCTGTATTTATTGCATTCTGTGCCGTGTCGTACCGTTGTGCCCTGATGACGGATGACGATACGCTGGTCTATCTGTACTCTCTCAACCCGAACTACATAAAGTACGCCGTCGCCAACGCGCTCTATCAGGGGCGTGTCATGTCTGTCCCGATCGCCTACCTCGCGAGGCTGCCCTTCGTGTCGGCATCTTTGCTCGGGTACAAACTCTTCACCTATGCATCCCTTCTTGTCGTTGCCGGTTCGATCGGATTCCTGTGTTATCGGCACGTCGACAAAGCTGTAGGCGGGCTTGCCTTCTTGCTTTTTTTCGCGATGGCACAGATCGACCTGCAACATAACCTGTTCTACTCCTATGTGCTCTCACACCAAATTCCGTTAGCGCTCCTGATTTTCTCGCTCGAGCGACTTCTGACCTTCTACCGTGACGCGAAAAAATCCGCATTGGTCGCGAGTGCGATTCTTTTCACCTGCAGCGCCATGCTCTACGAGAGCTTCGTCCTGATGTCGGTCGTCGTCGGCGTGATGGCGCTCCTCTCCATGAATCGCGAAAAGAACCGTTCGTTCCGCAACGTCATATTCGAACTCCGCTACCATATTCTGTTCCTATCGATCTACCTCCTTGTGTATTTCCTCTGGCGTATCCTGTATCCGTCGGTATATGACGGCACGGTGTTCGAGATCAAAGATCCTCTCCTGTCCCTTCGAACGGTCGTCACCTACACCATCGGACTGTTTCCTCTGCGCCCGTTTCTTGATCTTCCGAACACCAAGGCAGCCCTTGCGACAATCGATCCTCTGATTCTGGCGGTTGCCCTGACAGGTGCGGTTGCGGCAGGCATCGCGCTGTGGCATGTGAAGTCGATCTCGCGGCGCACGGTGTTGCAGACGACTCTGCTGTGTGTCCTCGGGATGCTTCTTCCCAATGTTCTTCTCGGACTCACACCGATGAAGGCCGAATGGGTGGCTCTCGGTTCGACTTCGTATGTGACCAGTTTCTATAGCTTTGCTTTTCTTGTGATGCTTCTGTCGGCCTGGGCCGGATTTGCGGCGTCGCGCATTTCGCGAAAATGGATCGTGACGGCCGTCGTCGTGCCGTCACTTTTCGCGCTCTTCGTCCTGATCGGGATATCGAATAAGGCATATGCCGAACGGTGTGATGCGCGTCTGGATCGGCTCGAGACCTTCGCGGCCGTCGTCGCGACGGACAGTTTCGCGTCGGTAGAGAACGGTTCCGTCATCTATATGCCGGACAGCACCGGTCTTCACGGAAGCATGGATGCGCTCAATGTCTACTCGGCGTCGATCTATGCGGAGGGGTATCAGTATGTCAATCGGGCGGAGAATCTTACCTTCGCCGAGCCGACATATATGCTCCGCTACGACGCGTCCACGAGCACCGCGATCTTCGGTCGGATCGACGAGGCTTACACCAGCGACGAGGTCACCTTCGTTAATCTGTCAGGTTTGGGTACGGAGAGCTATTTGATGAAGCCCGACCGGATTCTTTTGGACATTGACGTCATTGAACAGGAAATGAGTTTATGTGAGCCGCGAGCATTTCATGTCGAGGGAAGCGTCGTACGTGACGGCCCGTTCGACGGATTGATCTCGTTTGCGGATCCGACGGCGACGGAGGCGGTTATCCCTTGCGACGATTCGGACATGACCTTTATCCGGCGTATGGTGTACGACACATCGAATGCAAAGGTTACCGTCCCACCGATGAAGGACGCGTCGTCGGAGTCCTCGAACGCTGCGACTGAGCAGCCGGTCGACATGGCATTTCCCTATGGCTTCTATGCGCCGGAAACCTGGCCCGCCGGAGAGCTTCGCTGGGCGGGAGGCGATGCGGCGCTCATTTTCCGCAACACGGCGGGAGAGAATCAACCGATGATACTCAAGATGACGGCCGCAACTCCGCTGGATGAAACGAACGCCCTCGCGATCCGGATCGGCGACGAAGTGATCACGTACCCGGTGAGCGCCAACGCAATTGAGATTCGCATTCCGATCGAACTGCCGCCCGGAGAGACCCCCGTTACCTTTTCATGCGATGCGGCAACATCAGGGCCGATCGAGGATCCGCGCGAGCTGGTATTCTATCTGGTCAATTTGCGATTGGATCCGGCGTAGAGTTATGGGTAGCCGTTGCCGGACGAAACAATCGATTCGTCGTGATAGAATGATTCCTTAGAGACGCCCCCCAATGGACTGGAATTGTTGCCACAAGCAAATCGAGATGAAACCGCGAGAATGAGGTTAGTAAATATGACGTATTCATTTCTTTGCCATCCGACCTGTACGACATGTCAAAAGGCGCGCGACTGGCTGGCGCTGCACGGAATATCCTATATCGAGCGGGACATTCGTCACGATCGGCCTAGCGCCCGGGAACTTGCCGACTGGATCGAGCGAAGCGGACATCCTCTGCATCGATTCTTCAACACCAGCGGACAGCGCTACCGCGAACTCGGCTTGACCTTGAAGCTTCCCGCCATGAGCAGGGAAGAGCAAATCGCCCTTCTGGCCACGGACGGGATGCTCGTACGCCGTCCGATTCTCGTCGCCGGAACTCACGTGCTCGTAGGTTTTCGAGAGAAGGAATGGGAAGAGGTACTTGGCGGATCGTAAGAAGAAGTCTCCAGGACACTCTCCGCGACCTCACAGTGCCCCGACGGCCGCGCTCGTCTCGTCGCACCATCGAATCATGCCTTCGCACCCGATGATTCCGCTGCGAAGCACCGCGCGTAGGAAAACCTCCCGTTTCGCGCTGACATCCGCGATGCCCGCCGCAAGCGAGGCTTCCATCGCATGGTATGTCGCAAGACGCGCTTCGTGCTGCCCCCGATACGCCTCGAGCATTCCGAGGATCTTCTCCGTCGGAAGGTCACTCGCGAAAAGAAACTTGAGAAAGAACTCCGACCGCATCGGCTGCGGCTGCGGCGGATCCGAAAGCCAGCCGTCCAACTCCTCCTGCCCTCGCGCGGTAATCCGATAACGGATTTTACCCGAAGCGTTCTCCCCATCGGCCAATTCGATCAAGCCCTGCTCCGTCAAAGAACGGAGTGTCGGATAAATATGTCCGAAGTTCTCGTTCCAAATCCCCGGCAGCACGGTGTCGCAGTACTTCTTGATGTCATATCCGGTCGAGGGACGTATATGCAGAATTCCGAGAATCGCATACATCGATTTATTCTTGATCGCCATGTATTTCTCCTCCTTCATTGCGGGGGGCGTCACGTTATCGGAGCAGCTGTTCAATTCCCGCCGCCGCGTTACGTTACCGGACCAGCTGTTCGATTCCTGCAGCCGCGTTACGATGCGACTCAACTAGCCGCTCCATCGCAACTGCCGCGTCCTCGCGCGTCGGGCCTGAACGCATCATCTCCGCCATGTCCCGTATGCGACCGCGCATCGCTTCATCACCGTCAAGGCGGATAATTGCGGCGCGGAGATCCTCGGCCGTCACAGCTTTGAGATCCATCGTCTCGCCGAGTCCGAGCTCGGTGATTCTTTTCGCGACAATAAACTGATCATTCGCAAACGGCAGGGCGAGCATCGGCACCCCGATCAAGATTGCCTCGTGCGTGCTGTTGAAGCCCGCGTGCGTGACAAAGACCGCTGAGCGCGACAGGATCTTGAGTTGCGGAACGTACTGTGCCGCCGAAATATTCTCCGGGAGCTCGCCGAGAGACTCGACCGGAATCTTGTGACCCACGGCCAGAATACCATGAAACCTTGTCCCGCGCAGCGCCTCGATACATGTGCGAAAAAACGCCGGATCGGAAAGCCCGATACTGCCCATCGAGAGGAAGACAATCGGACGACCGTCCTCCGGGAATTTGAAATCCGATTCAGTCGTACGGAGACGCAGAGAAGGGCCGACGAAAAGATACGCGTCGACCGGTCGGGCCACGGACTCCAGCGTCGCATTTGCCGCCGACCCCGTCGCGACCGGCGATACGGACTCGGACTCCGACTTGCCCGAAGGTTCCGGCATCCCGCCGAAGTCGCGCCCGGTGTACACCAGATTCAAATCGCCCTTGCTCACGAAAAGCTCCTGGATCGAGCACGCCGCGATGTCGTAGGTCGAAGCAATTCGCTCCATAATCGCGATGCTCGCGTCGAGTTGCGGATGAAAACCCGGTTCCAGCATGCGGTCCGGTACCGGCGCCCTCCGCATCGCGAAAGTCGAGTGCGAGACAACCACCGGTACCTCGAGAATCTGACGAAGGAAGAAGGCGCCGCCGAAGACCGAGTCGCAGATAAGAAGGTCAAACTTTTCGCGCCGACAGAGCTCGATCACTTCCGGCAGCATCGCCTCGTCCCACGAGAGCATGAACTCCGTCAGAAGAAAGAAGGGATGCCGGTCCGACGGCCGGTATCCGGAGTAGAAGGCGGACAGCTTGTCGGAGAATGGGACAAATGTTCCTCCAAGTTCCTGAATCGCCTCGCGAAAATCTTCGCCGGTGAAATAGGAGACCTCGTGTCCGCGCCGTATCAGGACCTCGGCCATTTCGAGTGTCGGATGAACGTGACCTTTCAAACTCGCATTTACGAAAAGGATCTTCATAATTCTGCCTCCCAGCGCATCAATTTCTGTCAGTGGGCGCCCTATGCGTCGACCGAGACGAACGAAATTTCCCAATAACAAGGGTATCAGAGTGATATGTTCTCTTCGCTTATCATAAATCGGTCGATGGGCGTTGTAAAGAGGGAAGCGAACAGATCGGCGTACCTACTCAATTGCGTAAAAGTGCCAATTGAGTAGGTTTGTCAATGATAAGAAACCCGCGCCGAGCGGTGGGTCGACCTACTAAACTGCGCATAGAGGTCGATTTAGTAGGCTTGTCAATGATAAGAAACTCGCGCTGAACGGTGGGTCGACCTACTAAACTGCCCCTAACAGCTAATTTAGTAGGCTTGTCAATGATAGATAACTCAAACCGATCGTTCATCGCGCCTACTCAAACTTGCCCAAATGTCCAATGAGATGACAAAGTATCGCATATAGTTGACAGAATGTCGTGCGAGTGATATTCTCCGAATATGGAGGTGATGAGATGACGCGCAACATTCCGATCAAAGTCGCACGAGCCGAGAAGGATATGACACAAGGGCAACTTGCGGAGGCCGTCGGCGTCTCCCGACAGACGCTGAATGCGATCGAGCAAGGGAATTATAATCCTACGATTAAGCTTTGTCGGGCAATTTGCAAAGTGTTAGGGAAGTCACTGGATGAATTATTCGGGGAGGAAGAAGAATGAGTACGAGTAATACTTATGACGAAAGACAGATCATCGAGAGGGGCAAGGCCTTTCAGATTGGATTTATGACCGCGATCGTGTTGCCGCTGATCACTTTTTTCGCGACAGGCGTGCTGGAGATCAAGATCGAACCCTTGACGCTCTTTTCGATTCAGACGACCGTGCCGATCATGATCTGCATGATGGCGTTGATCTTGAAGAACGCTTATGATCCGGTGAACAAGCGTGTTGCACCCATCCTCTGCGGCATATTCTCCGCAATGGGACTCTACCTGATTATCTTCTCCGCCGTCCGTGTCTATCAGGGAGTGGACAGCTTCGTTCTCGATGGCGTTGTAACGAACACCACAGGATTCGTTGTCGTCGGCCTGGCAATGGTCGACACCGGCATTGTTTATTTGATTAGGCGTTCTATGGATAAGAAGGAACTGACGGAGGAGTGAATTCGGGTTCGTGACTTGCTCGAGTTATTACGTTCTTCAACCGCGAAAAGTATCGATTTGCTCCAGTTCGTGCACGAAAGTTGCATTAACTGGAGCAAATATAAGCACGCATGGAGCCCTTTCCGCCTTGCCAAAACAGGATAGGATAGGCACTCCTCCAAAAAAACAATCGACCTTGCTTGCTAAAAGGATAGGAACTCATCTAAAACATCAAGCGACTTTGTTTGCTATTGGCATGCTTCTGTTGGTAGAATTTGATAGGAACAAACCCGCTTCAGCATCCGCATCGCCCTCTGCACCAACATCGGCAGATGGAAATCGAACCGCGGCAAACACGCTTCACGCAATCAACCCGACACCACATGGATCATCACGGAGGATCCGCATGCTGCTTGAACTCCTGAAGGGCTTCGGAATTGCCGTCGCTTACTTCCTGATCTGCGTCACAGGCGTCCTGCTCCTGCGCCGCTTCTTCACCATCCCCCGAGAGCTCTATCGCAAGACACTTCATACGATTATCCTCGGATCGATCTTCGTCTGGACCTATGCGTTCGAGACGTGGTGGATCGCGGTGATTGCGTCCATACTCCTCATCTCACTGGTCATTCCGGTTCTGCTTCTTGCCGAACGATTCCTGCCCGGCTACTCCGAACTTCTTTCCGAGCGAAAAGCCGGCGAGGTGAAGTATAGCCTCATCATTGCCTTTGCAATGTTCGCGATTATCCTTACCGTTTGCTGGGGCATCCTCGGCGAAAAGTATCTGGTTATCGCATCCATTCTCGCCTGGGGGCTGGGCGACGCCGCAGCCGCACTGGTCGGCAAGCGTTTCGGCCGCCATCACGTCGAGGGCAAACACATCGAGGGACGTAAGTCCATGGAGGGGACGCTGGCGATGTTTGTCGTCGCTTTTGTCGCAGTTCTCGCGGTTCTCTTCATCAACGGCTCCGCACTTCGGATCGGCTACATCCCGGTCGCACTCCTGACCGCGGCAGCTTGCGCCGCGGCGGAACTTTTCACGAGAAACGGCCTGGACACGATCACGTGTCCGCTCACGGCCGCAACCGTTCTCATCCCGCTGGTTCTTCTCGCCGGAGGTTGAGCTCAGATAATATACAGGAAATATACATATCCGCCAACGGTCGCGAGCACGTTACTAATACTGTGTACGGCCATGGAATAATATACACTTCCGGTTCTTTGGAAGATGATACCCTGGAAGGTCCCAAGCACGAACGCAAAGGCCAATTGAATCCAGTCGTAACTTGCGATTAATCCCGATGTTCCTACGGACCAGCGAATATGCGCAATCGCGAAAAGCAACGCGACGATTCCGGAGATTGCGATCTGAGATCGAAGCGATTTGCCGTGCCAGACATACCCCAGCAGGGAAATCGGCAGAGCGCGAAATAGGATTTCCTCTGACGTACCGGAGAAGAAGAACTGGAAAATCAATGTGCCCGTGACATTTCTCGCATCAAGAGGATATGCGTACTTGTTGATCAAACCGAGATTGTGCCCGACATAATACGATACGACCATGTAGATAGCGAGCACAAGTGCGGCGATTGCGACACACTTCAATCCGAGTTTGAGATTGCCGACTCGAAATCCAAAATCGATTCGGATTGTCTTTGAGAAAATGACTATCAGAATCAGAGCTGCCAAAGCCTGTACGATATGATGAATGATAATCCACATAAAAGCTCCGTTCGGATCAATCAACGAGTAACTGAATACCCCCGCAAATCTCTCCCCGATCCAACTAGAAAACAGTTGGAATAGGTAGATTCCGATAACGAATACTAGTATTGTGATAATACGTCTCAAGGGAACACCGGCGTGCTCCGGTGTTCCCGCGCTTTGTTTGACATCTCGAACAGATAGAGGATCGGTCTGTCGCATAATACTCCCAAAATTTCTTTTTGCTATTATGATATCTCATAGGATATCAGATTCTCCGCGAAAATTTATAGTCAACCAGAAGCAATGCTGCAGGTATCTAAGGGTGTATTCGATCGACATGCGCTTGATCTACCCTATAACCTCTCCGGCGAAAAATTGCTATAATGAACGAATCTTGCCGTCGAGCCGGGTCATGGCCTCGCAAGACGCATGAAGCAAATGAATACGCTAAGGAGGCCTGCTCTATGCACGTAGACTATGTGGAGGGAATTCCCATCGAGGACTATATGCGCCTGCACGAAGAGGTGGAATGGGGCGTTGTTCCCGTTGATCAGGCGCGCAATACCGTCTCCAATTCGGCCTTCATTATCTCTGCGCGAAAAGAAGACGGCACCGTGATCGGTGTCACCCGCCTTCTCTGGGACGGTGGCACGACAGCCTACGTCTGCGATGTCATTGTCTCTCCCGCCTACCATCACAACGGTATCGGTCGCACCCTCGTCTCGCGAGCGATCGAGCATATGAAGAAGAATATCCAGCCGGGCTGGCGCGTTTTTGTCGCGCTGGTCTCCGCGCCGGGTAAAGAGAATTTCTATGAGAACTTTGGCTTCATCCGTCGTCCCAACGACACGCAGGGCGCGGGGATGAGCTTCTTCCTGGTTGGGGAAGAGGAGTAATACCTCACAATCCGTTTTCGGCAATGTGAAGCGAGCGTCTTGGCGCCCGATTTGTCATAATAATCTGCATATAACCATTTGAATTTATGACAAATGAAGCGTAGAATATATACGAAGAGGTGGAACATATGGTTGAATCGATAGATCCGATCGGAGTGAGAATTCGTTGCCTGCGCGAGAAGAGTCGCATCTCTCAGGCGCAAATGGCAGATTACCTGAAGATGGACCAGAGTATGATCTCGAAGATCGAGAACGGAGAACGTAACCCGAATCTGGAGATGATTGACGCCCTCTCTTCGTTGTTCGGATGCGATGTCGAGGGCCAGATTTTATCGGATAAGAGTTGTGAGTCGCTTACCTTTGCTTTCCGTGCGAACAGTGTTTCTTCCGAGGATATGCAGACCATTGCATCTGTAAATCGAATCGCGATGAATCTTCGCGAGATGAAGGATATTTCGCGGAGGACTTCGATTTGAAGGAGAGAATTCGAATCAACAGTGACGCGATCGAATTGAGGCGGAGGTTCGGTGAAGATGCTGGCTCGCCTGTTGATATATTCGCGTTATTAGGAGCAATCAAGGATCTCACTGTAGTATTCTGTCCGATGAGTGACAACATTAGCGGTATGACTGTGAAGGATGAAGGCATTCGTCTGATCGCCATTAACTCTCGTCTTTCGAAGGGCCGTCAGCGGTTCACGGCGGCGCATGAATTATGTCACCTCTATTTTCACACGGAGTTCCGTACGATTGTCTGTGCGAAGGACATAGCCGGGACAAGAACAGATCTTGAGAAGGAAGCGGATCTTTTCGCGTCCTTTTTCCTTGCACCGTATGAATCGCTTCATCACTTTATACAAGTCGACATGGATCGGGCAACATCCAAACTTACGATGGATGATGTGATTCGGATCGAGCAGTACTTTGGGATGAGCCATCAGGCAACATTGGTTCGGTTGCAGGCCGATAAGTTTATCACGGCGTCGGAATCTCAGGCGCTCGAGAAGAACGTCATCAGTACCGCCCGTCGTCTGGGATACACGACAGATCTTTATCTTCCAACTCCGGAAGGAAGTCAGTACATGACGACGGGGAGTTATCTGCGGTTGGCAGATGAACTCTATACGAAAGGGGCTGTCTCTTCGGGGAAATACGAAGAGTGGCTCCTGGATGCGTATCGATCGGATATCGTCTACGGCGATAATGCCTCCGAAGAAGATTATGACTGAGAAGATGTTTTTTGACACGGATTGCCTGTCATCTTTCCTATGGGTAGGAAGGGAAGATATTATTCTCCTGCGTTATCACGGACGCATCGTCATACCGGAATATGTATATGACGAATTCTGCCGTCGCGGTGTAGAGCACCTACTTCGAATACTCGATAATATGATCCTCACGCGAGCTGTGATCAAGATGAACATCGAACACGGAACCGATGAGGCTAGATTATTCCGGGAACTTACGAAGAATCCGCGCAATGGAATGCCTGTGATCGGTAACGGTGAAGCGTCCGCACTTGTTCTTGCGAAGTTCAATCACGGAATCATTGCGAGCAATAACCTGAAGGATATTACAAATTATGCGCAGGAATTCGACTTACAAATACTTACAACGGCTGATATTTTACGAGAAGCATATGCAACAGAGTACATCACACTATCAGAAGCAGATGACATCTGGAAGCATATGTTGGCGAAGCGGAGACGACTGCCTGCTTCAAGTTTCAGCGAGTATCTGCGAATGCTGTGACATTGTTGGATGAATGATAAGAGCACCCCCCGAAAGGAGCAACATATGCTGACGCACGCCCCAACCCCGGAAGACGTCCTCGCCTGGCGCAATATCGCCTCCGAGTATCGCCTGCGCCTCTCCCCGAACCGCAAGAGCGCCGACGAGATTTCCTCCTATCTCGAATCCCGTTATCCCGTCATCGCCTCCGAAGACCCGCGCCTTCACAACGTTGTCGCGCAGAATATTTTGTTGAATGATTTTTTCGTGCGAAAAGTACCGCCCGGAGCCAGACTCGATACGCGGGTGTTCCTCCTGTGCAACGAAGGTCCCGGTAGGATTCTCTATCAGGACCGGGAGGCCATCTACCGGGGAAGTCCCATTATCATCGGTCTAGAGACAAAGAGCCGGTTCTTCCTGGTGGAAGGAAGCTCGGCGCTTCACGACGAGCTCACAGCTTTCGCCGGACTGGATGCGGACGACTTGGAGAACGATTATTGCGTAGCGGAGTATATCAAGTGCCTCGGAGAGTGAAGCGCAAGCGATGGTTTACTTCTTGGCTTTCTCGGAAGCGAGCGTGTATTTCTCTGCGTAGCTGTTGAAAAGCTCTGTGAATTCTGCGTCGCTGCCATCTTTGACATGGCTCAGATACTCGTGCGTATCGAAACTGGTGCGCTCGAGTTCGATGATGCCGACGGCAATGTTGGAGCAATGATCGGAGACGCGTTCGAAATTGTTCAATAGATTCGAGAAAACAAATCCTAATTGCAGCGTGCAGGCACCAGCCTGCAAACGCTCGACATGGCCGAGCTTGATCTGCTTGATCAGCGAATCGATGACTTGCTCGAGTGGCTCGACGCTTGTGGCCAGCTGCAGATCCGTTTCCTCGAATGCCTTTACGGTGATCGTAACGATTTCTTCGATCGCCTGGCTGAGTACATGTACATCCGCCATTGCTTTACGAGAGAAGGACAGCTCCTTGTCGTGCATTTCGCGGGCAACGTCTGTAAGGTCGAGCGCGTGATCGCCGATTCGCTCGAAGTCTCCGATGCTGTGCAGAAGCTTGGAGACTTCAATGCTGTCTCGATCGCTCAGTGCTTTGCTCGATACCTTGACAAGATAGGTGCCAAGTTTGTCTTCATACATGTCGAGCGTCTGCTCTTGCTCGACAACCTCCGCGATCTTCTTCTCGTTGAAGTTCTCCAGCACGGATATCGCAGTTGAAATGGCGTTCTTGGTGATATACGCCATTTTGACAGCCATATTCTCACTCTCGGCAATCGCAAATGACGGTGTCTGAAGAAGTCTCTCATCAAGGAAAGACGTCTCTTCGTGGACGTTTATGTCGCGCACGACAAATCTGGCAATTTTCTCAAGCTGTTTCTGGAAGGGAAAGAGGAACAAGGTCGTAAGAACATTGAAGGTGCTGTGGCAGATGGCAATGCCGATCGGACTCGCCGCAACATCTGAGATAGCAAATTTGAAAAGAGCATCCAAAATCAAGTAGATCGTAAGGAAAATCGCCGTGCCAAGTATGTTGAAGGTGACATGTACGATCGCGACACGTTTGGCGTTCTTGGTAACTCCGATGCTGGAGAGCAGCGCGGTAACGCAGGTGCCGATATTCTGTCCCATGATGATCGGGATCGCGACCGCGTACGAGATGCTTCCGGTCATTGTCAGGGCCTGCAAAACGCCGACCGAAGCTGATGAGCTTTGGATTACGGCGGTAAAGAGCGCGCCGATCAGAACACCGAGAAGCGGGTTTGTGAATATGGTCAGAATACCGGTGAACTCGGGCGAATCCGCCAGCGGACTCACCGCATCACTCATGGTTTGCATTCCGAACATAAGGACTGCAAAACCGACCATAATCGTTCCGATGTCTTTGTTCCGCTGTTTCTTGGCAACCATGATCAAGATGATGCCGATGAAGGCCAGTAGGGGGGAGAAAGAAGAGGGTTTGAGCAACTGGACAAAAAAATTATCGCTCTCTATACCGGCAAGGCTAAGAATCCAGGCCGTGAACGTCGTACCGATGTTTGAACCCATAACGACGCCGATTGTTCGGGAGAGATCCATAATGCCGGAATTCACCAGACCGACGAGCATAACGGTCAGCGCGGAGGATGATTGTATGACTGCGGTAACTCCGGCTCCGAGCAGGAGACTCTTTGCCGGATTGGAGGTCATCTTCTTGAGCATTCTCTCAAGTTTGCCGCCTGCGATCTTCGCGAGACCGTCGGAAAGGACGTGCATTCCATACAGGAAAAGAGCCAGACCTCCGATAAGCGTAATAAATGAAAACACATCCATAACGAGTCCCCCGTAAGCCTGATTTCATCTATTTATAACACACGATTGCTAGTAAGAGAAAGAAAAGTCTGCTACATCAAGAATTCTTATAGAAATTTTCTGTGTGTAAGGACATAAATTGCGTCCCCGACATGCGTTATAATAGATATCATGAATCGTAACGCGTGGGGACATCCATCGCCTCGCGCGAAATAAATGCGGAAGCATTTGCATCACACCACGAGTAAAGAACACGGAGGAACACGATATGATCTATGAACTCAGAATTTACCATATGCACCCGGGCCGTCTACCGGCTATACATAAGCGTTTCAGCGAAGTCACGCTCGAGATGTTCAAGAAGCACGGCATCAAGGTTTGCGATTTTTTCGAGAACGCGGACGGGCAGGAGACGATCTACTACATCTGCGAATTTCGCGACCAACAGCACAGCGACGAGGCCTTCGCCGCATTTAGCGCAGATCCGGAATGGGTCGCCGCCTATCACGCCTCGATCGAGGACGGCGGCCCCATCGTCGACAGGATCGAGAGCATCTACATGAACCGCGTTCCCTACATCACACCGAACTGGGGCTGACAGGTTCATCCATAGCAAATAGTACAAGAAACACTGCGCATTTTACATTCTTTTCGCGAACAACGATTGCTATGCTGTTGGCATGAGTAAGACGAGGGATGTGGGACGCATTCCCGCGGCTCCTGATATTCCATAAGGAGACGAAACCATGAGAAGAGTTACGTTACCTGCACTTCTGTTAACTGCCCTGCTACTGGCCGGCTGTACCGCCGCCGCCCCCGCGACAAGTGCCACGGAGGCCACCACGGCCGCCCCGACACAGGCCACCACCGCTACTACCGAAGCTACGACCGTCGAGACGACAGCTCCGCAGCCGACGCTGCCGCCGAATACATCCGGCAAGGTCGAGATCCGCACGATCTCGAACAGCGCGACCTATCCCTACAACTCCTATCTGATCACATCGTCCAACAACGAGACGGTTGTCCTTGACCCGACCGAAATGCCGACGGCAGACAAGCTCCTTCTGACCCCGATCCTGATCACGTCGACGCACAACCACGGCGACCACAACGACGCGCTTTTCACGGACGCCTGCACCTGCGAGAAGATCCTGTACACGGCGGCCGACCTCACCGTAGGTGATTTTCACGTCTACACAATCGGCTCCTCCCACAGCAAGAACTTCGTCAAAGACCCGCCGGACAACATGATCATCGTCTATGAAGTAAACGGCCTGCGTATCGCTCACATGGGCGACATCGGCCAGGAAGCCCTCCTCGAGGACCAGCTCGCGGCGCTCGGCGAGATCGACATCGCAATCATGCAATTCGAGAACGGCTACTCCAACATGGACCTCGTGAACGATAAGGGCTTCGAACTCATGGAACAGCTGAACCCCAAGATCATCATCCCGACGCATTACAGCCAGGTCGGTGTCGAAGAAATGGTCGAGCGCTACGGCGAAGTCACCTATTTCGACGACATCCTCGCGATCTCCAAAGACGATCTGCCCGAGGACACGATGAACGTGTACATTATTGAGAATAACTTCCTGTATAAATAAGGGCGAAAAGCAGAGAGCAGGAACTTCGCGTGACAGACTAAGGCGCGAGGGGGCGGGCGCCGCGGGTCAAACCGAACATCAGAAGATTCAAACACCCGTCATTTCAGATAAAATGGCGGGTGTTTTCGCGTGGGTTGGAATTGCAAGGAGTGGGCGACGGATGGGGAGATTGCATGCTGTGATGGTAGTTCCGATCCCGAGTGGCGGAGCACAAAATTTCTGCGAAAAGGAGCTCTGTGATGCTAAATTTTATAGAATTACAGCCTAAATGCTTAATTTTGACGATTTAGGCGGTAATCATTGAAGAAAAATAGGCCATTTTCGAGGAATTTGCAGTATAGGCATATCTATTATCAAGGAAATCAATCTATAAGTATAATAATCATCGAATAAAAAACCCGTATTCACACACTCGAATACCGCCTAGAATCGAAAAATTGACGATCTAGGCTGTAAATTTCATTGATAACTCTCAATGAGAATAATATCATTACAAAATTACCCGCTTGTCTGGCTTCAGAAAGATAAAACGGCAATCATTACAAAATTACCCGCCTGTCTGGTTTCAGAATGAATAAAAAGGCAATTATTGCGAAATTACCCGCTAGTCCAGTTGCCTGCCTCCAATCAGATCGCTTTTGGCTCTATACCGCTGCGGCTTCGTATGCCCCAACACCTGTTATCTCTTTTCCCGAAAAGGCGTCCTATCGCTCCGGTCATTCCGAACGCGCGCTCCCAGAATCCTGTACTTGTTTGCCGTTTGGGGGCGGCTCTTTCGCTCCTTTGATCATCAGCCATAGGCTCAGGGAGAGTTCCGCGGCGAAGCTCACGGCGAGTCCCGGCACGGTGATGAAGGCAAGGTCCGGGAGGAGAGCTGATTGGAGGAACCACAGGAGGACGCCAAAGCAGTCGGCGATCAGCAGTATCCCGAGCCATTTGGGGAGGAAGTCGGACCGATAGACGAGGAGGCCGAGGGGGCAGAGCCATGAGCCGAAGAAGATCTGGGCGATATTGAAGCCGCTCTTATGCAGGTTGAGAGAGAGGAGATTGAACGTGCTCAGCTGGGTCGGGGAGAAGGCATTCTGGAGATCTTGGCTGCCCGCGGTCAACATGGGCGTGAAGGTGTAGAGCAGGCTGCAGCACTGGACCGCCACGCCAGCCGCATTGAGTAGGAGAAAGAGCAATGCGATATTCTTGTCGACGGATTTCAACAGAACGTAGAGAGCCCAGGCCGCCATGAGGAACAGGACAGCGGAGATCAGATCGATCACGGAGCTGATGCGCAGAAGCCACTCATAATCCCGCAGATGCTCGGCGGTCTTCGTCGCGTCGGCGTATATCAGGAGATTGGAACGCACGGCGCCGGCAATGACGCAGGTCAGGAAGAAAGCGAAGTAGAAGAATCCGGCTCTTTTCGCGTCTTTGCTTCTTGAGAACTCCATAAAAACCTCCTCAAGTTGCTTTCGAATTTGTGATAGATTAAACTATACGGTGCAAATTAGTTGTTGTCAAGAATATATTGCACCGATCAGTGCAAAATAAATTGCCCTAAAAATCGGCGAAAAATGGCCGGTTTTCGCCGGATGAAAATCGCTCCACACGGCAAATTCCCAATCGCCCCATTCGGCGGACCACAATATGTCCCGAACGTCGTCAAAAAAGCCCCACACAACGGAGGAACTCTTATGGACGAGACCCGGAAGCCTAGGAAGAAACGCGACACCAGCCAGAAACGTCGAGCGATCCTGGAAGGCGCGATCGCCGTTTTCACAAAATACGGCTTTGAAGCATCAAGCATGGATCACATCGCGGACGTAGCGGGAGTGGCGAAACGCACCATCTATAACCATTTTTCCAGCAAAGAGGTGCTTTTCGAGGAGATTGTGAGGGACTTCCTACAGCAGCGTGACAAGATCAAACCCATCCGCTATGACGCGGCGCAGCCCATCGCGGATCAGTTGAAGGAGTTCGCTCGCGCGGAGCTCTTCCTGATCAACGATCCCGTCCGCAGGAGTCTGTCCAAGCTCCTCACCTCCGTTTTCCTGATGGATATCGGTTTCGGCCGGGCCACCCGCAGCCAGTTCTCACCCTACAGCGCATTCCTCCAGTGGCTCCAAAACGCCAAAGACGACAACAAAATCGCCTTCTCCTCACCGGAACTCGCCGCGCGCGTCTTCTACGGCATGGTCGAGGGCTTGTTGACCTACCCGGCGTTATTCACAGATGGCGAGAGCTTGAAGAGCTCGGAGCCTCTGCTCGACGAGCTGATCGTCACCTATTTGGCGCGATACGGGGTCGTTGGGGAGGATGACTCGGGTATGTAGCGTATAGAGGTGCGCGAAAAGTGGCGGGAGAGTTGAGATGAAGCGGTCGTATTTTCGCGAATAGTGGCGGGCAGAAGTGAGGCGTATTAAGGTGCGCGAAAAGTAGCGGGCAGACGACGTCATTCCGGGGGAAGAGGGAGCATGTCGATTGCGAGTCGCGAGAGGCCTGGCGCCGGAGATTGTTGCTGTTTCGGTCGGGGTATTTGATCGGTGATTGTACTTCGGGGGCATCAGAAGTTACGTAAGATGGATCGTTTCGAACCGGTCTTCATCGACAGGCGTTTCGACGCGTTGCCGCGTGTTGGAGTTTTTCATAAGAATACAGCCTAGAAGTTCAATTTTCGCGATCTAGGCGGTAATCATTGATAAAAAACAGGTCATTTTTGATACGTTTCTGATTTAGCTATATCTAATAATAACGAAATCTAACAATGAGCATATTAATCATCGAAAACAAACATCGTTTTCACACACTCGTATACCGCCTAGAATCAAAAAAACACCGTTTTAGGCGGTAAATTTCATTGATATCTCGCCATGAGAACACTATCATTACAAAAACACTCGCAATCTACCCCCTCAAAAAAAAAAGGCTGTGTCACAATTAATAGTTGATAAATTAGTAATATTGCAAAATTAGGAGATTGTGATATAATTTATTCGATACTTTCTCGAAAGGATGAGCAAAGCTATGGCAACTATCGAAGACATTCTTTTATTGGTAGAAGGACTTACACCCTTCGAAAAAGATGAGCTGCGGGCTAAACTAATGGAAAACAGGATCACAGCACCAAGCATTGAAAAATTGGTCA